>JAUNJF010000016.1 GCA_030533405.1 Eubacteriales bacterium
GAATAAAAAACGAATTGGTATTAAAAAAAATAGCTTCTGAAACAGAGTTAGTCGCGTTTTATTCGATTTTATGCGAAAATTTAGGTAAATATAATGTAAAGCCTGTCCATACATTGGAGGAAGTAAATAAATTATTACATTTTTATATAAAAGATGAAAGTGAAGTATTTGGAGTATATAAAGGTGAAGAAATGATTGCTGGTGGTATGTTGTTTTATTTCCAAAATGTGAAATGTGCGCATACACAGTATCTTGCTGCAAAACAGGAATATAATAGTCTTAGCCCTATGACATATTTGTATTATTCGATTTTGGAGCAAATGAAAGAGAAAGGATTTTCAAAGGTGTCATGGGGAACGGTTACAGAAGATAGGGGAAAAGTTATTAATTTAGGTTTGGTTTTAAGTAAGGAATCATATGGAGGAGAATATTGTAATAATTTTAGTTATTATTATGATTTGTGTGAAGGGAGTAAATCATGAGAGATATAGATGCATATACACAAGAGTATTTAAAAAACAGTTTTGAGGATTATCAAGTAAAGTATAGAAAACATAATATTTTAAAAATTATTCAGGAAAAAAAACCAAAAACTATTTTGGAAATTGGTTGTGGAACAGAACCATTATTTCTTGATATTGATATGAACGAAGTGTCTTTGTATACGGTTGTTGAACCAAGCAAAGTTTTTTTTGAACATGCAAAAGATGTATCTATGGGTCAGAAAAAAATACAAGTTGTTAATGATTTCTTTGAAAATTTTAATAATCAGGATAGTTTGAAATATGATTTGATTGTTTGCAGTGGTTTGTTGCATGAATTGGCAAATCCAGAAACAATATTAGAACATGCAAAAATATTTATGAACAGTCACTCCATTTTTTATGCTAATGTACCAAATGCAAAATCGTTTCATCGATTATTGGCTTTGGAGATGGGGATGATTGATAGCATATATCAAATGAGTGAAAGAAATATACAGTTGCAACAAAGTAGTGTTTATGATAAAGATAGCTTGAATCAGCTTCTTATCCAAAATGGTTTTTTGGTGATTGAAGATGGTTCTTATTTTGTGAAACCATTTGATCATAAGCATATGGAATGGCTTGTAGAGAAGATGGGAGAATCTGTTCTTGAGGGATTGGATAAAATGATAGAATATATGCCTGATTTAGGTTCTGAAATATTTGCAATCTGTAAACTATGAGTTAAATCTTTTGAATTGGAATTAAGGAAAGAAGATACGGGGAATTATTGTTATGGATAGAATGAGATATTTGTATATGCAAATGTGCAAATTTGTTCGTCAAGGTGGGTGGATTTGGAAGTTGCTTTCGTTCATATACATTATAAAATCTGATAAAAAATGTAATAAATTAAAATTGTTAAAGAAAAATAAAAGTCTAAAAAATATTCATAAAGGTGAACGTTGTTTTGTTTTAGGAAATGGGCCATCTCTGAATAATCTTGATTTTTCGTTACTAGAAAATGAACAGGTGTTTACTGTGAATTGTCTTATGGTAGATGAAAGATATAAACTATTAAAACCCAATTATCATTTTTGGATGGATTATAATGGATTTGGATTAAGAGACGACGTTAAAGGGGATGCAAGTAAGTCTGCGGAATTGATGAAAATGTTAGAGGATTACGAAAACCTTCTTTTTTTTGTTCCTGCACAGGCATATCCGGTTATTCGCCAATATGGTGTTGATCAAAATATAGATATGAGATATTTGGATATGATAGACTATGGTCATATTCATAAAATCGATATTTCAACAGTATCATTAGGTTTTTCGACAGTAGTGCAATATGCAATTGAAACAGCGATTTATATGGGCTTTAAAGAGATATATTTGTTGGGATGTGATACCACAATAATAAAATCGGTTATTGATGTTGCATTAGGACAAGAAGTGTCAACTGTACACGCGTATCAGGAAGATGAAGAAAAGTCTCAAGAAGATGCATATAAACAGGTGTTAAAAAATAATGGCGTGAAATTTGTGTTGGAAGATACATTGTCTGTCATAAAAGGATATGAGGAGTTGGATAGATATTGTGACAAAAATGACATTAAATTAGTGAACTTATCTGATATTACATTGATTGATTGTATAAAAAGAGATAGAATTGAAAATGTATTGAAGCAATAAGAAAGAAGAATACTATGACAAAGAAAAAAGAAAATTTGAATTTGATTGTTATAATTAATGTAATGAGTACAGTGCTTGTACAAGGTTTGTCTTTTTTTACTTCCATTTTGTTTATGAGAATGTTGGGAACTGCACAGTATGGGTTGTTTTCCATCAGTAACGCGTGGATGGGAGTGATTGCCTGCTTTATGGGGTTGGGAGTAAATAATGCTTTGATAATTGGAAAAATTCAATTTAAAGAGGATTATTTACGCTATAGAAGTTGTATTTTATTATTTGGTTTTTTAAGCTGTGTAGTGATTTTTTTTAGCATTTGTGTATTTCTTTTCCCACTTTCAGTGATTATGAAAATTTCACCAATGATGGTCGTTCTAATAAGTTTTGGGGCAAGTAGTCAGTTTATTATTTCAATGGTAAATCAATCTAATACATTTGAAAAAAAAGCATTAGAGAATTTTATAATTGCAATATCGTTAGCTGTATCATCTGTGTTGTTATCTTATTTTTTGATTCTAAACATGGATCCTGAATCGAAGTATGTGGCAAGAATGATTGGTCTTGTTGTTCCGAATATTATTATTTCGTTTGTTATGGGTTTGAAAATGTATTTGGAAAAACCCGCATTATTAAAAAAAGAATATTGTGAATTCGCATTTAAATATGGAATTCCTATTGTTTTTCATTTGTTGATAGGCATTGTTTTAACACAGTCTGATCGAATCATGATGCAAAGATTTGGTATTACTGATAGTGAAATAGGAATTTACAGTTTTTTTTACACAGTTAGTAGTATTTTAAATTTTATTTTGCAAGCATTGAATAATTCATGGTGTCCGTTTTATTGTGAGGATTTAATTAAGAAAGATTACGAAAAGATAAAGGAAAAAACAAAAAATTATGTGGAAGTTTTTTCGATTCTTACATTTGGTTTTCTATTACTTGTTCGTGAAGTTAGTTATCTTATGGGTGGGAAAGAATATCAAAGTGGAATAGGACTAATCCCTGTTTTGGTGTTATCTGTTTTCTTTACATTTATGTATCAATTTCCGGTGAATTATGAATTTTTTCATAAAAAAACATATTTTATTACGATAGCAACTTTTATCTCAGGAATCATTAATATTGTATTAAATTGGTTTTTGATTCCGCAATATAGGATGGAGGGTGCGGCAATTGCAACAACGATATCTTATGGAATTTTGTTTTTAATTCATTATATTATTGTTATAAAGCTGATTGATAGAGATTTTCATTTAGATTTGAAAGTGTTTGTCCCAGGATTGTTCACGTTTGTTTTGGGATGGATAATATTTGTAAAACTCCGCAATTTATGGTTGATTCGTTGGGGAAGCGGGTTGGTGATTGGAATTATTGAATTAAGTAGAATAAGAAAAAGAAAAACTATTTTTTAATAGTGGAAAAGATGAATAGAAAAAATTAGAGAAAGGAAAAGAAAACTGTAATAAGTTTTACTGATAGTGGTATGAAGGGAATTATTCTTGCAGGTGGAACTGGATCAAGGTTATATCCACTTACATTAGTTACATCGAAACAATTGCTTCCGGTATATGATAAGCCAATGATATATTACCCGTTGTCAGTGTTGATGTTGTCAAATATAAAAGATATTTTAATCATTTCTACACCAGATGATATATTAAAGTATGAGAATTTATTGGGAAGTGGCGAAGAGTTAGGAATCTCAATTACATATGAAATCCAACCTTCTCCTGAAGGTTTAGCGCAAGCGTTTATGATTGGTGAGAAATTTATTGGTGACGATGCATGTGCAATGATCTTAGGAGATAATATATTTTATGGTGGTGGTTTTTCAGAAGTGCTTCAGAGAGCAATTGATAATGCAGAAAATGGTTATGCAACAATTTTGGGATATTATGTTGAAAATCCTGAGCGCTTTGGAATTATGGAATTTGATCAAGATTGGAATGTTATTTCTGTAGAAGAAAAACCTAAAATACCAAAAAGTAATTACTGTATTACTGGTTTGTATTTTTATCCATCGGGTGTTGCGAAAGAAGCAGAGAAGGTGGAACCATCCTTAAGGGGAGAGTTAGAAATAACCACATTAAATGATAGATATTTGAAGAAAGGGAAGTTGAAAGCAGAGATTTTAGGTAGAGGTTTTGCGTGGCTTGATACAGGAACGATGGATAGTTTGATGGATGCTTCGCTATTTGTTCAGATGGTGGAAAAAAGACAAGGCGTTATGATTTCTGCACTAGAAGAGATTTCGTATCGAAAAGGATGGATTTCAAAAGAGAAATTGCTTGAAAACGCAGGCAAATATGGAAATTCTCCATATGGAGAGCATTTAAAGAAAGTGGCAGAGGGAATTTTAAAATATTAGTTGATTTGGCCTATATATTAAATGAGCAGAAGGAGAATGAAAAGAGATAGTATGAGTAAAACAGTAATTGTTACAGGTGGAGCAGGTTTCATTGGATCGAATTTTATTTTTCATATAAATAAAACATATCCAGAGTATAAGGTTATATGCGTAGATAAATTGACATATGCGGGTAATTTAAGTACGATTGAAAGCCTGTTATCTGAGGAAAAATTTCAATTGGAAATATTAGATATTTGCAATAGAGATGGAATCTATGAGTTGTTTCGCAGTACACAACCAGATATTGTAGTTAATTTTGCAGCAGAATCCCATGTGGATCGCTCGATTGATAATCCGGAGGTTTTTTTAGAAACCAATATTGTTGGGACATCTGTATTGTTAGATGCTTGCAGAAAATATGGTGTTGGTAGGTTTCATCAGGTTTCGACAGATGAGGTGTATGGAGATTTACCGCTTGATAGACCTGACTTGCTTTTTACTGAAGAAACACCAATACATACTAGTAGCCCGTATAGTTCTTCGAAAGCAGCAGCAGATTTGTTGGTATTATCATATGGTCGAACGTATGGGCTTCCGGTTACAATAAGTCGTTGTTCAAATAATTATGGACCGTATCATTTCCCAGAAAAATTAATACCATTAATGATAACAAATGCATTAAATAATAAATCATTACCAGTATATGGAACAGGTGAAAATATACGAGATTGGCTATATGTAGAGGATCACTGTAGAGCAATAGATCTAATTATTCACAATGGAAAAATAGGAGAGGTTTATAATATTGGCGGAAACAATGAAAAAAGCAATATTGAAATTGTAAAAATTATTTGCAGAGCATTAAAAAAAGATGAGGATCTTATTAAGTTTGTTGAGGATCGAAAAGGGCATGATTTACGATATGCTATCGATTCAACAAAAATAATGAGACAGCTGGCATGGAGACCACAGGTTGAATTTGAGGATGGTATCAGAAAGACAATTCAATGGTATGTTGATCATCAGGATTGGTGGAAAGATATTTTGTCTGGAGAATATGTTAAAAAGAATGATTGGATTATAGAAACAAAATTGAAAATGGAGAGATAGAGATGTTACAAAAATATTTATCAATGATACGACAAGATATAAAGAACGGAATGCAAAATCGATGTGGATTAGATCAGCTTAACAATTTACTCATGCTGGTTGGATTCATCTTTGTAGTAATTGCTTTATTTACAAATAAATGGATATTTACATTGATCGGAACCGTTTTTATTGTTTTGTGCTATTTGAGAGTTTTCTCAAAAAAGATAGAAAAACGACGCAAAGAAAACGATTTGTATATGAAATATATGGGTGGCGTTGTAAGATATGTGGAATATGTCATCTTATGTATCAAAATGAAAATAAGAAGTATTTCAGATAAAGAATTTGCTTATTTTGTTTGCAAAAACTGTAAACAAATCGTTCGTGTTCCGAAGGGAAAGAATAAGGTAAGTATTCGTTGTCCAAAGTGCAACAATACATTTATTAAATCAACATGACAAAAATGAGACTGTTACTTAGAATGATTGAGAAGAGTGACAGTCTCTTTTGTATTTTTATATAAAAAATTCTTCCTTTTTTCTTGACAAAACAAATCCTCGGTGCTACTCTATACACAGATGTTAGCACTCGAATATGCTGAGTGCTAATAACTAAATAGAGAAAGGATGTGCTATATGGAGTTAGATGAGCGTAAGCTTAAGATTTTAAAAGCAATCATTTCGAACTATTTAGAGACTGGAGAGCCGGTTGGTTCTAGAACAATTTCAAAATATACGGATTTGAATTTGAGTTCGGCAACCATTCGTAATGAAATGGCAGATTTGGAGGAATTGGGTTATATTATGCAACCTCACACTTCGGCAGGTCGAATTCCAACGGATGCGGGATATCGTTTGTATGTGGACCGTATGATGTTGGAAAAGGATGTTGAGATGGAGGAGATGAAGACCAAGTTACTTGATCGGGTAGATAAGATGGAAACAATGCTCAAGCAGGTGGCAAAGGTTTTGGCATATAATACGAATTATGCAACAATGGTGTCAGCTCCTCAGTATCAGAATTCAAAGCTTAAGTTTATTCAGCTTACACAAGTAGATGAGCATCAGTTACTTGCAGTTATCGTAGTAGATGGTAATGTCATTAAGAATAAGTTGATGCAGGTAACCAGAACACTTGCGAATGATGAAGTGTTGAAACTGAATGTTTTATTGAATACCTTCTTGCAGGGTGCGTCGCTTCAGGATATTAATTTAGAGATGATCCAGACAATCAAGGCGCAGGCAGGAGAGTTTGCAGATATCATGGAAAATGTATTTCAGGGTATTGCAGAGGCAATTCATGAAGCAGATGAAGTGGAGATATACACAAGTGGAACATCGAATATGTTAAAGTATCCGGAATTGGGAACAATAGAACAGACCACAAAGCTTCTTGAGGCATTAGAAGATCGACAGGGATTGAATGAATTAGTCGATGATGCCATGAATAGTAATGAGAATCATGGAATTCAGGTGTATATTGGTGAAGAAGCGCCGGTTTCGAATATGAAGGATTGTAGTATTGTAACAGCAACGTATGAGTTGGCTGAAGGTGGTAAAGGTACAATCGGTATTATTGGTCCTAAGCGTATGGATTATCAAAAAGTAGTCAGCACCCTGAAAAATCTTACGGGTGAGTTAGATACTATATTTAAGAAGAAAGAATAGAGGTGTCAGAGTGGAAGAGAATAAGAAGCAGAATACAGCCAAAAAGAAACCAGCTTCGAAAAAGCCGAATACAAAAGAGGCAAAGCCTTCAACAGCAGAAGCGGTGGAAGAGGCAGTAGAAGAGGTTATGGTTGATGCCACAGAAGAGACTGAAGTTGAAGAACAGGAAGTTGCAGAAGAACTTGAGAAAAAGCCTGGAAAAGGAAGAAAAAGCGCAAGAAGATCTGGTGGCAATAATAAAGCATTAGAGTTAGAGTTAGAGAGACAGAAAGAAATCACAGAAGAGGCAAATGACAAATATAAGCGTTTGTTAGCTGAGTTTGAGAATGCGCGTAATCGTAATGAAAGAGAATCAAAGAGAATGTACGATGTTGGTGCTAAGGAAGTATTGGAAAAATTGTTACCAATTGTAGACAACTTTGAGAGAGCATTACAGACGATTCCAGAGGAAGACAAAGAGCGCGGATTCGAGCAGGGAATCGATAAGATTTATAAACAGTTAATGGTTTCTTTGGAAGAGATTGGAGTGAATCCAATGAATGCAGAAGGAACAGAATTTAATCCAGATCTTCATAATGCTGTAATGCATGTGGAAGATGAAGAATTTGGTGAGAATGTTGTAGTAGAAGAACTACAAAAAGGATATATGTACAAAGAAGAAGTACTTCGTCACAGTATGGTAAAAGTGGCAAACTAATTTTTGTGAACAATATAATAATATAGATGTTTTTAGGAGGAATGAACAATGGGAAAGATTATTGGTATTGACTTAGGTACAACAAATTCATGTGTAGCCGTTATGGAAGGTGGTAAGCCAGTTGTTATCAACAACGCAGAAGGTGCAAGAACAACACCATCTGTAGTAGCATTTACAAAGACTGGTGAGCGTGTAGTTGGTGAACCTGCAAAGCGTCAGGCTGTAACAAATGCAGATAAGACAATTTCATCAATCAAGAGACATATGGGTTCTGATTATAAGGTGGCAATTGACGAGAAGAATTATTCTCCACAGGAGATTTCAGCTATGGTACTTCAGAAATTGAAGGCAGATGCTGAGAGCTACTTAGGTGAGAAGGTAACAGAGGCAGTTATCACAGTTCCTGCTTACTTCTCAGATTCACAGAGACAGGCAACAAAGGATGCTGGACGTATCGCTGGTCTTGATGTAAAGCGTATCATCAACGAGCCAACGGCAGCAGCTCTTTCATATGGTTTGGATAATGAGAATGAGCAAAAGATTATGGTATATGACTTAGGTGGTGGTACATTCGATGTATCTATCATTGAGATTGGTGACGGAGTTATTGAAGTACTTGCAACTGCTGGTGATAATCAGCTCGGTGGTGATGATTTCGATAATGTAATCACTGATTATATGTTAAATGAGTTCAAGAATCAGGAAGGTGTTGATTTATCATCAGATAAGATGGCTATGCAGAGATTAAAAGAAGCTGCAGAGAAGGCAAAGAAAGAGCTTTCTTCTTCAACAACAACGAATGTAAACCTTCCATTCATCACTGCAACAGCAGATGGTCCTAAGCATTTCGATATGAACTTAACCCGTGCTAAATTTGATGAGTTAACAGCACATTTGGTAGAGAGAACAGCAACTCCAGTACAGACAGCATTAAAGGATGCTGGATTATCAGCTTCAGAGCTTGATAAGGTATTGTTAGTAGGTGGTTCTACAAGAATTATCGCTGTACAGGATAAGGTAAAACAGTTAACAGGTAAAGAGCCATTTAAGGGAATCAACCCAGATGAGTGTGTAGCAATTGGTGCTTCAGTACAGGGTGGTAAGCTTGCAGGTGATGCAGGAGCAGGCGAAATCTTACTTCTTGATGTTACTCCACTTTCACTTTCTATTGAGACAATGGGTGGTGTTGCTACAAGATTGATTGAGAGAAACACAACAATTCCTACAAAGAAGAGTCAGATTTTCTCAACAGCACAGGATAATCAGGATGCCGTTGATATTAATATCTGCCAGGGTGAGAGACAGTTCGCAAGAGATAATAAGTCATTAGGACGTTTCCGTTTGGATGGTATTGCACCAGCTCGTCGTGGTGTACCTCAGATTGAAGTAACATTTGATATCGATGCAAATGGTATCGTAAATGTTTCTGCTAAGGATTTAGGAACAGGAAGAGAGCAGCATATTACAATTACAGCTGGTTCTAACATGTCTGATGATGATATCGAAAAGGCAATCAAGGAAGCTGCTGAGTATGAAGCACAGGATAAGAAGCGTAAAGATGCAATCGAAGCTAGAAATGATGCAGATGCTATGGTATTCCAGACAGAGAAGGCATTACAGGATGTAGGAGATAAGCTTCCAACAGAGGATAAGACAAAGGTTGAGGCTGATCTTGCAGCACTTAAGAGCTTGATTGATAGCACAGATGCTGAGAATATGAGCGACTACGATGTAGAGCAGATTAAGAACGCAAAAGAAACATTAATGACAAGTGCACAGAACTTATTTGCAAAATTATATGAGCAGAACGGTCCTGGCGCAAATGCTGGTACTGGCGCAGAAGGTCCAGCTGATTATTCAGAGGCTGATGTTGTTGACGGAGATTACACTGAGATCTAAAGATAAAAGGTGGGGAATATGGCGGAGACAAAGAGAGATTATTATGAGGTCCTTGGCGTAAGCAAGGGTGCCAGTGATGCAGAACTTAAAAAAGCGTATAGACAGGTTGCTAAGAAGTATCATCCGGATATGAATCCGGGTGATGCAGAGGCAGAAGCTAAGTTTAAAGAGGCTTCTGAGGCATACAAGATATTAAGTGATCCAGATATGAGAGCTAGATATGACCAGTTTGGTCACGCTGCATTTGATCAAAATGGCGGCGGCGGTGGTGGATTTGGTGGATTCGAGTTCAACATGGGCGATATGAGTGATATTTTCGGCGATATTTTTGGTGATATGTTTGGTGGTGGAAGTAGAAGCCGCCAGTCAAATGGTCCAATGAAGGGTGCTAATATCAAAACTTCTGTACGTGTGAAGTTTGATGAGGCAGTATTTGGATGTCAAAAAGAGTTAGAATTACCATTGAAGGATGAATGTAGTATTTGTCATGGAACAGGTGCACAGCCTGGTCATGATCCTGAAACTTGTCCAAAGTGTAATGGAAAAGGTCAGGTTGTATTTACACAGCAATCTTTATTTGGTGTAGTTCGTAATGTGCAGACATGTCCAGATTGTTCTGGTACAGGTAAAGTAATTAAATTCAAGTGTAATCAGTGTTCAGGAACTGGTTATGTGAAGAGTAAAAAGAAGATTCAGGTCGTTGTTCCGGCTGGTATTGATAATGGACAGAGTATTCGAATTCGTGAAAAGGGTGAACCAGGTACAAATGGTGGTGGAAGAGGAGATTTGCTTGTTACTGTATTGGTAGACAGACATCCACAGTTCCAACGTCAGGAGTACGATTTATTCTCAACGGAGCCGATTACATTTACACAGGCAGCGCTTGGTGGTACAGTAAGTATCAATACCATTGATGGACCAATGGATTATGAAGTGAAGGCAGGAACACAGACAGATACAAAGGTGAAGTTAAAAGGAAAAGGTGTTCCAACATTGCGTAATAAGAATGTACGTGGTGATCATTATGTCACATTGGTTGTTCAGGTTCCAGATAAGTTAACTGAGGAACAGCGTAGTATTTTGAATAACTTTGATGAGGCAACTGGTTCAACCGCAAGAAGATCCACAGATTCGGCAGGAGATTTCAGTTTTGCTGGTCATAAGAAAAAAGGATTTGGCAAAAAGAAATAATCGAACATAAAATAGCTGAAGCATGATTTGATGAATGTCATGCTTCAGTTTTTTGTTGCGTCTAATGTGCAATCTCTAACTGAGATGACTTATATTTTATGATGGTGAGACCTGTGAATATTGGGGTTGTTTTCAAAAAGAATAGTATGTTATAATGAGCGTTAGCGAATTAACGCATAGTAGAAAAATGTTCGGTGAGGATAAAAGGATGAAATGGATAAAAATTACAATTGAAACAACAACAGAAGCAACGGATATGTTAAGTTATTTGTTAAATGAAAAAGAAGTAGAAGGCATAGAGATTGAGGATAAGATTCCGTTGTCAGAGGAAGATAAAAGTGCAATGTTTATTGATATTTTACCAGAACTTCCACCGGACGATGGAGTTGCTTATATTTCCTGCTATGTGGAAGAAGATAGAGATTTGGATGACTTACAGACATATATCAGACAGGAATTAGACGATATGTCCACATATATGAATGTAGGAAGTGGAAAGATTACTTTGGGTGAAACAGAGGATAAAGATTGGATTAATAATTGGAAGGATTTCTTTCATCCATTTCGTTTGGAAGAGAATATCGTCATTCAACCAACCTGGACGGAAATATTTGATGCAAAGGAAGATGACATCATTATCAATATTGATCCAGGAACAGCATTTGGAACGGGTTCTCATGAGACTACCAAGTTATGTATTTCCAACATTAAAAAGTATTTGAAGGAAGATGGCAGTAGTGAGGTATTAGATGCTGGCTGTGGTAGTGGTATTCTTTCGATTATTGCCATGAAACTTGGTGCGAAGCGTGTATATGGAATCGATATTGATGCATTGGCAGTGCAGGCTAGTGTGGAAAACCTGGAGTTGAATGGTATTTCAAAGGATAATTTTCAGATTGTAAAAGGCGATGTGATCGGTGATAAGGAATTTGCTGAAAGTGTTGCTAAGATTGGTCAATATGATATTGTTGTAGCAAATATTTTGGCAGATGTTATTATTCCGTTATCAGGTGTAATCAGACCATTTATGAAAGAGGATGCCGTGTTTATTACATCTGGTATTATTGATATGAAAGAAGAAGCTGTAAAAGAAGCGTTGATTCAAAATGGTTTTGAAATCATTGATATTACCCATATGGGAGAATGGGTTTCTATTGTGGCGAAATAGATAGATTGTGAATTGGATAAGAAGGAGCATGGCAAATGAAGAAAACAGAGTGGTTAAAGAAAAATTGGCAGTATGTAGGAGCATTTTTAATGCCAGTTATTTTGATGTTAATGCACTGCTTAATACGAGATTCTTGGTTATTAGGAAATGGTAGTATATTAAGAGGTGATGCTGGAGTTCAGTACGTTTATATCTTTTATGAACTTTGGAATAAAGTGCATCAGGGTGATTTTTCTTTTTTTAGTTGGAACGCAGCTTGTGGTTTTGATTTTTATTTGAATATGCTATATTATGCGATGTCACCATCAACGATTATAGTGCTTTTGCTCCCTGTTCGTTTTTTGGAGGATGCATTACAATGCTTTATTGTCCTTAAATGGGCATTGATTTCGTTGACAGCTGTGTATTTCTTTATGAATACACGTTATAACAAATTAAGTTCACACAAACAATTTGTTGCATTTTCGCTTGGATTATGTTATGCGTTAAGCGGATTTTTCTTAAAATCGTTATTTTTATTTAATTGGCTTGATACAATCGCATTATTCCCTATTTTATTGTTATTGATAGAAAAACTTGTGTGGAAGGGAAGCTGGAGATTATATACGTTACTTTTAGCGATAGCAATACTTTGTAATTTTTATATTGCTTTTCCGATTTGTATTTTTTTGGTATTCTGGACCGTACTTCAGGTGCTGGAATTAGAGAGCGGACGATTAAAAAAATTTGTTTTGTTTATAAAAAGTTCGTTGTTAGGCGGATGTATGGCTATGGTGGCAGTGATTCCATGTGTTTGCAATGTTGGTGATCGTTATTCGGTAGAACAAAATGTATCTGAATATATCAAAAGTATTCGAATGACATTTGGAACGTTTGTTTCTAGATTTTGGTCGTATCAGACTTTGCAAGAATATCAAATGTATTTTTCAATTACAGCAGGTGCGCTTGTGTTATTCCTGTTTTGTTTTTTTGTAAAATCTAATAAAAAAATTAAAATTGCTAAATTAACAATGATGCTGATATTAATTACCTCTGTCATATTTGGAGCTCCTAATTTTGTATGGCATGGTTTTTCGATTCCACATATGTTTGAACCAAGATTTGGTTTTTTGGTGATTTTTGTGATGCTTGTCATGGTATTAGATGGTTTGATTTATATTGATACGATTCGATATTGGCATTGCTTTGTTGTTATACTGACTTGGATTGCATTATTTGTGTATGCATTCTTTGATGTATCAGAATATGATGACTTTTACGTATATTTAATACATTTTATGTTACTTGCATTGGTGAGTTCGGTTGTGCTTTTATATGTTAAAAAAAGTATTACGTTGAAAAGTTTTGTTATGGTCACGTTTGGAATATGTTTGCTGGAATTGATTAGTAATGCATATATTAGCTTATCAGAATATGATATTGTGGCTGTAGGAGAGCATGAAAAAGTAAAAGATGTTGTGGCGTTTGATGAGGATATTCAACTTGCACCAGGAGAGCGATTTGCATTTGTCCATGGAGGATATAATGTGGGTATGATGTTGACAAAACCTTGCACATCTGGTTTTGTTTCGTATGCAAATGGTAAGCTGTGTAGTCTGATGGCGGATTTGGGAATGAATGTGACAGAGGATTCGGGTTTCCTATATTTAGGACAATCCCCATTAACGAATATGATGTTTAATGTTCGTTATGGTATAGGTACGGAGAATCAGGATTTTGGTGATTCTATTCAGGAGAAAGAAAAATCGTCTATGTATTTGTATCAGATAGAACAATTACCTGGACTTGGTTATATGGTTAATGATGAAGTACAGCAGTGGAAGACGGACTATGGTTTGCCTCTAATGGCTCAAAATGAGTTTGTTAATAAAGCGTTAGGAATTGAGCAGGATTTGTTTATGATGTTTGAGCCAAAAGACTTAACATGTCAGACTATGTTTGGAAATGTTGAAAACCAATTTGATGGTGAGAATGGAGTGTTCGCATACCAATACGAATTGGGATTTGGAGAGGATGGTTGTATTATTAGCTATCAGGTTGATAAAGATGGAGATTACTTTGCAAGTTTAAGTATTAATTCACCAGCTTCTATAGGCATTAAAGTTGAGGATGAACTTACATATATAAGTTCAGAGCAATATGGAAGATGTGTACTTCATATTGGTAAAGTGAAAAAAGGACAGAACGTTAAATTGATTTGTGTTCCTAAAAATGAAGGAAAAGGTGTAGGAATTGTTGGACAACTCGTACAATTTGATGATTCTGTTTGGAAGGCTGTAAAGAATGTGATGCTGCAACAGACAATGAAAATTGACGAGATGAAGAGTGATTATATAAAGGGACATATTGTAGTTGAAAAAGAAGGAATGATGATGACCTCTATACCTGCTTCAAAAGGATTTACTGTATATGTGGATGGGAAGAAGGTTTCATATCAGTCAATTGCAGGGGCTTTAATTGGTGTCAAGTTAAAAGAAGGAAATCATGAAATTGAATTTGTATATGAAACACCATATGCAAAGTTAGGAATGATGATTTCTTTAGTAGGTGTTTTGCTTTTTAGTTTAAGTTTCAAGGTGGGGAAGAGGAAGTATGCATAGATTTTTTGTAAAACCAGAACAATGGAACGAGGAAGATGCTTTTATCGAAGGGGAAGATTATAATCATATTCATAATGTGCTTCGGATGAAAGCAGGAGAAGAACTTTTAGTTTGCGATGAAGGGGAAAAAGAATATCAGTGTAAAATCGTCGGTTACGATGAAACACTTTTCCACGTAAATCTTGAAATTGTTGACGTTTTTGGAAATGCAAGAGAACTTCCAACAGAGTTGGTATTATTTCAAGGTTATCCCAAAGGAGATAAGCTTGAATGGATTGTACAAAAGGCGGTTGAACTTGGAGTTAGTAAAATTGTTCCAGTTAGTATGAAACGTTGTGTTGTCAAATTAGATGATAAAAAGGCAGCGAAAAAAGTTGAGCGAATGAGTGCGATTGGATTAAGTGCTGCGAAACAATCAAAACGCGGTAAAATACCAGAGGTAACAAGTGTAATGTCCATGAAAGAGGCATGTGAATACGCAAAGACGTTAGAGTATGTTTTATTGCCATATGAGAATGCAGAAGGCATGGAAGCTGCAAGAACATTGATTGCGAACGCAAAGGGGAAAAAATCCGTTGGTATTTTTATTGGACCAGAGGGCGGATTTGCCCCAGAAGAAGTTGCTATGATTGAAGCAATTGGCGGAAAAACAATGTCGCTTGGACACCGGATTCTTCGAACGGAGACTGCAGGTATGACAATTTTATCCCTGCTGATGTTTCTAATAGATGAAGACTAAGAAATCAATGATAATGGGATTGATAGATATAAGGAGCAAAAAATGGAAGTATATTTTGACAATGCAGCGACAACAAAAATTATTCCTGAAGTTCGACAGATTATGTTAGAACTGATGGATGAGGAATATGGAAATCCGTCATCTATGCATAAAAAAGGGGTAGAGGCAGAAAAATATGTGCGTTATGCGAGAAATGTGATTAGTAAGCAGTTAAAATGTGATGCAAAGGAAATTGTGTTTACATCTGGTGGCACAGAGGCAAATAATCTTGCGTTAATCGGAATTGCGATGGCGAATAAGAGAACTGGTAACCATATTATTACAACTTCTGTAGAACATGCATCTGTGTATAATCCGGTGTTGTATTTGGAAGAACAAGGCTTTCGAGTTGATTTTTTAAGGGTTAATCGAGATGGCAAGGTTGATTTGGAGCATTTAAAAGCGTTGTTATGTGAAGATACGATTTTGGTTTCTACTATGGCTGTAAATAATGAGATTGGAACGATTGAGCCAATCGAAGAGATCGCAAAGATGATTAAAGATTACAATGAAAAAATTATTTATCATGTGGATGCTGTTCAGGCATTTGGTAAAATGATAATATACCCAAAAAGAATTGGCGTGGACGCACTTTCTATGAGTGGGCATAAGATTCATGGTCCAAAGGGAAGTGGTGCTTTATTTGTGGATAGCAAGGTGAAAATGATACCGATTATACATGGTGGCGGTCAGGAAAAAGGAATGCGTTCTGGTACAGAAAATACATTTGGAATTGCCGGTATGGGAAAGGCGACAGAGGTGATTTATGGTCGACTGGAAGAGAATCGAGCTGTCATGCAACAGGTAAAGGATGCATTGATTGCAGGTGCAACGAAAATAGAAGGTGTGACAAACAATTCAGGTGAAGCGCCACATATTGCTAGTTTAAGCTTTCAAGGTGTAAGAAGTGAAGTGTTGTTACATGCATTAGAGGATAAAGGAATTTGCGTGTCAGCAGGTTCTGCGTGTTCATCCAATCATCCTGCAATTAGTGGTGTTTTAAAAGCCATTGGACTTGATCAGGATTTATTGGAATCGACACTTCGATTTAGTTTTTCTGAGTATAATACAGTGGAAGAGGCGGAGTATACAGTAAAGGTGTTGGAAGAATTATTGCCAGTGTTAAGACGTTTTACAAGAAAGTAGGATTAGTGGTATAATAGATAGTTGTGAAACAAAATTTATACTGTAGAGATGTACGATATAAATAAATCTAAGTTGAGTCGCTTTCGCTTAGTTGCAAATGTAACAGTACATAAGGTAGCAAAGAACGCTACCTAAGTACTGACATTTGCAAATACCTCAACTTAGATTGTTATTTATATTGTACAACATTATCTAGATAATTGAGAGTTTCACAATTATCTATTAATATAAACATAAGGGAGAAAAAGATGGATTACAGAGCTTTTTTGATTAAATATGCGGAAATTGGAACAAAGGGAAAGAATCGATATGTGTTTGAGGATATTTTGTGCAAACAGATTCGTGTGCATTTGGCATCACTAGGCGAGTTTCAGATTCGTAAGGAATATGGACGTATTTTTGTGGAGGCAGAGTCGGATTTTGATTATGAGGATACGATCAAAGAGTTAAAAAAGGTATTTGGTATTATTGGAATCTGTCCAATCGTAATTGAAGAGCGTACGGATTTTGATACGATGAAGCAGAGAGCAATTGACTATATGAGAGAGTGCTACGGAGAAAAGGCATTGACATTTAAGGTGGATGCCAGACGTGGTGATAAGTCTTATCCAATGAAATCAATGGAGATTAATAGTGAAATTGGTCATTATTTGCTTGAGGCGTTTTCTGAGTATAAAGTTGATGTACATCAGCCAGATGTATTATTGCATATTGAGATTCGTGATCAGTTATACTTGTATTCTCAGACAATCAAGGGAGCAGGTGGTTTGCCTGTTGGTACCAACGGAAAAGCGATGTTGTTATTGTCAGGTGGTATTGATTCGCCAGTTGCAGGATACATGATTTCAAAACGTGGTGTTGAATTGGAGGCAGTGTATTTTAATGCGCCACCATACACATCAGAGCGTGCAAAACAAAAGGTAGTGGATTTGGCGAGAATTGTATCAGGATTTTCAGGTAAAATACGCCTTCATGTTGTAAACTTTACAGATATTCAGCTCGCTATCTATGAAAAGTGTCCACATGAGGAACTTACCATTATTATGCGTCGTTATATGATGAAGATTGCTGAGGAATTAGCAAAGAAAAATAAATGTCAGGCGCTGATTACAGGAGAAAGTATTGGACAGGTTGCATCGCAGACGATGCATAGTCTTGCATGTACCAATGAAGTATGTACATTGCCAGTGTTCCGTCCTTGCATTGGTATGGATAAGCAGGAGATTATTGATATATCTGAGGAAATTGATACTTATGAAACATCAATTCAGCCGTATGAGGATTGTTGTACGATTTTCGTGGCAAAACATCCAGTTACAAAACCGATTTTAGAGATTATCAAGCGTTCGGAAGAAAAATTAAATGATGTAATCGATGATTTGATGAAAAAGGCATTAGATACTGTTGAGGTAGTTGAGGCTAGATTTGAAGATTGGGAACGATAAGAAAAAAAGAGATTGTCACGATATGTGGCAATCTCTTAAATGCTTTGTTATTCAACCAATGTTATAATGAATAATTAGATGATGTATTGCTCTAAAGCTTTCATGATATCAGTATCATCACCTTCAGCATGAATATTCAATGTAATAGGCTGTGAGATGTCTAAACTGAAGATACCCATGATAGACTTTGCATCGATGACATATCGACCAGATACCAAATCGAATTCTGCATCAAATCTAGCAATGTCGTTCACGAAACTTTTTACTTTGTCAATTGAATTTAATGAGATTTTAACTGATTTCATATAGATTCCTCCTAAAAATGTTAAGTGAATAAAGTCACTCGTCTAATACCATGATAACTTTTTACATAACAAAAGTCAATATACTTACATCATAAATATGTTATAATATAAACAACAGGGAAAGTGAGAAAAAAAGTATGCATCAATATAGCGCAGCAATAATTAATCTTGGATGTAAAGTGAATAAATATGAAGCCGATGCTATGCGGGACAAGCTGGTAGCTGCAGGAATTCAAATGGTAGAGCCAGAAGATATAGCGGACATTTATATTGTGAATACCTGCTCTGTCACCAATATGGCACAAAAGAAATCAAGGCAGATATTAAGACGAGCCAAACGGAAAAATCCAGAGGCGATCATTGTTGCAGCAGGTTGTTATGTGAATGCAGAACATGATGTTTTAAAGCAGGAGGATTTCGTAGATATTGTTGTTGGAAACAATTGTAAAAAAGATATTGTTGAGGTAATCTTTGGGTATATACAAGAAAATTATCATGATGATTACTATGTTGATATCAATCGTACAAAAGAATACGAAGAGATGGGAAGCTTACAGGCTTCACACCTTGACCATCAAAGAGCCTATATCAAGATTCAGGATGGTTGTAATCAGTTTTGTTCCTACTGTATTATACCATATACAAGGGGGCGTGTAAGAAGTCGAAGACCGGATAATATTTTGGAAGAAATCACCAAGCTAGCCCAAAATGGAGTAAAAGAATTTGTTTTGACGGGAATTCATATTTCTTCTTATGGTGTTGACTTTGCAAAAGAGGAAATAGAATATGATGCGATAATGGATTGTAAACAAAAAGATGCGAATATTGGATTGGGTGAATTGGTGTCTATGATTGCAGCAATTCCAGAGGTACAAAGAATTCGACTTGGCTCTTTGGAACCGAGAATTGTGACAGATGACTTTTTGAAGCTGATTACACAGACGGAAAAAATCTGTCCGCATTTTCATTTATCGCTACAGAGTGCTTGTAATGATACGTTAAAGCGAATGAATCGAAAATATACAATTGAGGAATTTGAAGAAAAGTGTGAATTATTACGGAAATATTTTGATCGACCAGCACTTACAACAGATGTAATTGTTGGTTTTCCAGGAGAAACGGAAGAAGAATTTGCAACAACGGTAGAGAATCTGAAAAAGATTCATTTGTACGAGATTCATGTATTCAAATATTCTGTGCGTGCTGGTACGGTGGCTGAGAAGTTACCAAATCAGGTGCCGGAAGAAAAGAAGAATAGTAGAAGTGATGTGCTACTAAAGCTAACAGCACAGCAAAAATCAGAGTATGAACAATCCTTGCGAGGAACGGTTCAGGAAGTTCTAATTGAAGAACCTTGGAAGGAACATATGAATACAGAAGATGGTGCTGCTGTTGAGGCCGAATTGTTAGAACAGTTGGATGAAACAGAGGAAAAACAATGGTATGTTGGACATACTAAGCGATATATCAAAGTGAAAGTTGCATCGAAAACAAATATTGTGAATGAGATTGTGAAAGTTGAACTGTTATAAGCAGATCGGTAAAGATTTGCTTTCTTTTTAAACGAGATGTGATGAAAAACAGGAGGGTGAATGTTATGAGGAGAAAAAACATAGGAAAACGAATACTGGTGTATTCTTTGACTGCTGCTATGATTTTTAGCAATGGTTTTGTGGTGCCACAAACCATGAAAACGGTGCAGGCTGCAAGCGGATTTACAGTAACGGGTGGAACACAGGGAATAGATTATAGCTATGAAAATGGGCAGTTAAAAATCTTAAATGGTACTGAGATGAAGATTTCTGGTTCGACGACAGATACCATTTATATTGTAAAGGATGCGAATCTGATATTGTCTAATCTTACGATTGGTCTGCCATATGATCCAAGTGCGAATAATGGAATTGCAGGAATTACGGTTGAGGAGAATAGTGGTGGAACTGTGAATCTGATGCTAGAAGGTACGAATTATATTGATGGTTGGTATGGAGGTATTCAAAAAAATGGTACAGTAGGGCAACTAACAATCAGTGGAAAATCAAATGCGAAATTGAATGTTAATTCGTGGAATAGCTGTGCAGCAATCGGAAGTAGCGTTGGGAAGGATACAGGTAATATTGCGATTATAAGTGGTAGTATAACAGCAAAATCGAATGGTGAAGGCGCAGCAATTGGAAGTGGAAAAAATGGAAGTGTAAGTAATATCCAGATTACTGGAGGTACTGTAGATGCAAAATGCAAGCTAAATGCTGCAGCCATTGGTGGTGGTGGCAACGGCAATGCAAATGGAATTTATATAAAGGGTGGCAATGTGAGTGCCAGTCCAGTTGACTTAAGTAAGGGAATTGATGATAGTATAACTGCATTAGGAGCAGCAATCGGCGGCGGTTCTGGTGCGAATGGAAATAATATAGAGATATCAGGTGGAATTGTTAAAGTAAGTATTGCTTGTCCTAGTTCAGATGTGACTAACCGTATTGAGGCAGGCGCAGCAATCGGTGGTGGAAATCACGGAAATGGCTCTAATATTACGATATCAGGTGGTGAAGTGACTGTAACAGAAACAGGACTTACTAGTGGAAAAGTATTTATCGGAGGAGCAGCGATTGGCGGCGGATATGGAGCAGATGGTGAAAATATCACAATATCAGGTGGCGATGTAGATGTAGTTGGTGGAAAACATGCAGCAGCCATAGGTGGTGGAGTGAAAGGAAATGGTAAGAATATCCAGATTACTGGCGGAAAAGTAAAAGCAAGAGCATATTGGACTTGTGATAATCATTATTACGGAGGTGCAGCGATTGGTGATGGTGGCTGTAATACCAGTGATGTAAATAGTTTGTATATGAACAAATCTGATGTGTCCATTTTGGGTGGTACTATTGATGCAACTGGTTCTGCTGGTGCTGCAGCGATTGGCGCAAGAGCTGAAAATGATTCAAAAGTATACATATCGGGCGGAAGTGTGAACGGAAAAGCAGGAAAATCAGTTTTTATTAAGGAGCAGACTAAGACGGTGGAGTATTATCCAGAAGTGATTGGATCCGGTGCAAAGGGGGATACTTCTGTAGTTGCACATAGCACAGAACAGACAGCTAAGAAAGTAACTTTGAATACATATAGAGGATATACAGCGAATGAGAAAGTGGTTCCGAAACTAATTGATGCCAATAATCAGCCATATTCTGGTTATGGAACAAATGATATTTATGCGGATTCACAGGGAATCATTTATTTGTATTTAGAGGATGGTGTGAAGTTAGATCCTTCCAGTCAGAATTTAGCATGTAAGCATACTGGTGAAACAGAAACGAGAGATGCAAAAGAGGCTACCTGTAAAGAAAAAGGCTATACAGGAGATGTATATTGTAAGACATGTCAGGAACTGATTAAAAAGGGAACGGAAATAGCAGTAATTCAGCATGTCACAGAATTAAAAGATGCAAAAGCTGCTACTTGTAAAGAAAAAGGGTATACAGGAGATGAGTATTGTAAGAACTGTCAGGAACTGATAAAAAAAGGAACAGAAATAGCAATGGTTCAGCATATCACAGAATTAAAAAATGTGAAGGAAGCTACCTGTAAGGAAAAAGGCTATACAGGAGATGTTTGTTGTACGCTATGTAAGGAAGTTATTACAAGAGGAAAAGAAATTGCCTCACCTGCGCATGTGAAAGAATTGAGAAATGCCAAGGAGGCTACCTGTAAGGAAAAAGGGTATACGGGAGATGAGTATTGTAAGGTATGTCAGGAATTACTTACAAAGGGAAAAGAAATCGCAGTACTTGAGCATATCACAGAAATAAAAAATGTCAAAAAAGCAACGTGTAAGGAAAAGGGATATACAGGGGATACTTGTTGTAAGATATGTAATGAAGTCATTGTAAAAGGACAGGAAACGGATATTGTAGCGCATACCTGGGAATTGAAGGTAGAAAAAGAAGCAACTGTAGAGGCAGAAGGATACCAATATGAGTATTGTAAGGTGTGTGGTGTAAAAAGGAATGAAAAAACACTTCCTAAATTAGAAAAACCACACGTTCATGTGGGAAAAAAGGTAGCTGCTACAACACCAACCTGTTTAAAGGAAGGTAATATTACATATTACACATGTTCAAATACTACGAATGAATGTGGAAAGCTTTTTAAAGATGCAACCTGCAGTACGGAGATTTCAAAGGAAGATACTGTGTTACCAAAAACAGACCATAAGTATGGTGAGTGGGTTGTGGTAAAGCCAGCGACATGTATAGAAAAGGGAAAATCAAAACATACCTGTATGACATCTGGTTGTACAAAATATGAAGAACGTGAGGATAACGCACTAAAACATGATTTCTCAGAACAATGGACTAGTGATGGAAATACACACTGGAAGGCATGTAAGAGAACAGGTTGTGATGTGAAGCAGAGCCAGGAACAACATAATATGGTTACACTCACAGATGTTGTACCGACAGAAGAAAAAGAAGGTAAGGAACATGATGAGTGTAGTGTATGTCACTACAAAAAAGAAGCGGTAACGCTTCCGAAAATTGAGAAAGCGCATGTTCATGCGGTGAAGGAAAAGATTGAGGCGATTCCTGCAACCTGCGAAAAAGACGGAATGAAAGAGTATTTCCGATGTGAATGTGGTATGTTGTTTAAAGACAGTGCCTGCACGGAAGAAACGAAGCAGGCGGATATGGTGCAAAAGGCATTCGGGCATAAACCAGGTGAGTGGAAAGAAGAAAAAGCAGCAAGCTGTATCGTGGCTGGTAAATCTGTTCGCAAATGTGAAAACCAATCCTGCGAGTGGAAAGAAGAAAAAGCAATTGAACCACTTGGTCACAAAATGATGGAAGAATGGCAAAAAGATGCGCAAAAGCATTGGAAAAAATGCGAAGTAAAAGATTGTGAGTATATCGATAGCGAAGAAGAACATACATGGAAAAAGATTGTTGATAAACAGGCAACGGAGGAAGAGGAAGGCTCACAGCATGAGGAATGCGTTGTTTGTAAATATGCAAAAGAACCAGAAGTGATCGAAAAATTGGAAAAAGACCATGTGCATGAACCGATTTTTATACCAGCAATTCCAGCAGAGTGTGAAAAAGATGGTACGATTGAGTATTATTTCTGTAAATGTGGTAAAATTTTTATGGACAAGGCTTGTGAAAAAGAAATCAATTTTGATCAGATTGGACAGAAGGCGTTAGGTCACCAGTTTGGTGAATGGAGAGTTTGGAAAGAGCCAACTGCGGTTGAAGATGGAATTGAGAAGCGCGTCTGTGTGGCTTGTGAAAAAGAGGAAGCAAGAGGTATTGCGGCAACAGGAGAAAAGCCATCGGATGATCCAAAAGATGAGCCTGGTGACCAACCAGGTGATCAGCCTGGAGGTTCGAAAGATGAAGATACAAAACCAAATCCAGAAACACCTTCGACGGAACAAAAGCCAGAAGTAAAAACGTTGAAAAAGGGCACAAGCAAAACGGACAAAAAGACAAATAGTAAGATTAAGGTTGTTAGTTCTGGTAAGGTGAAAAATGGAAAAGTAACTGGTGCAAAGGTAGAATATGTAAAACCTGCAAAGAGTTCAGCAAAGGTAAAGGTACCAGAAAGTGTTAAGATTGGTGGAGTAACATATAAGGTTACTGCAATCAGTGCAAATGCATTTAAAAATGATAAAAAAGTAAAAGAGGTAACGATTAGTAGTAATGTTACTACAATTGGTGCAAATGCTTTTTCGGGTTGTAAGAAGCTAAAGAAAATTACAATCAAATCAGCCAATATTAAATCAATTGGAAAAAATGCATTGAAGAATATTGATAAGAGAGCGACTATTTATGTTCCGAAAAAACAATATAGCAAATACAAAAAGTTATTGACTGCTAAGACAGGTTACAAGAAAACAATGAAGATTAAAAAACGATAAAAAAGTCGAATAATCTGACAGAAAAGTTGCAGGTCGTAAAGATACGACTTGCAACTTTTGTTAATTTATATTATCATAAGGATATCAAATAAGGACGTGATAATATGAATAATCAGAATACATTTAATACACAATTTGTAGAAGTAGTAAAGGATACGAATCTTTCTGTGGCAGATATATTGGCACAGGTTTATGTAGCTTTGTCTGAAAAAGGATATAATCCGGTTAGTCAGATTGTTGGTTATGTCATGAGCGGAGATCCAACATACATTACAAGCTATAAGAATGCACGTAGCCTGATTATGAAGGCTGAGAGAGATGAGATTCTTGAAGTTTTGTTAGAGAATTATATTGAAACGAAACTAAAATAACAGGAGATAGAAGATGCGGGTTTTAGGACTGGATTATGGTACGAAGACAGTTGGTGTAGCCTTAAGTGATGAATTAGGAATAACTGCACAACCGATTCGGACCATAGAGAGAAAGTCGGAGAATAAGCTACGAAAGACCTTGGCTGAGATTGAGTCGATCATCGAGGAGTACAAGGTTTGTTTTGTTGTGCTTGGATATCCGAAGAATATGAATAATACAGTAGGACCTCGTGCAATTGCAACCGAGGAGTTTAAGGAACATATTGAAAGAAGGACAGGTCTTACAGTCTATTTACAGGATGAGAGACTTACAACTGTGGAATCGGAACGAATTTTGATGGAATCAGGTGTTCGAAGAGAACATCGAAAAGAATATGTTGATAAGATGGCTGCTGCAATTATTTTGCAAAGTTATCTGGATGGAATGAGTGAAGAGGAACGGATGCGTTTTCGTTAGAATGTAGATGCCTTATTTTGATGAGCAATGAAGAATAGGATTGCTGTGAAGTTTGCAATCTGGCAAGAAAGGATTAGATTATGGAAGAATTAGAAACAATTGTAATTACATTTGATGATGGGGAAGAAACAGAATTTTATGTGTTAGAACAGACGTCACTTATGGGTGTGAATTATTATCTGGTAGCACCTGTTGAAGATGAGAACGAAGAGGATGAATCAGAATGTTATATTTTGAAAGAGCATACTGATGAAAAAGATAAAGAGTACGGTATGTACGGTTTTGTTGAGGATGAGAATGAGTTGAATGCGTTATTCCCAATTTTTGAAGAGTTATTAGAAGACAGTGATATGGAGGTAGAGATTTGAAAATGAACATAAAGAGGGGCGAGTCGAACAAGAAGAAAAAAGAAGCGGCTCCCAGCGTAAAGATTATTCCTTTAGGAGGTCTTGAGCAAATCGGTATGAACATTACTGCGATTGAGTATGAAGATACGATTGTAGTAATCGATTGCGGTTTGGCATTTCCGGAAGAGGATATGTTAGGTATTGATTTGGTAATTCCTGATGTTTCGTACTTGAAGGATAATATAGAAAAAGTAAAAGGCTTGGTTGTTACACATGGTCATGAGGATCATATCGGCGCAATTCCTTATGTGGAAAAAGAATTGAATATGCCGATTTATACAACGAAGTTAACAATGGGATTGATTGAGAACAAACTTCGTGAGCATAATTTAATGAATAATGTGAAACGCAAGGTAGTAAAACATGGACAGACGATTAATCTGGGTGCATTTCGAATTGAGTTTATTCGTTCGAATCATTCAATTGCAGATTCGTCTGGTTTGGCGATTTATACACCTGCAGGTATCTTGGTACACACTGGTGACTTTAAAGTAGATTTTACACCAGTATTTGGAGAGACTATTGATTTACAACGATATGCAGAACTGGGTAAGAAGGGCGTTTTGGCATTGATGGCGGATTCTACGAATGTAGAACGTCCTGGATTTACACCAAGTGAAAAGACAGTTGGAAGAACATTTGATACATTGTTTGCAGAACATAAGAAGAATCGTTTGATCATTGCAACATTTGCTTCAAATGTGGACCGTGTACAGCAGATTATTAACAGTGCGGACAAGTATGGTCGTAAGGTTGTAATTGAAGGTCGTAGTATGGTCAATGTGATTAGTACGGCGTCTGAATTGGGATTTATTCAGATTCCGGATAATACATTGATTGATATTGCACAGATGAAGAGTTATCCGGATGAACAGATTGTGTTGATCACAACAGGTAGTCAGGGTGAGAATATGGCAGCTCTTTCTAGAATTGCTGCGAATATTCATAGTAAGGTTAGTATCAAACCAGGTGATACCGTTATTTTTAGTTCAAGCCCGATTCCGGGAAATGAGAAAGCAATTAACAAGGTTATCAATGAATTGGAGATGAAGGGTGCCAATGTTATTTTCCAGGATACGCATGTATCAGGACATGCATGTCAGGAAGAACTCAAGTTGATTTATGCATTGACAAAACCACAGTATGCAATACCAGTACATGGAGAATTTAGACATTTAAAGCGTCACTCAGAGCTTGCGATGGAGATGGGTGTTGCAAAAGAAAACGTTCAGATTTTAAACAATGGTACGGTTTTGGAATTGTCAACAGAGCGTGCCAGAATTGCAGGAAGAGTAACATCACAGGGTATTCTAGTAGATGGTTTGGGTGTTGGTGACGTAGGTAACATTGTTTTAAGAGATCGTCAGCATTTATCGCAAAATGGATTGATCATCGTTGTTGTGACATTGCAAAAGGATGGCAATTATTTAGTTGCTGGTCCAGATATTGTCTCAAGAGGATTTGTATATGTAAGAGAATCGGAGAACTTGATGGATGAATGCCGTGATGTTGTAGAGGATGCGTTATATAAATGCTTGAATAACAATATAACAGACTGGGGTAAGATTAAGACTTCCATCAAAGATGACTTGGGTGATTTCTTATGGAAGAGAACCAAACGTAATCCGATGATTTTACCGATTATAACAGAGGTGTAATATGATAATAGATGTTGCTCGTCAATTAAATCAGGCAATTTTAGAGAGTGAAGAGTATAGGTGTTATCAGGATGCAAGGCGTAAGGTTTTGCAAAATGTCGAATTGTATCAGGCAATGAATGCGTTCCGAAGAAAGAACTACGAATTGCAAAATGTTGAGGATGGATTGAATCATTATGAGGATATTCGCAATTTAACGAAGGAATATGAACAGATATTGAAACATCCACTTGTAAATGATTTTTTAAGAGCAGAACAGATTATATCGAGAAAAATGAACAAGGTATACGAAGTCATTGTTGAGGGTGTGGATATGGACTATGATTACATGGAGTGATAAGGATGAGAGAAAAAGAAAATATATATGCTAGAATATTAGGTTTTTGTTTTCATATTTTGCTAGATGTAATGTTTGTGTTTTTTATATTGGAAGGATACACTTATTCCTATAACCTTGCTTATCGTTTGTTTGGGGATTTACCTGCAACCGTGATGTCGACGCAGACGATGCGTGTGACAATTGATGAGGGAAGTTCTGCAAAACAGGTGGCAGATGAGTTGAAGCTAAAAGGTGTGATTGATGATTCGTATGTGTTCATGGCGCGTGTTTATCTTGGAAAGTATAGCAATCGTATTGTTTCTGGAACGTATATATTAGGACCCGGTATGTCTCCAGATCAGATTTGCAGAACCATATGTGGAATTAGAAGTGAGGAAGCATCATGATTGTAGAGGAGAGGATTACTTCATTTATTCATTCGATGAGTGAAGAGAATGAAGGGATTGTAGAAGAGATTCGCAGAGAAGCTTTGGCAGATGAAGTGCCAATTATTCGGTTGGAAACACAGGAATGGATTAAAACCATGTTACTGGTCAAACAACCGATGCGCATTTTGGAGGTTGGAACTGCAGTTGGATATTCTGCGATTTATATGAGTCAGTATATTTCACCAGAGAGTCGGATTACGACGATTGAAAAGTGGAAACCAAGAATTGAACAGGCAAAAAAGAATTTTGTGCGTGCAAATAAACAAGACCAGATTACGTTGTTAGAAGGTGATGCGGCGGAATGGTTGGCAAAGCTTGATGGCTCCTATGATTTTATTTTTATGGATGCTGCAAAAGGACAGTATATTCATTTTTTGCCAGATGTGATTCGTCTGTTGGCACCGAATGGCGTGCTGATTTCTGATAATGTGCTACAGGATGGGGAGATATTGGATTCTAAGTTTGTAGTGGAACGTAGGAATCGAACGATTCACAGCAGAATGCGGGAGTATTTATATACATTGAAACATCATGAAGCCCTTGAGACGTCTATTATTCCTTTGGGAGATGGTGTTGCATTGTCTGTAAAACGTGACTGTTAGAAGGGCGAGGTCGATGGAAAGGATAAAACATGAGAAAGATAGAATTGTTAATACCAGCTGGTAGTCTTGAAGTATTAAAGGTAGCTGTGGATTACGGTGCGGATGCGGTTTACATTGGTGGTCAGGCATTTGGACTTCGTGCAAAAGCACATAATTTCACGTTGGAAGAAATGAAAGAGGCAATTGAATATTGTCATGCAAGAGATGTGAAGTTGTATGTGACAGCGAATGTATTTGCACATAATGATGATTTAGAGGGTGTCAGAAAATATTTTGAGTCAATCAAGTCTGTTGGGATTGATGCACTGATTATTTCGGACCCTGCAATTTTTACAATTGCAAAAGAGGTACTTCCAGAGGTTGAGATTCATATTAGTACACAGGCAAATAATACGAATTATGGAATTTATCAGTTTTGGCATAAGTTAGGTGCAACAAGAGTGGTTTCTGCAAGAGAGTTATCCCTAAGAGAAATCAAAGAAATTCGTGAGCATATTCCTGAAAGTATGGAGATAGAGAGCTTTATTCATGGAGCAATGTGTATTTCGTATTCGGGAAGATGTCTGCTTAGTCATTTTCTGACAGGTAGGGATGCGAATCGCGGAGCCTGCACACATCCATGTAGATGGAAATATAGTGTCGTGGAAGAAACCAGACCTGGAGAATATTTCCCTGTAGAAGAGGATGACAGAGGAACTTACATTTTTAATTCCAAAGATCTTTGTATGGTGGAACATGTGCCAGAATTAGTGGATGCTGGAATTGACAGCTTTAAAGTGGAAGGTCGTATGAAAACAGCACTTTATGTTGCGACGGTTGCAAGAACGTATCGAAAAGCAATTGATGATTATCTAAAGGATCCAAAGCTTTATCAAGAACACTTAGAGTGGTATAAGGAAGAGATTGGTAAGTGTACCTATCGCCAATTTACCACAGGCTTTTACTTTGGTAAGACGGATTCGGATTCACAGGTATATGACAATAATGATTATGTAAAGGAATATACATATATTGGTAAGGTTGAGTCTGTAGATGAACAGGGCAGGTTAGGATTTATTCAGCGTAATAAGTTCTCTGTGGGTGAAAAAATCGAGGCGATGATGTTTCATGGTGAGAATTTGGAGTTGGAAGTGCTTGCAATATATAATGAGGATATGGTATCAGTAGAAAATGCACCACATCCAAAAGAGCCTCTTCGGGTTGATGTAGGACAGCCTTTACCAGTGGGAACCATATTAAGACGAAAAGCTATCAAAAGCTCTCTTTAATTTCAAGAGGGCTTTTTTTTCAATTCTGGACACATAGGATCTGGAAATGTGTAGCTTGTCAGCTACCTCTTTTTGGGTGAAGGGAGACATGCCTGTAAGACCATAACGTAATGTTAAGATTTCGTTTTCACGTGTATCCAAATGTTCTTTAATAAATAGATGTAATTGTTTCACATTGTCATGGAAGATAATTTGTTCTGAGATATCCGTTCCATCTGATTCAACGATATCCAATAAAGTAATTTCGTTTCCTTCTTTATCAGTTCCGATAGGCTCGTATAGGGAGAATTCTTTTGCGTTCTTTTTTTCTTTGCGAAGCATCATGAGTAACTCGTTTTCAATGCAACGGGATGCATAAGTGACCAGACGATTTCCTTTTTCGATATCGTATGTATTAATGGCTTTGATAAGACCGATAGTTCCGATAGAAATCAAATCATCCATGTCTCTTTCAAAATTATTGTATTTTTTGATGATGTGTGCAACTAAACGAAGATTATACTCAACTAAAAGGTTGCGCGCAGACAAGTCGCCCTCTTTACTACGCTTTAAATAATATAATTCCATTTCCTTTGTCAAAGGTTGTTTGAAAGTTTGCATAGAATTCACCATGAGGGCTTTTCAATAGTTTATGTATTATATAGGAAAAAGTGCTTTTCCACAAACTGTTTTGTGCGAAAAGACAAAAATAGATTTATTGTTTCTTTTTTTTTGTCTATGTGGTACAATGTGATTAACTAGGTAATGTGGACAAGAGTCTGCAAGTATAATAAATGAGAGGTCTTACTTATGCGTATTGGTGTAGGAAGAAAGAAAATTCGAATGGGTGACTTGCTCGTAGCAGCAGGCGCAATTACGGAAGAAGAGTTAGAAGGTGCATTAGCCCTTCAGAAGGAAAAGGGGCAGAAGCTCGGTAAAACATTAGTAGAATGTGGTTATATCAGTCAGGAATTGTTGATTGCAATCTTAACACAACAGCTCGGTGTAGAATATATTGAGTTGAGAGGGTGTAAGTTCGATGAAGAAGTATTGCAGCTGATTCCGGAAGAAGTGGTTATGAAGTATAATGTCATTCCACTTGGATATGATGAGAATAATCCGAATGTGTTGCGAGTTGCCATGGCAGATCCGATGGATATTATGGCGATTGATGATTTGGCAATTGTTACGGGTGCACAGATTGAACCATTGCTTGCGATGGAAGAAGATGTAACGAATGCCATTGGTAAGTATTATGGTAATCATCAGGCGATGGAGGCTGCGGAAGCGTATCGTAAAGAGCGAGAGCAGAGTATGCTTTCGGAGGCAGAAGAAGCAGAGTACAATGAAGATATTGAAAACTCGCCAATTGTATTATTGGTAAAGCAGATTTTGGAAGGCGGTGTAAGACAGAGAGCTTCCGATATTCATATTGAACCGTTGGAGAGCTCAGTTCGTGTCAGATATCGTATCGATGGTGTGTTAAAGCAGGTTATGTCATATGATTACTCACTGTTATCAGGTATCTGTGCCCGCTTGAAGATTATGGGTGGTATGGATATTTCTGAGAAGAGAAAGCCACAGGATGGACGTATTTCGATTATGGTTGACCGAAGAGAGTTTGATATCCGTGTATCTATGCTTCCGACTGTTTATGGTGAGAAGACAGTTATGCGTCTTACTTCAAAAGAAGGATTGACTCGTGCAAAATCAGGACTTGGTTTTAGTGCAGAGGAAGAGGCAAGATTTGATGGTATTTTAAGTAATCCGAATGGTATCATCCTGGTAACAGGACCAACTGGTTCTGGTAAGTCAACAACACTATATACAGCGCTTAGTGAGTTGAATACAGAAGAAGTTAATATTATTACAGTAGAGGATCCGGTCGAGGCGAATATTGATGGTATCAATCAGTGTCAGGTAAATGAGAAAGCGGACATGACCTTTGCAGCTGCACTTCGTTCTATTTTGCGTCAGGATCCGGATATTATCATGATTGGTGAGATTCGAGACGGTGAGACAGCAGATATCGCGGTTAAAGCGGCTATCACAGGACACTTGGTTGTATCGACATTACATACGAACTCTGCAGCATCTACGGTTACACGTTTGATTGATATGGGTATTGAACCATACACAGCTGGTGATGCGTTAAAGGGTGTTATTGCACAGCGTTTGGTAAGAAGACTTTGTACCTGTAAACAACCACGATACGCAGAGGATTTTGAAAAAGCGTTCTTGGGTGTACCGGAAGATGAAGAAGATGTTATTGTATATGAACCAAATGGATGTGCACTTTGTAATGAGACTGGCTTCACAGGTCGTATTGGTGTGTATGAGATGTTAGAGGTTTCTAGAAGCTTGCAGCAGGTTATTGCGAGAAATGCTCCTGCGCAGGAGATTGAAGCGCAGGCATTAAAAGAAGGTATGTCGACGCTGAAGATTAGTTGTTCTAGACATGTATTGAATGGTGTGACATCGATTGGTGAGATGCGTAAGATTGTATATGAAGCTGGAGATATTATTTAAGAGAAATATAATGAGAGCATTATAGAGATTATCATAAAGGAGAAAGAGAGGAAGAACAATGATTGATGTAAAAGAATTACTTGCGTTTTCGGTAGAGCAGAAAGCGTCAGATGTACATATTGCGGTAGGTATTCCGCCAAAACTCAGAATTCATGGTAAGTTGATTGAAGTGGAGTGCCCACCACTTGATCCTATGGATGCGGCTGAAATGATTGGTGCGACAATGCATGAACGCCATAAGCAGATTCTGAAAGAAAGAGGAGAGGTCGATTTTTCGTATGACTCAGATGAGACTGGACGTTTTCGTGTGAATGTATTTATGGATCGTGGTAATATGGCAGCAGCATATCGTCGCGTGGAAACAGTCATTCCAAGACCTGATCAGTTGGGAATTCCACATGAGGTTGTGGAATTATACAAGAAGAAAAGAGGTCTTGTATTGGTAACAGGACCAACAGGTTCTGGTAAATCAACAACACTTGCTTCTATTATTAATAAGGCAAATGAGAATTTAACAGATCACATTATCACATTGGAAGATCCGATTGAGTATGTACATCATCATAAGAAGTCGGTTGTAAACCAACGTGAGGTTGGTATGGATACATTAAGTTATGGTAATGCATTAAGAGCTGCACTTCGTGAGGATCCGGATATTATCCTCTTAGGAGAGATGCGTGACTTAGAGACAATCTCAACAGCAATTACAGCAGCTGAGACTGGTCACTTGGTATTTTCCACCTTGCATACAATTGGTGCAGCAAATACGATTGACCGTATCATTGACGTATTCCCAACGCATCAACAGCAACAGACAAGAGTGCAGCTTGCGATGATTTTGGAAGGTGTTATCTCGCAGGCGTTGGTACCAGCTGAAGATGGAAGAGGTCGTGTGGCAGCGTTCGAGGTTATGTTTGGTAGTCCTGCAATTCGAAGCTTAATCCGTGAAGCAAAGACACATCAGATTCAGTCTACGATTCAGACAAGCCGTCAGATGGGTATGATTACATTGGATGATTGCTTATATGATTTGTATCGTGAGGGCTCAATTAGTCGTGAAAATGCACTAATTTACGCACAGGATCAGGCTGCAATGAAGAAAAAAATGTAAAAAATAACTAAAAATGCGTAATTGTTTAATTATTACAAAATAATAGTTGCATTTTGGTAAAAAGTAGTATATTATCATTTTTAGAGAGTTGTTAATAATTTGTTCATAAATTATTCGAAGTTCGTACATAATATGAATAATTATTAACATGACGTAAGAGGTTGGAGGAGTCAGAATGGCACAATTTAATTATAAAGCGATTGATAAGAACGGTAAGGCCAAGAAAGGAACAGTCGATGCTGCAGATCGTGCAAAAGCACAGGAGAAGCTTCGAACAGAAGGTCTTTCGGTTACAGAATTGAAAGATGCTGGTGAGGGCGGTAGAGGGTTTACGCTGAAGAAATCTGTAAAGTCTCGTGAACTCTCAATTGTGTGTAAGCAGATGGTGAGTATTTTGAATGCGGGTGTTACGGTAATTACTGCATTGGAAATGCTTTCAGAACAGATGGACAATAAGATATTGAGAGAAGCTTTGGTTGAGTCGAAAGCATATGTGGAAAAAGGTGGTAGCTTATCAGATTCGTTCCGATTGAATCCGGATATATTTCCACCAATCATGATTAACATGGTTGCTGCAGGTGAGGCTTCGGGTAGTATGGAGATTTCGTTTGAACGTTTGGCACAACATTTTGAAAAAGATGATGCGTTGAAGGGTAAGATTAAAGGAGCTTTAACATATCCAATTATGGTATTAATTGTAGCTGTTTTAGTTATTATCGTAGTAATGGTTGCGGTTATTCCGAATTTTGTTACAATGTTTGATGAGATGGGAACAGCGCTTCCGTTGCCGACAAGAATTATGATGGCGGGTAGTGATTTGGTGCTTCATAAGTGGTGGTTATTACTTATTATTTTGTTTGCTGTTATAGTTGGGGTTAAAGCGTTTCTTGCTTCACCGACTGGTGAAATGATGTTTGCAAAAGCGTCGATTAATGCTCCGATATTTAGTAATTTGGTTATCAAGTCAAATTCGGCTAGATTTGCTCGTACACTTAGTACATTGATGGCTGCTGGTATTCCGATGTTGGATGCGATTGAACAGGTTGCTAAGATGATGAGTAACAAGATATTCCGTGATGGTTTGATGGAGACAAAGAATCAGGTTGCGAAAGGTCTTCCTTTATCGAAACCACTTAAAGATATGGATGTATTTCCGACAATGTTGGTACAGATGGTTAAGATTGGTGAAGAGACTGGTAATATTGAGGATATGATGGATAAGTTAGCAGATCTCTATGAAAGAGAAGTTGACTTGGCAACGGAATCATTAACACAGGCAATGGAGCCGCTTACAATGGTTGTTATGGCATGTATCGTTGGTATGATTGTTGCTGCAGTATATGGTCCGATTCTTAGTATGTACGATGGTATTGATAATATATAACAAGGTTAAATCTGCTTTGACCTAGGCAGTTTTAATAAATAACTAATAATTTTATTTAAAAAAAGGAGAGATGATTATGAAAAAATCAAACAAAGGTTTCTCGTTGGTAGAGCTTATTATCGTTATTGCGATTATGGCTATTTTAGCAGGTGCGTTAGCTCCAGCATTGATGAAGTACATCAATAAGACAAGATTGGCTTCTGATATTTCTGCAGGTCAGACTGTTGCTAAAGCTGTTCAGGCTGCTATGTCTAATGAGACAGCATTTAATGAAATGAAGTCTACATTTACATGTTCTTATACTGCTACTGATATCAGTGCTCAGAGTGGTCCATGTTTTACAGCTGAGTGTGCTTCTGTATGTGATTGGACTAAGGCAGTATCTAAGGCTAAGAAGGATATGAATGGTTCTGCAATTACACCAGGTAACTATACAGTTTCAGTTGATGTTGCAACAAACTCAATTGTTGTTAAGTTAGGTACTGGTGCTAATATGTATGAGGTATATCCTACTCCAGATCCAGCTTTATCAGAAAAGAAATAATTTAGGTCAATAGTATAAGGAAAATTAGTAGTGCATCGGCTTAGGCGGGTGCACTACTATTAAAGTGAAAGAGGATAATGAGTGTTATAATACATGGTATAATTCTGGGAATGGTTTTGGGAATGATGGGAATGAGCGCTTATTCATTGTCGAAGTATCTTGGAATGGTAGAAGATGATAACAATTGCAAAGAGTGTGAAAGGTATGAAAGTTGTTTTGCAAAGCAAACATACTGGAATGGTAGGTTTGTTTGGTTGGATGAATTCATGCTGGTTAGTTTTTTGAAAGTTAGACATCAATGCAGATATTATCAAAAAGAATCCATGAAGTGGCGCATTGTCTATCTTTCTTTTAGTTGTATTCTGATGACTGTTCTCTTTTGGTCGAAGGGAATTTCGGGGGCAACGTATATTTTATGTGTTGCAACGGCAATGCTATTGATGTTGTCAGTAGTGGATTGGAACACGGAATTCATTCCTATGGAATGTAATATTGGTATATTTTTATGTGGACTAATGCAATTATTTGCAGATTTTTCTAATTGGGTGGAATATGCAATTGGTCTTATTGCGGTCAGCGGTTTTTTACTTCTGGTTAATTGGGTTGCAACGCCGATTTTACGAAAGAAATATGAGGGCGAGCGAGAAATTGATCAAGTAGTAGGGTACGGTGACATCAAATTAATGGCAGCAACTGGCTTACTATTAGGCTGGAAACTTAATTTTTTAGCATTGGGATTAGGATGTGTTATAGGGTCGATAATACATATTACTCTGATGCGAATTAAGGGGAGTGACAAACAATTCGCTCTCGGCCCGTATTTATCTTTGGGCGTTTTTATTACAATGATATGCGGTGAACAGCTGATAAGCTGGTATCTGAATGTAATGGGCGTAGTGCCTATGAATTAAAACTTCTGATTAGCGAGGGAGGCTATGATATGGCAAAAAGTAACAAAGTCCTAACAGTGGACATTACAAACGAAAGTATTACAATTGTTGAAGCAAGTCCATCGGACAAGAAGCAGACGATGGTGCATAATGCCTTGATTTTTGAAACACCAGAGGATTCTTATGAAGATGGTACAATCAAGGATGGAGAGAGAATTGCATCCGCAATTCGTGAACAGTTAGATGCAAATGGCATCACTAATAAGAATGTTATCTTTGTGTTAACATCAACAAAGGTAGTATACCGTGAGGTATTAATACCAGAAGTAAAGGCGAATAAAGTGAAGGGGATTGTAGCTGCAAATGCTTCAGAATATTTCCCTGTTAATATAGAGGATTACGTTGTATCGCACTCTGTATTAGAACATGTTGTAGGTGAGGATAAGTCAAAACAGATGAAGTTAATGGTAGTTGCCGCACCAATCACAATGGTGAAGGGCTATTATGAATTAGGAAGTATGTTAGGCTTGAATGTACAGTCAATTGATTACATTGGTAATGCAATGTTGCAGTTGATTAAGACACAGACAAGTTCTTCTATGACAACAATGGTAATCCAGTTAGGTAGTGAATCAACTATTTTAAATATTGTTAAAGGCGATACACTTTTATTACAAAGAACAATTCCATACGGAACCAATGCGGCTGTGAATGAAGTAATGGATGAGCAGGGGGTAGATGCAACCACTGCAATGACACTTCTTCAGAATGAACGTATTATTTCAGTTGATTTTGATGACAATGCTGCAACAGGTGCATTTCGTTATTTAATTAACAATATTGGTCGTGTGATTGATTATTATGTAACAAAGAATCCAGATAAGCCAATTGACGATGTATACTTAGTAGGCGATGGTGCGTTAATCCGTGGTATTGATGGATTGTTTAAGATTCAGTTGAATATTCAGACAAAGGTTATGGATAGCTTATATAACATTAAGTTTGATAATAAGATTGACTTAAAGATTTACAACCCTGTATATCTTGTAGTTGCAATCGGTGCTTCGTTTGCACCTATGGGATTCCAACCATTCGAAGTTAAGGGCAAGAGTAGTAGTTCGACAACAGAGTATGTGAAGTATAGTATTGTTGCTGCCTCTGTTATGATTGTAGCAGCGGTTGGTGTGGCAGCAGTTACTACAGTTGCAAAGAATAATCAGATTAAGCAACGTGATTCGTTGCAACAGCAGATTGCAGCAATCGAAGATATTGAGCAGATTATGACAGAATACGAAGCTGTAAAAGCGCGTTATGAGGATATTAAAGCAATGTATGATCAGACTCGTACATTGAATGAAAACTTTAATATGTTTGTCACTGCATTGGAAGAAAACACGCCAAAAGAGATAGCAGTAAGCTCATTTGCAGCAACTGGTGAAGGTGTAACAATTGCAGCAACATCAAAAAGTTATGACGCAATTGCAAAATGGATTATCCAGTTAAAACAGATTTCTTGTATTTCAGATGCATATGTAGATGCGATTGCACAGACAAAAGATGAAGCAACAGGAGATTCCACATATACGTTCAATGTAACATGTCAATATGTATCAATGGTTGAGGAAGAAGAACCAGTTGTTGAAGATGATCAACCATCTGAGGGCGAATTGTCATCAGAGGATACAGCAAGTGATTCATCAGATGATGAAATTGCAGAATAAGGAGGGGTTACATATGAAGTTAAAAGATTCGGAAAAAAGTTTATTAATTGGTCTTTTGGGCGCAATTATTTTAGTATTCTCAATTATGTATATTGCAAAACCTAACATTGAGGAAAAGAAACAAGTAGAAGTACAGTGCCAGGAGTTGCAGGCAAGACTCGACTATTTGCTTGAAAAAGAAGCACATCGTGATGAATATTTAGCAGGTATTGAAACATATAAAGAAAAATTTAATGCAGTTATGTCTGCATTCGCACCTGATTTGAATCAGGAAGTTTCTATTATGTTCTTACAGGGTATTCGTGATGAATATGATTACGATATTGATAATGTAGGATTGGGGCAGAAAGAGCATTTCTATACATTAGGTATGGGTGGTGATCAGCTTTCTGATGGTACAATTTCTACAGATGGAGAATTAACAGAAGAAGTCACACAGAGTACAGATTCACAATATGAGTGTTATTCTGCTGAGTTCCCTATCGCATATGTTGGTTCATATAATGATTTGAAAGATGTTGTAAGTTATGTGGACAATTTTGCACAGCGTATGGTGATTGATTCAGTAGATATTGTATATAACGCAGAAAATGATGAGTATAGTGGTAATATGAATCTTGTATGTTATTCAATCGAAGGACCAGATCGTCCGGAAACACAGATGACATTAGATGATGTTGAAATTGGTGTGGACAACCTCTTTATTGGTGGTAGTGGTAGTTCTTCTAGTGCATCAGGACTTAAGAAGTATGATGATAATGAAGGCGCAGAGATTGTTAACAACTATGATTTCTATACTATGTTAAATGCAGCATCTAGTGATGTTTCAGCAAAAGTTGTTGGACAGAATGGTGCTGGTAAAGAAGCAAGTGTAATTTCTAATAGTGATAATGCAGTTTCTGTTATTAACTATGATTTTTATGAGCAGGATGGAAAGAATTATTGTAAGTATACATTAGATAATTCTACATCTTATGAGGCAGAGGTAACATCTGCTGAAGATATTAAGCTTTTGATTCAGTCGTCAGCACGTAAAGATGATAATGATAAAGTAAGTGCTCGTATTACAATTCGTAATACAACAACATTACCTGTTTATGTAAAAGTAAATGGAGATGATGCGGTTTCTCCACGTGTAAATATTATTAGCAAGACAGGTGCTGTAAAAGTATACTAGTCAATAGGTGTTTTAAGAGAATGGAGTGATTGAACCATGAAGAAAAAACTAAATAAGGGTTTTACGATGGTAGAGATTCTGGTTTCTCTTGCCATATTCTCTATCCTTATGATACCAATTGTTTCTGGTATTGTTACTGCGTTGAAGAGTAGCACAAAGAGTAAAGAAATACAATATCGTAATGAGTTGGCTCAGAATCTTCTTGAATATACGAAGGAAGATGAACTGGAAAATGTTCTTGATTTAGGATATTTTAAAGAAATTGGTTCTTATGATGTAGAGAAGACAACAGAAGCACCAAAACAAGCGGATGTCACTTATACAGATCCGTCAACTGGAAAAGAAGAGATTGCCTATTATGATACATATGAAATTGCTGGTAGTATGAATCTTGGAACAAATAATAAGAAATATTCATATAAGGTTCAGGTTAGTAGCTTGGATTATGCAAAGCGTATGGCAGGAAAAGAAGTTTCGGATCTTCGTGGTTCAAGTACTCCTGTATCAAGTACACCAGGTTTATATGAAGATCCTAACAATATGAAATTAGGTATTGTTGAGGATTTGGATTATACCAAGCTTGCGTTGATTAATGGAACGATTGCAAATTACGACGCAGCTGTTACAGATGCTTTTATTACGCGTAAGTTGCAGATTCTAAAAGAAAAGAATAGAGATTTGTTTGAACAGTATGTAAATCAGGCATATGAATTCAACCCATTTGCGAGGGATAAGGTAAAACGTAATATTATTATTTCTGTTTCTGGTAAGAAGGCAGATGGATATAAAGTGCAATGTAAATTGGAATATATTGATGATTCGGTATATCGATTGCCAAGTGGTAATACGATGGCAAATGAATTAGCAAGTAGAGGAGAAAACATTATTGAATATACACCATACACCAATTCGTTTGAAGAGTTACCTAATATTTACTTAATGTACAATGTATGTTTGTATAATGGTTTTTATTCCGATAATGATTATATCATTGTAGATACATCTGGATTGGAAATAGAAGATAAAGTTGAGATTTCAAATGGAATTGGCAATAGTTTATATGAGATTAATACAACAATCCCTGTGAATTTGTTTATTGTAGAGACTGCATCGCAGTTTTCAACAGGTGTCGCAGATCAATTAACAGATATTGAGACAAAACAAAAAGAAGCCTTATTAGCAAATGAGGGCAAGTCTCTTACCGATAAGGAAAAGGCAAAAATATACGATGCATATCATAATCGTATTTTGTATGATGATCGTAATACTGCAACAGGTGATAACCGAGACAATGTAAATGTGTGTATTGCCGCAAAGGCGGGATGTTCTGCTAATAATAAATTAGCAAATGTTCACATTTATCATAACTTTTCAAAGAGTCCTACGGATAAAGATGGTAATTCGATTAAGAATACAACAAATGCTAATTTTAAGTATGTTGATTATAGTACGCTTCCTAGAATTGGTGGTGTTGCAAATTCTTGTGAATATATCTATACAAGAAGACCGGTTGACTCTAAAAGAGATGAAAAATTGAGTGCATCATTTGATGCATTGAATAAGGCAAAACAGAATACAAGAGGTTTATATACTGTAAAAGTATGGGTTGCAGAAGGTGATAAGGATCAAGTTGATACAACAAAAGAGCCTTTGATCACAGGTACGAAAGGAGGTAGCGCATTTGAATAATAGAAAGTCAAACAACCAAGGTAACAGTTATATTACGGTTGTTGCAACATTATCTTTTCTTGCAGTTTTAGTTGCTGCAATTTTGGTAGCAGTTGCATTGTGTTACCGATTAAGAGCATACAATTTGAATTCTAGAGATAACTTTTATTATCTAGAACAGGCAATGGATGAAATTTATGCTGGAGTTGGAGCGGATGCTATGAAGCATTTAAACACAGCATATGATGAGACAATTGAGACCATTGTGTATTTTGATCCTGTTTCCAAATCATATGTTACAATGGAAAATAAACAGGCAAATGAATTGATGGGAAAATATTTTGTTTCATTGCTAAAAGGTGATGATAATTACAAAAGCAACAGCGAAATAAAAACACATTTAAATTCTTTCTTAACAAATAGGTATGATGCATCAGATAATCCAGAGGGTGTTCAGTTGGATCTTTTAAAAGAGCCAGAAAAGGATGATGATGGAATTGTCATCAAGAATCTTGTGTTAAGACGTCAGGCAAAATACAGTACAATGAATGCTGTAAAGAAAGATGGTAAGATTGCTGCATCAGAGGATTTTGTTCAGACAATTTCAACAGATTTGGCAATTAGAAGACCAGAGTTTGAAGTTAACTTTAATACAATAGGTTCTGATTTGAACGAGTTATATAAGTTTGCAATGATTGCAGATATGGGTGTTGAAGTCAATAGTGCTACAACTAAGACGACTATTAATGGTAATATCTATGCTGCAGCAGATTTTTATAATAAATCCTATAATGGTAGAACTGCAAAATATACAACATTAAATGCTGCTGGTGAAGAGAAAGAAGAAGAGAAAGAAGTTAATCTTCATTGTTACTCAGGTGCTACATTAGCAAAATTTGATGGCGTACAGGAATCTAGTATGTATTCAGGATTTTATATTAATGGTAGTGATGTAACAATCACAGCAAATAAGGTAATTATTCCTGGAACACTTGCAATCATGAACAGTGGATCATTGAATATGGGTGGTTTGAGCCAGAGTGTTGTTAGTGCTACAAATTTGTGGGCAGATAATGTCACATTAGGTGGTTATTCATTACAGGATCCAAATGATAAGGAAAAATTAGTTGGCTCATCGGTAACGATGAGAGCAAATGCTTACATCTCAGACGATTTAGAGTTGAATGCAGCTGGTTCTGATTTTGTATTGAATGGTCAATACTATGGTTATAATTATGCAAGTACTGATAACCGTACCTATTCAGTCGCTGCTTTGAAAAAGGCAGCAAATCGTACTTATTCTGATGCAGTAGCAAGTGCGATTAAGAACAAAGTTCCAGATGGAAATGTTGGTGATGATGCGAGAGTGATTCGTTCGCAAGCACATTATAATAGTAGTGCAATTATTGTGAATGGTAAAGATTCTACATTAGATTTGTCAAAAACAAGTGCAATGTATATTGCTGGACAATCTTACATCGAAATGTCAAAGGCAACAACTAAGAAAGAAGAAGATAAGGATACTGGTAAGAAAGATTCTAGTGGTAATGCAGTAACTGAAAAAGTTGAGACATATACATATAACTACTTAGGTATGGATGATGATAATTATTCACAGGATACGGTTAATACTGTGAAAAAGAGTACAAAGGGTGCTGTACAGGATTATCGTACTGGTGAAGCGATTTCGGTTAAGAGTTCACAGTTAGCCTATATCCCGATTGATAAAATCGTGGATAATGGTACAGAAATGTATGCAATTATTCCTACTGAATTACGAGATCAGGAATTATTTAAAGATATTTGGGAGAATCTTGAAAAAGTACCCGTTGTAAAGAATGTAATCTCTGGTAAGCCATATTACTATTATGATTTTTCGCAGATGGTAAAAGAGGGTGCCGATGCTAGAAAAATTAATGATTTCATTGCTGAATATTCAAGACTTGTTAATACAAAGGTGATTGATGAAAACGGCAAGGAGATGGATTATTCAGAAGGTGATGTATTAGGTCTGACAGATATTGGTGATTATACATACTTTAAGATTAATAGTCTTCGTTTACATGGTGATCGTCGTGGTAGTGAAGAAAAGAATAATGAATATAGTGTGTACACAAACTCAGCAATTTCATTCAAGGAACCTGCAATTGCAATTGATCAGGAATCAAGAGTGACAATTAAGGCAAAGAGTAGTAATATGAAAGCTTTATTAGCTGCAGCTGAGAATATCAATAGTGCTGAGAATGAAAAGCAGGGAAATACGTTATCGACAGATGATAATCCAAACGGAGTAAGCACAGTTGGTATGGAGAGTATGACAAACTCTGGTGACCAATTGTTGAAAGCTACAGAAATTACAACAAAATTACAATCACATTATAAAGAAATGCGTTATTTGTTGACAAACACAAGTCATGATTTACAAGGTGTAAATGAGGCTCACAGTTTGTTGGATAATGAAATTTCTCCATTGAATCATTACTTTAATATGCAGATTTTAAATAACATGAATTTGAAAGAGTACACAATGGAGTCTGGTGATCATTTATGGTTGTCAGGTAAGGATGAATCTGTTGTAATTACATCTACAGAGGATAAGGCTAGTGGTGTTATCATTTGTAAAGGTGATGTTACTTTTGCAGATAATATTAAGGAATTCCAAGGATTGATTGTTACTGGTGGTAAGATTAAGGTAAATCATTCTATGAACTTTACTGCAAATGAAGAAATTGTGAAAACAGTATTGCGTGAATGTGATGAAGCACAAGGAAGTTCTAAGGAGCAGGCTGTTTTAATTAAAATTTTTAAACAGTATGTATCGCTTTACCAGGATAAGGTGCCGGGAACAGATATTGATGTTGAATCAACGAAGAGTATTACAGCGATTCAGTTTGAGGATATTTTGAGCTTTGAAAACTGGAAGAAGAATGTAGAGTAGGCGGTGATAGCATGAAAAAACAAAAAGGTTATACTTTAGTAGAAATGTTGATTGTACTTGCTATTATGGCGATTCTATCATCTCTTACAGTGGTTTCGGTTGGGATAATTAATAAGGCAAAATACAATGCAGCAATTTCGAATTTTAAAAGTCAATTAAGTGGTCTTAGTATTATTACTAAGGCCACAGCACAACCACAAAGTACAAGTAGCACTTCTTCGACTACTGGTTATGTTGGTGAGCCATTGTGTATGAGATTGTATGAAGATACGAATAAAGAGGTTTGTTACTTGGTATTGGGATATCAGACAACTACAGGATTTGTTCCAAAGTATGAGCGAGAGGGAAGAGATGAAGCTTATGCGAAGCAAAATCATGAGATGATAGTTTTTCCAAGATTTGTTGGTATTAAATATACGAAATCGAAAGATGAGCAAGAAAATACGTTGACGTCAACAAGTGATACGAGTGATATTAAATCTATCACATTAATTGAGTTTAACAAGTCAGATGGTTCTGTTCGATATGGAGCAGGTGATTATGAATTCAATTTCAAAGGAAATAAAGTTGGAACGATTGTGCTTGACGAGTATACTGGTAAGAATGGCATTAAGTAGAGGAGGAGATTGTAATTGAAAAAACAAATTCAAAGCAATAAAGGTTTTTCGTTGATTGAGTTACTCATCGCAATGACAATCTTTTCCATTATTATGTTAATGGTTGTTACATTTATGAGTACAACAACGGCTGCGTATCGTAAGACGCAGAAAAATGTTGATGTTCAAACAGAAGCGATGCAGGTTTCAGAACAGATATCAGACATTTTAATGCAAGCTAAGTATTTGCGTGTGACATCATCAGATGGTAAGGTTTATACATTAGATGCAGATTCTTCTATTAAGGGAAAGGATTCCCGTAAGTTTGAAGAGTTATCTGGTACGGTTGCATCGAATTACCCAAGTCCAACGGACGGAGCTAGTCTTGAAGTATATAAAGAGAGAATACGAAGATTGAATGATGCGTTTAATCTTTATGGTTCAGGGGTAGCAACGGATTTTGTACCAGATAATTATCCTAATTATGTGGCTAAAAAGGTTGCTTCTGATCCTAGTACAACCCCAGCTGTAACACCAGTTGAGGAACGAAAGGTAATTATTGATTATGAGAAGTTCCAATTGGTAGATGAAAAGGGTGTTGCTTATCCTTTGTCAGGAGATGCTGAGGTTGGCAATATGTTCTCATTTCGTTTGTTAAAACCAATAGATGATTGGGGATATGTATATGTGAAACCACAGTACATATATGCAGAGTATCTTGGTAAAGAAAGTGGTGTCGATAAGACATATCATGTAATTTATTATGTAAGTCCAACAGGACATGAGAATGAAATATATATGTATCGTGAAGAGGAATCTGGTACTCGCGGTTATAAGGAAGCGAAAGATGAAGTCGATGCATTAGTTGGTGGAAGCAAAGGACGTCTTACAAAACTATTAGATGATTTTTATTTAACTGCCGATGTTACTGGTAATTCGGTGATTACCAATATTATGTATGATAATAGCGGATATCAGTATAATACAAGAAATACAACAAAGCTTCGTAATTCGAATGTATTAACTGTACAACCTCAGAAGCTGTATCAAAAGAAGTTAAAGAAGTTGTTTGAAACGTCAACAACTCCTTCATCTGCACCAGAAACATTAGGACCATGATGCGTGGCAAAAAGATAAAAGAAAGGGAGAAAGAACATGTCAAAGAAAAATAAAATTTTGGCTTTTGTAGCAGCGTTTGCATTGTTGCTCACAGCAGGATCTGTAATTTCATATTCTCTTGCCACAAAATCAGTGCATGAACTTGATCAGTATGGTGAGGTTGAAGCAGATAATAATCCAGATGATTTGGGTAATTTGGGTAATCTTGATTATATGTCAAACATTGATTGGATTATTCAAAATTCTCATGAGGATAAAAATTATACATATAATATTGTTGAGATTTTCCCAAATGGTGAGAAGCTTGATGGTGTGAAATCAGATCTTGAAAAGTATATTACATTATATAATGATCAAGCTGAAGGATTTAAAAAATGGGTTATTGATGCAAACAAGGAAAAGATGACAGAGAATATGTCATCTAATAAGATTAATTATATTCCAATTGTGATTAAGTCTGATACAACTCTTGATACAAAGGTTGCAAATGCTTCCAGTACCAATTCGGAGTTGACAGTAGGTCAGGCAATTGAGAATGCAGATTTAATTTATCTTACATCCAAGACAGTATCTTCTTTCAACAAAGATAATGATATGTGTGAAGATATCTATACAAAGTTAAATGGGTATTGTATGACATTAGGTAATAAAAAGCCTATCATTATTGATAAGTTAAATAGTAAGGCTGTTTCTGGCGAGACACAGAGAACTTATGGTGTGTTTGCAAATGATGTAAAAGATTATTATAAGCGTTATCGTACAATTGATTGGGATACTGACAATGTATTGAGTGCATTAACATTTTTCCAGGCATCAGGTCAATCACATTATATTTGGTTTGATGTAAGAGATATGGATGCATTTGGTAATATTTTATTTATTACAAATACAAATGCAGATACAAATAATGGATTTTACAAGAAGTTAGAAGATATCGGTTGGGATCAAGTTATTGAAAATGCGTATACAGGTGATCGTAAATTAAGACCAAAGAAGATTGAAACAAAGTTTGTTACTCCACAAGAGTTAGAAGCGGATGTATCTATTCTAAATGGTGTTGAAGTTGAGGAAGATGGCAAGAAAGTTGTTAGACCTTATGACTTCATATTCATTGAAAATGATGTAGAAAACACGATTATTCCTGATGATGTGTATGCAAAGCTTAGAGCAATCGCTGAAAAGAGTGAGTATATTATCTATGAAAAGAAATGGATTAAAGATAATCCACAGGGATCTATTGCAGATATGAACACGAATTTCCATAGATTGTACAAATTATTAGTTAATAATAATGGAGATGGTAAGTATAAGAACATTCTTACTGTCGAAAAAGATTATTTTAACCAGTTAAATGAACTTCAGACAGCAGAGAATCATGGTGTGACAGCTGCAAAGAATGTCGCTGATTTAATTAATGGTAGTGTTTATAGAGGACATGGTGGAGATAGTGAAAGTGATACATCAAAGTATCGTGTTCTTGAGATTCAGCCATGTTATCCAATTGACTTAGAACTTGCGAAAACGCATGGTGATAAGTATTATACACAGTTAGATGAGATGAGCAAGGATTTGGATCCAGATGCTGAACTGATTGATGGACAGGAGCATTATCAGTTTGAACTTAGTAAAGCAAAGATTGCACATCTTACAGGACTGAATTATAATCAGATTCAAATTGATCATATGTCTTCAGAAGAATTGATATCTTCTAAGAAGGTCATATCTGAAACATATGATTTGGTTTATATTGGTGGTGATACATCAGCAATTACATCGTATGAGTGGACAGGTGACCAAACAAAATCTGTTGCTTATCGATTAAAAGGCGCAAATATGGGAGATTTGTTCTATAAGGACGATGCTGCCAAGAATGCATATACAAACTTTAATATGTTTACACATACAGGTTTGGCTTACAATGTGCCATTGATTGCGGGTCGTAATACCATGGAAACCAAGAATGCAACTATGACAGCTGGTACAATTGGAAATGAAACAAATCAGACAGTTGCCGAGTTAAATGGTAATGATATTACTTCGCTTAAGTTAGAAGAATTACAGGATTATGTCGATAGTGGTTTACCAGTGATTATTGAGAAACGAGTGGCAGAGGCATTTGTAAATTCATACATGTATGATCCAAATCCTGATCAGACATATCAGGCACCAAATGCTAGTCCAAGTCGTTTGGCACAATTGAAGCTACATGATATTGATCCAGATAGTAATATGTATCAGTTTTTAAAATATGCATATGTTGGAAAGAGCAGTGGACAGACTAATATTAGTTGGGGAGATTTTGCTGTAGTAGATGGTAATACAGTTACAGTTTCAGACAGTAAGAATCAGTTTGGTGCTAATAATAAGGCTATTGTTTATTCAGATTCTGTAGAAACTCCGCTAAGAGCAGTGATTGGGGCATCGAATGCACGTCCAAGAATGATTCTTAATGAGGGTCCAATGACATATGTTGATGGAAATGATGCTAGTACCAATTATGGAACAGATGTTAATTTTGATATAACAATTCGTGATATCAATGAAGATGTAGATGGTTACGATGTTTATGCATACTATGACATGGATGGAAATGGTATTTTCTCTGACAGTGAAGCAGTTACATTGATTTCAGAGGATGATGGCGAATCTGATTATTTGGATTATCCATCAGGTACAGATTCTATGAAGTTTTCTTTCAAATTGGATGAAGATTTTGTAGGAGCAGTGAATTGGAAAATTGTTGCTAAAGAAAGAAATTCCAAGGGCGAATATACTGGAACAGGCGTCATGCTTTCTGATGTAGCATATTTCAGACCTGAAAGTAATGTAAAAAAAGAGATTCGTGTATTGCAGATTATTCCATTAAATAGTTCAGTGATTGATAAGTATAATAATGAAAATACAGGATTCGAAGCGCGTCAGACAAATGGTATCTCATTGTATTTCTGTACCGAATGTCAGCAGGCGATGTCAAGAGTTGAGTATAATATTCATGCAGGACATAACAATAATGATTTTGGTTTTAATACAGTAAATAACCAGTCAACTATTTTTAGTGGTAAGGTTAATTCGGGTCTTCATGAGCATGAGTTTGGTATTGTTAGGTATTTGCCAAATGATGATACAAGTCTAGCAGGTGATGATTGGGAAGACAATCTTGCTGATCCGTTAACACATGGATCGGATGGCACATTGGCAAGTGGAGAGTACAAATTTGATTTGGATATTATGACTGTTGATGAATTTGACGATTTATGGGATGATGCAGAGAAGCTTAGTGCAAAAGACAATAAGGATGAGTTGATTGCTGCAAGTGAACGTAATGCAAAGACAGCAAAGGAAAATTATGAAACAGCATTAAAGGAATTAGAAACAGATGGAACTGAATTGTATAAGGCGCGTGTTGCATTAGAAAATGAACTTCATAAAGTGGTAAGTAATAATTTGTATACTCCAAGAAGTGATTCTGGAAAGCTTGTATATAAGTCAACTATCGAGAATGGTATTGGAATTAAAAAGGATTCTAAGGGTAAGGTAATCGATGGTCCATGGATTAAAGACCGTAAGTATTATAAGTTTTGGGAATATTTTAATGATATTCAGGGATGTAACTTAAATGATCAGCTGACTCCGTTAGTGAATGCTTATAATAAGTATATTGCTTTGTATGATGAAAAAGTAGTAAAAGAGAAAAACGATTACAAGAAGTATAAGAGAGAAACGGCTATCATAGATGCTAGTAAAAAGTCATGGTTGACGGAGAACTATGATATGGTTGTATTAGGATTTGCGGAGGACTTCGGTGGACAGGATGTTTCGAAGCTTTCTGCTTCACAGCTTAAGAAGTACATCGATGAAAAAGAGGGTGCAATTCTTAATACGCATGACACAATGACACGTTTTAAAGATAAGGGCGCTATTAACCTTACAAATGCTTTACGTGAAACATTCGGTCAGGATCGTTTCCATGCAGGTGCAAGTGGAAATAGTAAAGAAGTGGTATGTTCATACTATAGACCTGAGACAAAAGAAGTTACGGTTACCTTGTATCATAAAGATGCGAATGAATATTATGATGGTGCTTGGCACTTCCCTATTAATGGGTTAGATAAGGACTGTGATGTATATTTAGAAGAGGATACTAATCCTTCAACTGCATGGTCACATCCATATGTTGTTAAATCAATTGATGAAGCAAGTGGTAATGTGAATGATGATATGATTCGATTTACAATTCATGCGACACCGAATGATACGATTAAGTACAAAATTGCAGGAACAAAAGATTTAGTAACTGTTCAGGCAAATGCACAGGGTATTATTGTTATTGATGTTCCAAAGGCTGTAGAAAACAAAGAATTGAAAGCTAAGTTTAGTGTTGCAGCTTCTAATTTAAAAGGTGATTGGAATGTTTCTGACAAGAAGATTACTGTAACAAAAGATACAGCTGCTTCTGGTAGTGTATCTGTAGAATTAACACTTACAGATAATGGAGAAAGTGTTCCAGATGGAAGAAGTGTAAAGGTTTCTTTTAGAGGTAACGAACAGGCACTAACAACTAAGAATAGTAAGGTAAGCTTTACAGTTGATACAAATGCAACAGTAACAGCTGGTTCACTTTATGATGTACCAGCAAATGGAGTGAAGTACCGTAAGTTTGATACTGCAGATGGTTCAAAATATTTCTGGACACAGCGTGGTATATTTGACGAAAGCCAAACAAGTTATGCAAAATGGGAGAAAGATGTGAATTATATGATTGGATATAATACGCCAATTGGTGTATCAGATTCCTTCATATTCTCTCTTGGTGCAGGAGCTGGTACGATTATCACACCATATCGATATGCATATTTGGATTTAAGTGATGCTGTTGGTGGTCAGCCAAATGCATCTGCATCATATGATATGAAGTATGGTACAAGAAGAGCATCTCAGGTTAACAAGGGTTGTGTAACGACATATCCATTTACAATTACGAGTGAGTTGAGAATTTCTGGTACTCATGCACAGTATTATGCGTTAGACTTGGATGATCCTACAGTTAGTGTTTGGTATACATTAGCTGCATCAGCATTTAACAAGTCTCCATATAATGGTAGTGGTGCAATGCAAGCATATGCACAAAATGTAGAGTTCAAGATGAGTTCAAATTTTGCAGCTTCACCACATGATGGTATGGATGCATATTATCTCTATAGCAAGGAAAATGTATATTATTGTGGTGCTGGTCATGCGACTGTTACAGGTACACAAAGAGATAATAATGATGAGCGTCGTTTGTTTATTAATGTTATTGTAAATAGTGTTAAGAAAGCAAAATCAGAGACAACCATTAAGCTTTATAACAAGTGTTCAAAGCATCCTGATGAAGATTGTTCTTGTGAAAAGGATGGTCTTGTAACAGATAAGAAGACAGAAAATGCAAAACTTGCAAAAGAAAAAGAAAAGTTATTCTATGTGTCACCAAATCTATATCAGTACAATGTAGAAGATTATGATGTAGTGCCTGAGTTTGACTTTAAGGTAATTCCAGGTATTGGTGCTGCAAAGATTAAGACGATTGATGTATTTTATGATTTAGATTATTATGATGGTCTCTTAACTGATAAGTCGAACGAATATAAGAAGGATGACAATCATGTGCTTATTAGAACTTCTGATTTAAATAAAATAGAAGGCGATAATAAGACAGATAACGTCAGATACTTAGATCCAACGACTCTTGAGCAGAGATTGAAGCTTAGAGAGACAGGCGATAATGATCCGTTAAAGTTAAAACCAGAATACTTTAAAAATTATCGAAATTATACATACATTGTAATTCATGTAGAGGATGAAGACGGTAATTCGAAGTATGCAAGAATTAAGATTAGCTTAGTTCCAAAATTATTTGATTTGACGGATGCAAACTTTAATGCAGAACAGAAAAGTGTTCCAACTTATAAGTTGGTATTAGATTTATCTGATAAGTTCAAATTTAATATGTAGTAAAATACATGATGCGGTGTGAGAGTAATCTCACACCGCTTTTACATTTTCACGAATGATTAGAATTCATGCTTGCAAGGACGAAAAAGAAAAGGTAGAATACAAAGGGTGTAGGTAACTATTTTGAGAATGTGAATAATCTGTTATGTTAGTTACGAGCATATTATGAAATACAAGAAAGGAAATATACATGTTTTTAAATGAAATGTGTATATTTGATAGAGTTTATGAACAATCTTTATCCGAATCGTTATTTTGATAAAAAAGAAGATGTACCATTTGAAAAGTTATATCAGCAAGGATTTCGTGGTGTGATTTTTGACATTGATAATACGTTAGTGCCACATGATGCACCCGCAGATGAGAAAGCGATCGCATTGATTCAGCAGTTGAAACAAATTGGTTATCAGATTTGTTTGTTGTCAAATAACAAGGAGGAAAGAGTAGCATCCTTTAACGAACCATTGCAGGTGCATTACGTTTATAAAGGTGGGAAACCATTAAAGCGTGGATATTTGCAGGCACTTGATAAATTGGGGACGAATCTGGAGCATACATTATTTGTTGGTGATCAGATTTTTACAGATATTTGGGGTGCAAGGCGTGTGGGATTATATAGTGTGTTATTAGATCCGATTAATCCGAAAGAAGAGATACAGATTGTTTTGAAACGAATTCCAGAAAAATATGTAAAATGGAATTATAGAAGAAAACATCATTTGCATAAGAATGAATATGATTTGGAATAGTTACTAGAAAGTGAAAAAGATAACAATTTAAAGTTGAAATTGATAAAACAACTTAGAAGATAATCAGAAATAAAAGGAAAAAGTGAAATAAAAGAGGATAATAGTAATGAAGATAAATGGTAAGACACGATTAATTGGTTTGATAGGGAATCCAGTAGAACATACGCTTTCGCCAATTATTCATAATGGGATTAGTGAAAGAATGGGAAATTCATCTGTGTATGTTCCATTTAAAGTGGAAAAAGATGGGTTGGCAGATGCTGTGGCAGGTGCGTATGAACTGAATATATTAGGCATGAATGTTACAGTTCCACATAAGAATGATGTCATGAATTCTCTGATTGAGGTTGATGAGGCAGCAAAGCAGATTGGTGCTGTGAACACCTTGGTTAGAGTAGAAAGAACGGATGTGGAGACACAGGAGAATAATCATTTATCCGATAAAAAAACATATGGATACAAAGGATATAATACAGATATGCTTGGCTTACAACGCCAGATTCATGAGGATGGCATTTTGTTAAAGGGAAATACAGTTGTGATTCTAGGTGCTGGTGGAGCTGCAAAGGCAGTTGTTTACATGTGTCTTTTGGAAGGGGCAAGCAAGGTATATATTCTTAATCGAACACTTGAAAAAGCAATTGCAATTGCAGAGGATATGTCCCATTTGCAGGATTTGGCAAAGGACACTTGTATTGTACCATTGCCGCTTGCAGAGTATTCAGCAATTTCTGAAAAGGATTTGATTGTCTTTCAGTCGACGTCTATTGGATTATCACCAAATGTGGAGGATGTTGTACTAGATGATGCTGCATTTTATGAAAAAGTAAAGGTTGGAATTGATTTGATTTACAATCCTGCAAATACAAAGTTTATGCAGCTGGTAACTGCGCATGGTGGCGTTGCCTATAATGCATTAAAAATGCTTTTATATCAAGGTGTAATTGCTTATGAATTGTGGCATGATTTAAAGGTACCAAGTGAGATTGTGGAAGACATTTATGTGGATTTAAAACGTGCAGTATATCAAAAGGATAATATTGTACTAATTGGATTTATGGGAAGTGGAAAAACAACAATTGGACAGGAGCTTGCAAAACGGTTGCATATGCAGTTTTTGGATACCGATGCATATATTGAGGAAAAAGCAGGAAAATCCATACCAGCGATATTTGAAGAGGATGGAGAAGAGTATTTCCGTAAACTGGAGACATCTGTGTTAGAGGAATTGCGGGATGGTTTACATAATACAATTGTTTCGACAGGTGGTGGAATGCCACTTCGGAAGCAAAATGCGAATTTATTAAAAGAAATCGGTAAAGTTTTTTATTTGACAGCTGCGAATCAAGTGATTTTTGATCGCGTAAAGGGTGGGACAAATCGTCCATTGCTTAAATGTGAGAATCCTTATGAGAAGGTATGTGCATTGATGAAGGAGAGAAGACCATTATATGAAAATGCAGCAGATTATTTAGTAGATACCAATTGTAATGATATTGATGAAGTTTGTAGTGAAATTATAAATAAAAGATAATGTGGAGTAAGAATAGGCATTAGTTGTTAATTAGGCAGCTGGTATGTGCAGATGGAAGTGAAATATAGACTCCACAAAGTGGGTGAATACTGATTATGGTTGTGACAAGTTTTCTATGAAAACTTGATATGTAGCGTCAGCACCTTTGCCAAAGGCGAAATTAAAATGCGCTGATGTTCAATATATAGGAGGACATAAATATGAGAGCATGGGAAAAGAATATTCGAAAAGTGGTGCCATATACACCAGGCGAGCAGCCAAAGGATACAGATATTATCAAATTAAACACCAATGAAAATCCGTATCCACCTTCGCCGAAGGTATTGAATGCGCAGACGCAGTTAGAACGTCTTCGTTTGTATCCAGATGCAAAGGTAAGTGATTTGGTAAATGAGCTTGCAAAGTATCATGGATTAAAGGATGATCAGGTGTTTGTGGGTGTTGGTTCTGATGATGTTTTGGCGATGACATTTTTGACATTTTTTAACAGTGAAAAACCAATTTTGTTCCCAGATATTACATATAGTTTTTATGATGTATGGGCGGATTTATTCCGAATTCCATATGAGACAAAGGCATTAAATGAACAGTTTGAAATTATTGCAAGTGATTATTATGGAGAAAATGGTGGCGTGATTTTCCCAAATCCGAATGCACCAACAGGATTAGTTGTAACACTTGACTTTATTAAAGATGTATTAGATCACAACCAGGATGTCATTGTTGTAATTGATGAGGCGTATATTGATTTCGGTGGAGAGTCGGCTAGAGCATTGCTTGATGCGTATGACAATTTACTTGTTGTTCGAACATTTTCAAAGTCTCGTTCTATGGCAGGCTTGAGAGTTGGTTATGCGATGGGAAATGCGGATTTGATTAAGGCATTAAATGATGTAAAATATAGCTATAATTCATATACAATGAATTATCCATCTATCGTGCTAGGTGTGGAAAGTGTGAAAGATGAGGCGTATTTTAAGGAGACCGTGCAAAAGGTTGTGGAGACAAGAGAGTGGTTTGAAAAAGAGTTGACTAGATTGGGATTTACATATCCAAAATCAAGCTCGAATTTTGTATTTGCAACACATAGTCGTGTTTCTGCAAAGGAAATATTTGAAAAAACAAAAGAGGCGAAAATCTTTGTACGTTATTTTGATAAGCCTAGAATCGATAATTATTTAAGGATCACTATTGGTACAATGGAAGAGATGCAGACATTGGTAGCCAAATTAGAAGAGATTGTTTTGTAATGTATATTATGTCAATATGAAATGATGAACTCCCCTATTACGAGTATTTTATGAAAAAATCCTCGTGATAGGGGAGTTGACGTATACGGGAAATCTCTTTATCATAAATGATATACATTAGATAATCTCATTTTAGAATCATGTTATTCTCTGAATTAGATAACCAAGATTAAAAACATAACAGGAGAATAATAATGAATTATAACGAATTTTTGAATTATATTAAGGATAATATTTTAGAGGTATTAAAGAATCAAAAGGATAACGAGGATTCTGCAGAATATGAAGTTAGTTTACATAAGATATCGAAAAACAATGGAATTGTTTTAGACGGACTTTCTATTCGCAAAAAAGGAGAGTATATTAGTCCGAATATCTATTTGAATTCCTATTACGAAGGATATCAAATGGGCAAACCAATTTCTGTGATTATGGAGGAGATTGTATACCGATATGAGCAGATTGGTGAGGAAGCAACCATCAAGGTTGAGGACTTAACAGATTTTAATGCAATCAAAGATAAGATTGTATTGCGATTGGTGAATTATGAGAAGAATCAGGAGGTGCTAAAGCATTGTCCGCATCGCAAATACTTGGATTTGGCAATTACATTTCGATATATTGCCAGCAAAGGTGCGCTCGGGGTAGCAAGCTCTCTTGTTTCTAATACAGAGTTTGAATTGTGGAAAGTGGATTTGGAAGAGTTGTATCATTTGGCATTGTTTAATACGATGCGAGAATTTCCTTGGAAGATGGAATCATTGGTTAAGATTGTGACAGACAGCATTCGGAATGACAAGCAGGATATATTGTCGGAAGAGTTGATACAGGAATTGGAACAAATGGAGAATGGTGTGAGCATGTATGTGTTGACGAACGATCATGGTATTAACGGGGCGACGTCTATGCTATATGATCATGTGATTTATAATTTTGCAAAAGTGCAGGATTGTAATATTTATATTTTACCATCTAGTGTTCATGAGGTCATGTTGGTTCCGGAAAATGCAGATGTTGAACCTGAGTTTTTGAGTAATTTGGTGATGGAAGCAAACCAGAGTACAGTGGGATATATTGATTTGTTGTCAGATCACGTTTACTACTATGATAAAGAACGTGAACAGGTGTATATATATGGACAGAATTGATTGACAAAATAATGCGTATAACATACAATGATTCTATGTGAGTTATAATTCACATATGATAGGAGAAGTTGTATGGGAAACAGTTTTATTAACAGAAAAGATAGAATTATTGCTTCTGCAATTGAGATTATTAGTGAAGCAGGTTTGATGTCTCTTACAACAAAATCACTTGCGATGAAGGAGAATATGTCAGAGTCATTACTGTATCGATACTTTGGAGGAATCGAGGAAGTGTTGGTAGAAGTGGTTGATGCGTTTGTGAAGTTTGATGATGGAATACTTGCGACGTTAGAATCAAAGAACATATCTCATTTGGATAAAGTGGTCGAGTTGCTCAATATATTCAGTACATATTATGATGGATACGAGGAACTTGGAGCTGTTGTTTTGAATTATGAAGGATTTCTTCATAATGTGAATACAAGAGATAAGATGGCAAAATGTATACAGCAGCGTACACAATTTGTACAGCGTGAATTAGAAGCTGCCATGAAAGAGGGAGAAATTGTTGATACATTTACTCCGGAGGAACTTACCAATATATTAATAGGAAGTCTGGATCGTGATTTATTGAATCGTCGTATACAGTATGGGGACAAGACACACAATGAAGTTGCCAAGTCCGTATTGGAGAAGATGGCAAGATTAGTTAGGATTGAGAAGTAGTTTTATTGGAATGAAGGAAAGGTTCGGAGGAATAGTATGAGATTTTTAGTAGCAGATGATGATTTTGTGAACAGAAAATTTTTAGAAAAGGTGCTCTCGGATTATGGTGAGGTAACAGTGATTGATAATGGTATGACTGCAGTGGAAACTGCTATTACACATATCGAGAAGCGTGAGCAGTTTGATGTTATTTGTCTTGATGTCATGATGACAAAGTTAGATGGATATAAGTCTTTGGAGGCCATTCGAGAGGCAGAGGCTAAGTATGAGATAGCGAAAGAGAATCGTGCAAAGATTATTATGATTAGTGCATTAGATGAAGATCTTTCAAATAAACTACAGGTATGTGATGATTATGATGCATACATATGTAAGCCAATTTTAATTGAAGATATAGACAAGATTTTACAAGACTTTGGTTTTTCAAAATAGGAGAATGATGATATGGATTTGTTTGACTATATGAGAGAAACGAATATGGAAAAGGAATCCCCTTTAGCAAAGAGATTAAGACCAACAACTTTAGATGAGGTTGTTGGTCAAAAGCATATTATAGGGGAAGATAAGTTACTTTATCGTGCTATCAAGGCAGATAAGTTAAGTTCTATCATTTTTTATGGACCACCTGGAACAGGAAAAACAACACTTGCGATGGTGATTGCGAATACAACGAGTTCTATTTTTACGTCCTTGAATGCAACTACAGCAGGAAAAAAAGATATGGAACAGGTTGTAGAAGAGGCAAAGAATCAATATGGTATGTATCAAAAACGTACTATATTATTTGTGGATGAGATTCATCGTTTTAATAAGGCACAACAGGATTATTTGTTGCCATTTGTTGAGGATGGAACAATTATTTTAATTGGTGCAACGACAGAAAATCCGTATTTTGAGGTAAATGGCGCTTTAATATCAAGGTCACACATTTTTCGATTGGAACCACTTCATAAGAGTGATATACGTGAGTTGCTAAAGCGTGCAGTGTATGACAAAGAAAAGGGAATGGGTGCTTATAATGCGGAGATTGATGAGGAAGCGTTAGATTTTTTAGCGGATATGAGTGAAGGGGATGCGAGAAGTGCACTCAATGCAATTGAATTGGGTATTCTTACAACCAATCCATCAGAGGACGGTATCATTCATATCACACTAGAAGTGGCAGAGGAATGTATTCAGCGTAGAGCATTGCGATATGATAAGGATGGCGATAATCACTATGATACCATTTCAGCATTTATCAAGAGTATGAGAGGATCAGATCCGGATGCTGCGGTGTATTATTTGGCAAAGATGTTACATGCTGGGGAAAGTGTGACTTTTATTGCAAGAAGAATTATGATTTGTGCATGTGAGGATGTTGGTATTGCAGATCCGCAGGCAATTTGTGTTGCAGTTGCGTGTGCGCAGGCAGTAGAACGTGTTGGGATGCCAGAAGCTCAGATTATATTGTCCAATGCGGCCATATATGTGGCACAGGCACCAAAGTCAAATGCTGTAACGAATGCAATTTTTGATGCATTGGATACGGTAAAGACGGTTTCTGTAAGTGGTGTCCCGCCACATTTAAGGGATGCACATTACAAAGGTTCCAAAGATTTAGGTCATGTAGGATATCAGTATCCGCATGTATTCCCAGGGAATTTTGTGAAACAGCAATATTTGCCGCATGAATTGGTTGGTAGTCGATTTTATCATCCGTCGAATAATGGGTATGAACAACAAACAAGGGAGCGCTTGAATAGGTTATACGGTGATTATGAGAATGGACAGTTATGAAATGTAGTTTCTAACTAGGATGTGTTGAATGACTAGGGTTGTTATTTATGATACCAGGAAGATATAGAGGTTGATAAATCATGGAAAAATTAAGAAGAATCATTGCAATGTTAACGGTAGTGGTGATTGTAGGATTGGTCATTGCGACCTTAATTTGTGGAATTACAGGAAGTGAGTATTTTTTTGCAATGTTATTTTTAACATTTGTTGTGCCTGTTATATTATGGGTATTTATGTGGTTTACTCGCTTAGTAAATAAAAAGGATGAGACTTGAAAAAACTTTCTTACTTTGATATAATTTTGCGTTGAAGTAAGTCGTTTCAAAGACGAAGATATATTTAAAAGGATGGTAAAGACAAATGAGTTTATTAAAAGAATGGCGCGACTATGCATATAGTCTTGATGACAGAACACCACAGGGAAAGCAGTTTTGGCTTAATTATTTTGGTGTAGAGCAGGGTATTTACAAGCAGTTACTTTCTAATGTAGATGAGGTAGTTACAGGTACAGTAAAAGAACTTGCTGAGAAGTATGAGACTACCATTCAGTTAATGACTGGATTTTTAGATGGTATTGACGAAAGTCTTAAGACTCCAAACAACATTGAGGAGATGGACGAGAATACAGTTGTTTCGCTTGATTTTGATTTAGAACTTTTATATAAGAACATGGTTGGTTGTCAGGCTGAATGGTTATATACACTTCCAGAGTGGGATGCATTAATCTCTGCAGAGAGAAGAAAAGAGCTTTACAAAGAGCAGAAGATTTCAAGAACTGTTGTAAAGCCAGCTAAGATTGGTAGAAATGATCCATGTCCATGTGGCAGTGGTAGAAAATTCAAACAGTGTTGTGGTAAGAACAACTAGTGCAAAAGGAAGGATAATAGATGAGCACAATTAGAACCAGATTTGCACCAAGTCCAACAGGTAGAATGCATGTAGGTAATTTGCGTACAGCTCTTTATGCGTATTTGGTTGCAAAACATGAAGATGGAGATTTTATTTTAAGAATTGAGGATACTGATCAGGAGCGTTTAGTTGAAGGTGCAGTAGATATTATTTATCGTACAATGCAGGGAACAGGATTGCTTCATGATGAGGGCCCAGATAAAGATAAGGGTTTTGGTCCTTACGTACAAAGTGAACGTCAGGCACAGGGTATCTATATGGAGTATGCAAAGCAGCTTGTAGAGAAAGGTGAAGCATATTACTGTTTCTGTGACAAAGAGCGTTTGGATAATTTGATGGAAGAAGTAGTGGATGGAAAGTCTGTTCGTAAGTATGATAAGCATTGTTTGTCTCTTTCGAAAGAAGAAGTGGAAGCAAAGCTTGCAGCAGGTGTTCCTTATGTCATTCGTCAAAATGTTCCTGAAGAAGGCGAGACAAGCTTTGAGGATGAATTGTACGGAACAATCACGGTTCCAAATGCAGAGCTTGATGATATGATTTTGATTAAATCAGATGGATATCCAACTTATAACTTTGCGAATGTTGTGGATGATCATTTAATGGGAATCACACATGTTGTAAGAGGACAGGAGTATTTATCATCTTCTCCAAAATACAATCGTTTGTATCAGGCGTTTGGTTGGGAAGTTCCGGCATATATTCACTGCCCAACAATTACGAATGAAGAACATCAGAAGCTTTCTAAGAGATCAGGACACTCTTCATACGAAGATTTGTTGGAACAGGGATTCTTGACAGAAGCAATCGTAAATTTTGTTGCATTGCTTGGTTGGAGTCCAGAGGATAATCAGGAGATTTTCAGCTTGGAAGAGTTGGTAAAGGCATTTGATTATCATCATATTTCGAAATCGCCAGCAGTTTTTGATATGGTGAAGTTGAAATGGATGAATGGTGAATATATCAAGGCTATGGATTTTGATCGATTCAAAGAGATGGCAATGCCATATATAAAGGATGTTATCACAAGAGATGTGAAAGTAGATGCTATTTTAGAATTGGTGAAGACAAGAATTGAAGTATTCCCTGATATTAAAGAGCATATTGATTTCTTTGAAGAATTGCCAGATTACGATATTGCAATGTACACACACAAGAAGATGAAGACCAATAGCGAGAATGCATTGGAGATTCTTCGTGAGGAGTATGATATTTTGAAGGATGTAGAGGATTGGAGTATGGATACACTTCATGATACATTGATGGAATATATTGCAAAGAAAGAGATTAAGAATGGAACGGGCTTATGGCCAGTTCGTACAGCAGTTTCAGGAAAGCAGATGACACCAGGTGGTGCGTTTGAGATTATGGATATTCTTGGTAAAGAAGAATCCTTAAGACGTATGGAAATTGGAATTGCAAAGCTTGAACAGGCAAATTAAATAAAACGAGTGTAACGAGTTTTATGAATGCGTTTCTGAATCGTTATGATATGAGAATAAAGACTGTCGCAAGGTAACACGATTGTGCGACAGTCTTTTCTACTTTCGAGGACAGGATGTGTTTGATATTTGAAAAGTTTTTGTCCACGTAAATTTAGTTTTTACAATTTGAAATTAGGTGATTGCGAAACTCTCAACTATGTAAATTATAGTTGTACAATATAAACAACTATCTAAGTTGGGATGTTTACGAATGTCAGTACTTAGGTAGCGTATTTTGCTACCTTATGTACTGTTACATTCGTAATTAAGTGCAAACGACCCAACTTGGATTTGTTTATATTGTACAACTTTCAACCACTTAAATTGAGTTTCGCAATTGTCTAATTTGAAATGAAAATAAGGAGAACAGAATGCCGAAATTTAATAAAGGTCAGGAAATGGCTATTTCGCATGTGAATGGACCAATGATAGCATTGGCAGGACCAGGTTCCGGAAAAACGACTGCTATGGTGCATCGAATTAAAAATTTAATAGAAAAGGCAGGCGTGGATCCATCCCGCATTTTGGTAATTACCTTTACGAGAGCAAGTGCAAAAGAGATGGAAGAGCGATTTTTACATTTGATGAAGGGAAAAAAATATGCCTGTACATTTGGAACATTTCATTCTGTGTTTTTTTACATATTAAAAGTTGCGTACGGTTATACTTCTTCCAATATCTTATTAGAAGAAGAAAAATACCAGTTGATTCGGGAACTAATACGCAAGCGAAAGATTGAATGTGAAGATGAGGAAGAACTGATTCAGGAAATCATATCTTCGATGGGAATGATGAAGGGGGATATGATTCCGCTAGAACATTTTTATCCACAATGTTTGGGAGATGAGGTTTTTAGAAGCTTGTACAGAGAATATGAGGAAATTGTTACATCAAGGGGGAAGTTAGATTTTGATGATATGATGGTGTATTGTTATGAATTGCTAAAAGAAAGACCAGATATTTTAAAAGGACTTCAAATGCGATATACCCATATTTTGGTGGATGAGTTTCAGGATATTAATAAAATTCAGTATGAAATCACAAAAATGTTCGCAAAACCACAGGATAATCTCTTTATAGTGGGAGATGATGATCAAAGTATCTATGGGTTTCGGGGGGCAAGACCAGAAATTATGCTTCATTTTAAAGAGGATTATCCAGAGGCTGTGACTGCGTTATTGGATACCAATTATCGTTGTACAAGAAATATTACAGAAGGTGCGTTGAAGTTGATTGGTCATAATCAGATTCGTTATGAGAAGTCATTGGTGAGTGAGAAAGGCTATAGTGAACCAATACAGATTCATCATATGAAAACTTTATGGGAAGAAAATCAACATGTAATTTCTCAAATTCAAAAATATAAAAAAGAAAATATTGCATTTGAAAATATGGCAGTGATTGTGCGAACGAATATCCAGGCACGCTCGATTGTAAATCGTTTGATGGAATATAATATACCATTTCAAATTCGTGATAAGGTGCCATGTGTGTATGATCATTTTGCAGTGAAAAACATTTTGGATTATGTGAGACTTGCAATGGGAATTCGAGATCGTGATATATTTTTGAAAATTATAAATAAACCGAATCGATATATATCAAGAGATGTATTTACGGAACCTGTTATGAGTTTTCAACTGTTACGTGAAAATTTGGAGGATAAAGAATGGGTGATAGAACGTGTGGAGCAGTTAGAGTATGAATTAAAAATTCTTGCGGGACTGAAACCATTTGCAGCGGTGCATTTTATTCGAAAAGCCATTGGATATGATGAATATTTAAAGGATTATGCGACATATCGCCATTTGAACGTGGAAGATTTGTACGGACCATTGGATGAATTACAGGAAATGGCAAAGCAATATAAGACATTTTCAGAGTGGTTTGATGGTATGGAGGTGTATCGGGAGGAATTTGCAAAACATATGCAGGAAGCAAAAAAAGAAAGAACAGGTATTATGGTTACAACGATGCATAGTGCAAAAGGTTTAGAGTTTGATGTGGTATTTATTTTAGAAGCAAATGAGGGGATGGTACCTTATAAAAAAGCAGTAAAACCAGAGGAATTAGAGGAAGAAAGACGTATGTTTTATGTTGCAATGACAAGAGCGAGAAATCATTTACATATTTATGAGGTGAACGAGTATTATAATAAACAGTTAGAGCCATCCAGGTTTCTTGAAGAAATTGTTGGAGTCGAGGATGATGTGTCAGGAGAGTAAGTCTTTGAGGGAGAGTAATCCTGCACCTTGCATATTAGTTGGCAAATAGGAAACAGGATGTGCAGATTCCATTAAGCGTATTTTGATTTGATCATTTGTTAATTCGGGATGATGTTGTAATAGCAATGCACAGGCGCCACTAACAAATGGCGTTGCCATGGAGGTACCACTTTTTAGGGTGTAACCATTATTGGGTTTCAGGCTTATGATTTGTGTGCCAGGAGCAATGAGTTCTGGTTTGGTAATGCGAGGGAGAAGAGGTCCTGCTGAGGAGTAATGGGTTCCGTCACTGGACCCTACAGTGATGACTTTACGACAACTTCCGGGTGCAGTGATAGAACCCGGACGAGGTCCGTTGTTTCCAGCAGAACAGCATACGACAATGCCATGGTCCCACAATTGTTGTACCCAATAATTTAGCAGGGAATCGGTTGAGGTATCGTAAGAAGTGTTTCCCCCAATGGAGATATTTGCAATTTGGATATGGTATTGTTCTTTGTGACGCAGTATCCATTTTACAGCATCAATAAAATGTTCTGTTTTGCCTCGCCCATATTGGTCAAGAATTTTAAGGGAAATAATATTGCATTCTGGTGCAATTCCGATTCTACGGGATGCGATGATTCCTGCAACATGCGTGCCGTGGGAAAATGCGTCTGTGCATTGCGATACAGAATGGGACTGCGTAAAGTCGATACATGCCAAAATGCGGTTGGCGGGCAAATCAGGATGGTAAGAAACGCCAGAATCTATAATTGCGACTGTAATGTGCTTGCCAGTGATTCCCTTTTGATGAAAGGGGGTGGCATGAAAGATTTGTGCAGGGATTTTGGCAGATGTGGACATGGTTACTACCTCGCTTCTTTACAAAATTGTATGAAACAGTTATAGTAATAGTATATGTGTAATTGTGGGGAGTGGGAGTATGTTTAAGAAAAAGATACATGTAGAATTGGATGCAATTTTACAGGATTTGCGTGTGAATTTGGAAAATAACTATAAAGATTTGGCGCATGATGCTTTAAAAAGATTACATGCGACCTTGGAAGATCATAAAACGAATGGCACACTCAAAGAAAAAGATTATTTAAAATATAAAAAAATTGCTGATGATTATTCAAAACGGATGGAACATTATCATCATTGACTGAACCGATGAGATACGAAGTATCATCGGTTCCTTCACGAAAGCGAAGCGGAATGTGAAGGATCCGTTTTAGGAGAAACCTATATGAACGAAGTTCATATGTGGAATGGTTCCGACGACTTGGCAGGTATTGAGCGAAGCAAAATGCGTGCCGTTACATATTATACAAGGATAATTAGAAATGGAGTGAATCATGAGTAAAGTAGTGAAGTATATGAAAGGCTTATGTATTTGTAATGTATGTCTTTTACTTTGTGTATTAATGGGATGCAGTGGTCAAAGACCCATTAGACAGTTTAAAAATGAAGATAGAATCAAAATTGTTACAACCATTTATCCATTGCAGAATTTTGCAAGTGAGATTGGTGGTGAACAAGTAGAGATTATCAATCTTGTGCCTGCGGGGATGGAACCTCATGATTTTGAGTTGTCTACTGCAGATATGCAATTGTTAGAAGAGGCTGACGTGTTTATCTATAATGGTGCAGGCATGGAACATTTTGTGGACAAGACACTTGCTGCAGTGACTAATAAAGATTTGGTTGTGGTGGAGGCTGCAAAGGATATTAAATTGCTTGAGGCAAAGCATTCACATGACGAGGACACGCATGAATCTGACGAAGAGACATATGACCCGCACACATGGCTTAGTATTGAAAATGCTGTAATGGAAGCAGAGGCTATCAAAGAGGCGTTGTGTATGATAGATACCAATCATGCTGATGATTATGAGAAAAATTATACAACTTATAAGGAAAGATTGGATGCATTAGATGAGACGTATCGGGAAGAACTTGCCAAGGTTAGCTCCAAAACGATTGTGGTTGCACATGAGGCATTTGGATATTTGTGTCAGGAATACGGATTGTCACAGGTTGCTGTAGAAGGGTTATCAGCAGATTCGGAACCGGATACAGCCAGAATGAAAGAGATAATAGATTTTTGTAGAGAGAATAAGATTAAGGTGATTTTCTTTGAAGAATTAGTGAGCCCGAAAGTAGCTAATATGATTGCACAGGAGGTTGGTGCCGAAACGGATTTATTGAACCCAATTGAGGGAATTACTGCAGAACAGGAATCACAGAGTTTGGATTATATTGGATTGATGGAACAGAATTTAGAGGCACTAAAGAGAGCTTTGAAATAGTTTGAGGGATACAAGGAGAAAAAAATGGTAACATACGTAATTGCATTTGCTTTAACCGCTGTAGTCAGTATTTTAATTCCACTAATTGTATGGGGGATTGTAATTAAGAAAAATCCGATGGAACGCAAAGAGGTTGTAATTTTGTTCGCATTGGGTGCCTTGTTATATGTCATAATGCAGTGGGGAATCAAAGAACATATCTTACAATATTTATTTAATCATACGAATATGACACAATGGATGGTAAGTTATTATTTATTGTATTTGTTTTTGGTAGCATTTATAGGTGCATTTTTGTTTGTGATACCGGTTTATCTGATTGTGCGATATGGTTTGAAAAGACAGATGTCATTCGCAAAAGCAACCATGTTTGGACTTGGCTATGCGATGACGGAAGCAACGATGCTGGTAGGATATCGTTGTGTGTTTACCATTGTTGGGATTGCAAATGGAGATATTAAGGAATTTGATACTTCTGTGGTTGAATTATATTTTTCAAGTTTTGAGAGAGTACTTTATCTAATCATTTATGTTGCGGTAGTAGTTGGGCTTGTTTATTTGATCGAGCAAATAATGTCGGTTCGGGGAATTGTGATTTCCTGGTTGTGTATTACCTTTGCTAATTTTTTGCCAGGATTTTTGATTGCGTTTACAACAAAGAGTTATAACGAGACGTTTGAACGTCCGATTGCTCTGTTTCTAAGTTATCTTGTATTGACAGTTGGTGCTTTGACGGGAATTGTCGTTATGAATGCATTGAAATATGCATTGAAGGATGAAAAGATTGATTCGAGACAGGCTGTAATAGCATATCAGCGAAAAAGAGAACAAAAGAATCAAAAAAAAGAAAAATAATCTTGAATATTAAGTTAGAAAATGATACATTACTGTCGAGCGGTATTCGGAAGAAACTGCATCGAATGGTAAGTGCTACCACTTGTATATCGATTTGTGGAGAGAATGCAGATTGAAAAGTAAAGGTACAAGGGGTGATTGCATGAAAGTAGGTTTTATTGGAGCCGGTAAGGCAGGCTGTAGTCTGGGTAAGTATTTTGAGACAGCAAGCCAGGAGGTTTGTGTGACCGGTTATTATAGTTTGATTGAAGAGGAAGCTATATGGGCTGCGCAATTTACGAATTCCCATTTCTTTCAGAATATGGATGATGTAATTGCGGCAAGTGATTCTATTATCGTGTCAACTCCGGATGGAGTGATAAAGAGTGTTTGGGATACACTTGATAAAAGCAAAATAAGTGGCAAAATGATATGTCATTTAAGTGGTTCCTTATCATCCGATGTTTTTTCTTCGTGTGGAGATTATGGGGCATATCCCATTTCCATACATCCAATGTTTGCGTTCAGCAACAAAGAATCCGTATTTGAACAATTGAAAAATGTTAGTTTTACTTTGGAAGGGCATACCTATGCAATTGAAAAATGGCAGGAGCTGTTTGCAATGCTTGGAAATGATACCGTTGTGATTGTAAAAGAGGCAAAGTCGAAGTATCATGCAGCTGCAAGCGTGTTAAGTAATCATGTTGTGGCAGTTCTGTCGATGGGATATGAATTGCTAAAAGAATGTGGTTTTTCTGAGGAAGAGGCAAGAGCGTTTAGTCAGGTACTGGTGCGAGAAAATGTAGAGCATGTGATAAAAGATGGTGCGATACAGGCACTGACTGGTCCGATTGAGCGTGGTGATGAAGAAACAGTTACAAAGCATTTAGGTGTTTTGAAGGACTCGCAAAAGGATATGTATCGAGCTTGTGGCAATCAGTTGTTATCGCTTTCAAAAGTGAAAAATCCAGAGCGCGATTATGAAAAAATAGAGAGAGCTTTGAAAGGAGAAAAGAATCAATGAAGAATACAGTTATGACAGCAAGAGAGCAGAAGGAAACGGGCGAGAAAATTTCTATGTTAACAGCTTATGATTATTCGACTGCAAAGTTGATGGATGAGGCTGGCGTAAATATGATTTTGGTTGGTGACTCATTGGGAAATGTGATTTTGGGTTATGAAGATACCATTTCCGTAACAATGGAGGATATGATTCACCATGGAGCAGCAGTGGCAAGAGGAGCAAAAAATGCGCTCGTTGTTGTAGATATGCCATTTATGAGTTATCAGACATCGGTATATGACGCGGTTGTAAATGCTGGACGTTTGATGAAAGAGGGACGTGCAGGTGCAGTGAAATTAGAGGGTGGCATTGAAGTATGCCCACAGATTAAAGCAATTACGGATGCTGGCATTCCGGTTTGTGCACATTTGGGTTTGACACCACAGTCGATCAATGCCTTTGGTGGCTTTAAGGTACAGGGAAAAACAGAGGCTGCTGCAAAGAAGTTATTAAGCGATGCGAAAGCGGTAGAAGAAGCTGGTGCTTTTGCGATTGTGTTGGAGTGTGTGCCTGCAAAGTTGGCAGAACTTGTCACAAAGGAGGTTGGAATTCCAACAATTGGTATCGGTGCAGGAAATGTTTGTGATGGACAGGTTTTGGTATATCAGGATATGCTTGGTATGTTTAGTGATTTTACACCGAAGTTTGTGCGCAAGTTTGCTGACATTGGAAGTGTAATGAGAGATGCATTTGTTCAGTATGATGCTGCTGTAAAGGATGGAAGTTTCCCGACAAAAGAGCATGAGTATGCAATCAGTGATGATGTTTTGGAAAAATTGTACTAATAATGAGGAAAAAAGATGTCTAGTTTTATCATTACATTAACGGCTGTTGCGGTGATGCTTGGTTACGCCGTACCAGGATTTTTGCTAGTGAAGACAAAACATATTCAAAAAGAATCGATTAAATCCTTTGCCAAGGTTTTAATGTATGTTTGTTCACCATGCCTTACGGTGTACACCATTATTAACACGCCGTTTGAGATGCGCATTGTGATAGATGCAATTATAGTGTTTGTGGTATCTTTGGCTGTGCAGGTGTTTATGATATTGTTTTTTAAATTTGTGTTTCGGAAAAAATATCATGAGATTAAGTATAGAGTATGCATAATAGCAACGGCTATGGGAAATTGTGGTTTTATGGGTGTACCATTGTTAGAGGCGGTGATGCCAGAGCATCCAGAAGCGGTAGTGATGTCAACTTCATTTTGCCTCGGTATGACCATGATGGGATGGACACTTTCATCTTATATTATTTCAGATGACAAGTCCTATATGAGCTTGCAAAAGGCGTTTTTAAATCCCGCAACGATTTCCTTGATTGTTGCAGCTCCTATTTTCGTATGGGGGATACATATACCAATGCAGTTGAATAATATGATAACATTGCTTGGGAAAATGTCTGCACCGATGTGTATGTTGATTATGGGTATGCGTCTTGCAACAATGGATTTGAGAAGTATGTTTACAGATATCAGTTTATATGGGATTATTGCAATTAAGCAAATTGGTATGCCGTTACTGGTATATGGAATTATGAGCTTGTTGCCGGTAGATCCGTATTTAGTAAAAACGATGTTTGTTCTGTCTGCCGCACCAATTGCCAGTATGGTTCAAAATTATGCAGAGATGATTGGACAGGGACAGAAAAAAGCGGCTAATTTAGTATTGGTAGGAACAATGATGAGTATTGTGACATTACCGATTATGATGTTTATTGTTTATGGATAAATAAGTGAAAAAAGGAGATAAAAAATGAAGATTTTAGGAAGTATTCAGGAAACAAGAAATTTAGTAAAAGAGTGGAAGGCACAGGGATTATCTGTTGCGTTGGTTCCTACAATGGGATATTTGCACGAGGGACATAAGAGTTTAATGGAGCGTGCAAGAAAGGAAAACGACAAAGTTGTTGTTAGTATTTTTGTAAATCCAATGCAGTTTGGACCAAATGAAGATTTAGAGGCATATCCAAGAGATTTGAATCGTGATGCAAAGATTTGTGAAGCTGCTGGCGTTGATTTGATTTTTCATCCTGAAGTGTCAGAGATGTATGGACCAGATTTTCACGGTTTCGTGGATATGACTGTATTGCCAGAAAAGCTTTGTGGCGCAAGTCGTCCAGTACATTTTAAGGGTGTACAGACTGTTGTAACAAAGTTGTTCCATATTATTCCTGCACAGCGTGCATATTTTGGACAAAAGGATGCACAACAGCTTGCAATCATTCGTCGTATGGTAATTGATTTGGATTTTGATATTGAGATTATTGGTTGTCCAATTATTCGTGAGGAGGATGGTCTTGCAAAGAGTTCTCGTAATACATATCTTTCAGAAGAGGAACGCAGACAGGCTGTTATTTTGAACGAGTCATTAAATGATGCAATGTGTGCAATCGAGGCAGGTGAAAAGGATGCTGCAAAGGTAAAAGAGATTATTACTGCAAAGTTAAATACGTGTCCCCTTGCAAAGATTGATTATGTAGAAGTGGTAAGTTTTGATAATATTCAGCCAATTGAGAAGGTTGAAGGTGCAGTGTTGATTGCAATTGCAGTATATATTGGAACAACACGTTTGATTGATAATCGTATTATTATGTAATTATACGAGAGGAGATAAAAGATGTTAGTAAATATGTTGAAGGGTAAAATTCATCGTGCAACGGTGAAACAGGCTGAACTGAATTATGTAGGAAGCATTACAGTAGATCCTGTATTGATGGAAGCTGCGGGCATTTTGGAATATGAATATGTACAGATTGTAGACGTTGAAAATGGAAATCGCTTTGAAACATATACGATTGCTGGGGAACCGAATAGTGGTATGATTTGCTTAAATGGTGCAGCAGCGCGTCAGGTAGCAGTGGGTGATCATGTTATTATCATGTGTTATGCACAGATGACGCCAGAAGAGGCAAAGGAACATAAGCCAAGTGTTGTATTTGTGGATGACGAGAATCAGATTCGTCAGGTGTCTAACTATGAAAAATATGGGGAGTTAAGTCCAAAGTTTTAAGAGATATCATAGTGGATGTGATGAGAAGAGAATGCGTTGACTATTTGGAGGGATATACGTATGTTAAAAGGAAAGACTGTTGTATTAGGTGTAACTGGTTCGATTGCGGCATATAAAATTGCAAATTTAGCAAGCATGCTTGTAAAATTGCATGCAGACGTCAATGTTGTAATGACAAAAAATGCTACTAATTTTATTAATCCGATTACATTTGAAACATTGACAAGTAATAAATGCCTGATTGACACATTTGATCGTAATTTTCAATATAATGTGGAGCATGTTGCATTAGCAAAAAGAGCAGACCTTTATATGGTGGCACCTGCAAGTGCAAATGTAATTGGGAAAATTGCAAATGGCATTGCGGATGATATGTTGACAACAACCATTATGGCCTGTAAAGCAAAGAAGATCATAGCGCCTGCCATGAATACTAATATGTTTGAAAATCCAATTGTGCAGGATAATTTGAAAAAGTTAGAATCCTATGGTTATGAGGTGATTGCACCAGCCCATGGTTATCTGGCTTGCGGGGATACAGGAGCAGGGAAATTGCCATCAGAAGAAGAATTGTTATCTTATATTTTGAAGGAACTTCATTATGAGAAAGATTTAGTAGGTAAGAAAGTTTTGGTGACTGCTGGTCCGACACGTGAAGCGATTGATCCAGTGCGATACATTTCCAATCATTCAACAGGAAAAATGGGATATGCAATTGCAAGATGTGCGATGGAACGTGGTGCCCAAGTAACACTTGTTACAGGTAAAACTGCAATTCCAAAGCCGCCGTTTGTCCGTGTGATTGAAGTGGTGAGTGCTAACGATATGTTTGAAGCGGTAAAAGCACATTTTAAAGAAAATGATTTTATCATAAAATCTGCTGCAGTTGCAGATTATACACCAGCGCAGGTTGCAGATGAAAAGATAAAGAAAAAAGATGACAACATGAGTATTCCGTTAAAAAGAACGACAGACATTTTAAAATATATTGGTGAGAATAGAAGAGATGATCAGGTGGTTTGTGGTTTTGCGATGGAAACACAGGATTTGATTGAAAATGCCACAAAAAAATTGAGTGCAAAAAATGTGGATATGATTATTGCTAATAATTTAAAGGTTGCTGGTGCTGGATTTGGAACGGATACCAATGTGGTAACAGTAATTAAGAAAAATGGTGCAACACAATTACCGATTTTAACAAAAGATGAGGTTGCTTATAAAATCCTAGATGAAATGAAACAGTGTTGTGCAAAGTAGAGCAGCCAAAAAGACATGTTAAAATGTGATAAATAAAATGTGGGGAGTATGATTCATGAGTGCAAAACAAAAAGTATTAATATTAGATATTGATGGAACACTTACAAATAGTAAAAAGGAAATTAGTGAAAAGACCTTAAACGCATTATTAGAAATGCAGGAGCGTGGTCACATCATTATGATTGCATCTGGTCGCCCAACACATGGTGTAAAATGGATTGCGGATGTGTTGAAGTTAGATCAGTATGGTGGCTATGTTTTAAATTTCAATGGTGCCAGAATTATGAATGTGAAAACCAAGGAAGTCGTGTATCAGCAAAAATTCCCAAAGGAATGTATCAAACCGCTTTATGAGTATGCGCTTTCTCATGATATTGGATTAGTGACTTATGAAAATGAAAAGGTCATTACTGGTACGCGTTTTGATCCATATATGGAGGCAGAGGCAACCTTGAACCATATGGAATTAACACATGTGGATGATTTTATAAATTATGTTTCTTTTGATGTAAATAAATGTCTGATGACTGCGGAAGGAACATTGGCAGAGCACTATGAGAAAGAATTGGCTGATTTATATGAGGGTGTATTAAGTATTTATCGTTCAGAACCATATTTTATTGAAGCTATGCCATTGGGTGTTGACAAAGCAGCATCCTTAGAGCATTTGTTTGATATTTTGGGTATTGATAAAGCAGATACCGTTGCCTGTGGGGATGGATTTAATGATATGTCTATGATTCAGTATGCTGGTGTGGGGGTTGCAATGGCGAATGCACAGGATGCAGTAAAAAAAGCAGCCGATGTCGTTACTAAGAAGAGTAATGATGAGGATGGACTGCTTGAAGTAATTGAAACTTATTTTTCTTAAAAGATTAGAGCCTGATGAATTCAGGCTTTCTTTTTTGGAAGATGGTATAGTAGGAGAAATTACATTCCTGTAGCATCTGTTCAGCAATGTCAAATCCAAAACCGATATTTTGTGCGCTATGCGCATCGCTTCCAATTGTGACGATTTCGCCACCCATTTCCCGATACATTTTTAATGCTTCTATATGCGGATGTGCCATTCCCATTTTGGAAATACCAGCGGTGTTGATTTCGATGCCCTTTCCATTCTCGATAAGAAGGCGGAAGAGTTCCTCAAATATATCTGCATAATCTTTGAATTGATATACATAATTTGAATCTGGACAATAGCGTATTGCATAATCGAGGTGGCCGTATACATCAAAAGCTTTTGTATTCTTAACGTTTTCAACCTCTGAATAAAAATATTCCTGATATGCCTGCAAAGGTGTTTTTCCATCATAATAACTTGGCCAATATGGATCACCATTTTCTAGTGCAGATAAATGTGAGGAGCCGATTACAAAGTCAAATGGATAAGAAGAGACTAATTTGGTCACTTTGTCGGTGGTTTCTGGACAAATCCCCATTTCCACACCAATCATGAGCTGAATTTGATCCTGATAACGTTCTTTTAATTGTGTTAATTGGTCAAAATATTTTGCAAAATCAAGCTGAAAATCCATAAGTGGTTCTTCTGCAGAGACCGGAAAATCAATATCATGATGATCTGTAAAATATACATATTGATAGTTGTGACGAATTGCTGTTTCTATAATAGATTCCGGACTTTCCGTAGAATCACTGGAAAAAATGGAATGAACGTGCATATCTGTGGTTATCATATAGAAGTACCTTCTTTCAAAGTTAGTGATATGTCGTAAAATGAACGCGACAATATACATTATAGTAGCATAAATAACAAATAATGAAAATAAAATGTTATGATTTTACTATTTTGAGAAAAATTGGTAATAAAAAAATATTTACTACTTGAAATTTCACTTTAAAAAAGGTATGATAGTTGCATGGGTCAGGCGGACAAGCATTGACCAAATTAATATTCTAAACATTAGGAGGAATTTATTCATGGCAGTAAAAGTTGCAATTAATGGATTTGGACGTATTGGACGTCTTGCATTCAGACAGATGTTCGGAGCAGAGGGTTATGAAGTAGTTGCTATCAACGATTTAACAAGCCCAAAGATGTTAGCTCACTTATTAAAGTATGATTCTTCTCAGGGTAAGTATGAGAAGGCTGATACTGTAACAGCTGGTGAGGATTCAATCACAGTTGACGGTAAGGAAATCAAGATTTATGCTTTCCCAGATGCTAACAACTGCCCATGGGGTGAGTTGAATGTAGACGTTGTATTAGAGTGTTCAGGATTCTACTGCAGCAAGGATAAAGCACAGGCTCATATCAATGCAGGTGCTCGTAAGGTAGTTATTTCAGCTCCAGCTGGTAACGATCTTCCAACAATCGTTTACAACACAAACCACGAGACATTGAAGGCAGATGATACAATCATTTCTGCAGCTTCATGTACAACAAACTGTTTAGCACCTATGGCTGATGCTCTTAACAAGTATGCAGCAGTTCAGTCTGGTATCATGGTAACAATCCATGCTTACACAGGTGATCAGATGACTCTTGACGGACCACAGAGAAAGGGTGACTTGAGAAGATCTCGTGCAGCAGCAGTTAATATCGTTCCTAACTCAACAGGTGCAGCTAAGGCTATCGGTCTTGTAATCCCTGAGTTAAATGGTAAGTTAATCGGATCTGCTCAGCGTGTTCCTACTCCAACAGGTTCTACAACAATCTTAACAGCAGTTGTTAAGGGTGCTGATGTAACAGTTGAGGGTATCAATGCAGCTATGAAGGCAGCAGCTAACGAGTCATTCGGTTACAATGAGGATGAAATCGTATCTTCAGATATCGTTGGTATGAGATATGGTTCATTATTTGATGCAACTCAGACAATGGTAGCTAAGGTTGCTGATGATTTATATGAGGTACAGGTAGTTTCTTGGTATGATAATGAGAACTCTTACACATCACAGATGGTAAGAACAATCAAGTACTTCTCAGAGTTAGCTTAATTTATTAAGAATGACCTAAAAGGTCCGGTCGATCAGGACCGGACCTTTTTTTCAATTTCTCTTTTATTGTCATGTGTGATAAAAGATTACAGAACTGAAAAGAATCCTACAATGTTTTGAATAACGAGAAGGAAAAACAAGGGTTGTAAGAATTATAGATTATAACCTCTGAAAATATATAATAAGAAAGGAGCATAACAATGCTTAATAAAAAATCAGTAGATGATATTAATGTAAAGGGTAAAAAGGTTTTAGTACGTTGTGATTTCAATGTACCATTGATTGACGGAAAGATTACAGATGAGAACCGTTTGGTTGCAGCACTCCCTACAATTAAGAAGTTAATTGCAGATGGAGGAAAGGTTATTCTTTGTTCTCATTTAGGAAAAGTAAAAACAGATGAAGATAAGCAGACAAAGACTCTTGCACCAGTTGCAGCTCGTTTATCAGAGTTACTTGGTCAGGAAGTTAAGTTCGCAGCAGATTTAGAGGTTGTTGGACCAAATGCTAAGGCTGCTGTTGAGGCAATGAACGATGGTGATGTTATTCTTTTAGAGAATACTCGTTTCAGAGCTGAAGAGACAAAGAATGGTGAGGCTTTCTCAAAGGATTTAGCTTCTTTATGTGATGTATTTGTAAATGATGCGTTTGGTACAGCTCATAGAGCACATTGTTCTAACGTAGGTGTTACAGAATATGTTGATACAGCAGTAGTTGGTTACTTAATGCAGAAGGAAATCGATTTCTTAGGAAATGCAGTTAATAATCCAGAGAGACCTTTCGTTGCAATTTTAGGTGGTGCTAAGGTTTCTTCTAAGATTCCTGTTATTGAGAACTTACTTGATAAAGTTGATACATTGATCATCGGTGGTGGTATGGCATATACATTTATGGCAGCACACGGTGAGCCAGTTGGTAAGT
>JAUNJF010000035.1 GCA_030533405.1 Eubacteriales bacterium
ATATTGAAATATATGGCTGTTAAATATTGTGACATTTAACAGCCGAAGTAATAACATTACCGGCAGTCTTATCATGGACTCGGAAGAAAATAAAGAGATGATTAAGAGTTTGTCTCTTATGATGGCGCTAATTTTTATGGTATGTCTTTTGCTTGTTGTCTTTGTTGCCATTTCACTTTCTTCGAGGATTGTTTGCGAGAGAATGTCAGTTGTCGGAACATTCAGAAGCCTGGGACTTTCTTCCGGATTTACGACGAAGCTTTTATTACTTGAAACAGCAGGTTACGGTTTGATTGGTGCCATCATTGGCAGCCTGTTTTATGGATTGGTGAGAAAATCAATCTTTAGCTCCATTTTCTCGGTATCTGTATCAGGAGTAACAATTCAAATGGATTATGGGCATTTGAATCCTGTTATGCTTGTACTTGTTTTGGTATTAGCAATGCTTATTATGTGTGCATGTCCGTTGAAGGAAATAGTCAAAACATCAAAAATGGCTATTCGGGATATAATTTTTGATAACAAAGATACTGCATACAAATATAACAAAAAAACATTGGTGTTCGGAATTGCTGTTGCTGTTGTAGCAGGAGTTACATTTATGTTCAAGAATCATGTAATGGCTCAGTTTGTATGTTTTCCTTCCATCCTTATTGCGACAGCGATGTTGTTTCCTTGGTTATTAAAGGCTTTAGCAGGCTTGCTGTCAAAATGCTTTGAACGTATGAATAAACCGATTGCAAAGCTTGCCGCAAATGAGGTTCGTTCCAGAAAAAGTACGATTGGAAGCTCGGTGTTATGTGTGACGATATCTATGCTTGCAATTGTTATTTTCATATTTGTATCGACAACAAGCAGCATTTATGATCTGGATACATATAACTGTGATGTCGTGGCAACGATAAATTACCGGGAAAAACCGGAACAGTTTGCTTATGTGGATGATATATCCGGTGTAACAGACACAGAGTTCATATATAAGAGCTATGAAAAAATAAAATTTGATAATGAGAGTAAAGATATCAATATATTTGGTCTGAATGAGGGCGGTTATAAATATTTGAGCGGAATAAAGGATTGTCCGGCACATCTTGAGAAAAATGAATTTGTGATGGATAAGAGTCTTGCAAAGAAGCTTGGTCTAAAGGTTTCTGATACGGTAGAGGTCGTCTTCGGTGAAGATGACTTCATGCCGATTACAAAATCGCTTACATTGGTTGGTTACATAAACAGCTATGATTATGATTCAACATCAAATTCCGTTGTGATTGCAAAGGATTTGTTTATTGATATTTATCATGATTATCCGGGACTTTTGCTTGTGCAGGGAAAGGATGAAAAAATAATTGCAGATACTTTAAGGAAATATTCTTTTAATGCTTTGGAAAGTGTAGAAACATTACAGGAAACAAAAGCATATTGGGTGAACAAGGGAAAAGGTATGAAAACAATTCTTCTCGCAATTATTATTCTTGGTGTATCTCTTAGTATGATAGGTATGATCAGTAATCAGTTGATTGGATTTGAAGGCCGAAAACGCGAGTGTGCTGTGTTAGCATCGGTAGCAATGAGTCGTGGCTGCATTTCGAAAATGCTGATGCTTGAAAATATATTTGCAACGGCGATTTCACTCATTGCGGCATTTCCGTTAGCGTTGTTTTCGTTTATTCCGTTTCGACGTATTTTGGAAGATTTATCGGGTGCCTTTAAGGTTATATATGATGTGCCGGCGTACGTGATATTTTTGATCATTCTTTTGCTTGTATTTGGGTTGGTTGTTTTGTTCCCGATCAAAGAATTAAAGAAGATGAACATCGCGAGCCGGTTGAAGTACGAATAGTATTCGTGTAAGAGATGAACAAGAACTATGAGAGAAAGCGATAGGCTAAGAAAAGGATGGGATGATTATATGAGCAATGTAATTGAAGTGCGTAATGTGAGCAAGGTATTCGGAAAAGAAGAAAATCAAACAAAAGTGTTGAATGATGCAACCTTTTGTGTGAAAAAAGGAGAATTTGTATCTTTGATGGGAGCATCGGGTAGTGGAAAATCAACACTTTTATATTTGGTCGGCGGCTTGGATCGAGAATTTACCGGGTCGATTCAATTAGATGGTCGTGAGATATCAAAGATGAAGGAAAAAGAGCTGGCAAAGTTTAGGTTAGATAAAATCGGATTTGTGTTTCAGTTTTATAATCTGGTACAGAATTTAAATGTGGAGGATAATATTTTGCTTCCGCAGACCGTAAAAGGAAAAAAGAAGTCAGAGCTTAAAGATGATTTGGAGGAAATTTTAAAGATTACCGGATTGACAGCAAAGAGAAAGGCGATGCCTGGCGAGCTTTCCGGAGGACAGCAGCAAAGAGTTTCCATTGCAAGAGCAGTACTTGCAAAACCGGATCTTATCCTTGCAGATGAGGCAACCGGAAATCTCGACTCGAAGTCCGGCAAAGAGATTATGGACTTGTTTACAAGATTAAATAGAGAGAAAAAGATAACGATTTTGCAGGTTACGCATTCTGCGGATTGTGCAGCTTACAGCGATCGGACAATACTTATTGAAAATGGTCATATTGTTAGCTATAATTAGAAAAAGCATAGGTCCGGATTGGGCAGTTTATCGGACCGTTTCGGATTATAGTGAGGAGCAATATGAAATTTGCGGTTTGTGACGATGAAAAAATATTTCGCGATGAGATTATAGAGGAGCTATATTGCTTTTTTGGAAAACTCGATATAGATTGTATCACATTTTCTGATAGAAGCGAATTGGTAGAGGCATATCAAGGTGAAGAATGCTTTGATGCAATTTTTTTGGATATTGAGATGGCGAAGCTGGACGGTCTTGCAACTGCAGCAGAGCTTCGTAAGATGGGGATCACCTGTCCGATTATCTTTTTGACAAGCCATACAGAATTTGCGATGGAAGGCTACGAGGTTTATGCATTTCGGTTCCTGGCAAAGCCGATGAATAAGGATAAACTGACCCTTGCAATGATGGATTTAAAGGAGGCGCTTTGCGTAAAAAAGCACCTCCTTATTAAAGCGGACGGAGAAGAGATACCGATTCCTGTAGATGATATTATTTATATTGAGGCAATGAACAATTCAATTTCCATTGTGCTGGAAAAAGAAAACTATATGGTACGAAAAAAGCTTGGAGAAATCGAAAAGGAACTTTTTGAACTTGCAGATACGTTTATTAAGATACACAGAGGTTATATCGTAAATTTGTCTAAGGTAAAAAAGATACACGGAAATCAAGTTGTTTTATGTTCGGACGTGTGTTTACCGATTAGCCGAAGTCTTGTAAATGTGTTTAAAACAAAGTTGTTCGATTATATTAAGAATCAGGCAAGATAAAAGGAGTGTTAAGGGATATATGCCGGAATGGTATCTTTTCTTGTTGATTTTCATAGACGGAACTGCATGGGTATTCGGACCGGCCATGCTTATTACAATGTTTTTCGGATTTGAGGTAAAAACAAAGGGAAAAATCATAAAGCATATGGCAATTGTACTTCTGTTGTATGAGATGTTTTATGGAATTCTGCGACTTGTAGTGTCAAAAAATGGTGGAACAGTCGGTGTAATAAACGGCATTCTTGTATTATTTTCTGTGGTCTATTGGACAATTAATATCAAGAATGTAAAAAAGGTAAAGGCGTTTTTAATCACATTAATGGCATGTGAAGTGACAACGATTGTGATCGTGTTGATTAGTTCGATTGGCGGAATGATTACAGAAGATTTTAACATATCGAAAACATCCCAATTAATCTTAACTTTGGTATCGCCTTTAATATGGGAGTCCATAATTTATATCTTTTCAAAATTATCCTGCAAAAAACGTAAAGAACCAATGCCTATGCCACTTATTATTGTGACTTTTCTTCTGTTTGTGCTTGCAGACTGTTTTATGGGAGTGTTTGGTTTGGAGGAAGATGCATATTTTGGGAATGATATATTTCTTCCGATCATTATGAATGCAAAGCTTGGGGATTCGTCACTTACCGTGGGAGCATCTTTCATATTTGTAAACATGATACTATTTGCGGTAATAATGATCATCAAACAGTCAGAAGCTGCGTATTTTCAAAAGAAGCATGCGATTGATGAATACTATTTGGAAACACAGAAATCGCATTATGAGAGCTTGATGCAGTCAAACCGTGAAATTCGTAAAATTAAACACGATATGAAAAATCATTTGTTTGTGATTGGAAAGCTTGCGGAAGAACAAAAATATACAGAAATTACCGAATATATTCATAATTTGGACGAACAATTGGGACATGCAGATGTCAGCTTTCAAATCGGAAACGAGATTGCGGATGCCATACTGTCTGAAAAATACGCCAGAGCAGAAACAATGGGGATTTTACTTAAGGTAGATGGCAATATGTCAGGAATGGAATTTGCTGCGATCGATGTATGTACAATTTTTTCCAATTTGATTGATAATGCTATCGAGGCGGTTGCGATGGCGGAAGGGGAAAAGTGGATTGAACTAGTTATTAAAAAGCATAATAATTTTCTTGTGATCCGAGGAACAAATCCATGCCGAAACAAACCGGAGATTCTGGATAATGACATTGTATCAACGAAACACGATTCCGGTAATCACGGCTTTGGATTAATTAATATCAAAGAAGCTGTTCAAAAATATGACGGAGATGTCAAATTAGAGGTTCATGAAACAAAGAACGGTTATGAATTTACAATTGAGATTGTTATTGCTTTATAGAAAATGTTATTGAAAACAGTATTTTTTATAGTAAACAACATTAAATTGTGGTATAATATAAAAAGACTGTGGCGGTGAAAGTCGCAGAAGAGATAATCAAGAATGTGAGAGGAGGTATATCAGCGATGGATAAAAAAGCAATGTATAAGTTAAGCTATGGTCTTTTTGTCTTGACTGCTAAAGAAGGTGAGAAGGACAATGGATGTATTATTAATACGGCGATTCAAGCAGCGTCGACGCCTAATCAGATGAGTATCTGTGTAAATAAGGCGAATTATTCGCATGACATGATTATGAGAACAGGGGTGTTTACAGTATCTGTAATCAGTCAAAAGGCTACATTTGATTTGTTCAAACATTTTGGTTTTCAATCTGGAAAAGATATGGACAAATTTGCAGATTACACAGCCTGTCAAAGAGGTGCGAACGGTATTTTTTATGTTACAGAAGGAACCAACGCATACATTTCGGTCAAGGTTGATAAAACGGAGGATCTTGGTTCACATACGATGTTTGTTGGTGAAATCACGGATATGGAGGTGCTCTGTGATGATGTATCTGCAACGTATGAATACTATATGAATCATATTAAGCCAAAACCGCAGGAAGTTGGGAAAACAGAGGACGGACAGACAATTTGGAGATGTACGATTTGCGGATATGAATATGTTGGAGAAGAACTGCCGGAGGACTTTATCTGTCCGCTTTGTAAGCATCCGGCATCTGATTTTGAGAAAGTAATTAAAAAAATGGAGGAAAAAAATATGTCAAACAAGTACGCGGGAACAAAAACAGAAAAAAATCTTTGGGAAGCCTTTGCAGGTGAGTCACAGGCTAGAAACAAATACACATATTTTGCCTCTGTAGCAAAGAAGGCAGGATATGAGCAGATTGCTGCTTTGTTTTTACAGACGGCTGAAAATGAAAAGGAACATGCAAAGCTTTGGTTCAAAGCACTTGGAGAGCTCGGAGATACACCTGCGAATCTTCTTCATGCTGCAGAAGGTGAAAATGCAGAATGGACAGATATGTACGAGAGAATGGCAAAGGAGGCAGAAGAGGAAGGCTTCACTGAATTAGCAGCACAGTTTAGGGGTGTTGCAGCCATCGAGAAAATGCATGAGGAGCGATATCGAGCACTTCTTCATAATGTTGAGGCAATGGAAGTATTCAAGAAGAGCGGAGTTACCATGTGGGAGTGCCGCAATTGCGGACATGTTGTTGTAGGTATTGAAGCTCCGGAGGTTTGTCCGGTATGTAATCATCCACAGGCGTTCTTTGAGGTTCGTAAGGAGAACTACTAATCAGATGGCGTATTCTGTTTCATTATTATTTAACTTATAGGTTATGCGGAAAATGAGTGGTTTTGTGCCACTCATTTTTTGTTGCAAAATAATGATTGACTATTACGTTACGTAATGGTTTATAGTATATGTGTCAAAGGAGGGATAATCAATGATGACTGTGCATGAGGTAAGTAAGTTAACGGGAGTGAGTATACGCACATTACAGTATTATGATACGATAGGTCTCCTTAAACCAAGTGATTATACAGCATCCGGATACAGATTGTATGATGATACGTCTCTGGAAAGGCTGCAACAAATCTTACTGTTTAAGGAATTGGAATTTCCCCTTAAGGAAATTAAAGAAATCATCGATGATCCGCATTTTGACAGAAACAAAGCATTGGAGCAGCAAATTGAATTGCTGACGATGAAAAAAGAGCATCTGGAAAATCTGATTCAATTTGCACAAGGAATTAAAATGTTAGGAGTAAAGAATATGGATTTTTCAGCCTTTGATACAAGAAAGATTGATGAGTATTCAAAACGTGCAAAAGAACAATGGGGAAAGACGGCTGCATATAAAGAATTCGAAGAAAAATCATACAATTGGACGGAGCATGACCAGGAAATCATGATGAATGATATTATGAATATATTTGCAGAATTTGGTCAGATGAAGACAAAGGATCCTACGGATGAAGTTGTACAGCTTCAAGTAAAGAAATTACAGGATTACATAACTAAGAATTTTTATAATTGTACGAAAGAAATACTTTGTTGTCTTGGAAAGATGTATTCCGGCGGGGGGGAGTTTACGGAAAATATTGATCAGGTTGGCGGAAGCGGAACCGCGGAATTTACAAATAAGGCAATTCAGGTATTCTGTAGTTAAAAAAAGTCCCGTATGTTTAAAGCGTATACGGATGAGGCATTATTCACCGGCTGATTTTCGAAAATGCTTGGAACGGCTTGTGTAAGAGAGTTCTTTGCTCATCAGTCTATTACAGAATCCTATAAGTTTTGTTGTTGATAGTCAAGATTCCTTCATCCTGCATACGACCAAGCTCTCTTGCAAGGGCACTGCGATTTACTCCGAGAAATTCTGCTAACGAGGTTTGAGAAAAAGGTATTTTTGCTCCTGCAGGATTATCGGCATGTAAGTGAGTAAGATAAATCATGATACGATCGCGAAGGGATTTTTGCCCTAAAATACGGAGTTTGAGATTGGAGAATATGTTTTGTTCCGCCATACGATCCATGAGGTTTAGAATAAGTTGGTGATTATAGAGACAATTCTTATTGCAACGATCTGTCGACAGCATCAGTTTTCTTAGATCAATAAATAAGATGATGGAATCTGTAAGAGCACTTACTTGAACAGGGCTATGTGGAATACCTTTTAAGGCCAGTGATTCTCCAAAAATCTGTCCGGGATAAAAATGATTAACATTGTGTTTTTCAAACCTGTTTGTGTCATAGGATACTTCTAATGAACCATCAAGAAGAATTCCGCATCGTCTGAATTCATCTCCGACATGTATGATTGTTTCATTCTTTTTGTACTTTTTTATGGTTCCATCAAGGTAATCAATCATATCCTCTATATGCTCTTGAGCAATGGCAGTAAATAGTGGACTGTCTATGATATCATTCCAATATATTTTTTTTAATTCATTATTTTGCATATGCGCGACTCCTCCATATAGTGTAGTATATTACGAAAGTGTTGCCATGGCAACAGAAGTAATAAAATACTTTTAGTATTATTTTGGTGCAACAAGATAGGCGAGAGGTACAAGATGAAATAATAAATATAATTTAATTGGAGGAAATGAAGATATGGTAAGACAGATTATTCATATTGATGAAGATAAGTGTAATGGATGCGGTATTTGTGTTTCGGCATGTCATGAAGGAGCAATAGAGATTATTGATGGTAAAGCAAAGTTAGTCAGGGAGAATTTTTGCGATGGATTTGGTGATTGCCTGCCGGGTTGTCCTACGGGAGCAATTACCTTTGAAGAAAGAGAAGCTCCGGCATATGATGAAGCTGCTGTCAATAAAGCAAAGCAGAAGATAGAACAAGGAAGTAAGTCTCATCAGTGCCCGGGTTCTATGATGCGACAGATGAAGAGAGAGGTGGAGGCACATTCAGAGAAAAAAATAACAACCTGTGCCGATAATCTGAGGTCAGAACTTCAGAACTGGCCGGTTCAAATTAAACTTGCACCTGTACAGGCGCCATATTTTGATGGAGCAAAGCTTCTGATTGCTGCCGACTGTACAGCTTATGCTTATGCATCTTTTCATCAGGATTTTTTGAAGGGAAAGGTGACCATAATTGGATGTCCTAAGCTTGATGCAATTGATTATTATGAGAAACTTAGTGAAATTCTCGCGAACAATGATATTAAGAGTGTAACGATAGTCCGAATGGAGGTTCCGTGTTGCGGAGGTCTTGAAATGGCAGCAAAGAAGGCACTTCAGAGTAGTGGTAAATTCATACCTTGGCAGGTGGTGACAATTTCAATTGATGGAAATATTATTGATTAAAGGGGAAAAGAAAAATGTATATAGAACATGTTGCAATGTATGTAAATGATTTAGAAAAAGCCAGAGAATTTTTTGTAAAATACTTCAATGCCAAGTCTAATGAAGGATATCACAATATAAAAACAGATTTTAGGTCATACTTTCTATCTTTTGATGATGGGGCAAGGTTGGAAATCATGAATAAACCTAATATGTGTGATGATGAAAAGCAATTGGCGAAAACCGGATATATCCACATTGCATTTCGTTTAGGAAATAAAGAAGCAGTCAATGAGCTTACAGATAGATTAAGAAACGACGGATATAGCGTTGTTAGCGGACCAAGAACAACCGGAGATGGATATTACGAAAGTTGCATTATTGGAATTGAAGGGAATCAAATTGAAATTACCGAATAATTTAATCCATAAATATATTTATAAAAATAATCGTTGTGATATAATAAGATTGAAATTAGTCCGGTTATGACGTAAATTATACTGACAACAAAATTATGAGAGGAACTATGAGGATAGAAACAGAACGCTTATTTTTAAGAGAGTATACAATGGATGATTTTGATGCGTTGTATGAAATTGTATCTGATGCAGAAACCATGCAACATTATCCGGCACCTTTTGATGAAGAAAAAACGAAAGGCTGGATTAGGTGGAATCTTGATAACTATGAAAAATACGGTTTCGGATTATGGGCTATCGTGTTGAAAGAAACAGGAGCGTTCATTGGTGACTGCGGGATATCCATTCAGAATATCGATGGAGAAATGCTACCGGAGATAGGGTACCATGTTCATAAAAAATATTGGCGAAAGGGGTTTGCAAAAGAGGCTGCGAGGGCAGTTCGCGATTGGGTATTTGAAAATACAAATTATGACATCGTCTATTCGTATATGAAATATACAAATGTCGGATCTTATAGCACAGCGATTGCGAATGGAATGATAAAGGTTAAGGAATATGCGGATCCTAAAAATACAATATCGTATGCTTATGCAATCACAAGAATAGAATGGGAATATATTAAGCAGCAGTAATATATTCCCATTTTCTTTTGAATGGAGAGATTATTACGATTTCATGCCAGGGAGGTCATTATGAAAAAAATATTAGTAACCGGAGGAACAACATTTGTAAGTAAATATGTAGCAGAATATTTTGTGACTGCAGGTTATGAGGTTTATGTACTTAACAGAAATACCAAGCCACAAGTTCGGGGAGTTAAACTTATTGAGGGAGATAGACATAATCCGGGGGACCTGTTAAAGGATATAGCTTTTGATGTAATTGCTGATATTACAGCATATAATGCCATTGATGTAATGGACTTAGTAAAGGCACTAGGTTCTTTTGAGCAATATATTATGATTAGTTCAAGTGCTGTGTATCCGGAGTATGGAGTTCAACCATTTCTTGAGGAATCCGAGAAGTCTGTCAATAAATTCTGGGGCACATATGGAACAGATAATAATGTCTATAGAGAGGCATTTGTATTTGATTGTGCTTTAGCAGACAGAAAGTTCTATTTGCCAAAAGACGGAGATATGAAATTACAATTCTTTCATATAAAAGATTTATGCAGATTGATGGAAGTAATCATTAAGCATAAACCGGATGATCATATTCTTAATGTCGGAAATAAAGAAGCAGTATCAATTAAAGATTGGGTAATAAAATGCTATGAAAGTTTAGGGAAAATACCAACTTTTGTGAACGTTTATGAGGAAATAGAACAGAGAAATTATTTTAGCTTTTACAACTACGAATATTATTTAGATGTAACTCGTCAAAGTAAAATTTACCCGGAAACCATATCTTTAGAAGATGGATTAAAAGACGCTGCAAAATGGTATTTGGAACACAGGACAGAAGTAAATAAGAAACCATATTTTGAATATATAGATTCAAACCTGGAATTTGTTCAAATGGAACGTTAAATTTCGGTTGGGGAGTTTCGGTATATGAACAAGAAAGTTATTGAAACAGAAAGATTAATAATCCGTCCAATACAAATAAACGATACAGATGATATTCATTCTTATGCAAGTGATCCAAGTATTGATATGATGATGTTTTTGCCAAATGAAACATTGGATGATACAAAAGGGTTTGTTGAATATGCGATAGGTCAATGGAATATGGCTGAACCTGAAGACTGGGAATATGTGGTTATGCTCAATGGACAAATAATAGGTGGTATTAACCTGGAACAATGTTCCGAAAGCAATATATATGAAATTGGGTGGACAATCCACCGAAATTATAGAAAACAAGGTTATGCGACAGAAGCTGCGAGTGCTCTTATTAAATATGCATTTACTGAACTGGGAGCAACTCGTGTTCAAGCGCATTGTGATAGCAGAAACATAGCATCTGAAAAAGTCATGTTAAAACTTGGTATGTTATTAATTGATAATACGGGAACAAGATACTATCCCAAAACAGATATTTCTTCAGGAGAATACTTGTATGCAATTGATAAGTAGTTAATCCTCCGGAAATTTTGAATCTGTTAATGTGAACTATGGGATTGACTTAAGCTAAGGGGTGAACAAGAATATGGATTACAAACTTGCATTCAAAGAATTGAAAATTGAGGTGACACAAAATCAAAAAGAAATTGTAGCCGCATACAGGAAATTACTTCCGGGATGCAATCCGGAGGACCATGCCGAAGAATTTATGAAGTTAAGAGAAGCTTTTGAAGTGGCGATGGAGTATGCAAAGAATAGTGACCATGAAGAAAAAATGGAGTCTGATGAAGCCGGTGAATTCTTAAATGCCGTGGAAGAACTTTATTCAGATTATGAAAGAAGGATTAATGAGGAAGAATGGAGAAGCGTATTGGATTGTTCGTTTTGCATCTCCCTGGAAACAACAGATATTGCAAGAGAAAAGCTGCTGGTGTATCTTATGCAGAATTATAGAATGCCGCATAAGGTATGGAAATGTATTGATGATTGTTTTGGAATTATCGAAGAACAGAAGAAATTATATGAAATATTTCCCGGCGAATTCATAGATTATGTTGTCAATCACATTCAAACAGACGACAAATTCCCATATGAAGAAATTGAGATATCCGATGTACATAATACACATATCGATGAATATTTGACGGTACTTTTCCATCTTGAAGGAATTACAAATGATATTGAATGGGGATTTGATTACGACTCTGTCGAATTAAAAAATGATATAGAAAAGCTTAACGAATATGACATCCACCATCCATATCAGGATGTGGTAACATTAAATGCTTTGTTGCTCGAAAAACAATACGAACAAGCCTGGCATGTTGTAGAAGCGTTGTTAAAGCAGGCGTATAAAGATGATTGTGTCTACTTTGTTCTTGGAAAATACTATTGGGAAACAGAAAACTACTCTTTAGCCTATGATTATCTCAAGAAAGCGGTAGAGGTAAATCCGGAGCATTATACAGCTCGTTTGTATCTGGCAAAAATTGAATTTAATAACAAAAGATACTATGAGTGCAGAGAGATATTGGAGGCATTGTTATCGGTTAATAACAATAATCCTATGGCAGAACAATTGCTGGATGCCACAAATAAAGAATATGTAAAAAAACTTACCTACGAATACGAAAATGGAATCGAGGATGAGCATTTTAAGAAGGGGATGCTCCCTATAGAGCTGGGATGGTGTCTGTTTCAGATGGATGAGACAGAAAAGTGTGTAGAGATACTTCGCAGTATGGAGCCGGATGAGGATGAGAAATATGCTTATCATAACCTGTATGGGCGAGTGCTTTGTTCCATGGAAAGATTTGAGGAAGGACTTGAACATCTGATAGAGTGGAATAAGATCCTTGACAGTATAAAGGAAGACGGAACAGAAGAGACGGCCAAACGTATATCCAGAAAATGCATGGCAGCCTGCATGTTGGGTAATTGTTATTACAATGTGGGAAAAGTAGATGCGGCAATCGATAATTATGAAAAGGGAATCGTGTTCGCTCAAAATCTAAATGAAAAGATTGGTGCAATCTATCAGTTGGCAAATATGTTATTCGAAATCGGAGAATATCACAAGTGCCTTCAAAAGTGTGATGAATTGCTGGAGCTGAACAGGAGATATTATGCCGGATATATTTTACGGCAGAAAGCTTTTTTTGAATTACGGATAGCACAAGGCGTCATTGATGATTACTATAATGCTACGAGTATTTATGCTGCACACTTTGCTCCGTATTATTGCGCGGCTTTAATGCTCTATGAGTTAGGTCGGGATGAAGATTGTAAGGCTGTGCTGGAAAGGGCTATAGAAAACGAAGTAGAGTTTCCGCCAAAAATGAAGCTTCTTTATATCAAGCTTAAACGAGTGCTGGAAGAAAATGAAATGAACGAGACAGCATATAAAAAGCTGCTTAAGGAGCTTGATGAATTGGAAAATATGCGTGATGATGAGGGTTTTGATATTGAGGATATCTCGGATATTAATTTTGAGAGAGGGTTGGTATATTGGAATTTGTGTGCGATCGATAATTCAAAGAAAAACCAATCCATGGTAAAGCAATATCTTGAATTGACTATCAATGAGAATCCAAAAGCCTTGAGAGGATATACTGCTTACTGTGACTTCATTATGCATCCAAGCAGAAGAGATAATGGCAATAAATACTTGGATGAAGCGGAGAATTATTACAACAGGGCCTTGGAGAATGTTGGACGTGAGATACCGGTTATTTACGGTCTTGGCATCGTTTGTTATTTGCGTGATCAACAGCAGCAGGGAATTCAATATTTTGAAGAAGTATTAGAACGGACAAATACCTATCGAAATGCCTGTACAATAGTCAAAGACTATTATTTGGAATTATATACACGTGAATATAATCCGGAATATTTCGATAAGGCTGTTGCTGCAATATCAAGAGAGATTGACAGAAATCCGGATTGTGATTTTTATATTGATCGTGGTCTGGTGTATTTGAGAGCCTACAAAATGAATTTAGCGATTGCAGATTTTGAGTCAGCAATTTCTTGTAATCCGGACCATTGGTCATCCTATAATAATCTTGAATGCTGTTACAAGTATTTGGGTGAGTATGAAAAAGCGATCGAGTACGGACAAAAGGCTTTGGAATGTCTAAGAGATGCCGGATTGAAGGCAACAAATCCATACAGGAATATGGCAGATTGTTATAGCTCGATGGGACAATATGAAAAGGCAATTGAGTGCTATTTAAAAGCTATAGAGGAAATGGACTATGATGAAAAGGCGGCATATGATAATATAGTAGACTTGTATATGTCTTTAGGTGATTACGAGAATGCCAAGCTTGCGGCCCAAAAGGCAAAATCAGAGTATGATTATCAGCAGGTACTTGTAGAGATAGAGTTGCGAAAAGGAAATGTTGAAAAAGCGTTTCAGATAGCAAAAGATAGCCTTAGATTATGCGAAGATACAAAGTCCTATGCGAAGGGATTGCATGATTTGGCTGAATGGTATGGCAATATGTTCGACAGCATGGAAAAGGCGATAGAGTATAATATCAAGAGCCTTGAGGTTGCAGAGGGTTGTTTGAGCTATCAATATGAAAGAGATGTATACAGCAGAATTGTTATGGACAGTTTGTACATTGGCAAAGAAGTCGATAACAAGTAAAAAAAGAAGATTGAAGAATATATAAAAGATTTTGAAACCAATCTGGAGGATACATTAAACTTTCTCAGACTTCGTCCAAGCAAGCTTGCAAGATATGCTATGCTACAGATATGTGTCGGAAACTATGATTTTGCGAAGGAAATTCTTGCAAAAATAGATGGATGTAAGAAATGCTATTTTTGTACATATAAAGGATGCTGGGAACAAAGCATGTACCTGGGCGACATATATTTAATCCACAAGGATTATGCAAATGCAAAACGAATGTACGAGGAGGCTATGGAACGCTCAGGGGACTATGCGAGTTTAGGTGGTTTAATAAAATATCTTGACAGGATGCTCAACCTTTGATGCGAAAAAAATAGTTCAAAGTGGTTATGGATTCAAAAACTGAAAGGATGAGTATGTGGCTAATATTGTAACAGGTTGTAGAATAATATGTAGCATAGTTTTGATGTTCGTTCCGGTATTTTCTCCCGTATTTTATTTTTTATATTTTTTGGCGGGATTTACGGATATGATTGATGGTACTATCGCAAGAAAAACCAATACTGCCAATGAATTTGGCTCCAGACTGGATACCATTGCAGACATTGCGTTTGTTGCAGCGTGTATGATAAGAATATTACCTACTTTAACGATTCCTGTATGGCTTTGCATATGGATAGCTGTAATTGCAATTATCAAAGCGTTCAACATAATTTCAGGGTATATCGTTCAAAAGAAATTTGTAGCAAAACATACCATTTTGAATAAGATTACAGGGGTTGTATTATTTATTCTTCCATTGACGATATCTGTTATTGATTTGAAATATTCCGGAAGTTTTATCTGCACAATTGCTACTTTGGCTGCTATACAGGAAGGGCATTTGATAAGAACTGAAAATCGAAAATAAAATGTCAAATTGTAATTTGGAAATTATGGAGGTGTTCGGATAAATGGTAAAGAAGATTGCAATTGTAAGCTTGTCCGCAGGTATTCTTGGAGAAGAATTTGTCAAGCATGAAGTTGAAATAGGAGTAAAAAGATTAGAGGAATACGGGCTTGATATTAAAATAATGCCACATGCCAAAAGCGGTATAGAATATGTGAAAAATCGTCCGGAAGAGAGAGCAGATGACTTGTTGGCAGCTTTTGCCGATGATTCCATAGATATGATTCTGACTGCTATAGGTGGGGATGATACATATCGCCTGCTTCCGTTTCTGTTTGACAATGACGCGCTGAAGAAGGTTGTAAATAATAAGATATTCCTTGGATTTTCGGACACAACGGTAAATCATTTGATGTTGCATAAAGTAGGATTAAACACATTTTATGGACAAGCATTTTTACCGGATGTATGCGAACTTGAATCGAATATGCTACCTTATTCGGCCAAGTTTTTCGAGGAACTGATTCATACAGGCAGGATAAGTGAAATAAGACCGAGTGATGTTTGGTACGAGGAGCGAAAAGACTGGTCACCGGCGGCTATTGGAACACTTAAGGTAAGACATGAAAACCAAGGATTTCAGTTGCTTCAGGGTAATAGTGTTTTTGAAGGCAAAATTTTGGGAGGATGTTTAGAGTCTTTGTATGATCTTTTTGATGCATCAAGATACCCGGATTCTGTAGCGCTGTGTGAAAAGTACGAATTGTTTCCGTCCATCAGTGATTGGAAAAGAAAAATACTTTTGTTGGAAACAAGTGAGGAACAACCCGAACCTGCACTTTTTAGAAAGATGCTGATTGTATTAAAGAAGACAGGCGTATTTGATGTTGTTTCCGGAGTGTTATTTGGAAAGCCAATGGATGAATTATATTTTGAGGAATATAAGGAAATCATGGTGGAAGTAATAGATAATCCGGAACTGCCTATTGTAGCAAATATAAATATCGGACATGCCACACCTAGATGCATTATTCCATTTGGTGTAAATGCAATCGTTGATGCTAATGAGCAGGTTATCCGATTTGTTTATGAAGATTAGAGGTGTGTTTTATGAAGGAAATAATTGCGAAATTAACAGCAAAAGATGATAAATATAGAACAGATAGGAGAATGATTCAGTTTGTCGATCTGATGCATTAAGACAAGGGAAATTAAATTTACAGAACTAAAAAAGGATATATATTATGGAAGAAAGAATAATCGGATTTGTTATTTGGGCAATAATCGGCGTGTTTTTTATTGTAATGGGAATTTACGAATTGAATTCGAAGAAAGCAAAACCTTTCGGCTTTTGGGCAAATGCTGAGGTAGCACCCATAGAAGATGTGAAAGGATACAATCGTGCTTTGGGTATATTATGGTGCGTGTACGGTGTTTTGTTTACGTTAATCGGATTGCCTTTATTATATGGGCAGAATTCGGGTTTGATTATTATATCTATATTGGGTGCGATGCTTATTAGTATTGCGGCTATGGTAGTGTATGTAGTAGGTATCGAACCCAAATATCGCAAAAAGAAATAATAAGAACAATACGGTTCAGGTTCATTATGTAATTGAATATACTATATCGATATGAGCAGTTGATTTATATAATCAGCTGCTTTTCTATTGACAAAAATACGAAACCGTATTATTATAAAAATACGATATCGTATTATAAAAAGGAGCAGAGTATGAATTCGAGAAGTTTTTTCTATGATTTTGGGAGAGCACTTTATCATGTGGATTCATTTTATGATGAATTTGCAAAGCAAAGCAATGTTTCTTCTGCATTATTATGGGTTTTGTATGCATTGAATGATGGAAATTCACACACACAGATTGAAATCAGTAATGACTGGGAATTGCCAAAAACAACTGTTAATACGGTGATTAAGGAAATTCAGAAGGAGGGATTTGTTGAACTTATTCCTATCAAAGGAAAAAGAAGAGAGATGGCGATTGTGCTTACAGAGAGCGGGAAGAAATATGCAGATAGGGTTCTTGCTGATCTTTATAAAAAAGAGGCGGAGGTATATAAAGCTCTTAGCAAAGAAGAATATGAAATAGTGGCTGTATTGGAAAAGATAGCGAAAAAATTGAAGGGAGTTGAATAAGAATGGAATATGTGAATTTAGGAAAATCTGATTTAAAGGTTTCACGCATATGTATGGGTTGCATGGGCTTTGGAAAGGCGGAAACAGGTCAGCATAGCTGGACAGTTGATGAAGAAACATCCAAATCTATTATTAAAAGAGGTCTGGAGCTGGGAATCAATTTTTATGATACTGCAATTGCATATCAGGCCGGTACGAGTGAGGAATATCTCGGAAAGGCGATTAAAGAATATGCAAAAAGAGATGAAGTGGTAATTGCTACAAAGTTTCTTCCAAGATCACAGGAGGAAATTGCAGATGGTATTTCCGGAAAGGAACATGTAATAAGCAGCTTAGATGCAAGTCTTTCTCACTTGGGTATGGATTATGTGGATTTGTATATTTATCACATGTGGGATTGGAATACTCCTGTAGAGGAATATCTTGATGGCATGGCAGAAGGTGTAAAGGCAGGAAAAATCAGACAGATTGGAATAGCAAACTGTTTTGCGTGGCAGCTTGCAGAGGCTAATGCGATTGCAAAAGCAAATGGATGGCCGGAATTTGTATCTGTTCAGAATCACTACAATCTTATTATGCGCGAAGAAGAGCGCGAAATGAAAGTATATGCAGATGAAAGAAATATTGCACTTACGCCATACAGTGCCCTTGCGGCAGGCCGCTTATCAAAAAGACCGGGTGAGACATCAAAGCGCTTAGAGCAGGATGCATATGCAAAGTTAAAATATGATGCATCTGCTGATAAAGATGCAATGGTAATAGCAAAAGTTTGTGAAATTGCTGATGCACATAGTGTTTCCATGACGGAGGTTTCTTTGGCATGGCTTCTTACAAAGGTTGCATCTCCTATCGTAGGAGCAACAAAACTCCGTCATGTGGAAGGCGCGGTAAAGGCTTTAAATCTGAAACTGTCTTCAGAAGAAATAAAAGCATTGGAAGAATTCTATGAACCGCATTTTCTGTCAGGTGTTATGGCACAGAATACTCCGGCGTCAAGAACTATCGAACAAGTATGGATTAAAAATGGAAAATACAGAAAGTAGTGAGGTGAGAAAATGGAAAAGATATTAGTAGCTTTTTTTAGTGCAAGTGGAGTAACGAAGAAAGTAGCAGAGAAATTGGCAAATATTGCAAAAACAGATATTTACGAGATTAAGCCGGCAGTTCCATATACAAAAGATGATCTTAACTGGATGGATAAAAAATCCAGAAGCAGTGTTGAAATGAATGATAAAGCATTTCGTCCTGAGATTGTAAAAGAAGATTTGGATATATCTTCCTATGACACTATTTTGCTTGGTTTTCCAATCTGGTGGTATGTAGCACCAACAATTATCAACACATTTCTCGAAAACAATGATTTTACAGGTAAGAAGATTGTATTATTTGCGACATCAGGTGGTAGTGGTTTTGGAAATACCCTTAGGGAGCTTCAACCATCGGCAGCAGGTGCAATTATCACTGAGGGAAAACTTTTGAATAAAGCAACTGACAAGGAAATTCAAGCGTTTGTCAAAAGTATTTAGGAGGCAGAATGAAAAAAATAACGGTTCTTATAATAATAGGTTTCGTTTTGGCAATGTTAACTGCTTGTAGTTCTTCAGTCAATGATTCACATAAAAAAGAGACTGGCACTAATCAGTCTGAAACAACAAGTTCACCTTTTGAAACAGTGGAGATTACTTCAGAGGAAAAGAACACAGAGATAATGGACGAGGAACCAGAAGACATAAAGATCGCAGTTGTATATTTTTCTGGTACAGGAAACACAAAAGCTATCGCAGAGATGATAGCTGACGAAGCTGGTGCGGATATATATGAAATAGTTCCGGCTCAGACATATACAGATGAAGATTTAAATTATAATGATGATAATTGCAGAGCCAATAAGGAACAAAATGATGATACATCCAGACCTGAAATTGCCAACGATTTAGGAAAAACTACTGAATATGACATTATTTATCTTGGACATCCTATTTGGTGGGGAACGGTTCCTCGTATCATGCAGACATATTTAGAAACGTATGATTTAAGTGATGCGACAATTTATACCTTTTGTACTTCGGGAGGTAGCAGTATAGATAGAAGTATTTCAGATTTGAAAGAATGGTATCCGGCATTGAATATTGTTGACGGAAAACGATTAAATGACGCTACGGGGGAAGATATTGAAGAGTATTGTAATCGTTAAGGAAATTGAAATTTGGAGGTAGTATGACTATTAAGCAATCTGAAAACTGTAAAAAAGCAATCTGAAAGTAATCGACCGTGATGTAATAAAATACATCATGGAATTTTGTCTACAGATATGGAAAGGCAAGTGTGAGCAACAACCAGTTGCTTTTCACAGATGTGTAATGTAGGTATAATGGAAAAAAAGGAGGAATGAGTCATGGATACAAAGGATGTTATCGTAGAATTAAGAAAGAAAAATGGTTTGTCACAGGATAAGCTGGCAGAAAAAGTTTTGGTTACCAGACAGGCAGTATCTCGTTGGGAAACAGGGGATTGAGATATAATAGTGACAAGCTTAAGAAAGCCTTATAAACGGGGCGTTTCAGAGGTTAGTCCAACTATATATTTTTAATCAGTTACGGTAAAATTGGTGGAGAAAGGCATCAAAAAACTGAATATGAAACCAAGAGTGGGTATGGACTACACCATCTTAAGCTTAGACTTCGATAAGAAGTAAGTTTGGGATGGTGTATTTTTTTACCCTTCCGATGCGTGGCTGCATTGGAGCAAGTAGTGATGGCATTTCCTTAAGTTTGGTCACTTGTAGGGGAAATGCCCGGAAAGGAGGAGGTCCTGTATGGGGTTAGGAAACATTTTGATTGCAGTAATGAAGTTTCTTTTGAAGAGTGTGCTTTTTGTATTAAAGGCAGTTCTTCACGGAGCAAAATTGTTTTTATTGTTATTTGTACTGGTGGCAAGGGTCTTTCTGATTTTTGCAAAAGCAGCAGTAC
>JAUNJF010000060.1 GCA_030533405.1 Eubacteriales bacterium
ATCTCGACAGAGCTGGTGATATACGGAGCAGAAAATGCGTACTCCTACCTTGGAGGTACAAACCGGGAATTCTTTGATATGAGGCCAAATGATTTCCTGAAATATGAAATCATCAAATGGGCGAAGGAGAAAGGATTAAAGAACTTTGTCCTTGGAGGCGGTTACGGCTCTGATGATGGAATTTTCCAGTACAAGACCTGCTTGGCACCTCATGGCGTGAAAGATTTTTACATTGGCAGAAGAGTCCTGGATTCTAAGGCATATGATGAATTATGTCATATCCGTGGTATAGAAAGTAACAGTATGAATATTGGAAAAATCGGTTTCTTCCCGGAATATCGAAGAGTGTAAAACAAAGGGATTTACATTTGGAAAAGGATTAGAGGGCATTTGATGATGAATATTTTGATAATTGCAAATTTTACAAGAGATTTTTCCACAAGCGACAATGGCCGATTTTTATATTTAGCAAAAGAATTATCCAAGAAACACAATGTGGAAATTATCACCACTGAATTTAGCCATGGAGCAAAGACTTTAAAGAAACCCGTTACAGAGAAATGGCCGTTCAAAATAACTATGTTGAAAGAACCGGGATATAAAAGAAACATCAGCATTAAGCGTTTCTATAGCCACCATATTTGGGGGAAAAATCTGAGGGACTATCTTAAAGCGATAAAGAAACCTGATGTAGTCTATTGTGCCGTTCCCTCCTTGACCGGCCCAAATTATGCAGCTAAATACTGCAAAGAGAATAACATCAGATTTGTGATTGATATACAGGATTTATGGCCAGAGGCATTTAAGATGGTCGTAAATGTGCCTGTATTCAGTGACTTGATTTTCGCTCCTTTTAAATATCTAGCGGATATGATATATAAAACTGCAGATAGCGTATGTGCTGTCTCGCAAACATATGTTGACAGAGCATTAAAGGTTAACAAAAAACTGAAGTCTGGAACAGCGGTTTTTTTGGGGACTAAACTTGAAACTTTTGATTCGTACTCGGAAAAAGATCCAATTATGTATAAACCCGATGGGGATGTATGGCTGGCTTATTGTGGCACATTAGGAAGTAGTTACGATCTGATTAGTGTCTTTGACGCAATGGATAAATTGTCTAAAAAGAATATCAGACCTAAGTTGATAGTTATGGGTGATGGTCCGAAACGTCAGGAATTTGAAGAATACAGTTCAAAAAAAGACATTGACGTAGTTTTTACAGGCAGCCTTCCTTATGATGAAATGTGTGCGCTTTTATGTGAGTGTGATATTACCATCAATCCGATTCTGGGACGATCTGCAGCAAGTATTATTAATAAACACGGAGATTATGCCGCCAGTGGACTACCAGTTGTAAACACTCAAGAGAGTATGGAATATCGTAATCTTATCAATGAGTATCAGATGGGATTCAATTGCAGGAATGCTGATTCTGGCGATATAGCAGAAAAAGTTGAACGATTATATACAGATGAGGAGTTACGTAGAAAAATGGGAACTAATGCAAGACTTTGTGCAGAGGAAAGGTTTGACAGAAGAAATTCTTATAATGCATTAATAATGGAAATAGTCGGGGGGGGGTATTCTATTCCATCAGAATAATCTGCCTTTCTTCATGTACCGTCAATCATTTACGGAGGCGGTCGCATGAAAAAACAAAGACTGCTTCATACAATAGGTTTGATGATGAGGAAAGGCTCCGGGGCAAGAGGGGATTATCTACGCGACAGGCATATCATGGCATATGTAGGGGAAAATGTAAGGTTTCAACCTCGTTTAATTCCACTTTATCCCGAGTTGATAAAGCTGCATAACAACATTATGGTTGCTGCCGGTGTGCGTTTTGTTACGCATGATGCATCCTATGCGGTTTTGAACAAACTCGACAAAGGATATTTTCCAGAAAGAATTGGATGTATCGAAGTGATGGATAATGTTTTTATAGGATACAACGTTACTATTCTTCCAAATGTTAAGATTGGAAACAACTGTATTATAGGAGCTTGTGCAACTGTAACCAAAGATTTGGAGCCGAATGGTGTTTATGTGGGGTCTCCTGCTAGAAGAATAGGCTCGTTTGATGATTTTGTGAAGGAATGCTCGAAAAGAGAGGATGGATATGCCTATCCTTATATAAGAATAAATCAGAACATTTCGGCGGAAGAGGTAGAAAATGCGTGGCAGTTTTTTGCCAAAGTACACGATATATAATAGTTGTTTTGGGTTCAGAAAGATAATTAACAAAATGAAATGGATCGGTGTGACAAAATGAAGGAAAGGGAATCTAATCTTGATTTATTGAGAATTATAGCCACGATTGCGGTCGTAGCTGTTCATGTTTCAGGGTATTACGCTTCTGCGATTACTACGCAATACTGGCTTGGTGATGAATACACAAGCCATGTGTTAACTACAAGTCTTTATAGAGTGGTTTCAAGTTTTGCAGTTCCTGTCTTTGTAATGTTATCTGGTAAATTTGCATTGAGTAAACCCCAAAATAAAAATTATAAATATTATTACAAAAAGGAATTATGCAGCATAGGAATTCCGATGTTGACTTTTACTGTATTATACTTTTTGTATGGGAATATTAGAAATCTTGCAACGGGTTTAATTAGCCATAAGTCAGTCGTTGAAATTATGGCGGGGGGGGGGCAAGTTAATAGTTAATCTCATAAAAGGAAAACCCTATTACCATCTTTGGTATGTATATATGATGCTTGGAGTGTTTCTGCTGGTTCCAGTGATCATCAGAATAAGAGAAGTCATTGGGGAAAAAGCATTTAAAATTTGCGGAATTATCTTCTTTGTCATGTCCACAATTGGTTTATTTACAAGCTCGCATGAATTGATGTGGGATCCTGGATACTCATTTGAGTTTGTTGGGTATTTTATTATGGGCAGTATTATGGGACAAACTACTGATCGTAAAAATAACAAGAAAGGGATAGGAATGGTTTTAAGCGGTTTCCTTGTAATGATGATATTGTCTTGGTTGCTTTATATCAATGGAACAAATGGAATCGGAAATGCGTATACATTGAGTAAGTGGACAGGAGCAGGATCGCCGCCGGTAGCAATAGCCTCCGTGCTGATTTTCACTGGTTTTTCAAAATTAGATGTAAAGATGGATTTTTCAAAGCTTGCAGGAATGTGTTTTACCATATATTTATTTCATGCTGGTGTGTGGGATGTGATTTCCAAAATTATTACTGTGAAAATGGACAGTAGGATTGTCATCCCCATGATGGTTCTGCTTGTTTTCTTTTTATCATGGGCGTTATCAATTGTTTGGCACAGATTCTGGAATGTAATGGATAATAGATGGAAGCTTTCGAATAGACTCTGTAGCAGAATTGGCTTAAAGTCATAAAAAGATATTCATATGATAACAAATGACGACCTTGATTTCTATGGATAAGATTAAGGTACAAGATTCAGGAGAGTTAATGGGCAAAATGTATTTATATAAAAATTGTGTAAAGAGAATAATGGACATTGTGTTGTCTACAGCTGCATTGATAATACTGAGTCCTGTTTTACTGGTTACAGCTATGTTGGTGAAAGTAAAACTCGGCAGTCCAGTAGTGTTTAAACAGCCAAGACCGGGAAAAGATGAAAAAATATTCTATCTCTTAAAATTCAGAAGTATGACAAATGAAATTGGCGAAGATGGAAGATTGTTGCCGGATGCACAGCGCCT
>JAUNJF010000036.1 GCA_030533405.1 Eubacteriales bacterium
TGAGCGTAATGTAGAAGAATAATTTAATATGGTTGAAATGCACATAATGAAATTAGAGTCATATACTGATAAAAAATGCATTAGAATGTAATACGGAAAGGATTCCTATGACACAGAATCTTAGAGCAAATCAGAATGATATTGACACAGGATTTTTACAAATTAGTGCAATTTCAACGGATAATCAAATACCGGTTCGAAACGCGAGGGTGGAAATTGCATCCAGTGGTCTGCCAGATGATACCTTAGAGGTTGTACAGACAGATCAAGACGGTCGAACCGGTAATATTAATTTATCGGCACCTCCGATAGAATATTCTATGGAACCAACCGATAATCAACCTTATAGTGAATATAATTTAAAAGTTTCAGCTGATGGTTATGAAGATACCATCATTTCTGGTGTTCAAATTTTATCTGGTGAAGTCGGTCTCCAAAATATTCAGTTAACTCCTCTTGTAACCAGTAACCAAGATTATAATCCATCTGTTATTGGCGGACATACTCTATGGGAATATTATCCTCCAAAGATTGCGGAGGATGAAATAAAACAGTCTCAGGAAACAGGTGAGATTGTTCTTAGTCGTGTCGTTGTACCAGAATATATTGTTGTACATGATGGTGCCCCGACAGATACAACAGCTATGAATTATTATGTTCCATATAAGGAATATATTAAAAACGTTGCATCTTGTGAAATATATGCAACATGGCCAGAACAAACTTTAATTGCAAATATTCTTGCAATAATATCTTTTACATTAAACAGGGTATATACCGAATGGTAGCGAAACCACTACCATTTCGATATTATATGAAAACAAAAAATGTTCACCTAACTATTTGATATAACGATGCAATCTGTTTTTGACATAACTTAAACTTTCTAAATATGCTTCATCAGAATCTAAATGTTCGATAATCATAGGCATATTCTTCCGTTCTTTTGTTGCTAACTCCGCATATAATTCCAAAGGCATGGTACCTTGTCCACATGCACATTCCTTTAGTTGAAAGGTGTATTCGTTTTTTAGTAAAACATCTTTCAAATGACAACTAACAATTCTGTTTTTCAACTTGTCAAAACATTCTTTCATAAAATCCTGCGGAAAGAAATAACGTTTTGGACAATTAATCATATTAATAAAATCTAAATGTACACCAAAAGCATCACGATTGACATCTTTTATTAATTGCACATATTCATCTGGACTAGATGGAATCATCCAAGGCATTGTTTCAATTGTGTATTTTGTTTTTTGGGGCGCTGCTTCATCAATAATATATTGTATCATTTGTACTGCCATGCGATAAGTTTGTTCAGAATAATTGCCGGCATATGCACCATCCCAGATAGGACCATGCGGTGTTCCGATAATATTCACACAACAGTTTGCACCTATATAATCAGCCATTTTTAATTGGTTAATTGCGTAATGGATATTTTTGTTTCGTTCTGTAACATCTGCTGCAAGCGTGTTTTTCCATACGCCGACTTCTGCAATTGTTAATTTTTCTTCTTTGGCAGCTTGATAAAAATCATCAATTTGATTTTGAGGAGCGTTACTGTCAATTGGAAATACAACAGCATCACATCCTAAAGCTTTATGTTTCCTGGCCCAGTCTTGTGGTGAACGATAGGTTAAGGAACTTGATAATCCAAGTATCATATCTATATCCTCCTAAAAATTTCTGTAATGAATAACAGAAGGGTCTATGTCTTTGATTGACTTTGCACCTGTACGTGCCATTACACTCATTAATTCTAAATTCATTTCAGTGATTCTTTGTGTGACACCTGCGCTACCATTTTTTAATGGTCCCATTAATTCTCTGCCAACGCACACTGCATCTGCTCCAAGAGCAAGTGCTTTAAATACGTCCATACCAGATTGAATACCACAATCAACAAAAATTGGAATTTGTCCATCTACTGCTTTCACAATGTCAGGAAGTATCATAAGAGGCGGAATTGCATAATCCATAATACCGTGATGATGTGAAACAATAATTCCTTTTGCACCTGCTTCCACACTTTTTTGCGCATCCTGTATACTAAGTACTCCTTTTACAATAAATGGTACCTTGGCATAATGAATAAATTGTGAAAGCTCTGCAAATGATTTTGCCTGCATAGGAAGTCCACATACCACATCATAAGTTCCGTTATTTGAAAATGCATGATCAATATCCATTCCAACTGCAAAAGCCCCATTTGAAACAGCATGTTCTATTTTACGAAATACTTCATCATTATTGAAATGTGGTTTGATAATTTTAATAGTACTCGCACCTACTGCTAATATATTTTCTAATTCTTGATCCTCTCCCATCCCAATAAAATTAACAGCGTTTGCATCCTTTGCACCTTGTGCAAATTCAACCATGGCATTTTCGCAAATATCATGTAAATGAGATAATGCAGCAGTCATAATGGGAGTTTGAAAAGTTTTACCATATAACTGAATTTCTGTTTTTGGAAGTATAGAATCAATATATCTGGTTTCTAACAATATGGAATCAAAATAATCTCTCGTAATGGAATTAGAGTTGTTTGTATATTGCATAACAATTTCCTCCCTAAATTGTATAAGTAATTAATCATTCGAGTATAACACTTTTTTGTATTTATTAAATTATATAATTGTATTTTTTTGAATTCTCACTAGTCCTTGTTTAGTTGTGCCCAGATATTGTTCTTTTTGCGGATAAATATTGTCATATTATGCTTTGTTTTTTATAATGTATATAAAATTATGAGTAAATCACACATATAAAACAAAAAATGATGAATGGAGAGGTAAAATAATGACAAAAGACAATACATTTGAATCCCTAACATTTCATTCTATTATTAATACCATTTTGAGTAAACGTTATCCAGAACATTTTCCGATGCACTGGCATAAGTATATTGAACTGATTGCGATTCCTTATGATGAAAAAAAGAATTTAAAAGGCACCATAAAAATCAATCAGGAACAATATGAATTGCATGGTGGAGATTTTGTTCTAATCTGGCCGGGAGAATTACATGAGGTTGTTGATAATGAAGATAAAGCATTTATTGCTTTACAATTTCCGATGAAGGTATTAAGTGATATTAAGGATTTTGCTATTTGTTTAAATCTTTATAAGAAAAAGCATTTTTATAACTATGAAGATTCTCCAGAACAAAACGAACGTATCTTTTTTTCATTGAAACAAATTTTTCAGGTTTCAACAGAATACGAAAGAAATTTTCGTAATGTGGAAATGTTAATGCATTTATATGATATGTTTATTTGTCTTGGCAATGATTTATTAAAAAACGCAAAACAAGCCAATAATACTTTAAATCAGGATGAAAAGATATTAGCTGCATGTGCATATATTCAGGAAAATTGTGATACGAATATTACGCTTGATTCTGTAGCAAAGCATATTGGATTTAGTCCTTGCTACTTCTCTCGCTATTTTAAAAAAGTCACTTCTTATAGTTTTGTAGAGTATTTAATGATGCAGCGTGTTAATCGATTACAGGTGTTACTTACAGATGATTCGCTGTCGATTACAGATGCTGCATATCAAGCAGGATTTAAAAGTATATCAACATTAAATCGTGTCTTTAAACAATACAGTGGCTGTTCTCCTACAGAGTATAAAAAATACTATAAAGTATAAAAACAAAAAATATATATTTAGAAAGGGGTTATAGTATGAATAACTTTACATTTTATGCACCTACTTATTTTGCATTTGGAAAAGAAACTGAAAATGAATGTGGAAAATTGGTAAAACGATTTGGTGGTACAAAGGTATTAATTCATTATGGAGGTGGATCGGTTGTTCGTTCTGGATTGTTGGAACGAGTAAAGACATCCTTAAAAGAAGAAAGCATATCGTTTATTGAATTATCTGGTGTTATGCCAAATCCAAGAGACGGTTTAGTATATGAAGGAATTGATCTTTGTAGAAAAGAAAATGTTGATTTTATTTTAGCAGTTGGTGGTGGTAGTACCATTGATTCTGCGAAAGCAATCGCTGCTGGTACAGTATATGATGGAGATTTCTGGGATTTTTATGAGGGCAAACCTGTTACAGAAGCTTTACCAATTGGTACCATTTTGACAATTGCTGCTGCTGGTAGTGAGGGTTCTCCTGATTCTGTTATCACAAAAGAAAAGGGAATGTTAAAACGTGGTGCTTCAGGTGAGGCATATCGTCCTAAATTTTCTATTTTAAACCCTGCATTAACTCAGACATTACCAGCATATCAGACTGCTTGTGGTATAACAGATATTATTGCGCATTTATACGAAAGATATTTGACAAATACAACGGAAGTTGAAGTGACTGATCGTTTGATTGAAGGTTTAATTGCATCAATGATTCATGAGGGACCTCGTGTTATTGAGAATCCTGATAATTATGAGGCTCGTGCAAATATTATGTGGGCTGGTATGGTTGCACATAATAATATTTGTGGTGTTGGACGTTCGCAGGACTGGACAAGTCATAATCTTGAGCATGAATTATCTGCTGAATATGATTGTGCACATGGAGCTGGACTTGCAGTTGTTATGCCCGCAGTATTTACTTATACGATGAAACAAGATGTCATGCGTTTCGCACAGATTGCTTCTCGTGTTTGGGGGTGTCAAATGGATTTTTATCATCCAGAGAAAACTGCATTAGAAGGTATTGAACGTCTTCGCTGTTTCCTCGCTTCTATTGGAATGCCACTTACTTTTGAGGAATTAGGTGCGAAAGAACAAGATATTGAAAAATTAGCACATACTGCATGTTATGGTGATGGTTCAGGAAGTGGTAAGGTTTATGGATTTACTACATTAGAGCAAACAGACGTTGAAAATATTTATCGTTTGATGCTTTAATGTAACATTTTATCAGTGTACGGAGGAAGGATTTATGAGGGTTTTATTTATTGGTGGCACTGGTACAATTAGTACTGCTATTTCTAAAGCATTAATGGAGCAGGGACATGATTTATATTTGATTAATCGTGGAAATCGTAATGATTTCTTAAATGAAAATGTTACAATTATAAAAGCTGATATTCATGACGAAGAATCTGTTGCAAAGAAAATAGAAGGTTTATCCTTTGATGTGGTGTGTGATTTTATTGGATTTGTGCCTGAACAATTAGAGCGTGACTATCGTTTATTCAAAGGCAAAACAAAGCAATTTATGTATATCAGCTCCGCTTCTGCTTATCATAAGCCAGTAAAAGATTATCGAATAACAGAGGGAACTGCTTTGGCAAATCTATATTGGGAGTATTCCAGAAATAAAATATTATGTGAAGAATATTTGATGAAATTATATAGAGAAGAAGGTTTTCCTGTTACAATTATTCGCCCTAGTCATACATATGATGAACGTAGCATTCCATTAGGAGTACATGGAGATTTGGGTAGTTGGCAGGTGATAAAACGTATGCTCGATGGAAAACCGGTTATTATTCATGGAGATGGTACATCATTATGGACAATTACACATAACTCTGATTTTGCAAAAGGTTTTATTGGTTTGATGGGAAATCCACACGCGATTGGGGAAGCTTTCCAAATTACAAACGATGAATCACTTACTTGGAATCAAATATATCAAATCATTGCTGATGTGTTAAATGTGGAATTAAAGCCGTATTATGTTGCGTCCAGCTTTTTAGATGCGGTATCAAAATATGATTTTAAGGGGTCGTTGATTGGTGATAAGGCAAACACAGTGGTATTCCACAATCAAAAATTAAAAGATGCAGTGCCTGGTTTACAAATGACAGTTCGTGCTGAGGAAGGAATTCGTAGAACAATTGAATCTGTACTCTCCCATCCTGAGTATCAGGTGGAAGATCCAGAATTTGATGTCTGGTGCGATAAAGTGATTTGTGGTTTGGAACAAGCAAAACAAAATATTTTATCTTAGAACAAAGCGTGCTTTGTCCTGTAAAGAAATAAAAACATTTCATAATTTCTAATTTGAAATTATGAAATGTTTTTTTATGTCTCAAGATATGCCTTGTTATGAAATAACAAGCTGTGTCATATGATATAGTAACAAAAATAACGGATAATGAATAGTATGAGCAATCATAAGGAACATACTGATTTTAATCAGGATACTGTAGAGATTAATTACGAATATTTGGGGATGCAAAGTATAAACGAGCTTAGAAACGAGGTGTTATCCATTTTATCGCAGGCAGTATCAGATATGACAGAAAATGAAGCTGTATTATTAAATAATAAAGGGGATACTTTATTATGAAACGGGTTCGGATGCTACTTAGAGTCAGTTCAAGTCAACAACTGGATACAGATGGGGATCTATCGATTCAAAGACAAATCCTGAAAGACTTTATAAAAAAACAATCGGATTGGGAATTAGATCCAAAAGAATATTTTGAAGGAAGCAAAAGTGCATATAAAAATACTTCAAAGCAACGAGAAGTTTTGCAGGAAATATTAAAGGATGCACAACATAAGGAATTTGACATACTGGTACCATATAAAGATGATCGAGTAGGTCGATTGATGTGGGATACTGCTCTATATGTGATGTCACTAAAAAGATTTGGTGTTGATATTTATACTGTAAAAGATGGGTGTATTACTCCAGAATCAGATGATATTATGGGACAAATGATGTTAACACTTCGCTATGCAAATGCACAAAAAAGTAGTGCAGATACAGGAATGCGTGTAAAGGACACTGCGATTCGATTGGTACAAAATGGTAAATTTATGGGAGGACGCGCACCTTATGGTTATCGTTTAGAGTATTCAGGTGAAATTAGTAAACATGGACGTGCTTTAAAACATTTAGTTATAGAACCGGAGCAGGCTGAAATTGTGAAAAAAATATTTTTGCTTGCATATACAAAGGCATATGGTTCGTTCAAAATAGCAAAAGTGTTAAATGAGAATCCCTATTATAAACAAAAAGCACCGAATGATTATTGGCGCGCTGGAACCATTACTAGTATTTTAACAAATCCTATTTACGCAGGATATACAGCATATAAACGCAGAGAACGAAAAAATAATTCCTGTCATCGTTTACAACCAGAAGACTGGATTTATTCTACGACTGTAAACGAGTCCCTTGTAATGATTGATTTTGATATATGGAATGCTGTACAAAAGCAACGAAAACAACGAAATCCGCAACATTTATCTGAGTATATTACAATTACATCAGCCAGATCTGGTAATTATAGATTGATATTAGATGATATTTTATATTGTGATGATTGTAATCAAAAGATGGTAAATGCGAATAAATATAATTATTGGACAATAAAATCAACTGGTGAAAAAAGAAAAAGTATTTATAGAATATATCAATGTCAAGCTGTGAAACAGGGGGATGTCAGTCATTCCAATTCATTTGTGTATGCAACTAAAATAGAAAATATAGTATTGGAAGAAAGTATAACGTATATAGGACAATTATTAAAACACGACAAAATTGAAACATTTATATACCAGTCTCAAAAAGAGAAAAGGAATCGTTTAGAACACGAACTGCGAAATTATAAATTAGAGTTATCAGAAATTCAAGCCAATATTAATATTATTGAAAAAAATATATTAAAAGCAATGCGGGGTAACACAATGTTATCTTATACGGAATTGATTGAATTGTTGCATAAACAAAATGATTTACTGGAAACACACCAAAACCTAATAAAAGATAAAAAAGAGGAATTAGAAGTTCTTGCAGAATATATCAAAAAACAAAATAATACATGTTCTTCTCTTCCATCATGGAAAGATATTTTTTTAAACCTTGATTCAGATACACAAAGTGTACTAATTCGGAAAATGATACATCGTATATACATAAAAGGAAATCATATAAGAATACAATTTAAAACAGTATCTCTAAATACTATGGAATAGTTAGTGGTTTCGGGGTACCGAGGCAAAGGCTATGATTTTACAATCACCTCGTCTACTGCATTTGACCATAAATGGATTTATCAAAAAACAATTTATGAAAATATATCACAGATTGTTGATCGATATTTTGCAAATTATTTATCCAGACCAAATGTTTTACAACCCATTTTAACACAGTATTGTGATGGAAAACGAGTCACTTGTCCGAATTGGATGAGTCAATGGGGTTCTAAGTATTTAGGGGATCAAGGATATTCTGCGATCGAGATTATCCGGAATTATTATGGAGATAATATGTATATCAATGAGGCAAAACAGATTGCGGGGATTCCTTCTTCTTGGCCTGGTTACGATTTGTCAATTGGTACAACAGGTGATAAAGTTCGTATGATTCAGGAACAGTTAAATCGGATTGCAAGAAATTATCCATCTATACCAACAATCTCTGTAGATGGCAATTATGGTCAAAATACAGCAGCTGCTGTTCGACAATTTCAGTCCATTTTTAATCTTCCAGCAACAGGAATCATAGATTACCCAACCTGGTATAAAATATCACAAATCTATGTTGGTGTGACAAAAATTGCAGAATTAACTTAATTGTAGGATATCTTTATTTTACTTGTGTGAAATTAAGAAATTTCTACAAACTAAAAACTGGTTGTTACGTAAATCATAACAGCCAGTTTTATATGAATAAACGATTAATACGATAATTAAATTACATACAAATTTTACGGAAATTTTTCTTACCTTTTTTCAAAACAAATTCGTCAGAAAAACTTGCTTTATCGTATGCAGTAAATGGATCTGCAACTTTCTCACCGTTTACGGTTACACCACCCTGTTGAACGCCACGACGTGCTTCTGCCTTTGATGTAACAAGCTCTGCTTTCACCATTAAGTCAAGAATTCCAATCTTACCTTCTTCGTTGAAATCTGCATCTGTAAGTGTTGTTGTTGGCATATTTTCTGTATTTCCGCCACCTGCAAATAATGCTTTTGCTGCTTCCTGAGCCTTTTTAGCCTCTTCTTCACCATGAACAAGCTTTGTAAGCTCGTATGCAAGGATTTCTTTAGCCTGATTTAACTGGCTACCTTCCCAGCTATCCATCTTGTCAATCTCTTCTAACGGTAAAAATGTAAGCATACGGATGCATTTCAATACATCGGCATCGCCAACATTTCTCCAGTACTGATAGAAATCAAATGGAGATGTTTTCTTAGGGTCAAGCCATACAGCACCAGACTGTGTTTTACCCATTTTCTTTCCTTCTGAGTTCAAAAGTAAAGTAATTGTCATTGCACATGCATTTTTACCAAGCTTACGACGAATAAGCTCTGTACCACCTAACATATTGCTCCACTGATCATCACCACCAAACTGAAGATTACAACCATATTTCTGGAATAATGCATAGAAATCATAACTTTGCATAATCATGTAGTTAAACTCTAAGAAAGATAATCCTTTCTCCATACGTTGCTTGTAGCATTCAGCAGTTAACATACGATTGACTGAAAAATGTGCACCTACCTCGCGAAGTACATCAACGTAATTCAAATCTAATAACCAGTCTGCGTTATTAACCATTAATGCTTTTCCTTCTGAAAAATCAATGAATTTACTCATCTGCTCTTTGAAACACTCACAGTTATGAGCAATAGTTTCCTTTGTCATCATCTGACGCATATCAGTACGACCAGAAGGGTCACCAATCATAGCAGTACCACCACCAATTAATGCAATTGGCTTATTGCCTGCCATCTGTAAACGTTTCATTAAACATAAAGCCATGAAATGACCTACATGTAAGCTGTCAGCTGTTGGGTCGAAACCAATATAAAATGTTGCCTTACCATTGTTAATTAATTCTTTAATCTCATCTTCGTCTGTTACCTGGGCAATTAATCCTCTTGCCACTAACTCATCATAAATTGTCATATCTTCATCCTCCTATTTATTTACTTTTTGAGGACTTGCTTTTCCCATTATTGTAAGCATGGATAAATACAATTGCTTATAACTAAAAAAGCTCGTCCTACATTTCTATAGGACGAGCATATACCCGTGTTACCACCTAAATTCACAATTCGTTCGCACGAACTGCCTCAGTAGGTATCAATTTGAATCCCAAATATAATACCCGATGTTATAACGTACATCACTCCGCCATAGCCTACTTAGATGAATCTGTTCAGTATGAAGCTCCAAGAGGTATTCATCATAAGTCTTCCCTGCGCCTCTCATCTACCGGCAACTTTCTGTTGGTAGTTTCTTATCACTACTTGTTCTTATCAACGCCTTATCTGTGCATTAGTATATACAAGCCACTTCTTTTTGTCAACCCTAAGAGCCACGCTTAATTGGTTTCATAGGATGTTGTGACTTTTAGTGATGGAATAAACGAATTCCTGTAAAGCACATAGCAATGTTATATTTGTTACATGTCTCAATAACATTGTCATCACGGATTGAACCACCTGGTTGAGCAATATACTTAACACCACTCTTGTTAGCTCGTTCAATGTTGTCACCGAATGGGAAAAATGCGTCTGAACCAAGTGCAACGTCTGTCATCTGATCTAACCATGCACGCTTCTCTTCTCTTGTAAAAATTTCTGGTTTCTCAGTGAAGAAGTTCTCCCATGTTCCATCTGCTAATACATCCATATAATCATCGCTCATGTATACATCGATTGTATTATCACGATCTGCACGTCCAATACCATCTTTGAATGGAAGGTTTAATACCTTTGGATTCTGACGTAAGAACCAGTTATCTGCTTTCTGACCTGCAAGTCTTGTACAGTGAATTCGCGACTGCTGACCAGCGCCGATACCGATTGCCTGTCCGCCCTTTGCGTAACACACTGAATTAGACTGCGTATATTTTAATGTAATCATAGCAATTGCTAAATCAATTTTAGCCTGCTCTGGCATAACTTTGTTCTCTGTAACCATATTTGCAAATAATTCATCGTTGATTACTAACTCATTACGACCCTGCTCAAATGTTACACCAAATACGTCTTTCTGCTCGATTGGAGCTGGAACATAGTTTTCATCAATCTGAATTACACAGTAATTACCTTTTTTCTTAGCCTTTAATAACTCTAATGCTTCTGGTTCGTATCCTGGTGCGATAACACCATCTGATACTTCACGTTTGATTAAACGAGCTGTGTCTACATCACAAATATCTGATAATGAAATGAAATCACCAAATGAAGACATACGGTCAGCACCTCTGGCTCTTGCATAAGCATTTGCAAGTGGAGAAAGTTCACCCATATCATCTACCCAGTAAATCTTACGCTCTACCTCTGATAAAGGAAGACCTACAGCAGCACCAGCTGGAGATACATGCTTAAATGATGTTGCAGTAGGAAGTCCTGTTGCCTTCTTAAGCTCTTTAACCAACTGCCAACCATTAAAAGCATCTAATAAATTGATGTATCCAGGTCTGCCGCAAAGAATCTGGATTGGAAGCTCGCCTTCCTTCATGAAAACACGTGAAGGCTTCTGATTAGGGTTACAACCGTACTTTAATTCGATCTCTTTCATGTTAAATCTCCTTACATAATTATATTTTATAGTATTATTTATTCTTGTTGATAATCTTTGTCTCGTAAGTTCCGTCAGTTAAGTTGATGTAACGGATAAATAAAGAAACTTTATTATCCTCATTTAAATTGTTCCACACAAGATCTGCAAACTCATTCATATCATTAGGAATATCTACAAGTGTTGGTTCACCTTCATAGCTTGGAAGTGGGTTGCCGTCTCCCATATATGTATGGATGAAATGTCCCTCGCCAGCTACTGGATTGTCATAAGAAAATGTATAACGATTACACTGGTCTGGATTACCATTATTGCTCTTTAAAATTGACATATTGTAATCATAAGCACCATTTTCTATTTTGAGAATACCAGAAATTCTAGGAGTATAGTTTGGAGCATCTGGCTCAAATTCTCTTGTACGGAGTGACTGTTCAAATGTTTGTCCTTCTTTCATTAAATCATAAATGGTATCAGTCTGGTCACCATTTGTTACAATCGTCTGATTACCAAGTACGCGAACGGGTGCGTAGATAATAAGACTTGGATCCTCTAATTTGCTAGGATCAAATGCTTGTGTACGAATGCCTTCACCATCTTCAACAAATACACGATTACGGCTATTTTCGCTTCTTCCCATAATAAAATAAGCGATTGCTGCGTGTGTACCATCTGGAGTTTTACCAATTACAATACCTCTTCCAGGATAAGATGTTGAGCTAAGCTCTGCTGCCAATGATTTCATTTCCATTGTACTACCTCCATATAATAAAATGATTTTCATAGGTACCTTGCCAATCTTTTCTTGATATGAAAATAAAAAGAAAAAGACCATCCAGGTATCCGAAAAAACGGGTGCCCAGACGGTCGGCAATTTATACATTGTTGTGCTCCCTGTGAGTGCTCTCACATATCCGTCAGTTACACAACCTTATACATATAATAAAACATAAAACACTATAATTTGCAAGTAAAAAAATGATTCGAACTACATTTTGTTGTATTCTGCAAAAAGTTGTGATAAAACAATTCAATTATTATCATTTTTGAATAAAAAAAAGATCTCACAAAATATTGTAAGATCAAAATTACGAAACAGCCAATAGGGGAATCGAACCCCTGTTTCCGCCGTGAGAGGGCGGCGTCTTAACCGCTTGACCAATTGGCCATAATCTGTTTCTAAATATGAAATTGTTCTCTTAAAAGAGAAACAGCCAATAGGGGAATCGAACCCCTGTTTCCGCCGTGAGAGGGCGGCGTCTTAACCGCTTGACCAATTGGCCTTGTCGTTGACGACTTGTCTAATATACCAAAATATTATGAAGTCGTCAACCCTTTTTTCGAAATTTGACTAAAAAAATATTTTTATGTTTCCTTAAAAATCAAATATACTTAACTGACTACTTTCTGGAAGTCCATTTAATAAACCAAGATTTGCCATTTTTTCAATTGTAGATTTTCCGATTTTAGCTGCTTCACGCAATGCATCTCTCGAAACAAATGTTGCATTTGGATCCTGTTCCCTTAGGGTTCGTGTTGCAGATTTAATTTGTTCAGCCGCTTTGCCAGCTACACCTTCAATAGAACATAACGGTGGCATGATTTTTCCGTCAATGATTAAGCAATTAATATCATCTGCGACATAAATATCCAAAGGAAGGAATTCTAATCCTCTTGCATACATCTCTTCTACCAAACGCATATCACGCATAGCATCCTCTTCTGCTCCAGTAATTTCATCTTTGGATTTTTTACGAATAGCATCCATACAACGATGTAAATGTTCAGCGCCCTGACACATTGTTTCGTAATTAAATGCTTTTGCTCGAATACTAAAATATGCTGCATAATAAGCAAGTGGTTCGTTTACCTTAAACCATGCAATACGCCATGCCATCATAACATAAGCTGCGGCATGTGCTTTCGGGAACATATATTTAATTTTCGTACAGGATTCAATATACCAGTCTGGTACATCATGTGCAAGCATTTCAGCTTCCCATTCTGGCCATTTGTCACATTTTCCTTTGGCAACAATACCTTTTCGCACTTTTTCCATAATATTAAAAGCAAGTCCAGGTTCCAATCCCATATGAATGAGATAAACCATGATATCATCACGACAACAAATTGCTTTTGACAAAATGGTCTTGCCTTCTGCAATTAAAGTTTGCGCATTATTTAACCACACATCAGTTCCGTGCGATAAACCTGAAATACGTACTAAATCAGAGAAACTTTGTGGTTTGGTATCTACAAGCATCTGAATAACAAAATCTGTACCAAACTCAGGAATCCCTAAGGAGCCTGTTTTACAACCGCTAATGTCTTCTGGCGTGATCCCCATAATCTCAGGACTGTGAAATAACGACATAACGCCTTTATCGTCTAGCGCTATTGTTTTGGCATCTTTTCCTGTCAAATCCTCTAGACGACGGATAATGGTTGGATCGTCGTGTCCAAGAATATCTAATTTCAGCAAGTTAGCATCAATGGAATGATACTCAAAATGTGTTGTAATAATATTGGTTTTTGTATCGTTTGCTGGTTTTTGAATTGCAGTAAACTCATATATTTCGCGATCGCCAGGAACGACAACCATTCCACCAGGATGCTGTCCCGTTGTTCGTTTTACACCAACACAGCCTTTAGATACGCGAGTAAGTTCACATCTTCGTTTTGTAATGCCGCGTTCCTGGTAGTATTTATAAACCAATTGTTCTGCCGTTTTATCTGCAATGGTACCGATGGTTCCTGCTCGAAAGGCATGTCCTTTTCCGAATAATTCTTCTGTGTAGGCATGCGCATTTGCCTGATATTCTCCTGAGAAATTTAAGTCAATGTCAGGTTCTTTATCCCCATAGAATCCAAGGAAGGTCTCAAACGGGATATCATGTCCTTCTTTTTTTAACCATGTACCACATTTGGGACACTGCATATCAGGTAAATCACATCCTGAACTACCGGAGTAGCTTTTTACAAGATCCGAATCAAAATCAACATAAAAGCATTCTGGACAAATATAATGTGCAGATAATGGATTTACTTCTGTAATACCAGACATAGTTGCAACAAAGGAAGAACCAACAGAGCCTCTCGAACCTACTAAATATCCGTGGTCGTTGGAATCCCATACCAGTTTTTGCGCAATGATATACATTACGGCATATCCATTTCCAATAATAGATGTTAATTCTTTTTCTAATCGACTCGTTACCTGCTCTGGTAAATCTGGTCCATATATTTCATGTGCTTTGTTATAGCAAATACTACGAAGTTCTTCGTCAGAGTTCTCAATAACTGGTGGACATTTATCAGGGCTAACTGGATAAATTTTCTCAATCATATTTGCTATTTTATTTGTATTTTCAATGACGATTTCGTGTGCTTTATCACTACCTAAATACTCAAATTCTGCGAGCATTTCTTCTGTTGTTCTGAAGAAAAGTGGTGGCTGATTATCAGCATCTTTAAAACCTTTTGAGGCCATCAACACAGCACGATAAATACTATCTTCCGGGTCTAAAAAGTGAACATCACAAGTTGCAACAACTGGCTTATTATACATTTCTCCCAGTTTCACAATTTTTCGATTTAATTCTTGTAAATCTTCATCTGTATTTACATCTGGGAAACGTTCTTCGCTTTTCATAAAGGCGTTGTTTCCGATTGGCTGAATTTCTAGATAATCATAGAATTTTACAATACGATCCACTTCATCTTCAGAGGCACCTTCTAAAACGGCTTTAAATAGCTCTCCTGCTTCACAGGCAGAACCTAGAATAAGTCCCTCTCTATATTTATGAATCAAACTTTTTGGCATAATTGGTCTCATATTGAAATAATCAACATGAGATGCAGAAACAAGACGATTCAAATTTACACGTCCAATCTCATTTTTAGCTAATATAATTCCATGATATCGTTTTGATTTTTTGATTGTTTCTTTGGAGGTTTCTCCTAAAACGTTAAGATCATCTAAATTGTTAACACCTTTTTCTCGCATCATTGGAAGGAAGCGTTTGAAAATTTCCGCAGTAGCTGCTGCATCATCTACTGCTCTATGATGATTTTCTAATTTGATACCTAAGTGCTTACATATACGATCTAAAGTAAATTTACCAAGTTCAGGACATAAAATATGACTTAGGGTCATTGTATCCAGAACCGAACAATCAAAGGAAATGCCTAATTCTTTTGCAAATTTACGAATAAAACCAACATCAAAATTGGCATTATGGGCTACTAACACACTATCCCCAACAAATTCTATAAATTCTTTTAATACTACATCAATTTTTGGTGCATTCATGACCATCTCATCTGTAATGGATGTCAGTTTCGTAATATTATACGGAATCGGAATTTCCGGGTTAATAAACTTTGAAAAACTATCTATTTTTTCGCCATTTACAATTTTGACAGCACCAATTTCAATGATTTTACAGAATTTAGGATTTAATCCTGTTGTCTCAATATCAAAAACAATATAGCTATCGTCTAATGACTGGCCCTTTGAGTTTTGAACAAAGTCTTTCATATCATCAACAAAATATCCCTCAACACCATAAATGATTTTGAAAGGATCATCTTTTTTGATGCAATGATTTGCAACTGGAAATGCCTGTAACACGCCATGATCTGTAATTGCAATTGCAGGATGTCCCCAATCTTTTGCACGCTTAATGATGGCTCCAACATCAACAACGCTATCATTGTCACTATATACAGTATGCATGTGTAGTTCGACACGTTTTTCCATTGAATTATCAACACGTTTGGTTGTGAAATCAGGAATTGGTTTGATTCCGGTTATGGAATTCAATGTAATTTCTCTAACGTATGTATCGTAAGCAGGTACTCCCTTTACCTTATAAAATGATCCTTTTTTGAAATCGTCACTTAACAGTGCCCAGTCTTCTTTTGTTACAAAAATTTTACCAGATATAGAATCGGTAAAATCAGTAATTGAGAACGTAATTAATAATTTTTCGTTACGAAGTTCGCGTTCTTCCATATCAAAGACTTGTCCGTGCACAACAATTTCTCCAAGTCCTTCGATAATATCGTCAATGCTTGTTTCGTTCCCTTCTACATTACGCCCGTAGATAACCTCAGGATCTGCGACCGTACGCTCTCTTGAATATGTTGATTTTTTCCAGGTTGGTTCTTTGGTATCAGTTGTTTTATTATCACTACCGGAAGCCGTTTTTTTGTTGTTATCAGCTTTCTTTTCTGGATTGGATGATTGCTCTGTTGTTGTATGTTTTGATTCCTTTTGTTCAGTTGAATTTTGATCATCTTTGGCTACTGCATCATTTTCTGCAATTTGATCCATAATCTGTTGAATCTGTAAATTCAATTTATGTTCGTTTGCTTTTCGAATTGCGTCTTTTTGCTCTTCTGTAAAATCAAATCCTACTTGAATTTCAAATCCGAACCGTTCACGATAAACAGACTCTAAATATTTTTTGATATCAATTGAACGCGTTTTTGCTAAAAAGGTATCATCTAATGTTAAATTAATAATATTTTCGTTTATATACCACTCTGCATTTTTTACTAATCGAAATAAAATAGAGCTTTCTGTTTGTAATTCAAAAAGCAGACTTTCCTTATAAGTATCTGTTAATGTTTTGATATTGTATTGATTGGATAAATCATATTTTTCAATAAATTTTACTCGCATATTTTTTTGAAAAATAAAATCACTCAATGCATCCTCAACCGCATATATATCTCGTTTTTCTATTAATATTTTACTTAAAATATGAAATTTTAAGGTTTTTTCTGATTTCATCATAGTTGCTTTTGTTACAACTACTTGTGAAAACAAATCTTTTAAATCTGCATCACAAGAGAAACCAGGAAAAACCTCGAAAAAATTCTTTTGTTCTTCCACAAAATCACTCCAATATTATTTCCATTTTTTCAATTCATCTTCTAACGCTACAAGTAATTGATCTTCTGGAACTTTTTTTATTATTTCCCCATGTTTTATTAATAAACCTTCTCCGTTACCACCAGCAATACCTAAATCTGCTTCTTTGGCTTCTCCAGGTCCATTTACAACACATCCCATAACAGCAACCTTGATGTTTAGATGTTCATAATCTGTCACAAGATTTTCAACTTGATTTGCTAATCCTATTAAATCAATGGATGTTCTACCACAAGTTGGACATGAAACGACTTCAATTCCGCCTTTTCGTAAATCAAGCGTTTTTAAAATCATTTTTGCGGACACAATTTCATGGATTGGATCACCAGTAAGGGAAACACGAATTGTATCACCAATTCCCTGATGTAAAATAATACCTAAACCAACAGCGGATTTGATATTTCCTCTTAATAGCGTACCAGCTTCTGTTATACCTACATGTAATGGGTAAGTTGTTTCCTGTGCAATTAATTCATGGGCTTTTACACACATTAATACATTCGAAGATTTAATACTTACAACGATATTATCGAAGTTCAGATCCTCTAAAATATGAACTTTATCCATTGCACTCTCAACAATTCCCTGTGCTGTTACACCATTGTATTTTTCAATGAGCTCTTTTTCCAAAGAACCGCTATTGACGCCCACACGAATCGGAACATGATAATGTTTTGCCGCCTGAACGACTTCTTTTATTTTGTCCGTTCCACCAATATTTCCTGGATTAATTCGAATTTTATCGGCACCATATTCCATTGCCATAATAGCAAGTCGATAGTCAAAATGTATATCTGCAACAATCGGAATGTGAATATGTTTTTTGATTTCACGAAATGATTTTGCTGCAGCTTCGTTATTAGCTGTCGAACGAATGATTTCACATCCGGCCTGTTCTAATTTCAAAATTTGAGCAACTGTAGCATCCACATCTTCCGTTTTTGTATTGGTCATAGATTGGATTAAGATTGGATTTCCTCCACCAATCACCTGATTTCCTATTGTAACAATTTTTGAATTTTCTCTCATAGCACCACTCCGACTTCAGTAATTACTTTAATAATTTAAAAATATCCTGGAACATGACAACAATCATAAGAAGTATCAATAATACAAAACCTACCATATTAATAATTGCTTCTTTATCAGCTGGCAATTTTTTCTTAAAAAATGCCTCAATAAGTAAGAGGAAGGTTCTTCCACCGTCTAACGCTGGAAATGGCAACAAATTCATCATACCTAAATTTGCACTTAATAAAATAGCAAAATTAATCATATTAAGTACAACGTTAATAATCGCAAGCTTCGTATCACCTGCTGCACTTTCCTTTGCTTCATTGATTGTATCACTCATCATAGAAACAATACCGACTGGACCAGACATATTTTTTACACCAATTTTACCAGTAACTAGATATTTTAAACTAAGAAATACGGTTTTAATTTGATATCGTAATTCTAATGCACTATATTTTGCAACAGTAATTGCGTCACCTTTTTGATATCCTGCACTAGCAACACCAATCCGGTATCCGGTATCTGTTTTCTCAGGTGTGAAAGTATATTCATATGCTTTGCCGTCTCGCATAACATTTAAGGTAATATCTTCACCAGTTTGCCCAATCTGCATATAAACAAGAATCTCTCTAAAATTATAGATACGATGTCCGTTAAAATGGGTAATCAAATCCCCCTCCAATACACCAGCTTCTTTTGCTGGACTTCCATCTGAAAATCCTCCAACTGTAGGAGCATCATATCCACATACACCAATTAGAATTAATGAGAGTAAAAATGCTAATATAAAATTAAATACTGGTCCTGCAATAACGACAGAAATACGAGCCCAAACAGATTTTACAGAAAAAGAATGTTCATCCATAACTGCTTCGTCTTCTCCAAGCATTGCACAAAAACCACCCATTGGAATTGCGCGTATAGAGTATTTTGTTTCTTTTTTTTGAAAAGAAAACAATGCAGGTCCCATACCAATTGCAAATTCGTTTACAAAGATACCGTTTTTCTTCGCCAAAAGAAAATGACCTAATTCATGAAAAAATATAATAAAACTAAATACGATTAGTGCGATGATTATGTTAAAAATTGTATTCATTAATTCCACCTGCTCTCAATTGTTTCATAAACCCATTTTTCAGTAGCTAAAATATCTTCTACTGTTGGATTTTCTATGTTATTATGTGCATCCATACATGTTTGAATTATTTCATATATTTCTAAAAATTGAATCTCCCGATTTAAGAATTTTGCTACTGCTAATTCGTTTGCTGCGTTTAATACAGTTGGCATAGAACCACCTGTTTTAATTGCGTCATATGCATATTGCAATCCTGAAAATGCATCCAAATCAGGTTTTTGGAATGATATTTGTGTTAATGTCGTAAAATCAAGTCTTTCACCATTTAAGAAAACACGTTTTGGATAATATAATGCATACTGAATTGGTAAACGCATAT
>JAUNJF010000037.1 GCA_030533405.1 Eubacteriales bacterium
ATATTCATCCTCATCATAGTCATCATATTCGTAACCATATGCATCTTTAGCCTGTGACTGACTCTTAATATCAATTTTAAATCCTGTAAGTCTTGCTGCAAGTCTTGCATTCTGACCTTCTTTTCCAATTGCCAATGATAATTGATAATCAGGTACAACAACTCTAGCACTCTTTTCCTCTTCATCAACATCCACAGAAATAACCTTAGAAGGACTTAACGCATTCTCAATAAAAATTGCTGGATCTTCATTCCATGTAATAATATCAATTTTTTCTCCCATCAAATCATCTACAATATTATTCACACGATTTCCATTCATTCCAACACATGCTCCAACAGGATCTACATTCGGATCATTTGACCATACAGCAATCTTTGATCGAGAACCAGCTTCACGCGAAATCGACTTAATCTCCACGGTTCCATCTGCAACTTCTGTTACTTCTTTCTCAAATAATCTCTTAACCAATTCTGGATGTGTACGGGATACAATTACCTTTGGTCCCTTATTTGTTTCTTTTACTTCAACAATATACAATTTAATTCGATCTGTTGGACGATAATGCTCCCCTTTAATCTGCTCATTCTCCATAAGAAGTGCATCCATTTTATCATCTAAACTAACAGAAATATTCTTTCCAACATAACGCTGTACAACACCTGTTACCACATCTTTTTCTTTACAATAAAAATGATCATACAACGCACGTTTCTCTTCCTCTTTGATTGTCTGAACAATAACACTTCTTGCCTGCTGTGCTGCAATTCTTCCAAAATCCTTTGGAGTAATCTCTACATTGATGATATCTCCTAATTCATGTTTTTTACTGTGCATCAATGCTTTCTCTAAAGAAATCTCCGTTGCATCATCTAACACTTCCTCAACAACTGTCTTTGCAGCATATACTTCAATATCTCCTGTCTCACGACTCATATTAACTGTTACGTTATCACTTTTTCCAAAATCCTTTTTACAAGCATCTAACAGTGACTTTTCAATCGCCTCTACAATTATTTCCTTTGAGATTCCTTTCTCTTTCTCAATCTGCTCTAATGCAAGCATTAACTCTGACATTTTTTAATTCCTCCTTTATTAAAACTCAAATGCTAATCTAATTAGTGCTAAGTTGTTTCTATCAATTACAATGCTCTCTTCATCTTCTAACAATACCGTAATTGTTTTTTCATCAAAAGCAACTAGTTCTGCTTCGAATTCCTTGTTTTTCATTTTTTCAAGTGTTCGAAACAATTTAATTTCTACCATTTTATTAAGATTTCTTTCAAAATCTTTGTCTTTTTTTAGTGGGCGTAAAAGGCCTGGTGAACTTACTTCTAAAATATATGCATCTTTAAATTCTTTTTCAAATGCATCAAGCAATGGGCTTAATTGATGACTCACATCTACACAATCATCAATTGTGATTCCACCTTCTTTGTCAATATACACTCGCAAATAATAATTGGAACCTTCTTTCACATATTCAACATCTACTAATTCAAAGTTTCGATCATCAAGAATCGGCATAACCAGTTTTTCACAGGTTGCTTCAATCTCTTTTTTTGTCATACAGACCACCTTTCCACTACAAAAATAACAATGAAAGAGAGTGGACAAACTGCCCACTCTCATGTTAATCATTATGCTACACTAGGAGAATAACACCAAATCTTGAAAAAATCAAGCTTTTCTTCTAATGAATTACGAATTTCCCCTATAAAGGATCAGAAATTGCCTCTGCAATATCATGGTAAGACATACCTTTCTTCAAAATATGTTCTCCAACACTAATTCGATTCGCATATCCATTTTTGACAAGGTATGTATCAAAATCACCTGCATCCTCAATCATTCCTAACGCTTCCAATTTTTGACACACAGGATACGAAGAAGATCCCGATGCCACTGTTAATTTTACAGTGTTACTATCTTTTTCACGTTCCTGCTTCTCGTCTCTATTAGAATCCGAGCCTTTCTCTGTTGTAATCTTATCTGTTTTTTCTCTCTTATTATCTTCTTTTTGTGTTGTATTTTTTTCCGTTGTTGTTTTTTTCTCTTCAGTTGACTTCTTTTCTGTTGTTGCCTGCGTTGTTACTTTTTGTTCTGCCTTTGTGTTTTTATCTTCTTCAATAAGCTTTTCCGTATTGTCTGTTTTGTTTTGTGTTTTTTCTGTAGATTTCAATTTTTCTATCTCTTGATCCACAACATTTACTTCTTCAACCATTCCTAGTTGTTTTGCTCTCTTAATAATCTCTTCATCAGATAATTTTGGACTTTGTAATCCCCGATACGAAGTTAAACAAATAATAGATGCAAAAATAATACCTACGCCTAATCCTCTCAAAAAATATTTGAAGTTCATTTTGTTACTCTCCTTGATACAAATCAATCACAAGCTTTACTTCACCGACACCCAAACCAAGTTCTTTTGCAATTGTAATAATATTATCTCCATTTTTATACATTTCTAAAATAATATCATTTGAATTGACATTTTTTTCAAACTCATGATCTAATTCTTTTTCTAATTTGATATCTTCAAACAAAACGTCATCTAACTCATCCGCCACTTTTTTCTCACTGATTGCAGAACCTTCCTCTGTTGGTAAATTTTCTTTCTCATTGGTAGACGCATTTTCATGATTCTGAACAACATCTTCTGTTTTACGTTCCATTAACTTTTTTTCAACTGATATCTTATTTTCTATATTGTCATTTATAACAGTTTTTTTCTTTTCTCCAGAATCCAATTTACTAATAATGTCTTTTATTCGTAATAAAGTGTCCTTCATTTCCGATTTTGTCTCATCTACAGACTTGACAGTATTCATTATCTCTTTTTGTTTATCATCCAACATGCTATACAAAAACATGACTTCTTTATGATTTCGTTCAATTTCCTCGCAAACTGTAACAGCATAATCACCTAGTGCCAATGTCTTTTCATTTGCCATATTCGATAATGATTCATTTGTTTCGTATAATATATCTTTCGCCTGATGCGCAATCACATCCTCAATTTTCCGCTTAATCAAATTTCGTTCTCTTTCAGAAAATTCATAAGAATCTGTCACGGTAAGTAAATCCGCATTAAAATTTTCCTGTTTTTTTGTGAGTTTTTCGGTAATAAAAAAACTAGCAAAAATAAAAATAATACCTATTATAATCATAATTAAAACTGCTGTAGTCATCATAATCTCCTATAATTGAATGTTTACTCTTGGTTGGTTATTCATAATATCTTCTTCAACCTGTGTTTTTTCCCCATCATTATATACAGCCTTTTCATTTTTTTCAACCGTCTGCTTCTTTTTTCGGCCATTCGAACGTCCATGACTTCCACCATTTGATTCACGTGCATCATACTGATACTCAGCAAATTCAGTAGGATTTTTCTGTATTACTGTCTCATTATTTTGTTTGATTTCCTTTTCAGCTTGCTCTGCAGCACTTAGATTCACATTGACAACTTTTTGATTTTCATTATGTTGCGTATGACCAACAGATTCCGTTCTCGGAAGAAGCATTTGCATTTCAAGCGGACGAATCATAACATCAACCTCCTCCGGTTAGCGCGAATCAAATCATTTCACCAACTTTAAACAGGAGCACCAATAACGTCTGCTCCATCAATTTTAAATTGACATCTACTTCGAATATCTTTTATTAATAACATACGATTTGATATATCTATGCTCACACCTGGGAAAATTGTATTATTCACTACAATTTTTCCGTTTGTATTATCTTCAATCTCTTTTTTCAATTTCATATATTCAAATGAATCTTTTTCTAATGTTTCTGCTAATGTCTTTAATTTTTCACTTGATTGTTTTGCCAAAATAACCTGATTCGGCAATAACTTTTGTCCTGAAGCTAATTTATTTTTTAAACTATCCAAAATTTGCTTCTGCTTAATCATTTCCTCTTGTTCATCTTTGATTATAGTCGTCAAATCTTTGAAACGTTCCATAACTTCAGGCTTTACACCTACTTTTAAAACAGTAGGCGTATTCATTTTATTTCCAAAAACACTAGCCTCAATTTTTTTACCCGCCGAGACAGTACCACCAATCACGAAACCTTTCTTTCCACTGATGATTACTTCTTCTCCTGCAATCAATTCCGAGTGCAAACTTGAACCTGCATTAATCACACCACTTGCAGACACCTTGCTACTTTCTATAAATTTTGTCACAATATTGATACCTGCCTCAAGTTCACCACGACCCATTCCTTGAATCCCACGTTTTAATACAATATTGCCGTCCGCTTTCAGATAAGCGCCTTCAACAACACCATTTACTTCTATATCACCCGTTGCTTCAATTCTAAAACCAGCACGTACATTTCCTGTCACAACAACATTACCATTATATTTGATATCTCCAGTAGATGCATCCACATCAGCTGCAACAGTATATGTATTTGATACAAATACCGTATCACCTTCTAACTTCACATCACCATCAACTTCTGAATATAATTTACAATTATCCTCAGATATTTTTATATTACGACCATATTTTAAGACTTTTTTCTTTACCTTAGGTGGGATTACTGGATTTCCCAAAACATTTTTTCCCTCGGTTCCTGGTACTTCAGGAATCAATTCTGCCAGTAAATCACCGTTTTTAATACTGGTAAACAAACATAACTTATGAAAATCCACACTTCCATCTTCTAACAACTCTGGCCTTGTTGTTGGAACTGTGTTAAAATGGTATTTAATTTTTGCATCTTTTCCTAATACACATTCTTTTCCTTTTGCAATTGGAATGTCTCTGCAAAATTGTCTTCCTGCAATATACGCACTTATTACCTTTTCAGAAATTCCATATACCACATTCACCCGTTGCAATTCATTCAAAATATCTCGTGGTGACATATATTTCCCATTTTTTGATGGCGGATAAAAACGAATATACGCCATCATTCTATCTCGAGAAATCATAACCTTTGCTTTTTCTTCAACCTCACGAATTTTTTCAGCAGAAACAAAAATATCAGTCTCTTCCTTTACCTGCATTACCGCTTTATTTAAAGCTGGCAAATCATAAGAATGTATTCCACAACTTTCCAAATAACTAACCATCTCTTGTATATCTATTGACTTACCATTTTCTTTTGCTGGATATATATGTACATACACACCATCATCTCTGATATCCAATTGAAAAAAAGCATTTGTATATTTCATAGAAAAACCTCTCTTCACACAACCAAAATCAACCCATTAAAAGTTCAAAACTATTTCCTAAATGTTTCTTCATTTTTTCTAATGCTTTTGAATGAAGTTGAGAAATTCTCGATTCTGATACTTCTAAAACAGCTGCTACTTCCTTTAATGTCAAATCCTCATAATAATACAATAATACTACTTTTCTTTCCTTTTCCGTTAACATTTCAAAGGCCTGCATCAACATATTCTTTATTTCCTGTCGATCCATTTCCTGTTCAGGTTCTAGATAGGTCGTATTTCTAAATTCTTTCACACCACCTTCGGACCCTTGTTCCATAAACTCATCCAAAGAAGCAATATTGGATATGTTAGCAAGTCCTTCCCAATTACGATATTCTTCAACTGAAATTCCCAATTCATTTGCAATATCCTGGTCTTTGTAACCAATGCCCTTCTCAGTCTCTAACTTTGATATTGCATTTTCTATCTGTTTTTGCTTTTGCCTAACAGAACGAGGAATCCAATCCATTTTTCGAATTTGATCTAAAATAGAACCTCTAATTCTTAAACTTGCGTATGTCTCAAACTTAATTCCTTTACCATAATCAAATTTATCTATCGCATCAATCAAGCCAAACACACCATACCCTACCAAATCATCATACTCCACGGTATAACCCAAATACATATTGAGTCGTCCTGCAACAAGCTTTACTAACGGAACATACTCTAAAATTATCTGTTCTCGCAATGACTCAGATTTAGATTTACTATAATCCTCCCATAACTTTATCTTCTTGCTCTCATCCATGAAAAACACCCCGTATGTATCTTATTATTCATCCTCATCGAACACATTCTCCTGGGTCGTTATTTCGATTTCTTCTTCATCATCTAATGATGATTCCTCCAATTCAGAATTATTCTCTTTATCATCTTCCCATTCAAATGATTTTTGTAAAATTTCAATCACTAACGTTGCAATCACATAAAAAATCACAATTACAACCAAAACAATCATAAGGGAAGCATTAACATCCTTCCCCATTTTCATATTTAAAACCAAGGCAATTAAGCCAGCTAACAGGACGATAAATGCCCTGATATACTGATATTTCATTTCATCATCCTCAAATTATAACTTTGTTTCTCCTTTGCCAACCGCACGTACCGTTAATATTTTTGTTTCAGCATCAAAAATAATTGTCCTTCCATAGTTAGCCCCTGTGTCTTCTGCAACAATCTTAATATTATTTTGCTCCAACATTTGTTTAACTGCTTTAATATTGCGTGTTCCAACACTTTCAGCAGCAGGATTCCCCTTGAACTGAAACATTACAGCACCACCAGCAATTTTTGCGAGTAGCGAAGTTCTGCTAATACCCTTTTCCTCTAATGCAGAAATCATATCAGCAATACCAGTATCCGCAAACTTTGCACGATTATCATTTTTACTTATCTCCTTACTATCGGGAAGCATAACATGTAGCAGCCCGCAATAATCGCCTGTCAAACTGTATAACACAACACCTACGCAGGATCCTAATCCTATTGTAGTAATCGTGTTTGGTTTTTTACACAATTTATAATCAGCAATACCAACTCGAATCACTTCATCCATTAAACATTTACCTGATTCCTAACGAACTAAAAATATTATCAAAAGATACATCATCTGCTACAAATAAAATAAAACCATTAATCAAACGATTATTATCACTTAACTTGGAGTCAATAATTAACGCCTGATCCCCGATCTGACCTAGAATTGTCAACGGTTGACTGAGAATTGCTCCTGTCATATCTACACAAATCTCTGGCGGATTTGTTCGAATTTCCAAACCAGTCAAAGTACTAATTGATCCAATGTAGGAACTCATTAAAATATTGCCAACCTCTTTTAATGTTGAGCGATCCATATGATCAAATTCTTCAAAGCCTTCCGAATATGATTTGTTTAACATTGCAGAAATTAGTTTTTTTGCTTCATCAAAATCCACAATAAACAAAGTCATACCATTAACATCGCCTGTAAAACGGGTCAACACCGCTGCAACAACAGTATCTGCGCCACCCACTAAATCAGCGATTTCATCAAACTCCAACAAATTAACAATTGGTAATTCCATTTCCAACTTAGAATTTAACAAAACAGAAAGGGCTGTTGTAGCATTCCCAGCCCCTATGTTTCCTAATTCTTTGAGTACATCCATTTTTGTATTTGTAAGATTATCCCCAATCATTCTTATCACCTACGCATTATCCATTTCAGAAATAATCCCCTGAATATTAAGTAATGAAATAAGGGTATCCCTATATTTTCCAACACCCAAAAGATTAACAACGTGTTCGTCATGCACAACTTTTTCAACATCTTCCTCTTCAAGGGTTACTACTTCTCTTACCTCATCTACCAAAATACCAATCTTGGCATTATTCTCTGGTTTGATAATAATAATACGAGTAACATTCGTATTCTCCTTTGGTTGCAAACCAAACTTAAGTCTCAAATTCATTACCGGAATGATTTCTCCACGAAGATTGATTACACCTTCAAAAAAGCTTTGCGCCTTTGGAACCCTTGTAACCGGTTGCACACGAACAATATTATCTACAAATGAAATATCAATACCATATTGTTCATCATCTAACTTCACTACAATATACTGTTTTGCTTCGCTAATTAATGTATTCTCTTCCATATTTTTGCACCCCCATTATACAAATGAATTTGAATCAATAATCAATGCTACTTCACCATCTCCAAGAATTGTTGCACCACTAATCATTCTATGTATATTGATATATTTACCAAGAGGCTTGATAACAATTTCCTGCTGTCCCAATAAATTATCTATCACTAAACCTGTCTGTTTATCACCCTTTTTGATAATAACTACTACTAAATTCTCTGGCTCGTCCTCTCTTGGTGGGCAATCAAGCATTTCATCCAAACGAACAATTGGAATTACTGTTCCACGCAAATTAATAACTTCCTTTTGCTGTACAAATTTGATATCACTTACCAAAACATCTTCAATTGTTACAATAGAATTCAAAGGAATCGCATATTTTTCATTTCTAACTTCTACCATTAATGCCTGAATAATCGCAAGTGTCAGTGGTAAACGAATAATAAACTTTGTTCCTTCTCCTAATTTCGTTGTGACTTCAACATCACCACCAAGACCTTCTATTTTACTTTTAACAACATCCAATCCAACACCACGACCTGATACATCTGATATTTTCTCTGCCGTTGAAAAGGCTGGCTTGAATAACAATTCAACCGCTTCCTTTTCAGATAATTGTTCAGCCTGTTCCTCTGTGATGTGACCTTTTTTAATAGCTGTTGCCTTTACTTTTTCTACATCAATTCCTGCACCATCATCCTCAACCTCGATTGTAACATTGTTACCATCCTGATATGCATTCAAACGAATAGTTCCAACCTTAGGCTTTCCAAGTTTCAAACGTTCAATCGTTGGTTCCAATCCATGATCAGCCGAATTTCTCAACATATGCATTAATGGATCGCCAATTTCATCGATTACGGTACGATCAAGCTCTGTATCTTCACCTGTCATGAACAATTCCATCTCTTTACCAAGTTTCTTTGATAAATCACGAATCATACGCGGGAAACGATTCACTACACTTTCGATTGGTACCATTCTAACCTTCATAACTGATTCATGAAGATTTGTGGTAATTCTCTCAAGATACTCAATCTGCTCATTAAAATTCTGCATTGATGTTTTGCCATCTTCCTGATTACTAACAGATACCAAACCATTTTTTGCAATAATCAGCTCGCTCACAAGATTCATCAATACATCCAACTTATCAATATCTACACGTACAGATCTATTTGCAACTGGTTTACCAACCTTACCACCTGCTTTATTTGCAGTTGCCGCCTTACCCGAATCTTCTTTCTTTGAATCCATGTTTTTCGTTTCTGTCTTATCACTATCAGGAGCAGAACTTACAATCTTTGCATCATCTGCAATACTATAATCTTCAATCAAAACTTCTTTAATCTCAGAAACATTTGCAATTACCTTTTTTACTTCTTCTAATGATTTAGAAGATACAATTAACAATGAAAAATCCAAATCAAATCTTTCATCCTCAATATCCTGAACAGATGGGACAGCCTTAATAATCTCACCCATTTCCTCTAAACCTTTGAACACTAAAAATGCTCTTGCCGCTTTTAAAATACAATTATCGTCTATGTATACTGTTACACCATAAACATTCATATCTTTTGCTTTTGCTTCTGTTATTGCATTCTTTTCAAAATCTGCAATTTCAATTGATAAATATTTTTTCTTGTCATTATCAGCTCCAGCATCTGACTCAGTAGTCTCCTGTACCATTTCAGATTCCTTTACCTCAGCTTCCTTTTGCTCCGGAGCAACTGCACCGCCTTCATCGGCAGCTCCTAAACATGCATTCAACACAGAAATGATTTCATCATTATCATTCTCACCTTCATCTGACGTTTCCTTAATGCATGTTAAATATTCCTCAATCGCATCCAAACACTTGAAAACTACATCTACAAGATCCGGCGTAACCTTCATCTTATTATTTCGAATTTCTGAAAAAACATTCTCCATATCATGAGTTAAACGTTGCATACGCTTAAATCCCATGGTACCAGCCATTCCCTTTAATGAATGTGCCGCACGAAAAATCTCATTGATTGTGTCAATATTATCTGGTTCCTCTTCCAATACTAACACCTGCTCATTCAATGTCTGTAAATGCTCTGTTGTTTCATCAATAAAAATCTCAAGATATTGACTTAAATCCATTGTAACGCACCCCCACTTTTTTATTAATAAATTCACCCATTTCAGTCAGCGGCAAAACAACATCCGCCAACCCTTTTTCAACAACTGCTCTCGGCATCCCATACACAACACATGTTTTTTCATCTTGAGCAATTGTGAATACATTACCATTTTCTTTTATCTTTCGAATTCCATAGCACCCATCCGCACCCATTCCGGTAAGTACCACACATAAAATCTGTCCAACCACACATTTTGAAACACTTTCGAATGTAACATCCGCACATGGACGCAACCCCTTAACAGGTTCATCTTGCGTCTCATGAAAATAGAGTCCACCTTCTTTTGTTTGACAGATTTGTAAATGAAATCCTCCACGAGCTATATAAACACACCCTTTTTCAAGAAACCCTTCAGCTTTAGCCTCACATACATGAATATCACACATTTCATCAAGCCTTTTCGCTAATGTTTCAGTGAATCCCTTTGGCATATGTTGCACAATGACAACTGGCGAATCAAGATTCTTATTCAAAATCGGAAGTAACTGATGTAACGCCTTAGGTCCCCCTGTAGAACTGGCAATTAATATCAATTTTTCTGTATTCTGCCCTGTCATTTTAGCCCCCATAGATAAAACTTTCTTATATTATACCAAATCATTTCTGCACATAAGTGCATAGTAACTCTTTGTCTTAAAATACTTTTTAATTGGAATTAGAACGTTTTTTCCTTTGAATTTCAAAAATAGAACGAATCAATTTTTCTCTTAGTGTTTGATCCAACTTCCAAAACATCACTCTATGTTCGTATATTGTATTTTTATTCGGATTTTGCTGAGACCGCAACAACGCAGCATACAAACAAAATTCTTCTATTTCTTCCCCAACAGGCATGTCAAACTTCACCTGTAACAAACTACCTTTTTCTTCTGATGAAGCAGATGCAAACCGAACACCACCACCACTAATATCCAACGCAACCGCTTTCTTCCATTCTTTTTCAATAACATCCTCGTCATACGGCGTTGAACTTTCTATCAATGCCTGTTCTTGAGGATCTATCACGCGATATGTCAAAGGAATATTACATTCCAAGCGGAAATATTGTCTTCTTTGAACCTTACTAAAAATAGTTTTCTGACTCAACTCCATCATAAAAAATGAGCCCTTCTTAAATCTGCCTGTTACTTCCATTTCACATCGAAGCAAACCCGTCTTCGAATATATTGTCGCATTAAATTTTGTACCGACCGCCACAGGAACCAATTTCCCATCCAAAAAAGGCATAGCTGCTAATACTTCTGCATTTGGCGATTCGTCCAAAACCTGGCTAACATATACAGTTGGTCTCTTGTCAGGATCCACTGAAAGTCTTGTTTCAATTACTTCAAGATCAATTTTATCCCCAATTGTAAGTCTTGTATCCATAAGCTCTACCCTTTACTTTTTTTTGTCTTAATTAGTTCTAGCAATACTTTTGCAATTCCATTTTTTTTCTTTGTTTCCTGTTCAATATTTAATAACACACCACTAATATTTTTCAAACATAGTGCTGGTTCACTATTTGGTGCACTAATTACAACCGGTCGCTGTTCTAAAACAGCATTCCCTAATTTTCTATCATTCGGAATAAATCCAATATAATCCAGCTGAATATTTAAAAATTTTGATGCAACAATACTGATTTTATTATATATTTCCTGACCTTCTTGTTCATTATCAACTCGATTGGTAATAACTTTAATCGCTTTTGACTCCCTTTTAAATTCTTTTTTTCGGTTGACGGCTTTCAACAAAGAATACGCATCTGTAATCGATGTCGGTTCTGGTGTAATCACTAATAATACTTCTGGTGAACTAAGCACAAACTCAACAACAGAATCAGCGATTCCAGCCCCTGTGTCAATAATAACAACATCATATAAACTATCTAATTTTACCAACTGCGCAATCAACTTTTGAAGACGCTCTTTTTCTAGATTCACCAAATCCTGCACACCAGATCCACCCGAAATAAAGCCTATTCCCATCGGACCCTCAGTGATAATATCTTCAATAGATTTATTAGAAAAAATCACATCCGCTAAATTATATTGTGGTCGTATTCCTAACATTACTTCCACATTCGCAAGTCCAAAATCTGCATCTAAAATAACTACTTTTTTTCCCTGCGCGTTAAATTGCAATGCTAAATTAACAGATATGCTCGTTTTTCCTACTCCACCTTTTCCACTTGTCACCGCAATGACTCTAGCAGAGGGAGCCTGTTCTTTCAATTTTTCCACCTGCTGTCTCAACTTATCTGCCTGATCCATAACTCTCTCCACCTCCCAACACTTGCTTGGCGATAACCTGTGGATTCATTACCTCAATATCATCCGGTACATTTTGTCCATACGAAATATAAGAAAGCGGCATACCAGTATCAAGTTTTATATTTAAAATATTACCTACCGCATCCGTTTCATCAACTTTTGTAAATATCAGGTTATATTCTGACATATCCTTATATAAAGCCGTAATATTTTTTAAGTCCTTATACTTCGTAGTAGCACTTAGCACAAGATATGTTAAAATATTATATTTCGAAAAAGAATCATATAATTTTTTTAAATCATCCACCTGATTTTTATTTTTGTGGGATCTTCCAGCAGTATCAATTAAAATATAAGAATAATCTTTATATTTTGGTAATGCCTTTTCAACATCTTTCACCTCATATATAACCTCTACTGGAATTGATAAAATATTCGCATATGTCTTTATCTGTTCAACGGCTGCTATACGATATGTATCCGCTGTAAAAATCGCAATTTTTTTCTTTTCTTCCAACATTAATTTTGATGACAACTTCGCAATTGTAGTTGTTTTTCCCACTCCTGTCGGCCCCATAAAAAATATAATCTGTGGTTTTTTATTCCCCTTCTCTTCTATTATCGGTTTTGTTTGCCCTAATTTTAATATAATCTTTTGATACACGCACGCCAACATATCATCAAGGGTACGAATACTCCCAGCACTTGTAATTTCATCCAACAACTGCTTTGCATACTGATAAGACACCTCATTATTCGTTAATTGATTAATAATTAATTCAATTGACTTGCTTTTTAAACTAACCTGTTCTGTCTTTTCTTCTTTATCGAGCGTTTCTTTTTTCTTTTCGTCCGTTTTATCCTCTGATTTTTTTTCTTTTTCCGTATTCTTCTTTTGCGTTTTTTGCGTTTCAATTTGTTTTTCAAGTAGCATAGCAAGATTACTCAATTTTTCTTCTAACTCTTTTGACTCATCCATTTCCTGCTTACGTTCAGGATGTAATTTTTCGTCAATTTTGGCATTAATTTTCGTAGATGTTTTATTACCATCTGCTTTATCATTTGCTGATTTTTTTTCACTTACATCATCCACAGCTGCAGTTACTTCAACTAATGTTTTGCGAAAAATACGAAACAATCCCTTTGGTTTTATTGTTTTTATATTCATAACAATCGCATCTTTACCAAGATCCTCTTTTGCAAGCATAATAGCTTCCGTTTCCGATTGTGCTTGAAATTTTTTAATTATCATTTGCTGTCACCACCCCGATTGATTGTAATTCTACATCTGATTCAATTTCATTATATGATATTACTATTAAATCCTTAAAATAATCACTTGTCAACTTTTTAAAGTACATTCTCACAATTGGAGAAGTAATAATAATTGGCGCTTTTCCCTGATTCTCCAATTTTTTAATCTCAACTTCAACAGAATTCAATATTTTTTTCGTTTTTGCAGGATCCAATGTAATATAAGCGCCCTGTTCTGTTTGCTTTATTGAATTCATAATATCTTGCTCAACATTAGGGTCCAATGTTACAACAGTAGTCATATCTCCATCCGCAAAATAAATATTTGAAATTGCTCTCTTTAATCGTTGACGCACATACTCTGTCAAAACATCTGTATCGCGTGTCGTAGCTGCATAATCAGCTAAAGTTTCAAAAATAGTAACCAAATCACGTATCGAAATGCCTTCGCCCAATAAATTTTGTAACACCTTCTGAATTTCACCAACACCAAGCAATTTCGGTACTAATTCATCAATCAATGTTGTATTTGATTCCTTTACATTATTAATCAGGTTCTGAACATCCTGACGTGTTAGCAATTCATCCAGATGCGATTTGATAATTTCTGTTAAATGCGTAGCAATAATAGACGGCGGATCAACAACAGTATACCCCATCGATTCAGCACGTTCTCGCTGTGCTTCTGTAATCCAAATAGCTGGAAGATGAAAGGAAGGCTCATACGTTGGTATTCCTGTTATTTCTTCTTCTACATATCCCGGATTCATAGCCATATAATGATCGAACAATATTTCGCCTTCACTCACCTGAATACCCTTAATTTTAATAATATACTGATTAGGATTCAACTGAATATTATCTCTCAAACGAATAATTGGAACAACTGCACCTAATTCCAACGCAATTTGACGTCGAATCATAACAACACGATCAAGCAAATCACCACCTTGATTGACATCAGCTAACGGAATGATACCATATCCAAACTCCAACTCAATCGGATCAACCTGTAAAAGCGCATTTACATTTTCATGTCTTCTAATTTCATCAGCCTGAACATCCTCTTCCTGAACCTCTTCTTCTATCGCGCTAACTTCTTGTTTATGTCCAATCATTCTTCCTATCACAATCATTGCCAATCCCATTCCGACATATACAAGTATTCTTCCTTCTTTTCTTAATGGTGTAAATATACCCAAAAAACAAAGTGTTCCTCCTACCATATATAAAACCTTAGGGATTTGGAACAACTGTCCAATCATAATATTACCAATATTATTTGCTTTCGCTGCTTTCGTTACCAGCATACCGGTTGCAAGAGAAATCAACATAGACGGAATCTGTGACACCAATCCATCACCTATTGTTAATATCGTGTAACGTTGCAACGCATCAGTTAATTCCATTCCCTGTATTGTCACTCCTGTAACAATACCACCAACCAAATTAATTGCAGTAATAATTAGTCCTGCCGTTGCATCTCCCTTTACATACTTAGTTGCACCATCCATAGATCCAAAAAAAGCTGATTCTTGCTGAATCTTCTCTCTTCTTTCACTTGCTTCCTTATCTGTTATTGCTCCAGTATTCAAGTCTGCATCGATAGCCATCTGTTTACCAGGCATAGCATCCAGTGTAAAACGAGCTGTTACTTCTGATACACGCTCCGAACCTTTATTGATGACAATCATCTGTACAATAACCAATACTATAAAAATAATCGACCCAATAACAAGACTTCCTCCACCAACAAAATTACCAAATGTTTCAACAACAACACCCGGATTTCCAGTTGATAAAATTAGTCTTGTAGAAGAAACATTTAATGAAATTCTAAAAACCGTAGTAAATAACAAAATTGTTGGAAAACTAGACATATTCAATGTTTCTTCTGTATATAGACAATTGAACAAAATCACTAATGCCACCATAATATTAAATGTAATTAAAACATCTAATAAGAAATTAGGAATTGGTAAAATAAAAAAGATAACCGCAGACAATAAATATAAACCTACAAACATATCTGACTTCTGCATTTTATTTTACACCTCCTAACATTTTAACTCACTCTATTATGTAACTGATAAACATAAGCTAACACTTCTGCCACGGCTTGATACAATTCAGGCGGGATTTCACTTCCCAAATCCACATTATAATATAACATTCGCGCCAATGGCTTATTTTCAACAATATCTACATGATTTTCCTTTGCAATATCTTTTATTTTGCTAGCCAAAAAGTCAGCACCCTTTGCTACTACAATCGGTGCCTCACCTTGTCCAGCCTTATAAGACAAAGCCACCGCAAAATGCGTCGGATTTGTAATCACAACATCCGCTTCTGGAATTGCTGCCATCATACGACGCTGTGATGCCTGTTGCATACGCTGTCTTTGTTGACCTTTTACCTTAGGATCTCCTTCTTGATTCTTATACTCATCTTTTACTTCCTGTTTTGTCATCTTATTATCATTTTTAAACTTCCATTTTTGAAACATAAAATCAACTGCTGCAATTAAAAAAAATAAAAAGATAATCTTTAAAAGCAACTCTAACACAATATCATATAACAACGAAATACCCTGCATCAAAGAAATATCATACAATAAATAAATATCATCTATGTGCTCTTTGAGAACAGTGTACGCAATATATCCAATCACAACAATTTTAACAATTGATTTTAATAGTTCCATCAAGGAATTTAAAGAAAAAATACGTTTAAAACCATTAATCGGATTTATTTTTGAAAATTTAGGTTCTAACGGTTTTGACGTCACTTTGAATTGGAATTGCAATGTATTACTAAAAAATGCAACCAAAAATCCAGCAATCAAAAATGGTAAAATCACCATAGAAACATTTAGTATGCCATTCGTCAACAAGGTTGAAAAACCCGAATAATCAATCCCTTGTCTTGCATAAAGCGGAATCATTTCGTAATAACTAGCAAATCCATTTATCAAACGTTTTCCAATGAATCCCATTGCAAACTTAACACAAATCCATAACGCCAACAAGGTTGCTGCAGTCGGAATTTCTCTACTCTTTGCAACATTACCTTCTTTTCTGACATCCTCTAATTTCTTCGCTGTTGCATCTTCAGTTTTTTCTCCACCTGCCCCCTCCTTTGCAAACATCTGCAAATCAAGTGGCATCAAAATCTTATATTCGTAATACACAAAAAACACCTCTTTTTTATTTTATGTAAAACGTTTCCATCATCGCATAAACAATATCCTGCATCTGTTTGTACACAAATTCTGTAACACTCGGAACAAATTGAATAATAATCATCAATACTGCAAAACCGCAAAAAATCTTCAATTGAACACCTATCACAAACATGTTCATCTGTGGTGCCGTTTTTGCCAAAATACCTAAAACAGTATTTAATAACATAATTACAACAAATATTGGCAGACTAATTCGCAACGCAATCGTAAAATAACTTGTCATATATGAAATCATAACATCATACATCTTCCCTGAATCAAACAAGACATTTCCTAATGGTATCAGATCAAACGAATCAGCTAACGCATCTAAAATAAAATAGTGCATATCCGAACACAACATTACCAACATCACTAACATGCTATAAAATTCCGCAGTTATCGTTGTATCTGTGTTAAATGTCTGATCAAAATTGGATACCATAGAGAATCCCATTTCTCTATCAATAAATTGTCCAGCCATTCCAATAATAGACAATGACACATTCGCCATAAACCCTAAAGTAATTCCGACTACCAATTCCTTAACAATAATAATTGTATAACCCAAAAAGGTTGTGTAACCAAGCGGAATATACGGGTGTGCATAAAATAAAGCAATACTAAACGCAACACCTAAAAAAAGTCTAGGCCTTCTTGTAACCGTCTGATTATTACCAAAAATGGGGGCAAATGCCATTACCCCCATTACCCTGACCAATATAGCCAAAAAATACTCCAAATGATAGATTGAAAAAGATTGCTCAATCATAATCTACCTCACATATGTCGAAAAATTTTCAAATAATCTGTTCATAAAAGTAATAATATTGTCCATAATCCATCCACCACACAAAATCAGTGTGATAAAAATACTCAATATTTTCGGTACAAAAGTTAATGTTTGTTCCTGAATGGATGTTACAGTTTGAAATATACTAATCACCAAACCAACAACTAATGACACAAGCAAAAGTGGCGCAGAACATTTTATAATCAGCCACAAAGCTTCTCTTGCAATATCAATAATTACACCTGAACTCATCTTATCACACCCATTTTCTTTCGTTTATTATCAATAATAAAAACTTTGAACAACTTGACCAATCACCAAATTCCATCCATCTGCCATGACAAACAACAATATTTTAAACGGCATAGAAATCGTTGTCGGTGGCAACATCATCATACCCATTGCCATCAATGTAGAAGCAACAACCATATCAATAATAATAAATGGTATATATATCAAAAAGCCAATAATAAATGCTTTTCGAAGCTCACTTAATATAAAAGCAGGAATCAATACATAATTGGGTACTTCCTCCAACTCCTGTACATCATCAATTCTCGCCATCTCTAAAAAGAAATTAATATCTTTTGTATCTGATATATTGCTGAACATAAACTCACGCAGAGGTTCCATACATGCTTTTAGTCCTTCTTCTTGTGTTATCTCACCTTGCGAGAGCGGTTTAATCGCTTCCTCATTAATACGATTTATCGTAGGAGTCATAATAAAAAGTGTTAAAAATAACGCAAGCCCTACCAATACATTGTTAGGTGGTGACGACTGCGTACCTAGTGCCGTTCTAAGAAAATGGAACACCACAATAATACGAGTAAACGATGTCATCATAACAACTATCGATGGAGCTAGTGAAATAACAGTTATTACCAAAAGCATTTGAAGTGTACCAGCCAATGTCCCTTCATCATTCGATGTATCTACAGTAACACCCAATGAAAAAGGTACATTATCTTCTAAATTCGTAATGGTATCTCTTTGATTATCAATATTATTCTCTCCATTCGTCGCATACACCCTAGCGCCAACGCAAAGAATGGAGAAAATAATACCATAAATAATCAAGAACCGCTTGATTTTAAAATGCTTTTTTATTTTTTGATTCATTTTACTTATTATGTTTTTCATTTTTTATCTTTTCCAGTAAACTTTTAAAATTAATTGGTTCTAACGCTTTTTCCTGTTCTTTAATAGAACCTTCATCTAATTGCGCCAATAACGTAACATTGTCTTTTGAAACTGCAATTGCCAAATACTTATCACCAATCTTTACAATTTCAATCAATTTGTTATTGGATAGACGAAATACCTCTATCACCTTAATATTGGCCTGTTTATTTACAATATTCGACTGAAAGCTTCCTGCAATCCTAGCTGCAAGATAAGCCAAAAACAAAACAAACAAAAATAACAACACAGCGCATATCAACTCGCCAATATTTTTCAAGCCAGAACCCGACTGTACCAATAACATATTATTCGACAGCCTTCTTTACCGCCTCTAATACACGATCAGGCTGAAATGGCTTTACAATAAAGTCCCTTGCACCCGACTGAATACTTTCAATAACCATCGCTTGCTGACCCATTGCTGAGCACATAACAACACTTGCATTCGGATCAGACTCTTTAATCTTTTTAAGTGCCTGAATACCATCCATCTCTGGCATTGTAATATCCATCAAAACTAAATCTGGATGTGTCTCCGCATATTTTTCAACAGCCTTCGCACCATTCTCTGCTTCTCCAGCAATCGCATAACCATTCTTTGTTAAAATATCCTTAATCATCATTCTCATAAATGCAGCATCATCGCAAATTAAAATACTTTTCGCCATATCTCATTCTCCATTTCATTAAATTATTGTTTAATGATATCAGTAACTCTGATACCAAAGCTCTCTTCAATAACGACAACCTCACCTTTTGCAACAAGTTTACCATTTACTAATACATCAATTGGCTCACCAGCAATTTTATCTAGTTCGATAATCGTTCCAGGTGCAAATCCTAATATTTCCTTTATTGATTTGCTCGTTCTACCCAACTCAACTGTAACCTCTAATGGTACATCCATAATCAAGTCAATATTTTCTTGTTGTGTAATCGGATTAAATCCACCATTAAACGGTTGAAACTGAACTGGTTGCGCCTGTACATCCGATTGTGGCATACCATAATTATATGGCATCTGTCCCATCATTGGCATTTGTCCCAT
>JAUNJF010000061.1 GCA_030533405.1 Eubacteriales bacterium
CTGGAAAACTTATTTTTTCAAATAGATTACGCTTGTATACTTTTCGACAAACGGAAAAAGGGCATTTCTCCGTTTGTCCTCTATATAAATAGTCATACAGAATTTCATCATTCTTTACTATAATTGATTTACCATCACTTGTATGCAATTTAGGAATTGTGTTCCCATCAGTGAAAACAGTTTTATAGTCAACGACATCACATTTATATTTGCCAAAAGTTTCCATAACTTTTTGATATATTTCATTGTCTATCCAATCATCACTATCTACAAATGTAATAAATTCGCCTGACGCCACTTGAATACCAGCATTTCTCGCACTTGATAGACCTCCATTCTTTTTATGAATGACTTGTATACGTATATCTTTTTTTGCCAATTCATCACACATTTTTCCAGAATTATCTGGAGAGCCATCGTCAATTAATATAATTTCCAGATTCTTATATGTCTGACTTACGATTGAATCAACGCATCGCTTCAAATACTTCTCAACTTTATATACAGGAACAATAACACTGATAACCGGCCCTACATTTACTTTCCTATAAGCAAGGAGTGTGCCAATGTCATCAATCTCAGCATCGGAATAGCCTTCTTTTCTGAAAATTTCAGAAAGAGTGCTTTGCCCCCCCCCAGAGAATCAAGGATTCTGGAGTGTCTCCAATTTGGATATTTTCTTTCATATGCTTTAATATACTCCTTTATTTCTAAGCTGCTCTTATGTGCCTTACACATCATTAATACGCCGCCGTAAAGTAAATCCGTGACTGATTTTGCCTCGACAGCCTCAGCATATTTCTTTCCCAGAGTGTCCTCTACTATCTTAAAAGCTTCTACCATATCTCCTTGATCCATCTTTGCGTTATTCGACAGCGATGAAGTTCTCTGATAATAGTAATACAATGGCTCTTTTAGATAATATACGCTTTGGCAAGCTTCAATCGCTCTACAACAAAATGCTACATCTTCGCACCGTCTAAGCAATGGAAAACGAATGTTTTTTTCATCCAAATTCGCTTTGCAATAAAATTTCCCAACAGAATGATTTCTTGCAAACATAAGCGCATCACTTAATGAAATCAGTCCTTCGTTGCCAGCATACATTGAGGCGATTACATTTTTTTCTTTTTCGGTTTGTGCATACAAATCGTAAATGACGCATTTAACCTGATTCCTATAAATAACTTGATTAACTTTTTCTAAGAGTGAAATTTCAACCCAATCGTCATTATCTATAAATGTAATCCAATCTCCTGATGCAGCTTCCAACCCCATGTTTCTGGCATTGCCCGGACCAGAATTTTCCTTCGTCTTTAATAGAGTTATATTTAACGGTGAAGTTTTCTGATATTCAACCAATTTCTCATAAGAGCCGTCTGTTGAACAATCGTCAACAAGAATCACTTCAAAATTCTTATACGTCTGTTGAAGCAAACTATCAAAATATCTATTCATCAATACAAACGAATTGTACACTGGTGTGATAATAGAATATTTAATATCACTTCTCTCTACTGCATTATCAGTTTCTGTATCATCAAAATCTACAACAACCGATTTTTCATTTTGTGGAACATCCACAACATACAGCCCCCTATGTCCCTCAAACACAGAATCAAAACAAACTTTATCACCTTCCCTGTTCCATCTCGGATGCAGGTCACATCTGGTATCATTGTCATATTTGAACGGCGCAAAAACCTTTGCGATTGTTTGCACCCCAGAATCTTCTCGGTTCTTTGCATCACTTACCATCACGGCAGCAACCCTCGCCCGATCTGGATACCTGTCAAAAACAACTTTGCTGCCATCGGGAGAAAAGCTTGGATGACCGTCATAATCAATTCCCGGCCAAAATCTACGGTATTCCTGTGTATGGTCTTTCATCAGATAGTAACCATTTCCAGCTTTGTCGCCTTTCAGACCTTGTTTTCTATTTTCATATGCAAAAATCTGAGAGTTTGTCCGCCAGAAGCAATGACTGACCATATCATCATCTGAGAGCACATACATGTCGCTCCCATCCACATTGCAAGTAATCAGTCGGGTATATTTTCTCTGCCCGCAAAACCAGCGATAAAGTACCATAAAACGCTTTCCATTTGGACTCAGCATAATATGGTTTACTTTATGTACAGACCCTTTTTCCTTCATCTCGGGCCTTGGTTCAAAGTTCGCAAAATCAGAGTACTTCAGTACACTGCTTACTTCTCCCGTCACCAAATCTACTTTCCAAATCGCAGAGGCATCCGGTAATGCAATGCCCTTCGTCTTTTCCGGCACATTATAATATCCATACCCAGGGCGAAGATTATACAGTCGGCTAAAGTCAAGGGTAAGAGCAAAGGAACCATCCGCAGACACTGAATAAACAGGTGCAGAAATTACTTTTTCCTCTCTTACAGTTATTGCATCTCCTTCAAAAGTTAGCTTTATTATGACTGAGCAATGTTTTCCGTCTCTGCAATCGTTAAAAATTATTCTATTCTTAAAATCAGGCCCAAGCCACTGCAGCATACAACTTTGCTGCACGTTCCACGCATGGGTCCGGGCCAGATGCGTTGCCTTATTATTGTTCTGCGTGTCGATCAAAATAATTTCTGCGGGAGCCTTCGGACTGACATCACTCCAAGTATCGTTTGCCTTCAGACAAAGCATATACCGGTCCGTTATATCCCAAGGGGATTTATCATAATACCCAAAGAAATACTCGTGATTTGGGTCATCCGGTGATACCCGGCTAATATCCCCTTCAGATTTTATCTTTGGGGAAACTACATACATCACCCGCTGATACACCCTTTTAATGATTTTTTTTACAGCCGGATATTTATTCAATTGATAGTTTATTTTAGATTCTATACTCATCTTTCTCTACTTCCTCAAAAACCTTTTATAGAGCCAATTTTGAACTCCAACCGGCATCAAAAACATAACTGTTTGTGCTCCTGCGACAACAACGTAGTCGCCGAAACTAGAGTATCCCATCTTCCAGAATTTCTTAATAGTATCGATGTAAGATTTGGTGTTTTCCCAACTCTTTCGCCGTTTTGCCAAATTTTCATCAGACCGGAACCACAAAAGAGATTCTTCAAAATTTGCCGCTTTGCAGCCTCCATACAGCATCCTGCCAAACAAATCCACGTCCTGATTCCTCCTGAGGTTGCCGTAACCATTGAACGCCATCACTTTGCTCTTGCGGTACATGACGCTGGGATGATTAAAGGCACTGCGCCTTTTGGCAAATTCATATATATCCTCATGCTTGGCCGGTACCACTCTTCTTCCCGTAATATGACCCAGTGTACCGTAAAATTCATCTACTGCGGAGCCGACGATTGCAAGCTCAGGCTGTTCTTCAAACAGCTTTACCTGCTTTTCGCAGCGGTCGGGCTTAGCAATATCATCTGTGTCCATACGTGCAATGAGTTCGTTTTTACAGTGTTCCAGACCATAATTCAAAGCCAGACCCAGTCCCCGGTTTTTGTCATAACCGACGATACTAAACATATTAGGAAACTGCTTCACAAATTTATCAAGAACAGATTGCAATTCCTTACCAATCTGGCCGTCTTTTACAATTACGATC
>JAUNJF010000062.1 GCA_030533405.1 Eubacteriales bacterium
AACTGAAAACACTTTTCTGATTGTATTATGATCATAACCTTTTTCCGCATAATCTTGAGCAAAGTCTATAAATAGATCTACGGGCATTGCAGAACCATTTATTCCTGTATCATTCGTTATGCGCTTGAGCCAGCTGTTCATGTTGCTACCAAAAGAACCTGCAATATATGTATAAAAGGCAAGTGGTTTATTTGTATGACCATATTCTCGGTAGTTAGGTATATAAACGTCTTCCATTACTCTAAGATGATCGCCATTTATACAATATCCATTTTTATAGGCTTTATTATCAATAATTCCGCAAAATCCCTCTTCTTCTGATTCCACAAATACATCCGGGGTATTACCGATCGGACCGACATGATTCGCTTTCATTTTAAAAATTTTCTTAAACATCTCACAGGTTGCTTCTTCAAATTCTCTGGCGCCGGATGTTCCCATATGAGCCAACTCTTTATAAGATGCAAAGAAATCGTCTATATTTCCATGCGGATAGTTCTTTGTAAGGAATCTTTCAACAATAATTTCATCAATGCCAGTATTTGACGTCACTCGAATAACTATGTCTGAAGTAATACTCGTTATAGGCGTTTTCAAAGCAAGAAGCACATACTCTTTTCTAATTCTTGCTTCATTAATTTCTTTCTGTGATAATGAATTCTCCTTATTAAACTTACGAAGGTCTTTTGCTGCGGTCCCTCTTCCGTATGCCCGTAAATAATTCTCTTGTAATTCCGGATGTTTAAAGAACTTTGGATTCTCTTGAATAAAAGCATCTATATCAGTTTCCTTGCCGTTTCTAATGCTTATCGTACCCGTTCCACGATCCGTATATTGACATAAAGAAAGATAGTTAAAAAAAGTATTTGCTATATTACTATAAGTTTTCGTACGCGTATCTTCAACGAATTCCTGTGGACGAACATTTTGCCTACATTTGAGAATAAGATCTACGACATACTCAAAACATTCCATGCTATCTGATTTTGCATAATGAATAACAATTCCATACACTTCGTCCATATGCAGTTTTCCATCCAGTCGAGGATCACGAAGCAAGCGGAAAAGAAACTGAAAAGGATGCACCTGAAATCCATGATCAACAGACCCACTTCCAGACCATACTGCCGCAGACGGATATTGATATTTCTGAAGTTGCATCCTCATCGCATCAACAAATGTAACATCTCCTTTAACCAGCGATTCTCCTATAAGTGTAAGTCTGCATTTTCCATTTTCATCTTCTGTAAAAACAAGCCCCAGATCCTTTAATTGTTTAAAAAGCGTTCTTATTCCTCCACCGCCGGATCCATCACGCCTTGCACGAAGAGATCCATGATCGGTTATACTTCTTCTCTGAAGTTCATCTTCAAAACGAATTTGAAGTTCATGATTTCCAGACCACACTTTGCCTACACATACATCAGAAAACGCAATAAGCGCCTGAAGAATCGTTGTGAGTTTTCTTTTCTGTCTCGACACAAACCAATGTTGATACATATTTTTATTACTCCTTTATATTTGCCTCTGTCCAGGGATATTCCACCCCGGCAAAACTATTAAGAACAGCAGTGACAACTATTTCCGATAATTTACATGGAACCGCCATTCCGATTTGCTTTCGTACACTGCTGTATTGCCCGACAAATTTATAATTATCAGGAAATGTTTGAATTCTAGCACGTTCACGATTAGTCAGCTCTCGATTTGTCCAGTGATACATAAACGTTCCCCCACCTCCTGCGGCTGTAACTGTATACGCTGGCTTATCAGGATCTAGTTTCCGATAAATCTGACTAATTTTCGTTTTAGTATGAATTTTTAAATGCTCAGGAAAATCCTCACCAAGTCTTTTTTCTGCCTGCCATACATTTTCACCTGGACGAATCAAAGAAAGCCTCTCAACGACTTTTTTCGATAACTTTCGCACTTCATTATTTGGAGAACTTACTAAAATATCAGAAAGAGCCGTTCTCGCAGAAATATCAACATTTGCATACTGTGCCGGATCCGGTACGCGAAATTCTACAGGGATATCATCTCTGATTCCGACAATTATAACCCTATGCCTCGTCTGAGGAATTCCATACTGCTCTGCTTTATAAAGATTCACCGTCAATTTATATCCGACATCTCTCATATCCTGAAGAATGATTCGAAAATCGCCTGAACCAGCGGACTGTATTCCGCTTACATTTTCCGCAATGAACCATTTAGGCCTATACTGTTTCAGAACTTTAATTCCATACCAATACAGCTGACCAAACTTCTCGTTTTTTAAGCCCTCATGTTCTCCAACATTACTAAAGCTATTGCAAGGAAAGCCATAAGCAAAAGCATCAATTGGACCTAATAGCGATATATCAAGATTCCGGACGTCCTCATGATAAACTGTTCCCGGAGCATCCGGACAAATATTACTTCGATACGTTTCACAGGTATCCTCATCATAATCATTCGCCCAGGCATGTTCAATACCAAATTGACCATCTCCACTAGTCGCTCTCATAGCTCCACAAGCAATACCACCTGGACCGCAGAACAGTTCTCCCAATCTAAACTTTTCCATTAAGAATTTCCTTTCTCTTCCGCTTTTCTCTGATTAAAGTACTTTTACTAATTCCAGTTAACTTCATAACCTGAGCATAAGAATTATCCTCAAGAAGCCGCATTGCATGATCAAGCTGATCTTTATCAAACTTCGGCGGCCTCCCTTCTCTATATTCCGGATTTATAGTCCTTGCTACCGCCTTGCCCTCCTGCGTCCGTTGTACAATCATATCCCTCTCATACTGTGCAAAAGAAAGTAAAATATTCCGCATTAATTCACTTACAGAATCGTTACTCAAAATTCCAAGGTTCAAAACATTAATTGTCACATTATCTTCTAATAATTCAGCAATAACTTCTGACGCCTGAGAAACGGATCTGCCAAGACGATCCAATTTTGTAACGATCAAGGTATCCCCTTTCCGTATCTTCTCACGCATCCTTAAAAACTCCGGCCGATCCATTTTAGTTCCAGTAAAAATATCCGCATATATATATTCACACCCAGCATCCTTAAGGATAGCTTGCTGTGCTTCCAGGGAATTTCCATCCTTTGCCTGGCCCTTTGTCGATACCCTTGCATAGCCAAAAATCATTTCACATTTCCCCTTTTGAATATTTCGTTTTGAATATATGTTTTTACACCTTGATTATAACTTTTGAGTATAAGTTATGCAACCATATTCTAAACTTTTAAGTTTTGACACAAACATATAAAAAATAATACGGAGATGGAAAGAAAAAAATCATCCCAGCCCCATACCTAAAGGCGCACCACCTGGAACAAACGGAACTATCATATTTTACCGCTTCGGCGGCCGTCTATACTCTGGCACTTTCAAGCTCTTTGTGGTAAAAATTTCAACTTCCCAGAACCCAGACTTATAATTTGCAACAAACTTCCACTTATAAAGGCCATTTTTTTCGTACCCGTCTTCATTTGTTCCAAACGAATAATAATTTCCATTATATTCTTCTTTTATCTTACAACAACATCCTATACTATCAAGAACGCCACCATTAAACATCTCAT
>JAUNJF010000038.1 GCA_030533405.1 Eubacteriales bacterium
AAGCAACCTTACTAATGGTCCTTTGCTTTTTTAGATGAACCGCTTCCTGTGGACTTCCATATTGCAAAGAGGTTCGATATTTTACCTCAATAAATACATAATATGCTCCATCTCTGGCAATCACATCAATTTCACCCTGTTTACAGCGATAGTTCATTTCAACTACTACAATTCCATGTTCGTTCAAATATTGTTTAATTGCCTGTTCCGCTTTCGCACCTAACTTTCTCTTATTCTGTTCTTTAATCATGTCTCTCCTATCTAGAAAGTTTGCTCTTTATTTTATCCATTTTATCAACATAGACTAATATTTCAGCTACAACACCATAAAGCTCTGGTGGAATCATTTCTCCAATTTCCAATTTTAATAAAGTATCTGCTAATCCTTCGTCTTTATATGTTGCAACATCTGCTTCCTTTGCCTTTTCGATAATTCGATCCGCAACGGCTCCCTTACCAGATGCAACAACCTGTGGTGCTTGATTATGTGGATCATATGTCAACGCAACTGCTTTTCTTTTTTTCGGAGGATTTTGTCTATTACTGTTATATTGCATTTCTTTCACCTCACATCTTTACGTCAAACGTATAACGCCTTACACTTTTTTCTGCATTTTCATCAATAATTTCATCAATCACCTTGTTAACCGATTCCTGTGGTTTTCGCTTTACAACTTCATTCGTTAATGAAAAGCCTCGTTCATTTAATTGCTGTGCAAGTTGTTCCATATTATCTGCTACTATATTCACACTTTGTTGATCATTTAAATAAAATCTTGCATTCACATTCTTTCCCGTTAGGGTCACCTTGATATCAGTTTTTCCCAAATGATCCATGTCTAAATGCAACATCACGCTAATTCCATCTTTCTTTTCCATCAGTCTTCTTTTATCCGCATATACATACAATTCTGAATTTGTTTGCTGATTCGACAATTTTAATGGCATTTGCGCATAAATCATTTGTTGATTGAGTTGTTGTATAAAATCCATATTTTGTCGCATATTTTGCGAGTTCTGCTGGAAACTTCCTGCATCCCCGCCCTTTGTCTGAATCAGATTTTCAAATGCCTGACTCTGCTTTTGGATTTTATGATACATCTCATCAATTTCCTCTGGTCTACTCATTTTTTGTGGATTCATAGACCACGCATCCTTTACCATATTTTCAATCAACTTCTTCATTCCATCTGTATTTAAAATTTCACGAACCGCCTGTTGTTCAAAATGATTTTTCGAAAAAAAGTCCGTTAATTCACTTAACATTTTTGCAGGATTGTCCATGCTTTGTTGAATTTGCGGAAACCCATCCATATCTTCTTTGACATATTTTGTTATTGTTTCTGCATCCTTTTCCGAAAATCCTACAATTTTTAAGGATTCTTTCAGCATCATATCCTTTGAATCTACCTGTTTTTCTGTTTCCTGCACAGACGCGTCCGTAATAAAAGCTTTATCAGACTCTGCAATTTCTCTGGCAGTATTTTGTTCTTCCCCAACACGATCTACTCTTTTTTCTTGTGAGTTCATATCCTGTTCTGCTTTATTTGTATACAAATCATATTCAACATTGATAGCATCTGAAAAATCCTGTACGCCAGAAGAAGCCATATTCTGACTCAATTCGTCTTGTTCTATTGGATTATCCTGTAAGGATGCTTCCTCCCCTTGTGGGACATCCTTCCCAGCAATTTCTTCCGCATCTTCACCAGAAAAAACCTCAATCAGTTCGTCTAATGCATGCAGCAATTCTTCACCATTTAAATTTTCTGGAAGGAAATTCACAAATTCCGAAACCGCTTGACTTGTATCTAATATATCATTTGTCAACTGATGATTCTGTTCCAAATAACGCTCATACTGTCCGATACTTTCCCCTGTGACAGGTATATTCATTTTGTTAAGCGACACAATCGTAGACATTTTAGCCTCTGGATATTTCATACTTTGTGATAACACCTTCACCAAACTCCCCTTATCCACAGGCATTCCTGCATCCATCAATTCCTTTGCAGCCGAAAAATTTTTCTCTGTCGGAGATAAACCAGCTCCTGATAACACTTTTTCCAAGGTCTGTGTTTGTGCACTATATAAAGAATCAAACATTGGCTTAATCAATACCTGGCTACCACTGTTTTCCTTCACACTAAACAACAAAATATCACCAACAGACAATTCCACATCCTCTTGTAATCGGGCCTGCATTTGGCTCTGATCTTCTAATGAAATCGTTACTTTTCCACCAGAAACATCTAGAATCTCACCTTTAAATACACTACCTTCCTTTAAATCCGAAAACGCATTATGAGCCCGATCTACATTCCCTGTCATCTTTGATTGCTCTAAACGGATTTTCCCCTGTATTCCACTATCATAATTATTGAGCAAATGATTTCCAATATTCATGTATCAAGGCTCCTTTCTTTTTATTATACAAAATTCTTAATAAATGTTTTTCGATGAATTGGTGATGGTCCAACTTCTTTTAACTGCTTAATATGCATTTCACTTCCATAACCTTTATTACTTGCAAAACCATAACCTGGATAAATCCGATCCATATCCACCATATATCGATCCCTTGTTACTTTTGCAATAATGCTTGCCGCTGCAATAGAAACACTCTTTGCGTCTCCTTTAATAATTGGTACCTGCTTAATTGTAATCTCCGGAATTGTAACAGCATCATTTAATAAAATATCCGGTGTTACAGAAAGTTTTCCAATTGCCTCTCTCATAGCTTCATAGTTTGCCTGCAATATATTAATTTCATCAATTCTCTTTTCATCTGCAAATCCTACACCTACCGCTATTGCCTTTTCCATTATCTCATCATACAATTGTTCCCTTTTTTTCTCAGTAAGCTGTTTAGAATCATTTAGGTAATAGATATCAACATCCTTTGGCAAAATAACCGCTGCAGCAACAACCGGTCCAGCAAGTGGTCCTCTTCCTACTTCATCTATTCCACATATATATCGACAATTTTCATACTTTCGTTCATATTCCTTCATCTGATATGTTCTAATTTTTTCATCTTCAAATGCTTTTATCCGTTTTTTTGCTGACTCTACCAACTTGATGACACCCGCTCTGGTATCTCCTTCATACTCTTCTACCAATGCAGGTAATTGTAAAACATCAGCGTTCTTTATTTTTTCCTTTATCTCCTGAATTCCCATTGTTCATTCTCCTTTTTATAAAAGTACATTAGAAAAAGGTCGCCATTTCATTTTATCATGACAACCTTATTCCATTCTCTTATTTTATTGTTCCAAATCGATTCAGCGGCCAAATACGAAGGACTGCTTTACCCTTCAAATCCTCACGCTTAATATTTCCAACTTCTTCTTCTCTTGAGTCTAAACTTCTATTTCGATTATCTCCCATAACAAAATATTCATCATCACCCAATGTTACATTTTCATAAGCACGCCCTACCAAGTCTTCTTCAATTACTTCTTTTCCGTAATTTTCTTCTAACACTTCATCATTGATATATATTTTTCCTTCTTCATCAATTCGAATCTTTTCACCTGGCAATGCAATGATTCGCTTAATATAATATGTAGTATTATTTTCAGCTGGAAAAACAACAATATCAAAACGTTCAGGATCATGTAATCGATAGGATATTTTACTCACCCAAAGATTATCTTCATCATATAGGGTATCACACATGCTTTCACCGCTTACTTCCGTTCTCTGTCCAACAAATGTAATAATAAACCATACTGCAAGAAATACAAATGCAATATAAATCAACATTCCAACGATTTCTTTCACCCAATTTATCTCTTTTGCTTCTTCTTTATTATCCTTCTTTGCCATAGCTTCCTCCTAACTAGGTATCCTTCTTATTATATTATTCCGCAGGCTGCTCCAACGAAATTCTTCCAAGCTTACCATTTCTAAATTCCTCTAATACAATACCTGCAGCCTTTTCTTCATTTAACTCATTGCCCTTCAACAAACAGCCTCTGTTTTTTGCAATCATTCTCAAAATCTCTGCATTGTCTTCCTGTTCAGATATTTGATATCGCTGTTCTAATAAACCAGAATAATGTTCTTTTAAAAACCCAATCAAATTACAACAAAGTTCTGTTTTTTGCAATATTTCATCATTAATAGAACCAATATATGCCAAATGTTCACCCACTGTGTCATCTTCAAATTTTGGCCACAAAATTCCTGGTGTATCTAATAATTCAACATTTTTATTGATTTTAATCCACTGCTTTCCTTTTGTAACACCAGGTTTATTACCTACTTTGGTACATGCTTTCTTCGCAAAAGAATTAATAAATGTTGATTTTCCAACATTCGGTATTCCAACAATCATTGCACGAATCGGACGATTCATAATTCCTCTTTTCCGATCTCGTTCAATTTTTTCTTTACAGGCTTCTTGCACCTTTGTTGTAATTGCCTTCATTCCCTGCCCATTTCTTGCATTGATAGTAACAGTCATAATTCCTTTTTCTTTAAAATACGTTTCCCATTTTGTTGTAATTCGATCATCTGCCAAATCACATTTATTCAAAAGAACCAAACGAAACTTATTATTTGCAAGTGTATCAATATCTGGATTTCTACTACTCAACGGCACCCTCGCATCTAATAATTCTATTACAATATCTATTAATTTAATGTCTTCCTGCATCATACGCTTTGCTTTTGTCATATGTCCTGGATACCACTGTATATTCATAATGCCTCCTACTATACTCTATTTTATTGCTCCAAATTCACTTCTAGGCGAAATTCGAAATACAACTTTTCCACTAATTTCTTTCTTTGATATATTACCAATGTTCACATATCTCGAATCCTCACTATTATTGCAGTTATCACCAATTACAAAGTACTCTTCACTTCCCAATTCAATCTCAGATACAGCAAGACCTTCTGTCATAATCAAATCATCAAACGGCAAATCTTTCAAAACATCTCCATTTATAAAAATCTTACCATTCATAATTTGAATTTTCTCACCAGGAAGACCAATGATTCGCTTAATATTGAAATAATCATCCTGTTCTTCCTTCAATTTAAAAGCAACGATGTCATACCTCTGCGGTTTATGGATAAAATATGCTGTTTTGTTCAAAACTAACACATCCTGATTTGTAAGTGCCGGACTCATACTTTGTCCGATCATCGTTACAGACTGCACACCAAATGTCACAATACTATAACCCAATATAATAACAATTAATATTGCAATCGCCCAATGTCCAATTTCAGAGATAAAATTTTTTATATCAAATTCATCTCTGTCATACATACTTCGATATCTTTTTCGTCTTCTCATCATAACCTCATTATCATATCACATTTCCTAATCGATCAAAATAGTAACAAATGAATTTTAAGAAATGTTAATAATTATCAAAATAGCAAGAAAGGCCAGAGTAAATTCTACTCCAGCCCCTATCATCCTAAGAATTATTTTACTAACTCTTTAACTCTTGCTGCTTTACCTACACGATCACGTAAGTAGTATAATTTAGCACGTCTAGCTTTACCACGTCTAACAACCTCGATCTTCTCTACGATTGGAGAATGTAATGGCCATGTCTTCTCAACACCAACACCATTTGAGCTCTTACGTACTGTAAATGTCTCTCTGTTGCTTCCGCCCTGACGCTTGATAACAGTTCCTTCAAAAACCTGAATTCTTTCTCTGTTACCCTCTTTTACCTTAGCTGATACCTTAACAGTATCTCCTACCTTGAAGTCTGCAACTTCTGCTTTCAACTGAGCAGCTTCAATGTTCTTAATAATATCGTTCATCATGAACCTCCTTAAAATACCTGACGTTCTTGCAAGATAATTTTACGGACTAGATTCCACTTGCAGAGGACCATCAAAAATAACAACTCATATAATTTACCATACTACTATATAAAAATCAAGCACAAATCTATATTTTTTTAGATTAGTCCAATTCCTTTTTTCTTTCCTGAATGTTTTCAATACTTTTTTCCATTTTTTTAATTTCATCCATGATTTCCTGTCGCTTATATTTCTTTGGAATTGCACTTGTCTTAAACGCATACTCTGACACCCAGTCATTTTCTTCTTCAATCAAATAATTTATAATTGCAGGTTTACATTTTCGTTCCAACCAGATAAATGCCAAACTAAACGCAATCAAACATACAACTGATGATACTTTCAAAAAAATCCCGCCAAAAGCCTGTTGAATAAGCACTATCAAAATAAAAACTATGCCGCCATATAAAATTGTTTTTTTAGATGAATCAAACCGCTCCTGTATATCTACAATTTCTCGGTTAATTGCCTGCAATTTGACCTCTAAATCCTGTAAACAATACCGATAATAGGATTCTTCCTTCTTATAAAATTCGAAAAGCTCTGAAATATCTACTGTCTGCGTATCCTCTTGCTTTAAAGAAAATGAAGACATGGAATCTTCCTGTTTTTTTATATTCCATATGTCCTCTTTTTTGGCAGCTGCTTCATTTCCTTTTGTCATCTGCAATAAAAGCGCTTCTTTTTGTTGTAATAATATACCAATTTCATCTGACAGTTTTTCAATCTTTGCGCGTAAAAAATCAACTTTATGTTTGGATTCTTCATATTCGACCTTAAAAGCATCCACAAATTGATCCTCATTTGCTACATTTTCATAATATCTTAATTTTTTGAAATCTCGAAAATCAGGCATCAAAAAGAATTTAAAGTAAAAATAGCCTCCAAATACCAATAAACACAAGCATGCTAGCACAACAGAACCAATTCTAGAATCCACATATCCATCTTTCGTAGGCATATTTAACTGTAATATACATTCTGCAGTTTCAACTATACTAAGTAGCAATACAGGAATTGCAATCAAATGATATTTTATATGACTACGCAAACGCTGTGTGATTCGTTTTTTCCGTATAGGAATGTATTTAAAATGGAATTCCTCATCCGCCAATTGAAATTCCAACTCGCTGATTTCTCCCTGTTTTTTATATATCTCTTCTGCTAAAATCAACAGTTCAGATTTTTGATAACCACCATCCCACGTATTTTTTTCCGCCTTTGTATTCTTTTCAACTTTTTTATCTGTTTTGATCTGTTTTTTCATATTATTTCCTCAAACTTTTTCATCAAATGTCTCATATGATTTATTTGCAAATTACTCTTCGCTTTTATTATAATACTCCTCAAGTTCTGTTCTACATAAGAGGAAAATTCTTGTTAACTGTTTATCAAAATGCCTTCCTGCATCTTTCTCTATAATCGAAAATGCTTCATCATAGGAAAATGCTTCCTTATAACACCGCTTCGAAACAAGTGCATCAAATACATCTGCCAGAGCCATAATTCTTGCTTCTATAGGAATCTCATCCTGCTTAAGCCCCATTGGATAACCTGTTCCATCCACCTTTTCGTGATGATAGTGTGCAACATTTTCTGCCACATGTACAAAATCAGGTTCTTCTACTTCTGATAATATTTCACCTACCATGCGATAACCTATTTCGGAATGCTTTTTCATTTTGCAATATTCTTCATCCGTAAATTTCCCCTGTTTTCGAAGCACTGCGTCATCTACACCGATTTTCCCCAAATCATGCATTGGTGCGCTTCGTATAACAAGATCAAGAAATTGGGGGTCCAATCCAAAACTCTCATCAATCAACTTCTGGGCAAAAATCTTTACCACATCGCTTGTTCTCTTAATATGACCACCCGTACTAAGATCTCTTGACTCCACCATCTGTGCCATTCCTAATATCGTTTTTTGCTGAATAAATCGAATTCTCTTTGTTTTCTCCTCAACTTCATTGGTTAATTCTTCGTTATAATGCTCTTTCAGTTCCAAGGTACGATAATGTTCTGTATCATCTCTAAATTCAATTGTATAACCTTTCAGTTTTCCAAAAGAATTAGATACTCTATGAATCATTCCCGTATAATATTTATTATTCATCAAAAAAACTTCCGGTTGCATATGCCCATGTTCTTTCTTTGAGTGATTTATATCAAACTCCTCATAAGATGTAATCTGACTGATTACTGCATGTAATGATTCACTACAACCTTCTATTTTCTGACCCAGCTGAAATTTTGAAAGTTCAGGAAATACCTTTTCCATAAAACTATTACATCCCTTGTAAACACCATTTTTGTCAAATGTTAAAAAACCAACTTTCCCTAACTGTTCATTTATAATATCCGTATTTTCATATACAGTAAACAAATTGGATTCGTACACTGGGATTAACGAACCAAACAACAACACAACATAAGCAATTGGAATAATTTCATACTCAAAATGCAATATCTTTTCCACCACATATGTACAAACAGCAAATGTAGCAAAAACAACCATCATCAACACACCCCGCCTATTCACAGATTTCTTCTTCATCAGCGAATATATTGCTACTACAAATGCTGCTAGCAAATAAATACCTAACGTCAACGGACATAATATATGAAACGGACCATAGTCTTTCTGTATCATCGACACTCCATTTTTGGTATACAATTTTATATTCTTATAATACAAATCATATTTTCCTATCGTACACACAATTCCATATATCACACATTGAATCATCATAAGGATAACAACAATAAATCGACGTAATTCAACATGACATATTTCCGTTACCAAGAAAAAATAAAACGCAGGAAGAAATATTGCACCAACATAACTAACTTTTTGTGCAAGAACTGCCTCATCAATATTTGAGGAAACCGACAAAAAATAATATCCCGCACTTGATATAATCATAATTAAAAGCGTAATGAATTGCGTAACACTATTTCTCACATCGAATATTTCTAACCAAAATAACATACCTAAAGATATTAATAGACATATCAGATACATATATTCCATATTTCTCCTCCTACGCATTATACATAATTCTATTTTTGATTATGAATCATTTCGTTTTTCATTTACATCTTGTTAATCATCCCTTTTTAATATCATTTCCTAATTCTATATTATACAAAAAAAAAGAAGGAATTACTACTCTAATTCCTTCTTACATTTTAATTCTATCCATTTAATCAAATTTTCTTATTGATCTTTTTTATTCCTTTTATCATGCAATTCCCACAAATCTGGTCTTCGCTCTTTGGTTCGCATTACAGATTGTTCATATCTCCATGCTTCTATATTCTTATGATGTCCCGACAACAAAACTGCTGGTACTTTTTCTCCCATAAATTCCTCCGGACGAGTATACTGCGGATATTCTAATAAATGATCATGAAATGTCTCAAATTCCGCACTGACATCATTATTTAACACACCAGGCACTAACCTTGACACGGCATCAATGACAACCATAGCAGGCAGTTCTCCACCAGTTAACACATAATCACCAATTGAAATATGATCTGTTACAATACGATCTAAAACACGCTCATCGATGCCCTCATAATGTCCACATAACAAAATCAAATCTTCTTCTTTCGCCAAGTCTTCAGCAAGCGACTGGTTAAATACTGTGCCCTGCGGTGTCATATATACAACACGAACTTTTTTTTCATCTTCTGGTTTCAGGTTCATACCAGCACTTTTTCGATTTTGGATTTTATCACAAACATGCTGATATGCATCAAATACAGGTCCCGGTTGCATAACCATCCCTGCACCTCCTCCATATGGATAATCATCCACATGTCCATGTTTGTTACCAGCAAAATCTCGAATATTTGTTGCATCAATTGTGATATGACCATTTTTAACAGCTCTACCCGTAATAGATGTATGCAAACCATCCATTACCATTTCTGGAAATAATGTTAATATATGAAAATGCATATTTTCCCTCACTATACTCACAAAAAGTAATCTAATCTACAAGTCCCTTCATCAAATGTACTTTCATTTCTTTCTTTTCCAAATCAATCGATAAAATACATTCCTTAATTGCTGGGATTAACAACTCTTTTCCGTCATCATCCACAACAACATATACATCATTTGCACCTGTTGGAATAATCTCATTTAATGTTCCAATTTTTTCGTTCGACTCATTAATGACCGCCATATGTATCAAATCGGTCATAAAATACTCATCTTGATCAAGCGGAACAGCATGTTCGCGATCAACATATAAATTACATTGCTTATACTTTTCAACATCATTTATATTATCAATTCCTTCAAATTGCAAAATCACCATGTTTTTAAAAAATTTACAGCCCTTTGCTTTTACTGGAATCATTTCATTCTTATATTCAATAAAACAGTCTTTTAGCTTTTTAAATCGCTTGTTATCATCCGTTGTAGGGAATACCTTTACTTCGCCTCGAATTCCATGCGTCGATGTAATTACACCTATCTGTAATAATTCTTCCATAATTTCTCCATTCAAAATTTGTTTCTAAAATACAATGAGCTGCCAAACTGGCAGCCCACACTATGGATTATTTAATATCCACGATTACCTTTTTATCACCCTTTGAAGCAGCAGCTTTCACTACTGTACGGATAGACTTAGCAATTCTACCCTGCTTACCGATTACTTTTCCCATATCATCTGGTGCAACCTTAAGCTCGACATAAATGGCATCCTCTTTTGAAGTCTCAACAACCGAAACCTCTTCTGGGTGATCAACTAGGGATTTTGCAATTACTTCTACTAATTCTTTCATCACGAATAACCTCCCAAGTCTTACTTTTCAATACCAGCCTGCTTTAAAAGCTTAGCTACAGTATCTGTAGGCTGAGCACCGTTTGCTAACCACTTCTTTGCTGCCTCAGCGTCAATCTTAACTACGCTTGGCTCCTGATTTGGGTCATAAGTACCGATCTCATCGATAAATCTACCATCTCTTGGAGAACGTGCATCTGCAACTACTACTCTATAGAAAGGATGTCTCTTATATCCCATTCTCTTTAATCTCATCTTTACTGCCATTTTCTTTTTCACCTCCTTCATATTCTGTACCATGTACTGCTATAAATATATGTCTAAACCTATTTGGTTTAACATCCAACCATTAAAATCCAAATGGCATTCGGAAACGCTTACCACGTTTTCCTCCCATCATTCCTGACATCTGTTTCATCATTTTTTTCATCTGATCAAATTGCTTAATCAAACGATTGACTTCACTAATATCAACACCTGCGCCTTTCGCAATTCTGCGTTTACGACTTGGATTGATAATATCTGGATTCGAACGTTCCTCCATCGTCATCGACTGAATAATAGCCTTGGGACGATTCAATTGACGTTCATCAATCTCAACATTTTTCAACTGACTTCCCATTCCTGGAATTAACGAAAGCATATCCTGCATGCTTCCCATTTTATTAATTTGATCAAAACTATCTAAGAAATCATTGAAATCAAATGATGCTTTTCGCATCTTTTGTTCCATTTCTTTTGCCTTGTCTTCATCAATGGCATTTTGCGCCTTCTCAATCAGAGATTCTACATCTCCCATACCGAGAATTCGACTCGCCATACGATCTGGATAAAACTGTTCCAAATCAGAAAGCTTTTCACCCATACCAACATAAAAAATCGGCTTACCGGTTACAGCTTTGATGGAGAGTGCAGCACCACCTCTTGTGTCACCATCTAACTTCGTAAGGATAACACCATCAATACCAATCTGATCATTGAAATGTGTGGCAACATTCACCGCATCCTGTCCTGTCATAGCATCTACCGTTAAAATGGTATATGCAACAGAAACATTTTCTTTAATTTGCTTTAACTCATCCATCATCTGCTCGTCAATATGAAGACGACCAGCAGTATCCAAAAATACAATCTGTATATTATTCTTTGCTGCATGCTCAACTGATGCTTTTGCAATATCCACTGGAGAATTCTGATCGCCCATTGTAAATACTGGGACACCCTGCTTTTCTCCATTAATCTCCAACTGCTTAATTGCGGCTGGACGATACACATCACAAGCTGTCAAAAGACACTTTTTACCGCGTTCTTTATATTTACCTGCAAGTTTTGCAACAGTTGTTGTTTTACCAGCACCCTGCAAACCACACATCATAATAACCGTTACTTCATTGGATGGAAGCAACTTAATCTCTGTGGTTTCAGAACCCATCAGTTTATCCATCTCTTCTTTTACGATTTTGATTACCATCTGACCTGGGTTCAAACCCTTTAACACATCTTCGCCGATGGCACGCTCACTTACAGATTGAATAAACTGCTTTACAACCTTAAAGTTAACATCCGCTTCCAGCAATGCTCGCTTTACTTCTTTCATCGCCTCTTTTACGTCGGCTTCTGTTAACGAACCCTTACTGCGAAGTCTCTTAAACACATTTTGCATTTTATCTGATAAACTATCAAATGCCATACTTTACTCCTCAATAACTTTCATAAATTGCCTTGGAAATTGATTCAATCTCATTCATCTTTTCCTGCAACATCGGCTCGGCAGTCATACTCTTAAGCTCAGTTGCAAGCTCATGAATTCGACTAACTCGCTCTTTTGTATCTAAAAACTTTTCAACTAATTGTAGTTTACTTTCATAATCTTCTAATGTCTTATCACAACGTTTCACCAAATCAAAGACACCTTGACGGCTGATTCCTTCATCTCTTGCCACTTCTGAATACGACAAATCATTCAGCACAATATCTGAGTAAATGGACTTTTGATGTTCTGTTAAAAGCTCTCCATAAAAGTCATATAATAATGCCTGTCTGACTATCTTTTCCATATACTCCACACTTCCTTCTTTGCATGTAAAGTGTTTTCTCTTTACATCAACCTTTGTTAGTATATACAACAAAAGATATCTTGTCAATACTTTTTTCTTGACAAAATATCTTTTTCATAAGTTATATTCCATATAACCTTTTAACTTGCATAACATCTTTTTGAATTTGCTCTGTCAGTTCTTCTACACTTGAAAATTTTTGTTCTGGTCTGATAAATGTGCGCAATTGTGTCTTTATCATTTTCCCATACAAATCTCCTTCATAATTAATAATAAAGGTTTCTAATCCCAAGGCATGCTCACCTGCAATCGTTGGTTTTTTTCCAAGATTACTGACTGCAAAATACTGTTTTTCATCAATCGTCACCTGACTGGCATACACACCATATGCAGGAACAACTTTATCCGGCGAAATCACCTGATTGATTGTTGGAAAACCAATTGTATTGCCCAAATGTTTTCCATGAACAACCTCACTAAAAATAAAATATGGATTTCCTAATAATACATTTGCCTGTTCAAAATCCTTTTCAATCAATGTACGAATTCGTGTAGAACTAACCACTTCACCTTGCATATTTTTCTTTGAAATTGCATGCACAGTAAACCCATACTTTTCACCTAGTTCTTGCAAAGTCTTAACATTGCCACTTCGATTCTTACCAAAATGAAAATCCGTACCAACATAAATTGCTTTCACATCTAATGCATCTACCAAACATGTTTTTACAAATTCTTCTGGTGTAAATGCGGCAAATTCTTTTGTAAATGGATACTCTAACAACACATCCATACCAAGCGATTCAAAATACTGTTTTTTTTCCTGTGCTGTGTATATACAACGACGAATACTTCCCTCCAATACCTCTTTAGGAGCAAATCCAAAAGTAAACACTAAAGCATTTCTACCTTGCTTCTTTTCCTCAAGTAAACCATCAACCAATAACTGATGCCCTAAATGAATCCCATCAAACTTTCCAAGTGCAATCGCCGTGTTTTTTATATGAAATTGTGCTGCTTCTTTTTCATTTAAATAAATCATAACAACCCTTTAACTGTTGATGTTCTTTTCTAATTTTGTAAAAACATTTTATCGACTTTCCATGCATGAAGATTCTCGTGATATTGATAGATTGCTGTAAATACTCCATCTGTATCATACACAAGACATTGACATCCATCCCTTTGCAAGTCAGTGATATCAGTCTTTGCATCACAACTTTTCAAACCAATAAATGTACTTTCCTGCAAATTGCCTATTGGCACAAACATTTTCATATCTTTCTTTGTCAATAGATTACCATTTGCCAGCTTTTTAATTCCTTCACCAACAACCTGAACACGAGACAAATTGGGAAACATCGAATCAATCGCAAGAATTGACTGAATAATTTGCTCTTTTTTCACAAGCTGTTCAATTTGTTCAAGTTTTAACGCATGCTCCAATAAAAACGTTTTTCCAGTCTCTGTTGAATTCACACTGTTTCGAACCAAATGTTCCATGAGGCCACCGCACCCAAGTTTTTCTCCAATATCTCTACATAAACTACGAATATACGTACCTTTTCCACATGATACACGAAATACCACACGTGGTAAATCGATAGAAATAATCTCTATTTCATGAATTTGCACCGGACGTGGCGTTCTCTCAATTTCCTGTCCCAATCTTGCCAATTCATATAATTTCTTTCCATTTACCTTAATTGCAGAATACATCGGTGGTATTTGATCATAAGTACCTACAAAGGAAAGCATTGCATTTTTTACCTCGTCTTCTGTCACCAATACTTCGCACTCTGAAAGGATTTTTCCCGATGCATCCTCTGTATCAGATGTTTTTCCTAACAAAAGCGTTGCCTCATAGCTTTTATCTTTATCTGTCAAAATATCACAAAGCTTCGTTGCACTTCCCAAACATACAACTAGTACACCCTCTGCATCTGGGTCTAATGTACCTGTATGTCCTATTTTTTTCTGATGAAAAATGCCTCTCAGCCTTGCCACAACATCAAATGATGTATATCCTTTTTCTTTGTATACATTTATGACTCCGTTGTACATTGCGAAAGTTGCTCCTTTACCATCTGCGAAATCTTTGTAATAATCTCTTCCGGATCACCCGTCACCTCACAACCTGCTGCCCGAACATGACCGCCTCCACCAAAGCTTGATGCAATGACATTTACATCAAGAAATTCTTTTGAACGCAGAGAACATTTATATTTTCCTTTATTGGGATATTCATACATCCAAAGTGCACACTCCACACCCTCTGTAATACGAATTGCGTCAACAATACCATCTGTATCCAAATTCGTTGCATCATTTTCTTCAAAAACCTCTTTGGGTAAGAATGAAACAATCATCTTTCCATCTAACAGCAAATAAGCAGCCTCCAATGCTTTCGCTAGCATTTTGTTCTGCTTGAATGTCTTTTTATAAAATGTTCCATCAATAACATACTGACTTCTGGCACCCTTTTCAATCAATGCACCAGCAATCTCCATGGTCTGCTTTGTTGTATTACTAAATTTGAACACACCTGTATCATGTACAATTCCAACATACAAACTCTCTGCACACTCTGTACGAATTTTTTCAGTCTCTAAAAGCGTATATAATGCCTCGGCTGTCGCAGAACACTGTGTCATAACAATACTTACATCACCAAAACCTTTATTACTAATATGATGATCCACACTTACTTTTCGCTTCGCTTCATGAAAATATGATACAAACTCTGCATGTCGATCCAAATCACCACTATCTAATGAAATACACAAATCATATTGGCACTCTTTTTTTTCATGAAGAATACAATCTGCACCTCTTAAAAACATAAATTCTGGTTTAAACTCATCTAAATAAATATCGACCTGCTTATCTGGATAATTATCTAAGACATAATTATAAACGCCCAGACAAGAACCTACACAGTCCCCGTCTGGTCGAATATGTCCTAATATTACAATTGTATTTGCCTGTTCAATTTCCTTTAAAAAATCGTTCATAGCTATTCCTCGTCATCCTCTTGTAAAGAATCCGTTCCCTGCTCTCTCATAACATCATCAATTTTCTTTGACATATTAATCGCATACTCAATGGATTGATCCATATAAAAAGTAATTTCTGGTGTATTACGTAAATTAATACTTCTTGCAAGTTCTCTTCGAATATATCCAGAAGCACTCTTTAAGCCTGCTAAGGTATCAGACTGTGCTTGTGCATCTCCCAATACAGAAATAAACGCCTTACATTCTTTAAGATCTGGTGTTACGATGACCTGTGTTACACTGGTCATCGCATGTATTCTAGGATCTTTTATCTCATACTGTATAATTCTCGATAATTCCTTCTGAACCTCACCATTAATACGCGTATTTTTAATACTTGTTCTTTTCATTTATATCTCCTATCTTATCTAGGAACCTCAACCATTTCATAAGCTTCAATCTGGTCATCTTCTTTTAAATCATTGAAGTTTTCCAATACAATACCACATTCGAAACCATTTTTAACTTCCTTAACATCATCCTTAAAACGCTTTAATGAAGCAAGAGGTCCCTCATATATCAATTCACCATCACGTGTCACACGAACACTTGATTTTTTACGGATAACACCATCTAACACAAAGCTTCCGGCAATTGTACCGACACCAGATGCCTTAAATGTCTGCCGAACAACCAAATGACCTGTAACCTGCTCTTCATAAATTGGATCTAACATACCCTTCATAGCAGCCTCAATATCCTCGATTGCATTGTAAATAACCTTATAAAGTCTAAGATCAACCTTTTCACGCTCTGCAACATCTTTTGCCTGAACATCCGGACGAACATTAAATCCAATGATAATCGCATTCGACGCAGATGCTAAGGTTACATCCGATTCATTAATTGCACCAACGCCAGCATGAATCACCTTGATTACAACTTCTTCATTGGAAAGCTTTAATAAACTTTGCTTAACAGCTTCAACAGAACCCTGTACATCTGCCTTTACAACAAGATTTAACTCTTTCACATTACCAGCCTGAATCTGACTAAACAAATCATCCAACGACATTTTCGCTTTTGTTTCCGCAATAAGCATCTCCTTGTCACGCTGAATATATGTCTCAGCCATAGAACGAGCTTCCTTCTCATTCTGTGTAGCAACAAAAATTTCACCTGCTGCTGGTACACCATTTAATCCTAAAATCTCAACTGGCTTTGACGGACCTGCTGATTTCACCTGACGTCCCTTATCGTCAAGCATTGCACGAACACGACCATAAGAGCTACCTACAGAAATAGAATCTCCTACCTTTAATGTTCCTTTCTGCACCAACATTGTTGCTACAGAACCACGACCCTTGTCAAGTTCTGCCTCAATGACAATACCACGCGCTTTACGATTTGGATTTGCTTTCAACTCTAATACTTCTGCTGTCAAAAGAATCATCTCTAAAAGATTATCAATACCTTCCTTTGTATGTGCAGAAACTGGACAAAATACAGTTGAACCACCCCAATCCTCTGCGATTAATTCATACTCTACCAACTCCTGTTTTACACGCTCTATATTTGCACTTTCTTTATCAATCTTATTTACCGCAACAATAATCTCAATTCCTGCAGCTTTTGCATGGTTAATGGCTTCTATTGTCTGTGGCATAACACCGTCATCAGCGGCAACAACCAAAATTGCAATATCTGTTGACTGTGCACCACGCATACGCATTGCAGTAAATGCCTCATGACCTGGTGTATCAAGAAATGTAATCTGTTGTCCATTTACTTTAACAGTATACGCACCAATGTGCTGTGTAATACCACCAGCTTCACCACTTGTTACAGATGTTTCTCGAATCGCATCCAAAAGAGAAGTCTTACCATGATCTACGTGACCCATTACACAAACAACAGGTGGACGTTCAACCATTAATGATTCATCCTCTTCCTCTTCTTTGAGCATCTCCTCAATGACATCAATCTTAACTTCCTCTTCAGCAATACAATTGTATTCCAAAGCAATTTCTGCTGCTCTCTCAAAATCAAGATCTGTATTAACCGTAACCATTTCGCCTGCTAAGAATAACTTCTTGATTAACTGAGATACTGGTGTTTTTACCTTATCTGCCAATTCCTGAACCGTCAACACCTCTGGTAATTCAATATTACGGATCACTGGCTCTTCTGGCTCCTTTGGTTTTTGTTTCACAACAGGCTTCTTTACTGGCTTGGTACCCTTAACCGTAAAGTGCTCATCCTTTTTACGGCTCTTCTTTCTGTTATCACCGTCTTCAAATTGAGAAGTTTTTTCTCTTTCCTTTTTCTGATTGTGACGATCTCTTGCATCACGATCCATAGAAGCACGATCCATTGGTGCAGGAATAGAAATTCTTTCTTCTCTTCTATCATCTCTTCTTCCAGCATCACGCCTTCCATTTTGTTGTCCACCCTGATTTGGTCTATTACCAAAATTACCTCTATCACGGTTTGCATCTCTACGTTCACCCGGACGACCTTCTCTACGTTCACCCTGTGGTCTTCCACCCTCACGATTATCTCTTTGAGGACGATTTCCATTGAACTCTCTACGTTCACCCTGTGGGCGATTTCCATTAAAATCTCTTCTATCTCCTTGTGAACGATTATCATTTTGCTGACGAGAATCCTGCCCTCTACGTTCGCCCTGTGAACGATTATTTTCTGTTTCTTTGCGAGGCGCAGCATTTACCTTAACCGGATTTTCTGCCTTTTTTTCGCTCTTATTTGCTGAAAATCTCTCTGTAACAACCTTTGCGTCTTCATCTGAAACTGAACTCATGTGATTCTTAACATCCACACCGTTTTTTTTCAAAATTTCAATAATTTCTTTACTATCTTTATTTAAATTCTTTGCTAATTCATATACTCTGATTTTTGCCAATTATTGCACCTCCAAATTATCGTAACTATCAATCAGTTTTATTATCGCATTTGCAAATCCCAAATCGTTAATTGCCAAGGACGCACGAAATTCTTTTCCGCAAGCATTTCCCAAGGAGTCCTTATTCGAAAACTCTTTCATAGTTACTTGATAATAGCTACACATATTGTTAAACTTCTTTTTCGTGTTCTCTGAAGCATCTGTCGCAACAACAACAAGACACGCTTTTCCCTCTTTTACAGCTTTTTCAGTTGAAAATTCGCCTGTTACCGTTTTTCCTGCTTTTGTTGCAAGTCCGATCATCGATAATACTTTATTGGGTTTCAAGCTCTATCATCTCCTTTGAAAGACGTTCATACACTGTCGAATCAATTGACATCTTGAAAGAACGTTCCAACCCTTTTGTTTTCATCGCTTTTTCAAAACATGCTTGATTAAAATGTATATATGCCCCCCGACCATTTTCTTTTCCGGTTGGATCAACCTTTATCTCTCCATCTGGCTTTCTTATCACACGAAGCATATCTTTCTTCGCAATCATTTCACCACAACCCACACATTTGCGAAGCGGTGTCTTTTTTGCCATTCCTACCACATCCTATCTTACGAACAATCATCATCTAAAAATTTACGCAAAAAAACATCATTGTATTCCTGTAAATTTCATTTAATTTTCTTCATCGAAATATTCTTCTCTATCTTCTACATCTGCGTAATTACGATCCGAATATTCATCATCATAATATTC
>JAUNJF010000017.1:0-60307 GCA_030533405.1 Eubacteriales bacterium
AGAACACCAGCCTTCCAAGCTGGATACGTGGGTTCGATTCCCATCACCCGCTTTTGTTACGCACAGACGTAGCGCTCGTGTTCGTAGCTCAGCTGGATAGAGCAACGGCCTTCTAAGCCGTGGGTCGGGGGTTCGAATCCCTTCGAGCACGTTATGGTGGGTATAGCGCAGTTGGTTAGCGCGCCAGATTGTGGCTCTGGAGGCCAAGGGTTCGAATCCCTTTATCCACCTGCTTTGCATTAGCAATGCAGTGAGTACTGGGGTATCGCCAAGCGGTAAGGCACAGGACTTTGACTCCTGCATTCGTTGGTTCGAATCCAACTACCCCAGCTTGATTCTAATCAACCATATTAATTAATACGGAGCACTAGCTCAGTCGGTAGAGCACCTGACTTTTAATCAGGTTGTCGGGGGTTCGAATCCCCCGTGCTTCATTTTAAGTAGGATTTAGCAATATTTCTTACTAGTGTGCAGACAGTGTGAATGGAATTCATGATATGGTCTGCATATTTTAATTTTATATGCGGATGTGGCGGAACTGGCAGACGCACTAGACTTAGGATCTAGCGGGAGACCGTGCAGGTTCGATTCCTGTCATCCGCAGCTAAGAAAAAAGACCGAGACACAGAAAGTGTCTTGGTCTTTTTTGTAGTGGAACGCCCCCTCGAACCGGTCGGTTCGCAATGCCATCATATTCGAAGGGAGTGGTGATATTACCATCTGAAGAAGTTGAATACCTGGGTAAGTCTGTATATAATAGTAAATAGTAAAAACATGCAATGCCCAATGGAAATGTTTTGAAATGAATATGATTATATAGAAGAATAATAGATTTAATTAGGAGAATTAGGATATATGATTGAATTATCTAAATTAACTTTGGTGAATTATTGTCATCCGGATTGTGTTCCGTTAAAAAATATAATGCGATTACCTAAACTACAAGCTTTCCAAATGGCGAAGCAATTTGCGGATTCGCATCCAGAAACAACTGCTTTTTATCGTTTCGCAGATTTTGAGAATTATTACAACTTAAGGGTAGAACAGGACAAGTATTTATATGATACCTTTCTAGCATTAGGTGGAAATCCGAAAGAGGAACATCCACTATCGTTCGTGATTGAAGGAAGTGATTACCTGTCAGATTGGTTTGGAAATGGTATTGAAACAAGAATTTTATTGAGTAAAATTGCAGAGGAACATATTAGTTTTACCCTTGGAGATAGTGGAGCAGAATTTGGTAGAAATAAATCAGTAGAATTACTAACTTTAAAGCAATTTGAAAAGTTACTTCATGAACAAAGTGGTGATTATAATGATTTTATGAAAAAAATTGGAAAGCAGTATGTTGAAGTTCAGATATGGTCAGATGAATATTTTGAATAACTGAGTAAATTTTGAGTTTCTAACCAGTTTATTTAATTTTTTTAGTGTTCATAATCTGTTGTTTTTTATTGGGATTGCCATCATTGGTAGTGTGATAATCATATTGGAAAATATGATATACAGAAATATGAATTGGATTCCAAAGTTTGTTTCCAATATGGATAAGCTTGATTTGATGCTAAATCAAAAGGAAATGTTGGAATCAATAGAAGAATCTTTATCGAAAGATATTGTATTTCAATGCGCAATGTTTATTATCACAAAAGATTTTTTTATTTCCTGGGGTGAAGATGATTTGCGATTTCGTCCAATTGCGGTGCCGCGAAATATGATTACCAATATTGCAATTGTAAATGAATCAGTGGGAGCTGGATTCAGTTCGTCCAGAAATCTTGTGATTTTGTAAATGAAGCTGAATAATGATTGTATGGCGCGATGTTGTGTAGGCGTAGGGGATGCCCATAAAATATGGTCACAATTGGAACAACATTTTCTTTCTGATTTTGATTTGAATTAGTAAAATAGAATTTTGGAGGTGTTTTAGGAAATGGATATATGGGAAAAGTTATATTTAGCCGCAAAGGAACAGTATCATCCAGAGGAGGCTTCGCCATTTATATATGCGCACCATGTTGTATGTGCAATTGAAAGTGAAAATGGAGATATTTTCACAGGTTTTTGTATCGAGGGATGTAGTGGTGTGATTAATTTATGCGCAGAAAGAGTTGCGGCTCTTAATATGTACGTAAATAGCGGACAGACGGTGATTAAACGAATGATTGCATTTCGAGATGAAGCACCAAGAGGTGATGTTGAAGGAAGCGGCATGCCTTGTGGTGCATGTAGAGAGTTCCTTATGCAGTTATCATATGAGAATAAAAATATGGAAATTATGGCAGATTATGAAACGCGAAAAACAGTTACCTTGGGTGAGATTTTTCCAGAGTGGTGGGGAACGTCTAGATACCTAACAGGAAAAGATTATTATGATGAAAGTGATGGACAGAAATATGAGTAAGGTATTATTTATAGCAGATATTCATGGTAATATGCCTGCGGTACAGGCGCTTGAAAAAGAAATAGAAAAAATACAACCAGACAAAATATATTTTTTAGGAGATGCAGTGGGAAAAGGCCCAGAAAATGACCAAGCTGTAGACTGGGTAAGAAGTCATTGTGACTGTTGTATAAAAGGTAACTGGGATGATGGCATAGTGGGTTCATACAGAGGAACAGGATATCCAGGAAATGATTTTTATATAAAGCAACTTGGAAAAGAAAGAATAGAGTGGTTGGAAAAATTACCGTTTGAAGATGAAGTACTTATAAGTGGTTTATGGTTTAGATTAGTTCATGGTCGTCCTACAGACAGACTTTATCAGGCATACGATGATTGGGCAGAATTAATGCAAGGTTTTGTATCAAAGGTATCTGATAAGACATTTAATGCATATATTTGCGCAGATTCTCATATGCCATATATAAGAACTTGTGGATATGGATATGCTATAAATACTGGTAGCGTAGGAAATAGTCTAGGTTTTCCGAGGGTACATGCAGTATTAGTAGAAGGTGAGCTTGGAAGTACAGAACTATCATCGTTGAGATGTGAAGTAGTAAGTATTCCGTATTGTAATCAAGCAGCTGCAGATGCCGCTGATAAGTATGAGGATTTTCCAGAGAAAGAATGCTGGAAGAAAGAAGTACTAACTGGTGAATATAGCAGATAAGATGATTTTGAGAATACGGGCTACGTAGATTCCGATTTTTGGAATTAAACTAATTTGAAGTTGTCGAGCTGGAGATAGTAAGTTGAAGTTTGATAATACGCTGCAGAGAGGTAATATGAATTATATAGATATTGCATTAAAAACAATAAATAATGGTGAGGATTTTGTTCAGGCTATGGCAGATAAATATAGTAATCCGGAGGTTGATTTGAAGCAATATCCTGACTGGATTAAGAATATCTTGACATTGATAGATTATGATACAGAATTGCAGATGGATGGATTGGATTTTAAATCATATAAAAATGTTATAGATGCGTTAAATGATGTTGGGTTATATGAAGAAGCACAAGCATTAAAGGAATTAGAAGAAGATTCTTCTGAGAAATCAGTAGAAGAATGTTATTCCAAGCTAGCGATTAATAATGATTATGAAATGTTTTGGGATACTGTTTTTGAATATGCAGATAAAAATTTGAATACGGATAATAATTTTTGATTTGAAATTTTATTTGAGGGATGAAGATGAAAGTATAAATGAGGAAATGAAAGTATGTTGAATCAGAATATAACGTATAGAGAATATGCGCCAACAGATATTAGGAATGTCAGAGATATCTTGGAAGCTGATCTCGGATATGTTGTTCCTTTGGATGAACTAGCAGATAGAATAAGAGAAATGGATTCTGATAATAATTACAAAATATTTGTTGCCTGTGAGAGCGAAGAAGTTATTGGATTTGTAGGAATGGTTTCCTATATTGTGTTTGAGCGAAAAGACAAAGTTGCGAAAATAATTGCACTTGCAGTTTCGAAACAGTATAGGGGAAAAGGAATTGGGACAAATCTTTTGGAAAAAGTAGAGAATTATTGTAGTAGCCAAAATATAGGTGTCCTTTTATTAAACAGCGGATTGGTGAGAGATAATGCACATAAGTTTTATGAGTCAAAAGGATATTTGAAAAAAAGTTACGGATTTGTAAAACAGTTGATGTGATATGATTTTGATAATATCGTTCTAAGTTAAAAAATCTGGAACTGACTTAATTCTGAAATTGAAAAATGAGAAGAAAGGATTTTTATGGTAATCCTTTCTTCTTTTTTGTATAATATTCGTGGATGGTGTGATAGCATTAGATTCCGATTTTAATGCGTAAAAGGGATAGAAAGTGTATTTGAAATGTCCGTTTGTAGATGGTGAACCTATGGCAGTAGATATCGAAGAAATAGGGGAATGTGATATTGGAGACGTTTTGTCGTCTGAAACGGGTGGTTGGTCTTATATACAATATAATGAAATCAATGATTTATCAGAAGAAGGGAAAAAAGTATTCTTTGAATTTATTGAATCAAAAGGTTTTCATTATAGTAATTTGGAAAAATACGGATTCATAGCGGATTAGGACGACTGATAATTAAGAAATTGGAAATTAAATACTATAGGGAGGCATCATAGATGGCAAAAATATCAATACATGTTCCGTTGCATTATGAAAACGGAATTTACAAATTAAGAGAGTTGGTTCAGAAGAATGAGGATTGTTTGGAATTATCATTAAGCGAATATGATGTATTAGAATATGACACTCCTACATTTAACAGTGAAGTGAGGATGTATTCCGTAAAGGAAGATGCCTTAAGTGATACTATGGAAGTCATTTATGATGAAAAAGGATTGCTCAAAAAGATTACATATGTATGTGATGGACAGAGGACATTAGTATATATCAATATGAGTGATAGTGTCGTAGTTTCAGAAGAAATAACAAACTATATTTTAACCAATGCTGAGGTGATGGCTAAGCAACTACTAGAAAAAAATGGTAAAGTATATCGTTTGTTTTTTGATTATTTTTATGATGGAGAAGCAGTTGATTATTCTGCTATGATAGGTTTTGAAGCTGATCTACAGGCAATAGTAGATGAATATGATGGAGACCATGAGGTGTTGGATAACAGTGGCAACTATCCTCAGGAGAACTGCGTTAGGGCAGATATAGATTACCTAGGAGTAATGTTAATGTGCATGGATCCTAAAGTGGTTAACCAGGCATTTAATGATATATGTGAAAAAATGACAGATTCAATTGAAAAACTCGTAGTTGATAAGTTAGATAAGGCTGAGGGATTTGAAATCATTTCGGGAGAGTATGATTGATATAATCGTTATGCAAGTTAAAAGGAGGATGTAATAACATGGGATCATTTGATATATTTGCGGAAGAATGTAATAAACACATGATGGAAGAGATAGAAAGTATCTTGGCAGAAATGCAAGGTAAGGAGTTTTGTTCAATAGGATTGATTACGACAGATGATTTATATGGCTTCTATTTGACTTGGAATGATCGAAATAATATTGGAGAATTTTATGATTGGGAAAATGGTTCTAATCCAACCTTTTTATACCAGCCAGTAGTTGATGTTGTAGATGCTCATAAAGAGATAGATTTTTGCTCGCCCAACGAAGAAAAGTGGAATTTCGCTGTAAAAATACTAAAGGTTCTTGGAGATTCAATAAAAAATCTTCCGGAAGACCTATATAAAAAATATGGTTATGAGCGAAAGGATGTATTGTACTTTGCTACTATGGGCGATGGTGATTATATGGTAGAGATGATGCGGAATTCATTAGAGCTTTTTAATACTGAAGAGACTATAGAAAAGTACGGAATAGATGTAAATAGCCTTTTTTGTTAGACTTAAAAATGCGAAACAGAGGATGTCAGTATTTTTTTAGGGTTTAAGTTTAGGATATTATTTTGATTATATGTTGTAAGAAGGGAAAGATGAAATGGTGGATGAAAATATTCTTGAACAAATAAAAGGTTGCTGGCAAAGCGAAGGCTGGGGCTTTATCATTTGTGAACAGGTGGAGTTGGTACCATATGTTTCTAAGGCACTGATTGATATAGGGGCAGAAGATATGCTGGCAGCATTTGAAAAGGTAATTGCATGTTTTCCAGAAGATACAATATTTGAGAACACGGCTAAATATTTTGATTTGTATAATTTTGTGCAGAGCTATTCATATAAAGTACAAGATGAGAAGCTAAAGGCTGTTCCCAGTGAACAGAGAAGAGCCGCAGTTAAACAATTTAGAAGCCGAATTGAAGAACTTGATGAAATAACGGAAAAATATTGGAATATTTAATATCTTGTTATTATTTTGAAAATATTAATTTACAAGTTATTGAGAGCAAGTGTATTAAAGAGCTTGAAGACAATTATTCTGCTTTGGAAGGTTTTGATATCAAAGTCCTGCACAAAGAAGAGATTGAAAGAAACTGGAGCGAAATTTGGAGAGCAACTGGAAGTATTATTGAACATCTAAAAAGAGCACCTGTTTTTTATCCGGCGGATGAATTTACAGAAGAAATCTATAACGAATATTTTATGAGCGAAGACTTAGAACTAATTGTTGCGTATAAAGATGACACAATAGCAGGAATCATAGAGTGGAACAAGGAAGAAAACGAATTCATGCGGAAAAAAGGGGACTCCGTTAATGTTGGAGAAGCTTTTGTTTATCCAGAGTATAGAAGAACAGGCCTATCAGAAAAACTATTAAGTTTTTCTGAGAAGAGGGCTTTGGCGGAAGGGTATAAGTATATGTGGGTTGAACATGGTACTGCCAATCCGAATGCACGCGGTTTTTGGGATAAGTATTTCTATATATATAGCTATGAGTTGGTAAGAACTATTATGAGATAAATTGAAACTTGCAAATGAATATTTAGGAGAAAAGAATAATGGATAATAAATTTAAAGCATTTTTTAAATCATTGGAAGATACAACACTAATAGAATCAACCGAAAAAGAAAAAGAAAGAATAATATCACTAACTAATAATAAAATGCCAGAGACCTTTTGGGACTTCTATTCTAAAGAAATGCCAGATGATGATATAGAATTTGGCGATTTTGAGTTCTATGGATTAGAACGTATGATAGAGGAAAATGAGGACGCGGTTCCAGGATATATTGTAATGAAGTATGGCCTTTTTGTATTTGCCTCAACATTTGATGGCGATGGAATTTGTTTTGATATGACGAAAGAAAACTTTCCGGTTTATCAATGCTCACATTCGCTCATAGATGAAGATGAGATTTCATACTATAAAGGAAAGATGTGTGAGCTAGAAACTAATTATGAATCTATAATAAAAGTTTCTCCTCTTTTAGCAAATAGTTTTGATGAATTTATTGATATGTTGATTAAAGATACTGTTGAGACATATTCAGTTACAGAGATAATTGAGGGCCTTGATGATGAGGTGGAATAGTTGTATCGCTTTTAGGAGCTTAAGTGTTAGCGGAAATTCTTATTTGTTAAACAGATAAATTTATATGATTTTGATACGGTACATCAGAATTAGTAAAGGAGAAAGATATGGCATCAGTTTTTAGAATCGAAAAGAAGAATATAGACAATCCACAGGAGTGGTATGAGGAAACTTGGGGATGTACTTTAGATGATAATGAGTTTTCGGAGCAAGGTGATTACTACATATTTGAGGATTTTGGCGAAGAATTATTTATGTTTGTGCCAACGGAAGAGTGGTTGGATATTGCAGGCGATAATCATTTGATATTTGGTTATTATTCTGATGATTCACTATCAGCAGAATTTATTGAAATCAAAAATGGAAAGTGTATAAGAGAATATAGGCAATACGGTGATGCACCAGAGGATAATATTGATGAGGGAGATGAGCCAGTATTTGAGGATTGGGTTGATGTAGCATCGTATGTTGATTCAGAATTATTATGATATTGATTTATTACCTGTATCGTCTGATGTTGAAATATGTTTCCAGGAATGTAAACTTAATTGTAAATCAATTGAAGTGGCAAAAGATTATTCAAGTCATGCTACAAATTGAAGATTTTGGGAAATAAATAGATAACTTAGAAGTTGTGGAGGAGTATATGGAGTACGATTGTGGATTTGCAAAAGGGAATAATTGGTTTAGATATCGCACAGGTGGAATCATAATTCATAATAATAAAATGCTTTTTGTTAAAAGTGCAGTTGGTGATTATTATTATATGATAGGTGGTGGTGTACATTTAGGTGAAAAGTCAAATACATGTATTGAACGAGAGATTTTTGAGGAATCGGGTATTAATGCTCGTGTAGAACATCTTGCAGTAGTGTGTGAAAATTTTTTCAAAGGTATTGGTGGAAAAATCGATGGATTAGACTGTCATACGATAGAATTTTATTACTATATGCAGATTATAGATGATGATTTGAGTTTATGTAAGGATTTAACTGATGATGGCGAAACTTTGGTATGGTTACCAATTGAAAAGATTGAACAGAGCAAGATTAAGCCGACATTTATAAAAGAACACATCAATGAAATAATCAATGGAAAAACCACGATTCATATTATTGAGGAAAGAGATAGATAAATCCCAGTTTTTCGTGCAACCAAGGTGAGTGAAGATGAATAATAGATGTTATACATATTTTAGAATAGTAGGAAAATTTAATACGGATGATATTAGCCATATTTTAAAACTTACACCTGAGAAGAAATGGGATATTGGTGATGTAAGACCAAAAGGTAGTAAATATAACTTTGCAAATTGGGCAATTGGTTATTGCAAAGATTATAATATTGATACATCAGTTCAAATGGAAAAGACAATAAGTATATTGATGGATAAGAAAGAGGAACTTAAGCAGATTCGAGAGAAAAATGATGTTGAATTCTTTTTGCAAGTTGTTCCGACATTATGTATTGATGAATCTACGCCTGCATTGGCTCCATCAATGGCTGTCATGGATTTTTGTTATGAAACAAGGACAGAGATAGATATAGATTTGTATTTGGAAGATTAAAAATGGTATAAATTTTTAATTTACATTGCGTCATAATTATGCTACAATTATGACACGAGAAAGAGAGGTGTTTGTTATGCCAACAATTATGCCAATTAGAGATTTAAGGAATACAAGTGAAATATCTGAACTAGCACATAAAAAACAGGAGCCTATTTTTATAACAAAAAATGGTTATAGTGACTTGGTTGTGATGAGTGCTGAATTATATGAGAGGTTTGCACAGATTAATAAGATTGACCAAGCAATTTATGAGGCAGAGAAAGAAGTAGAAGAAGGTGCGGAACCAATTTCAATGAATAGTGCAATGGAAAGATTAAATCAGAAATACTATGGATAAATATGAAGTTATGTTATATCCTAAAGCCTTTCGTGATATAGATGACATCTATGCATATATTGCATTTGAAAAACTATCACCAGAAAATGCAAAAGGGCAGACGGATAGGATATGGGATGCAATAAGAACGCTGGAACAGATGCCAGAGGCACATCAGGATCGATTGGTTGGAAGATATGCTGGTAAAGGATATAAACAATTAATAATTGATAATTATCTTGTAATCTATAAAATGGATAATACTTCAAAAAAAGTATTTGTTGTAACAGTACAATATCAAGGAAGAAATATTTGATGTTAAAGCAGCTGATGTAGAATTGGCTGCTTTTTTGAACAACAGTAAGCTTTGAAAATTTTATCGATTTACGGCACACAGACAAATCCCAACTTGTCGAGCTGGAGATAGTAAGTTGAATTTTGACCATACGGTGTAGATAGTGGTAATAGAAGCTATTTGATAGTAGAGGTGGATAATATGAAAAAGTATGAAATAGCGATTCATATAGCTGATTTATGTGATGAGAATAACGGATGGAAAAAAGAACTAAATGTTGTTCAAATAAATGAACGTGAACCTGTTTATGAGATACGATCTTGGAATAAAGATCACACTCGAATGGGTGATGGAGTGACATTAACGCCTAAGGAGATGCGTTTGTTAAAGAGAATATGTGAATCAATGGAATTTGACAGAATAGATGGTAATATGGAGATTCCGATAATTGATGGTTGAATTATTTTGATATGGTTTAAAAATTTCTGATTCGCGCGTGAAGGGATGTATGAAAAATGTGGAGTGATTTTGATTATATGATTTTGATAATATCGGCTAATGTAAATTTTAATTCTATTGACTAAAATATATATCTTGGTATATACTGATAATATAAGGAAGGAGTTGATAATTATGATGACTGCAAAAGTTTTTGAAAATGGTAGAAGTCAAGCGGTAAGACTTCCAAAAGAATGTAGATTTAATACAGATGAAGTAGCAGTGAATCGAATCGGAGATATTGTTTTGTTGATGCCAAAAACAAATAAATGGAATTCATTTATGCAGGCAATAGATATGTTTTCAGATGATTTTATGCAAGATGGTCGAGATGGTAGTCTTGAGCAGGAGCGTGAAGCATTATGAGATATATGCTAGATACCAATATATGTATTTATGCAATTAAGCATAAGCCTGAGCAAGTATTTATACGTTTGCAAGAACATGATCCAATAGATATATGTATTTCTTCTGTAACTTATGCAGAATTGGTGCATGGAGTGGAGAAGAGCAAAGCAATAGAGAAGAATAGAGTTGCATTAGCTTTATTATTGGCAAATATTGAGATTATGAATTTTGATTCATTGGCAGCTGAGAGTTATGGTAAGATTCGAGCAGATTTGGAAAAAGCAAGTACACCAATTGGTCCGTTAGATATGATGATTGCAGGTCACGCTAAAGCATTGGGCTATACGGTGGTTACAAATAATACGAAAGAGTTTGAAAGAGTAAAAGGATTAAAACTTGAAAATTGGGCTGAATAAATTAGATGTTAGTAGAAAAGTGCGACTCGTCGCACTTTTCTAGGTTTCGATTAAAGTATGAATTGACCGAGCTCTTTTTGAGCGAGGGATGACAATTGAACGTAGGTTCAATTGTATGGGCAAATAGATAACTTAGAATATGTCGAGATAGTTAGACGTTGACGGAGGTTTGGTATGAGCAAGATAAATGATACATTAGTAGTGAAACAACAGTATGCTACCGCAAATAATTTAAGTACGAGAATATCCATTCATGATAAATATTCAACGAATAAGATGGGATTTGGAAATTGGATAGTATCAAATTATAAAATTGATAAAGGTGCAAGAGTGTTAGAGTTAGGTTGTGGAACAGGAGATATGTGGAAAGGGAGAGAATCGTTGATTTGTGATTGTTCCCAAATAATACTTTCAGATTTTTCGGATGGAATGGTAGCTACTGCAAAAGAAGTGATAGGGAACTATGATAATATTGAATATAGAGTTTTGGATATTCAAGATATACCTTATGAAGATGACAGCTTTGATATTATTATCGCAAATATGATGTTATATCATGTTCCTAATATAGATAAAGGATTATCTGAGGTGCGTCGTGTATTAAAAAAAGGTGGTGTTTTTTATTGTGCGACATATGGAGAACATGGGATTATAGATTATCTTTCCCAAATTCTATCTGAATATGGGGTTGAAGATAATATTAATAAGAATTTTACACTTCAAAACGGGTTTGAGATTTTGAATAAAACCTTTTCAAATGTCGAAAAAAAAGAATATATTGATTCTTTGGAAGTTACCTATGTTGATGATATGGTGGAATATATTTATTCGCTTTCCGGTATGACATCATTGAGTAGTGTACCGAAACAAGCGATAAAGGATGTTTTGATTCAAAATACATCAGATGGTATTTTGAATGTTCCGAAGGAATATGGGATGTTTATATCGTATTAGAAAGCAATGTAGCGATCAAAATCCCAGTTTAGCTGTCGAAAAGGATATAGAATATGGAAAAAGTCAGAATCACTAAATATACAGGAAATGATAGGGATTGGATAGTTGAAACTTAGAGATGAATCACCAGATTCAAATTGAACTGTGAAAGGATAGATTGTGATGATAGCAACAGGTGCGAGTGATTTGGTAAAAAAATATGTGGATGGATTGAAACAAGCTTTTTACGCTAACGGCGGAAAAGAAGAGTGGGATGAGTTTGAGGGTGTAAAAGAAGGTGCTTCTCAAGAAAACATTTTGAAATTGAAAGAGCTGTATCCTGAAATACCAGATTCATTAGTGGAGATGTTAAAGTATGCAGATGGTACCTATTTTAGAGAGTATAGGGGTGTAAATATTGCATTATACTTTTTGGGTTCTGATTTGGAAGAGTATCCCTATTATCTGTTATCTTCCGGAGAGATGATAAAGAATCAGGCATTGGCCCAGGAGTGGTATGGTGATTACATAAACAGAGAGTTTGATCCGGAAGACATTCCAATTGATGATAAGATTATTGATGATGCTGACAAAATGAAATGGTTGCATTTTTCAGATTGCATGAATAATGGTGGATCGTCTCAGCTGTTCATTGATTTTTCTCCATCAGAAAAAGGAAAGAACGGACAAGTTGTAATGTTTGTTCATGATTCAGACTATATAGAAGTCATTGCAGACAGCTTTGATGAGTACCTTGAAAAAATGATGAATCAACAATTTGACTTTATTATAGATGAGTATTTTGGTTAATTCTGTTATGGTAGATGTGCTGAAGGGATAACAGGGTTGCGGATTCATGGTTATTCTATATAACGGGATTTCTTCGGCGATTTCGTAGGTTCGATTCTCACTATCTACCATTTTTATAAGTTCATGAAATTTGGTAAGTAAAAAGAAAGGATAATGATGATACACAAATGAAAATAAATGATAGGGATGTTGAATTTGTTTAATTCGACATCTTTTTTGATGTTTTGTATTCATAAGTTAAGTATTTTGAAATAGGTGGAAAAGAAAATGATAAATTTGCATACAATATTTTACATTTTTCAAATTCTCCAAGGGATTAACTATATAATTTAGAATTATTATTCCATTCAAACAGCTTTTTTATGATAAAATAAAAAAATTTAAGTGTTTTTCATTTTTTCTTCGAACTATAGATATCAAGAAAATGCAAGGGGCAAAACAATGACAGACGAGAAGATAATAAAGGCGATCCATGATCGCGATGAAAAAATGATGGCAACTGTAATTGATAAGTATTCAAGATTATTATGGAAGGTGGCTAGCAACATTTTAGCTAACATTTCCGAACAGGAAATCGAAGAATGTATAGCAGATGTATATGTGGATTTATGGAATAACCCGGGGAAATTCGATCCAGATAAAGGCAAGCTAACCAGCTATCTATCCATGGTAACCAGAAACAAGTCAATTGATCGCTATCGAAAAATTTCAAGAGAAAACTGCATATCAATAGAAAGCTTGACCCATGATGAGGCAAGCCCTGAAAAAAGCGTGTTGGATATTATGATTGATGAAGAGAACAAGGAGCTACTTATAAAATGTATCAATGAATTATCTGACAGCGACAAAGAAATCATCCTTCGGCGATATTATCATGATCAAAAGCCAAAGGAAATATCAGTGGCGCTTGATATGCCGAAGAAGCAAATTGAAAATCGTCTGTACCTTGCAAAGCAAACCCTAAAACAGAATTTGAAGGAGAATGGATATGTCTAAATTAAAGAAAAGCAATCTTAATAATATTAAAGCAAAATTTGATGAAAAGGTAGGAACACATGTAAGTAGCCTAGAAAATGTAAATGCTTCTATGAATGAAGCATCGAATAATCACGAAAGATCATTTCGTAAAAACTTCCACTTAGACTGGGCCGTTGGCATCGCTTCAGCAGCATTAATTGCCTGCATTATCGTTCCAAATGCAACCAAAACAGAAACCACTAAAGATCTTGCCGACAAGCAATCCGCTGCTGCAACAGAGACAGAAGTATCTACCAATGAAGAAATCATTGCAGATAATGATGATACTACCGAAATTGTAGCTAGCGAAGCAACTACAACAGAAGAAGACACTGCAAGTGATGTTGCAACAACCGAAGCTGTTGCTGATGATCCAACTGATATTAATGGAGAAATCACGGAAGATGATGTAGCAAATTATGATGACATACGTGACTCTCAGGAAAACGGCGTGGATGGAACCATCAACGATTGGCCTAGTGGCTATGCTTATCCAACAAATGACGGACTCATTACACAAATCAAAATCATCGATAGCGATATCAAATTCTGCTTCGCAGCCCCTAAAGGAACACCAATCTATGCTGCAGGAGAAGGCAAAGTAATTCAAGTTGGAAGTAGCGATGTGGAAGGAAATTATGTTCAAATTGAGCTGTCAGATTCAACTGCAATACTCTATTGTCACTGCGATACCATTTGTGTTGGAAAAGGTGATGCTGTAACCAAGGAAACACAAATCGGAACCATTGGTGCAACTGGACGAGTTACTGGTCCTGCAGTTAGTGTGTATATTTCGAAATAAATATTTTGTCATTATAAAAAATAACGCTATAATTTTAGTTACCATCTCATAAAAAAAGCATTTTGTATGTAGTATGACTACTTCTACAAAATGCTTTTTCTTACTATTCTTTATTGCATCAGGGAATCCTTACATTTCTTGGTTTCAACCATTTCATTAGCACTAAATGCGCATAACTTTACATCTATATCATAATCCGGATAATCCTGAACAAATCGTTTATAAGCTCTCACACACTGCTTTGTGGACTCTGCGACAGGATTCGCTAAGGAGCCGCCAAATATTCCTGCACTAATTAATGGAAATGAAATACTGTGATAACCATTATCCATCATTACCTTTAAAGAATTATAATATGCTTCATATAGTTCCTTAAATGCAGTTGGAGTCACTGCAAAGTTCGGTCCTACTGCATGAATAAATGCCTTCGCGTTTTTAAGATTAAATGCTGGTGTTATAACAGCAGCTCCATCCTTAAGAGGAGTTTTATGCTTACTGCAAGCAGCTGTCAATTCCTGCATCTATGAAATTTACATAGGGAAAGATAAGGCGTTGATCATAATTGATTGACGCCTTATTTTATGTAGTGCTATCTAGTTTGCGGTATGGTATAATGGTTGAAAACTTGTGTAGGTTGTACAATTTGGAGAAAATGCGTAGATATATACGTCTTTAAGGGAAATCCGAATTTCCATAAAGAGTGGGGATGTAATATGATTATTAAAAGAAGTTAGCAACTCCTAGTTTAGCTAATTATTATGATGATGGAGAAAAGGAATAAATAGTTAGACACTTTCTTTGAATGTGTAATATTGTGAATTAGAAAAATAAAAATACAAGTTGTAGTAAATGGAGGATAAGAGTATGAAAATTGTGATAGTAAATGGTAGTGCAAGAAAGGGAAATACGCTTGCAGCGATTGATGCCTTTTCAGAGGGGGCAAAAGAATCTAATGAGATTGAAGTTTTGCAGGCGGATAAACTAAAGATTGATTTTTGTAAGGGATGTGGTGTTTGTGAATGTTATAAGGGGTGTGTAGACAAGGATGATACGAATTCGACAATTGATAAGCTTGTAGAGGCAGATATGATTGTTTTTGCTACGCCGGTTTATTGGTGGGGAATGACAGCACAACTTAAGCTTATTATTGACAAGTGCTACTGTAGAGGTGCACAGTTGAAGGGTAAGAAGATTGGCGTACTTGTTCCAGGCGGCTCACCTGTTGAGGCAACGCAGTACGAATTGATTAAAAAACAATTTGAATGTATGGCACAGTATTTGTCTTGGGATATCCTTTTCTATAAGTCATTTTATGCTACGGGAAAAGATGAAATCAGGAATGATGACGCCCTTGTTAAGGAATTAGCTGAATTAGGTAGAAGCATATCATGAGCCAAGAACTCCAAATGTTGGGATTGTTACATTACATTCAAAGGTGAAGGGGATTTTATGGAAAATAACAATATGGATAAGAAAAAACTGAAAACGGTAGCGAATGGCTATGCATTGATTGTAATCATTGTAAACTTTGTCGGGTATTTAATGGCAAATTCAGGAGGAATGCCGGTTGCTGAGACGGGAGATTATATAATTTGGCTCGATTTTTTGAATGAGAATCCATGGGTGATGATTATCCTTAGTATAGTAGCATTTGGAGTACCTACTGCTTGGATTATTCGATACCGTACTATTATGATAAAAAGGGAAAATAATCGTATCGTCAATATTCCGTTCGTATATTCGGCATTGGCTTGTTTAGGTTGGATTATTTCTTTTTTCATGGAGGTTGCATGTCTGTTATGGGTTAAGAGTCAATATCATATCAGTATTACAGAGATTGCAGTTGTATCATTTTTAAATATTTTGCAGGAGGCAATATGTATTTTTACGCTTAGCTTTCTGATTTTGAATTTTATACATAGAAAATGGGTGTTACCGAGATTTTATCCCGATGGTAATCTTAGTAAAATTGCAATTGGTATGAAACCTTCCGTACGTTTTATCGTGAATGTTTTTTATCTTTCTATCTGTATATTTCCTGTTTTTTTTATGACTTCAACTATGATTTCGGTTATTCGAAATCATAGTATTGTTATGGATCCTACGGTTTTTATTGTATTAGGTCTAATATTGTTTTTTAGCGCTATTATCCTATGGATGTTTTGTGATAATCTTACTGCTCCACTAAATAAGCTAAAGCTGGGAGTTCAAAAAATAGAGGCAGGAGACTACAATCATCATGTCGATATTGTAAGCAATGATGAGTTTGGTGAATTGGCAGATGCATTTAATGAAATGTCTAGTTCGCTTGACGAGAAAAATAAGAAAATACATGCAATACAAAATTCTATTATAAAAGGAATGGCGGTTATGGTTGAAAGTCGTGATAACAGTACGGGCGGGCATATTAGTAGGACAAGTGACTGTGTCAAAGTGTTTATGGACAAGTTGGTACAGACGGAGACTGGAGCACAGATATCCCCTGCGTTTTGTAAAGCTGTAATTAAAGCGGCTCCTATGCATGATTTGGGTAAGATTGCAGTAGATGATGCGATTCTTCGAAAACCTGGCAAATTTACTGATGCAGAATACGAAATTATGAAGACACATTCCGCAGAAGGTGCGCGAATTGTAAAAAGTGTTCTTGCACAGGTGGATGATGAGGAATTTAAAAAAATAGCAATTAATGTTGCACATTATCATCATGAAAAATGGAATGGAACAGGATATCCCGAGAAGATAAGTGGTGAAGACATACCTTTTGAAGCAAGAATTATGGCGCTTGCAGATGTGTTTGATGCACTGGTTAGTAAGAGATGCTACAAGGACAGCTTTGACTATGATAAGGCTTTTCAAATTATTGAGGAGTCACTTGGATCACATTTTGATCCAGAACTTGGACGTATATTTATTGAATGTCGTTCGGAACTTGAAAAACTCTATGATGGATATAATGCTGAAACCATGTAGATGATAAAGAATGAATATTTGCCATGTGATTGATTCCAATAGGATTAGTATAAGGATATATTATATGATATAATTACAAAAATATTTTGGAAATGGGAGAAAAACAATGAGAACAGGATTTATGAAAAAAGTTGCAAGTGGAGTATTAGCCATGGCTATGGCATTTACAATGTGTTCGCCAGTAAAGGCGGAGGCGAAAGCAAAGGTATCGTATGTGATGACATCTATGAGAGTATATACATGTGATTCTACCGATGGCAAGCTGAAACTTGAAGAGTGTTTTAAGTATAGTGTGAACAAAAAAGGTGATGTTACAAAAAAGGACATTATACATATTTAACAACGGGTGAAAATTACAGTAAAGTATATGCCAAAAAGCCAGTCACTTCGGTTGTTGAAAATTATACATACAAAAATGGATTGTTGACAAACGTAAAATGTTCAGATGGTGGAAAAAGAGTGTATACATATGAGTATGAGGCTGACAAAACAAAGAAAAATGTTGCTTCTTGTACACAGAAAAATAAATATGGCAAGATTGTGGAGAAGAAAAAGTACACATATAAAAAGATTACAAAATAAAAGGGATGTACCCTTGACAATAGGCGGTTTCTATTTCATATAGAGGCTGCCTATTTTTTGTTGGGAAATTTAACGGTATATGCAGAATATTCCGTTGAAAGGAAATGTCACATTATGGTAAAATAAAAATAATGTAAAATGGTTAATGCATTGGGGATGGGAGATGATAGGATGAAGACAGCATATACAGTTAGCTTGTTGTTTATCTTGATTATAATGTTAGGCGTGGGTTATCGTGCAAAACTGAAAAATACTGAACTTGCAAAAGCGTTACTTCGATTAACATGCGCAGTTGCGATAACGGTTGTAAGTAGTGTTTTGGCTATTTTTTTGCCGGCGGAACCGATTGCACTTGTTATGCAAACAGTGCATTTTGTTGCAACAGAGTGGATGTTTATATTTTTGTTGGCTTTTTTTGAAAGATATGTAGATGGATATCATGGTAAAATGGTTGTACGTATTGTGGTGTATTTATATTCTGCAGTGTGTTCGGTTATGTTGTTGTTAAATGGTGTTTTTCATCATGTGGTTTATTGTGAATACAGAATGGCACGGGGGATTCGTTATCGAATGTTTCGAACGATTTCGCCTTGGTATAAATTTCATTCATATTTTTCTTATGTGATTGCACTTCTCGCGTTGCTAATATTAATAGGGGCAACATTTAAAACGACATCTTTTTACCGAAAAAAATATTTTCCGGCAGCAGTTGCACTACTCATTACGATGGGATTAGAGGGACTATGTGCGGCTAGAGATTCTTTGATGGATTATGCGTTGTTCGGATATTTGGGACTTGCTATATTTCTGATTTACTATTCCGTATATCATGTGAATAGTAGATTAATTACGAAAACCTTATCATTGGTTACAACGGAGACTGCAGGAGGTGTGGTCTGCTTTGATATAACCGGGAAATGTATTTATGCCAATGATGTGGCATTTTCTTTATACAAAGATGTAGATGAACTGTCAGATTTTGAAACTATTTTTTCTAAATATGAGTATGGAGAAAGTCAGCAGGATAAAAAATGGACTGAGAATTTTGAAACAAACCAAAAGAAACAATATTTTGAAATCAATTATGGAAGATTAGAGGATAAGAAGAAGGAATATATTGGTTGTTATTTTTATTTGTATGATAAGACGGCGGATGTGTTAAGCTTGGAAGAAGCAAGATATCAGGCTACACATGATGGTTTGACGGGCATATATAATGATGATGGTTTCAAACAAAGTGTTGAACAGTTGCTGAATGAATATCCTAATGAAGAGTGGTATATTGTGACAGCGGATATTAAAGATTTCAAGTTAATTAATGATTTGTTTGGATATGAAACAGGTGATAAAGTATTAATTGCAACTGCAAATGGTTTGAAATCAAATTTGCCAGAATATGCACCATGTTGTAGGAAAACAAGCGACCATTTCTATTTTTGTATGCGCAAATCAGATTTTTCTGAAAAAGAAGTGACGGCATGGACAAAATCGGTTGCGAATATTTTGACAAAGTATGATTTCCAATTTGTGATGCATTATGGCGTGTACCAAATCCAAAAAGAAGATGGTGACGTGGGAATTATGTGTGATTATGCAAGAATGGCAGAGTATGCTGTAAAGGAAAACTATGACCACTACTTCGAGTATTTTGATAAGAAGATGATGCAGGAAATTCTGCGAATCAAGAATGTGTTAAGAAGTTTTGATGATGCGTTGCTTTATGACCAGTTTAAAATGTTCTTACAACCACAGGTGAATACCGTAGGAGAAGTAATTGGTGCTGAGGCTTTGGTACGATGGGAACATCCGACATACGGGTTGCTCAGTCCAGGGGAATTTGTCCCTGTTTTTGAAAATGTAGGTTTGATTTATAAACTGGATCAATATATATGGGAGCAGGCTGCAAAGAAACTGAATCAATGGCGTGGTACAGAGAAAGAACATTTTCATATTTCTGTCAACATATCTCCGAAAGATTTTCAGTATATTGATATTTATGAGACTTTTGTTGGGTTAGTAAAAAAATATGAAATAAACCCAAAACAATTGAAGTTAGAGATTACAGAATCTGCGTTTATGAATGAACCAGAAAAGCAATTGGCGTTGATTGCAAAATTGCAAGCGTATGGCTTTTATGTGGAGATTGATGACTTTGGAAGTGGATATTCTTCTTTAAATATTTTAAAAGACATGAAAGTTAATGTAATAAAAATTGATATGGGATTTTTGAAAAAGACCAAAGAAGTCGAACGTTCTCAAATTATTATTGATACCATTATCAAATTGGCAAAGCTTCTGAATATGGAAGTTGTGTCGGAGGGTGTTGAGGAAAAAGAGCAGATAGAGTTCTTGAGCGAGGCTGGTTGCGACTTGTTTCAAGGCTATTATTTCGATAAGCCGATTTCTGTTTCAGAATTTGAAAGGAAATATTAAATAAAAAAAGGGTTTTTGAAAAGGTGTGTCGTATATTAAAGAATGGACGGCAAAAATCCTCATTTGTGATAGAAAAAGGACGATAGAAGGGATAAGGAATGAATATTAGGGAAAAGCTAGAAACATGGGAACATGAATATTTATGTGAATATGCAGCATTTTCTGATCAGTCGAAGGGGAGAGATCAGGAAGAACCTATGTGTGATGTGCGAACAATCTATCAAAGAGATAGAGATCGAATATTGCACAGTAAGTCTTTTCGTCGTTTGAAACAGAAAACACAAGTATTTCTTTCGCCTGAAGGAGATCATTATCGAACAAGATTGACACATACGTTAGAAGTGTCACAGACTGCTCGAACAATTGCAAGAGCACTTCGTTTGAATGAAGAGCTGACAGAAGCGATTGCACTTGGTCATGATTTGGGGCATACACCTTTTGGACATGCAGGAGAACGTGCTTTGAATGAGGTTTGTTCGAAAGGGTTCAAGCACAACGAACAGAGCATTCGTGTGGTAGAGCGATTGGAGAAAAAAGGAAGAGGATTGAATCTGACTGTAGAAGTTCGTGATGGCATTTTGCATCACAAAACAACAGGAAGTCCTTCCACATTAGAGGGAAAGATTGTACAAATCGCAGATAAGATTGCTTATATCAATCATGATATTGATGATGCAATTCGTGGTGGTATTTTATTAGAAGAACATTTACCAAAAGATTGTACTATGTATTTAGGTAATCGAACAAGAGACCGATTGAATACGATTATTCATGATGTGATTGCTAACAGTGAAGGGAAAAATGATATTGTTTGTTCCCCGGAGATTCGACAGGCAATGACTGGACTTAGAAGCTTCTTGTTTGAACATGTCTATACGAATCCTGTTGCAAAAGGTGAAGAAGGAAAAGCAAAACGAATGCTACAGGAACTTTTTGGTTATTATAATAGTCATCCAGAGAATATGCCAGAAGAGTTTGTTTCTATGATTGAAAACGGCGAGGAACGAGAAGTAGTAGTGTGTGATTATATTGCAGGAATGACAGATAATTATGCAGTACTGAAGTTCCAGGAGGCATTTGAACCATCTGGTTGGAAACGGTAGGTGATTGGCAGCGTGTATTATGCAGATGAAGTGATTGAAGAAGTGATGTCTCGAAATGATATTGTGGACATTATCAGTAATTATGTGAATCTGAAGAAAAAAGGAAATACGTATTCCGCATGTTGTCCGTTTCATCATGAAAAAACACCTTCGTTTCATGTAAGTCGAGAAAAACAAATGTATCACTGTTTTGGCTGTGGTGTAGGTGGTAATGTATATACCTTTATGATGGAACATGAAAATTTCAGCTTTCCAGAGGCGGTAGAAGCATTAGCACAAAGAGCCGGAATATCTTTACCGGAGCAAAGTATGACGCCAGAAGCAAAAAAGCAGGCAGATATTCGAAATACCATTAAGGATATGAACAAATTAGCTGCTGGCTATTTTCATTTCTTGTTAAAGGGAGAACATGGCAATTTGGCGATGGAGTACTTAAAGCAACGAGGGTTGTCGGATGAGACAATTAATGCGTTTGGTTTGGGTTACTCTGATAAATACAGCGATGATTTGTATAAATACTTAAAAAGTAAAGGGTATCAGGATGATCAATTAAAGGAATCTGGATTGGTCAAGTTCGATGAGAAATATGGTGGCAGTGATCGGTTTTGGAATCGAGTGATGTTCCCGATTGTGGATGTCAATAATCGAGTGATTGGATTTGGTGGGCGTGTTATGGGTGATGCGAAGCCGAAATACATTAATACGCAAGATACACCAGTGTTTGATAAAAGCCGCAACTTATATGGATTGAATTTAGCTAAGAAAAGCAAACGGCAGGGTATTATTTTCTGTGAAGGGTACATGGATGTTATATCGATGCATCAGGCAGGCTTTGATAATGCAGTTGCATCGTTGGGAACCGCACTGACAACAGGGCAGGTAAATTTGATTAAGCGATTTACGAATCAGGTATATCTAGCTTATGATAGTGATGAAGCGGGAACCAAGGCAGCATTAAGAGCGCTTGAAATTATGAGAGAATTTGAAATGCCAGCACGCGTAATATCCTTAAAACCATATAAGGATCCAGATGAATTGATTCAGGCAGAGGGAACAGAAGCGTTCGAAAAAAGAATAGAACAGGCGCAAAGCGGTATTATGTTTGAAATTCATATTTTGGAGCAACAATATCATTTAGAAGATCCGCAAGAGCGAACGTTGTTTCAAAAAGAAGCTGCAAAGAGACTAGCCCTGATTATGGAGCCGTTAGAAAGGGCAAACTATGTGGAAAGTGTTGCACAGGTCTATAAAATAGATGCTAATAATTTGAAAGAAATGGTGACACAATACGGCGTATCTGCTATGAATCGAGTAGATAATCGGGTGTTCCGAGATCAGCAGCCATATGTTTCGAAAGAAGAAAAAAAAGCAAATAACCTGCTAAAGGCAGAACGATTGCTGATTACATGGTTAATTAATGAAAATCGTTTGTTTGACATATTAAAAAATGTTGTCGAACCGAAGGATTTTTATGAACCGGTGTATCATGATATTGTGGAAGCTTTGTTTGCACAATATGAAGCGGAGAAAAAAGTGAATCCAGCCGTAATTTTGAATCGATATCAAAGCAAAGAGGAGCATGATAAGGTATCCGCAATTATGCAACAGGATTTTGATATGGCGATTAGTCAGGAGGAAAAGTCGAAGGCGATTACGGATTTGGTGAAAAGCATTAAAAGACGAAGTATGGAACATCGTTTAGAAGAAGCAAAAGGGGATTTGTTAAAAACATCCCAATTGATGATAGAAAAAAGTAAAATTGATAAGTTGATTATTCGTATATAAATCAAATTTATAATACAGAAAAGATAAGACATAAATGAAGTTTCTAGGAAGGATGGAAAAATGGAAGACAAGAAAGAAAAAACAGCAGAAAACGTAAACGCAGCAGAGGATGAAAGATTTCAGGAAAAATTGCAGGAGCTCTTAGCAATTGCAAAAAAGAAGAAAAATGTAATTGAAGATAATGAAATTATTGCATGTTTTTCAACAAGTAAAGATGTGGAATTGACAACAGAGCGCATGGTTGAGATCTTTGATTTCTTAGAGCAAAACAAGGTAGATGTTTTGACCATCACAGATGTAGAAGATGAACCAGATGAAGATGCATTAATGGAAGTGGAAAATGATGAAGATATTTCGATTGAAAAGATTGATTTATCTGTTCCGGAAGGAACAAACATTGAAGATCCAGTCAGAATGTATTTAAAAGAGATTGGTAAAGTTCCTTTGTTAAGTGCAGAAGAAGAAATAAATCTTGCACAAAAGATGGAAGAAGGAGAAATGGCAAAATCACAGTTAGAAGAGGATGCGGATAATCTTTCTGACGAGCAGAAAAAGGAATTAAAGAATATTATTAATCAGGGTGATTATGCAAAGAAAAAACTTGCAGAGGCTAACTTACGTTTGGTTGTTAGTATTGCAAAACGTTATGTGGGTAGAGGTATGTTATTCCTTGATTTGATTCAGGAAGGTAACCTTGGTTTGATTAAAGCAGTAGAAAAGTTTGATTATCGTAAAGGATATAAGTTTTCTACATATGCAACATGGTGGATTCGTCAGGCGATTACCAGAGCAATTGCAGATCAGGCAAGAACAATTCGTATCCCTGTGCATATGGTAGAAACAATTAATAAGTTGATTCGTGTTTCAAGACAGCTTTTACAGGAGCTTGGACGTGAACCATCTCCAGAAGAAATTGCTGAGCAAATGGATATTCCAGTAGATCGTGTAAGAGAGATTTTGAAGATTTCTCAAGAGCCTGTTTCCTTGGAGACACCAATTGGTGAAGAGGAAGATAGTCATCTTGGCGATTTCATTCAGGATGAGAATGTTCCAGTACCAGCGGATGCGGCAGCATTTACTTTATTAAAGGAACAGTTGGTAGAAGTGTTATCTACTTTGACAGAGCGTGAGCAAAAGGTATTGCGTCTTCGTTTTGGTTTAGATGATGGACGTGCCAGAACATTGGAAGAAGTTGGTAAAGAGTTCAATGTTACACGTGAGCGTATTCGTCAGATTGAAGCAAAAGCTTTACGTAAATTACGTCATCCAAGCCGTAGTAGAAAATTAAGAGATTATTTGGAGTAAAAAATGGATATTGTCTTGTCAAAGAGAATGGAGACTGTGGTAAATATGGTTTTACCACAGTCCGTTATTATAGGGGAAAATACACAGATTACAGTCGCAGATATCGGTTGTGATCATGCATATGTTTCGATTGCATTGATTAAACGTGGAATCGCAAAAAATGTAATTGCAATGGATGTTAGAAAAGGTCCGCTTGCAATTGCGAAGAAAAATGTACAATTGCATGAACTTGAGGATGTGATTGATATACGATTGAGTGATGGACTTGAAAAATTGGCTTGCGATGAAGCGGATGTTGTTGTAATAGCAGGTATGGGTGGGTTGTTGGTAAAAGGGATATTGGAGAGAGGAAATCATATAACTCCACGTCCTATTTTAATTTTGCAACCACAGTCTGACTTGAAAGAAGTTCGCAAGTATTTGCTTAAACAAAAATACATCATTGAAAAGGAAGAAATGCTCATTGATGAAGGGAAATATTACACAGTTATGCGGGTGATCCCAGAAGAACATGATATCTGGAAACAGAATATGGAATGTGATGGGACTTCAAATGATGCTACATACAGTGAAGTGGAACTTTTATATGGACGTTACGGTTTACAGCATAAAGATATGATTTTAAGTGCTTATTTAAAAAAAGAAGCGGAACAATTGCAACAAATACGACAAAAATTGCAGGAACATGTCGATGATATGACAAAAAAAGGGATGGATATTCCGGATAAGACAAAAGAAAGAATATGTACAATACAACAGGAAATAGAGTATAATAATAGAGCAAGGGAATATTTTATACAGGAATAATTGAATCAATACAATACGAAGTATCATTGGTTCCTGAACATGTAGCGAAGCGGAATGTGAAGGATCCGTTTTACTTGGGTGAAACGAGGTGAGAAAATGGTTTGCGAACAGGTGATGCAGATTTTAGATGCATTGTCACCAAAGAAATATGCATGTGAGTGGGATAATGTAGGTTTGTTAGTGGGAAGACCACAAAAGGAAGTTAAAAGAATTATGGTTGCTTTAGATGCAACAAAAGAGGTGGTAGAAGAAGCGGTAGCAAACGGTATTGACATGCTGATTACCCATCATCCGATGATTTTTTCTGCTATGAAACAGGTAAGCGAGGGTCAATTTACGCAGGAAAAAGTTTTAACATTAGCAGAACATGGAATTTGCTATTATGCGATGCATACCAATTTTGATGCCGTTGGTGGAATGGCAGATTTGGCAGCAGGAGAACAGTATCTTAATTTAACAGATGTTTCGCCAATTGAACCTTGTAATGAGATTTGTGAGCAGGAAGGCGTTGGAATGGGGCGATATGGAAAGCTTCCGAAACCTATGAAAGCGTCTGAAGTGGCGGAATATGTAAAGCAGAAGTTTCATTTGCCATTTGTTATGTTATACCAGGATAAGAAACAGGCAGAAAAGGTATATGAGCGTATTGCGGTGATGCCGGGTTCGGGAAAAAGCGTAATGAAGCAGGTTTTGGGAAATGGATACGACTTGCTTTTGACAGGTGATTATGGTCATCATGAGGGTATTGATGCAATGGATATGGGGTTGACAGTAATCGATGCAACGCACTATGGATTGGAGTACATTTTTATAGATTTTGTGTGCGCCTATTTGCAAGAGCAATGCAAAGAGGAAGATGTGGTTGTAAGTAAATCACAGACAGGGGCACCCGTTACAGTATTATAAGAGAATTAGACTTGAAAGGAGAAGGCTTATGATGAAGATTGTAGTGGAAGGTAAGACTTATGAAGTAGAAGAGGGCATCACGCTCGAAGAAATTGCAAAGCAGTATGGAACCTGTGAAAAGGGGCAGATTGTATTGGCATATCGCGATGGACATTTATGTGAACTTTATAAAAGCGTAGATGATCAGGCAGAAATTCAATTTGTGACGACTGCAGAAAAGATTGGCTTGGATACATATAAAAGAAGTATGATTTTGATGATGATGAAGGCCTTTCGTGAGGTGCTAAAAGAAAAGGGAACTACTGGAAGAATTCGTGTTTTGTTTTCATTAAGTAAAGGTTTTTATTGCGAACTAGATTCGGAAAAAGAGAAAATAAGCAATGCGCTTTTGAAAGAAGTGAAGGAAAAGATGGAAGCGCTTGTTGCACAGAATTTAACAATCGAGAAATATACATATAATTCAAAGGAATTAAGAGAACGCTTTGAACAGCAAGGAAGAATGGATAAGGTGAAATTGTTTAAATATCGCCGTGCTTCCAATGCGAATGCATACCGTTTGGATGATTTTGAAGATTATTACTATGGATTTATGGTGCCATCTACGAGTTATTTGAAGTATTTTGAATTATATCCATATGAATCAGGTTTTGTGTTACAAATGCCGACGAAGAAAGAGCCAGATGTTGTTCCAACATTTTGTCCGCAGCATAAGTTGTATCAGGTAATGAAGCAGTCAGATGAATGGGCTGTTATGTTAGGTGTGGATACAGTAGGTGGTTTGAATGATACCATCTCAAATGGAGAAATTAATGATTTGATGTTGGTACAGGAAGCACTTCAGGAAAAGAAAATTGCAGAAATTGCTGAGCAGATAAAAGCACAGGGGAAAAAGGTAGTTTTAATTGCAGGTCCTAGTTCGTCAGGAAAAACTTCATTTTCACACCGTTTAAGTATTCAGTTAAGAGCGATGGGATTGAAACCGCATCCAATTGCGCTTGATAACTATTTTGTGAATCGGGATGACACACCAAAGGATGAAGATGGCAATTATGACTTTGAGTGCATTGAGGCAGTGGATACTGCACAATTTAATGAGGATATGGTTCGCTTATTAAATGGTGAAGAAATTCAGATGCCAACATTTAACTTCATAAAAGGAGAAAGAGAATACAAGGGCAATACTATGAAACTTCGTGAAAGCGATGTATTGGTCATTGAGGGTATTCATGGTTTAAATCCTAAGATGTCGGAAAAGTTGCCGAATGAAAGTAAATTCAAAGTATATATCAGCGCGCTTACACAGTTAAATGTAGATGAGCATAATCGTATTGCTACAACAGATGGACGTCTGATTCGTAGAATTGTAAGAGATGCGAGAACAAGAGGTAATTCTGCAAAGGATACAATTGCAATGTGGGATTCCGTTCGAAGAGGAGAAGAGCAGAATATTTTCCCATATCAAGAGGAGGCAGATGCAATGTTTAATTCTGCATTGATTCATGAGCTTTGTGTGATTAAACCATATGTGGAGCCATTGTTATTTGCGATTTCTCCAGATGAGAAAGAATATCAGGAAGCAAAAAGATTATTGAAGTTTTTAGATTATTTCTTGGGGATTAGCTCAGAGCATATTCCCAATAACAGTATTTTGCGAGAATTTGTAGGCGGAAGTTGTTTCCCAGTATAATGTGCAATGTATTTGTATTGGATTAAATAATTTTAGGTAACAAAATAGGCGATTGCTATTCATATAGCAATCGCCTATTTTGTTATGACTCAGACGATAAGCCGGGTTATGTCGTTGAATGATCATCTATCTAGACCTACTGTTACCAATAGGTTCAAGCGACCTACCCGAGAACGTGACGGGCAGCCACATGGTTCTCTGTTCGGTCTTGCTTCGAGTGGGGTTTACAGAGCCTGCTTTGTTACCAAAACAGCGGTGAGCTCTTACCTCGCCTTTCCACCCTTACCAAATAAATTTGGCGGTATATTTCTGTTGCACTAGCCTGGGAGTCGCCTCCACCGGACGTTATCCGGCACCCTGCCCTATGAAGCCCGGACTTTCCTCACCTGCAACCTTTCGTACTTGCAGCCGCGATCATTTGTCTGAGTCGTTGATATTCTATCATGTTTGGCATAGTTGTCAAGTGATATTACAATTTTAAATCAAATAAAAGCATAGAATTACTTTCTGTCAGGTTCGTATTTTTCCAGTTTGCTGGAAATGAGAATGTCCTGATAACGCTCCATATATTGTTCTGCACTGAGTGAAGAAATATAATTTTTAATATATTGTTTACGAACACCACGATTATGAAGTGTGTCAATTGCTTTATTATATGCTATGGCAGCAGAAATTTTGTCTGGATAACGTCCAACCAAAGTATTTCCTTTTATATGGATTTTGCATTCATACTCTGTTTTGGTGTCAGTTGTTATTTCTGTGACTCCCATATATTCGTTAATGACTCTCAAATTTTCATATCGGAAGTCATAATCGTTTTGATTCATGAAAATATAATCAATTCCTTTTTTGGCGTAGCTTTTAATTCCATAACGGGATAATATACTATATTGACTGCCATAGTTACAGATGAAAAAATAACCGCCACGTGTTTGGATTTTATGATTCGCATAGAAAAATAAATCTTCACGGTCAAAAATTAAATATTTTTTTGGAGAAAAGAAATAATAAAAAAATCGTGTTTGTAAATAGATTGGTGTTTTGAAGTAAATTCCGGTATTACGATAATTCATTAATATCACGAATTTAGAAAAATCCAACGCAAAATGGGAAGAATAATCTTCAAGTGTATACTTGTTTTCTCGTAGGATTGCACATGCTTCATTGTAGGCCTGTGCAGCGGTTTTTGCATCAGAAAAACTGCCAAGACTAACATGCTTTGATTGAATTGTGATAGAACTGCGGTAGTAGATACTACCATCTTTTTTTTGTGACTGCGTCACGCCTTTATAATTTTCCATGTTATCGTTGTTGTTACTCCTTTTATTTATCGTTTTAATGTTGGTTTTGAACAACTACAAAAATTTTAACATATAGAAGGAAGTAACAAAATACTTGACCTTTGTTCTAGTTACTCATATAATTTAAATACATATGTCTAATAGGAGAATATTACATTTTATATGAAAAAAATGAAGAAAAAGACAATGGTTGAAGCGTCAATCATTATATTGTTATTAGCAATTTTAATATTATTTGGATATCGTGTAGTGATTACTTCTTTAGAGGTGCCAGGTCGATTAAGCAGTGTTTCGATTGCAGCAACGAATCTTAATTACGCTGGATGTGAAATAAAAAAGGTTCAAAAGATAGAGTATAACGAGATGAAATACGGATATATGGATGGTATGCTTCTTGCACAGATGGATGTTTTAGATACTCGTTATGATGACGAGCGAATGGAAGAAATTCGTGCTGTGAATAATTTGACTGCAATGAGTAAAATGACTGCAAATCGTGTTGCATACGAAAAGGCTAAAGCAAAGCAAGAAGAAGAGATTGAAAAGGCATTTGAAGCAAAAAAATTAGCTGATGCTGCAAAAGAAGCGAAGATTCAACAGATCATGGCGGAGAGAAAGCGCCAAGAGGATATTGAAAACAATAGGGTTCCGATTCAGATTGATCCGGGAAGTGCAACAGATACAGGAAGTGGAGATACACAAAGTAAAGGTGGTCAAAAGGGTGAACCGGTGTTTGCAACAACACATGGTGAAAGCTTGGGAAAATATGTAATCACAGCGTATTGTACTTGTAAAATCTGTTGTGGTGTCTATTCAGGTGGTAATCGTACAGCAAGTGGAACAGTGCCTACAACAAACCGAACGCTTGCGGTAGATACGAATGTCATACCATTTGGAACCAGACTTGTTATTAATGGACAAGTATATGTCGCAGAAGATCGTGGTGGTGCGATTAAAGGTAAGAGAATAGATATGTTTTTCTACACACATAAAGAAGCTTTACAGTGGGGAAGAAGAACAATGGAAGTTTTTCTTGCTGAATAGCTTGAAGTTTTGCGTTATATGTGATAATAATATAGACGCAACGAATGATATAGGGAATGAGCAACAAAGTTGCTTTCACACTTTATAGGAAAAGAGGAAAAGAATATGGCAGTAACTTACAAAAGTACACGTAACAGCAACGAAACAGCAACAGCGTCTCAGGCTATTTTAAAGGGATTAGCTGAGAATGGAGGACTATTTGTACCAGATAGTATTCCAGCATTAGATGTAGATTTAAATGAGTTAGCAAAGATGAGCTATCAGGAAGTAGCATATGAAGTAATGAGCAGAATGCTTACTGATTTTACAGAGGAAGAATTAAAGCATTGTATCAATAGTGCATACGATAAGAAGTTCGATACAGAGTTGATTGCACCACTTGTAAAGAAGGCTGGTGCTAACTATTTAGAGTTATTCCATGGTTCTACAATCGCATTTAAGGATATGGCACTTTCTATTTTGCCATATTTATTAGTAACTTCAGCTAAGAAAAATCAGATTAAAAATGATATTGTAATTTTAACTGCTACATCAGGTGATACAGGAAAAGCTGCACTTGCTGGTTTTGCAGATGTTCCAGGTACTAAGATTATTGTATTTTATCCTAAGAATGGTGTAAGTCCAATTCAGGAAAAGCAGATGGTAACACAAAAGGGTGATAATACATCTGTTGTTGGTATTATAGGAAATTTCGATGATGCACAGACAGGTGTTAAGAATATGTTCAATGATAAAGAACTTGCAAAGGCAATGGATGATAAGGGATTCCAGTTCTCATCTGCAAATTCTATCAATATTGGACGTTTAGTACCACAGATGGTTTACTATGTATATGCGTATACACGTCTTGTGGCAGATGGCAGTATTCAGGCAGGTGACAAGATTAATGTTGTTGTACCAACTGGTAACTTTGGTAATATTTTAGCCGCATATTATGCAAAAGAAATGGGATTACCAATTGCGAAATTTATTTGTGCATCAAATGACAATAAAGTATTATATGATTTCTTTGAGACAGGTGTGTATGATAAGAATAGAGAATTTATTTTAACAACATCACCTTCTATGGATATCTTGATTTCAAGCAATTTAGAGCGTTTGATTTACCGTATTGCTGGTGATGATTCTGAAAAGAATGCACAGCTTATGAAAGCGCTCACATCAGATGGTAAATACGAGATTACAGAGGAAATGAAAAAGAATCTTGCGGAGTTTTATGGTAATTATGCGAATGAAGCAGAAACAGCAGCAACCATTAAGAAGGTTTATGAGTCTGATCAGTATATTATGGATACACATACAGCAGTTGCAGCAACAGTATATGACAAATATGTAGCAGCAACTGGTGATAAGACACCTACTGTAATTGCTTCTACAGCAAGCCCTTACAAATTTACAAGAAGTGTAATGGAGGCAATTGATGCACAGTATGCATCACAGTCTGATTTTGAATTGGTGGATGAATTAAACAAGATTTCAGGTGTAAAGGTTCCACAAGCAATTGAGGATATTCGTAGTGCAGCAGTATTACATGATACAGTATGTGATAAGAGTGAGATGGAAGATACGGTTCGTCGTATTTTAGGATTATAAGATAAGAATGTTTATATTATGTCAACCTAATGGTTGACATAATGTATGAAAGAAGGAAATAAAATGGCAATTGATCAGAATGCAATTAAAGAGCATGTAAGAGGAATTTTAGTGGCTTTGGGTGATGATCCAGAACGTGAAGGGTTGAAAGAAACTCCAGAACGTGTCGCAAGGATGTATGCAGAGGTTTTTGAAGGCATGAATTACTCGAATGATGAGATTGCAGAGATGTTTTCTAAGAGCTTTGATTTACCAACAGGTAATGATATGGTGATGGTTCGAGATATTGATGTATTTTCTTATTGTGAACATCATTTAGCACTTATGTATGATATGAAGGTTACTGTGGCATATATTCCCAAGAATCGTGTTATTGGGCTTTCGAAAATTGCAAGAATCGCAGATATGGTTGCAAAACGTTTGCAATTACAGGAACGTATTGGGACAGATATTGCGGAGATTATTCAGAAGGTGACTGAATCAGAAGATGTTGCAGTGTATATCGAGGGAAGTCATAGTTGTATGACGGCTAGGGGAATCAAAAAAAGTGATGCTACAACCGTTACAACAACATTTTGTGGAAGATTCGAGGAAGATATAGATTTACAGAATCGATTTTTGTTAATGAAAAGGTAAGGAAGATAGAGTTGTTTGGCTTGAAAAAGTGGACAACTCTTTTTTTTCTTGCCATATAGTGGGGTGTTGGAGTATAATTAACTCTATATGTACGTTTGTCAGGAGGCAAAAACATGTTAAAGAATCTTTTATTTATTGTGAATCCATCAGCTGGAAAAAAACATATTAAGAATAATTTATTTGAGATTGTTGATTTGTTTGTAAAAGCTGGTTATAACGTTAGGGTTTATCCAACACAGGCGAAGGAGGATGCAACCCGTATCGTAAAAGAAGAAAGCTGGCTTTATGATATGATTGTTTGTGCCGGTGGAGATGGTACAATGGATGAAGTGGTAACCGGCTGTATGCAATGTGGAAGTGAGACATTGATTGGCTATATTCCATGTGGAACAACGAATGATTTTGCAAGAAGCTTAGGAATACCAAAGGATCCGATTAGAGCGGCAAAGAGAATTGTAAAATATACACCACGTCCGATTGATGTCGGTTCGTTTAACGGAGATTTTTTTGTATATGTGGCTGCATTTGGTGCATTTACAGAAGTAACATATACAACGCCGCAGCAGTATAAAAATCATTTGGGACATATGGCTTACATTTTAGAAGGCATTAAAAGCGTACCTAGCTTGACGTCTTATCATATGAAGATTACATATGACAATCAGGTGATTGAAGATGATTTTTTGCTGGGAATGGTAACCAATTCTTTAACAGTTGGTGGCTTTCCGAATCCGAATAGCAGAATAGCAGAATTTGATGATGGTCTTTATGAGGTGTTATTGGTGAAGTATCCAAAGAATCCGTTAGATATTCAGGCAACTCTGACTTCCTATTTATTAGGAGATTATAATCCGGATTACATGTATCAGTTCAAGGCAAAGAAAATTGTTGTTGAGAGCAAAGAAGCTGTTCAGTGGACGTTAGATGGTGAGTTCGGCGGTAGTGTTACATATGCTGAGATTATTAATTTACAGTGTGCGCTCAATATTATCAGAAAATAGAAGTTAGTATTACAAAAAAGTGAGGATAGAGGGAATATGGGAAAATATTTTGGAACAGATGGATTTCGCGGTGAAGCAAATGTAAATTTAACAGTAGAACATGCGTATAAAGTCGGAAGATATTTAGGATATTATTATGGAAAGAATCATGAAGATGGTAAGGCAAGTATTGTAATCGGAAAAGATACAAGAAGATCTTCCTACATGTTTGAGTATGCTTTGGTTGCTGGATTAACTGCAAGTGGAGCAGATGCGTATTTAATGCATGTAACACCAACACCAAGTGTTTCTTATATTGTTAGATTGGACGAGTTTGATTGTGGAATTATGATTTCTGCAAGTCACAATCCATATTATGATAATGGTATTAAGGTAATTAATGGTCAGGGATATAAGCTAGAGGCAAGCGTTGAGGCTGAGATAGAGGCTTATATTGATGGTGAAATTCCAGAAATTCCATATGCCACAAAAGAAATGATTGGTAAAACAGTAGATTATGCGATTGGACGTAATCGTTATATTGGATATTTGATTACTTTGGTGACAAAATCCTATAAAAACATGAGAGTTGGTTTGGATTGTGCAAATGGTGCATCTTCAACGGTTGCAAAGGCTGTATTTGAAGCAGTTGGAGCGAAGACATATGTGATTAATAATGAACCAAATGGAACAAATATTAATACAAATTGTGGTTCTACGCATATCGAGCAGTTGCAGGCATTGGTAAAGGAGAAACAATTAGATATTGGCTTTGCTTATGATGGTGACGCAGATCGTTGTTTGGCGGTAGATGAGAATGGTGAGATTATTGATGGTGATAAGATTCTTTATGCATGTGGTTGTCATATGTCGGATAAAGGTATTTTAAATAATAACACAATTGTGACAACCGTTATGTCCAATCTTGGTCTTTATAAGGCGTTACATAAAAAGGGTATTTGCTATGAAAAAACTGCAGTTGGTGATAAGTATGTGTTTGAGAATATGATGGAGAATAATCACTCTCTTGGTGGAGAACAGTCAGGTCATATCATATTTAGCAAGTATGCAACCACAGGTGATGGTGTATTGACATCGATTAAATTGATGGAAGTTATGCTTGAAAAGAAAGTCAAAGCATCGGAATTATTCAGAGATTTAAAGATTTATCCACAGCTTTTGAAAAATGTACGTGTTAAGAGCAAACCAGAAGCAAAGGCTGATGCAGATGTTATGGCGGCAGTACATCATGTAGAAAAAGAATTAGGTGAGGATGGAAGAATTTTGCTTCGTGAAAGTGGAACAGAACCAGTGATTCGTGTTATGGTAGAAGCAACTACAGACGAATTATGTGAAAAATATGTAAATGAAGTAGTAGAAGTGATTAAGAAAAAAGGACATGAGGCATAATATGAGCAAAAAACAAATACGTATTTTTCTGACATTGGTTTGCTGGATGTTTTGTGTTGTTTGTTTTGGTAATACTGCAAAAGCAGAAACTGATGGATGGAAAGACGGTTATTATTATATTAATGGAGAAAAACAGACATCGAAATGGATTGTGGATAAAGGCAATCGCTATTATTTAAATAAAAGCGGAAGAAAACTCATAGGATGGCATCGTATTGGAAAGTATTATTATTTCTTTAATGCAAAGGGAAATAATTATAAATACGGAAAAGATTTGGGTGTAAAAATAATCAGATTAAGCAGTAATGTGGTGACAATGGGTGTAGATGCTTCGCAGTATCAGGGAAATGTAGATTGGAACAAGGTGAAAAAAAGTGGTGTGAACTTTGTAATGCTACGTTTAGGCTATGGAGCAGGTCGTTTTGGAACCAGACAGTGTCAGGTAGATCCAAGATTTAAGGAATACGTAAAAGAACTTAAAAAATTGAATATTCCAATTGGTATTTATTTTTATTCATATGCGATTACACCAAAACAGGCGTTGGAAGAAGCAGAGTTTGTTATCAAACAATTAGATGGTATACCAGTTGCGTTTCCTGTTGCATATGATGTAGAGGATAATTATATTATCAGTCATACGAATACGGCACAAAGAACAGCAAATATTAAAACGTTTTTGGATACGGTAGCGGCGGCTGGATATCATCCAATGTATTATAGCAATTGGAATTGGTATACAAATTATTTAAATCCAAGTGAGTTGGAGAATTATGATTTTTGGTATGCAAGATATACACATGAAGAACCAGATCAAAAATCTATGCCACATACAATGTGGCAGGCTACGTCAACACAAGTACAGCCTGGCATTACACAAAATACGGTAGATATTGATTTTCTGTATAAAGACTATCGTGAAACGTTAAAGGTGAGAAGTTCAGCATTAAAATATGGTTGGTATACAGATGGTTTGCATCGATATTATTACTATCGCGGAAAAAGAAAGACAAACGGTTGGATGACATTAGCAGGACATACCTATTATTTAACAAAACAGGGAACTGCAATGGGATGGCGTGAGATTGATGATGAAACATATTATTTCAATGCAAAGGGTGAAATGAAAACCGGAATTGTGAAAATAAAGGGCAAACGTTATTTGTTTTCCGAGGATGGTGCACAGCAGTTTGAAACAAAGGAAAAGGGAATTACCATTGATGAAGATGGTGTGTGTCACATCAAAAAAGGATGGTATAAAGATGACAATGGTAAGTTCTTATATCGTAATTCTGATGGAAGTCTTGCAAAGAGTAAATGGATTACAACAGATGGTGTGACCTATTATGTTGGTAAGGAAAAGCGCAGAGTATACGGATTGAAAACGATAGGTGGAAATCGTTATTATTTTGATAAGAACAAAAAAGGTGCAATGAAAACAGGTTGGTTAACCTATAAAGGAAGTAAATACTATTTCAAAAAGAATGGACAAATGGTAGTAGGTAAAACCATTAAAATCAAAGGAAAGAAATATACGTTCTTGCCAGATGGAAAGTTGAAGTAGTATTTTTAATGGAGATTAGGAATGAAGAAAAGAGAACGGTTTAAGAGAGTAATCAATTTTTTTGAGGGATTTGTCATTTTGGCAATTCACGTGTTGATTTTTGCGTATGTATGGTATGGCTGTTATGTGAAACAGTTGGAAAACCCATTCTCTCGGCGAGGTGATTGGGCCGTTATCGGGTTATATGGACTGACGCTCTTTTTGTTCACCAATTTATATGGTGGTTTTAAAATTGGTTATTTGCGATTGATGGATGTATTGTATTCACAAATTTTAGCACTTGTAGGCGCTAATGTTTTTGCGTATCTTCAGATCGTAATTGTCAGTAGACATTATTTGAGTGCAACCCCGTTATTAATGATGTCACTTGGACAGGTTGCAGCGATGTTGTTATGGGTGTTTATTTGTAAGCTGATTTATGCTGCGTTATATCCACCAAGACAAATGTTGTTGGTATGTCATGATAGAGTACCAGACGATATGATTGCAAAAATGAGTTCCAGACAGGATAAATATGAGATTTGTGATATTGCAGATTTAAATGAGGAACCATTAGACAGTGTATGTGATATGGTTGAAAATTATGAGGCAGTTTTGATCTATGATATTCCTGCATATGAGCGAAATATTATTTTAAAACGTTGTTTTGCTGAATCTGTGAGAACCTATGTAACACCAAAGATCTCTGATATTTTGTTAAGAGGGTCTGATAATATTCATTTATTTGACACACCACTTTATTTATCGAGAAATAAGGGGTTGTCAGGAGATCAGATTATATTTAAAAGATTGTTGGATTTGGCAATTTGTATTCCAGTTGCAATTATTTTGATGCCAATGTTTTTGATTATTGCGCTCATGATTAAATTGTATGATGGAGGTCCGGTGCTATATCATCAGCCAAGACTTACAATCGACAATAAGGTTTTTAATATTTATAAATTTAGAAGTATGTGTATTGATTCGGAAAAAAATGGTGCACAGCTTGCTAAAAAAAATGATGACCGTGTAACACCAATTGGACGCGTTTTGAGAGCACTTCATTTTGATGAATTCCCACAGCTAATCAATATCATCAAAGGTGATATGTCTCTAGTGGGACCAAGACCTGAACGTCCAATTATTGCACAGCAGTACAAAGAAGTGATTCCAGAGTTTGATTTTCGTTTGAAAGTTAAGGCAGGACTTACTGGATATGCACAGGTGTATGGCAAGTATAATACAACTCCTTACGATAAGTTAAAATTGGATTTGACCTATATTGAAAATTATTCATTTTGGTTAGATGTGAAATTGTTGTTATTGACAATCAAAATATTGTTCCAGAAGGATAACACAGAAGGAATTGATGCAAACCAGATTACAGCAATGAAACGTAGAGATGAGTAAGTGTAAAAAGATATATGCCAATAGGTGTCAGAAGGAGAGGAACAACATCTATGAGTAGTTCTTTAGTTAAGGTATTGGTTTCGGAAGCTGTAAAAGTAGCTACAATTCCGTTTCGGCTTATACCAATTAAAAAAAATAGAATATTATTTACAGGGCTTACAGGTGGGAATAGTTATGATTATTCCTGTAACCCTAAATATTTATACGAGTATTTGAAGGAACGGTTTCCAAATCAGTATGAATATGTGTGGGCTGTAGCAGATCCGCAAAAATATGATTTTTTGGAAGAAGAAGGAGTGAAGTTGGTAAAGCATTTTACTGTTTCTTCTTTTCCTATGTTACTAACTTCTAAAATTATTGTGACAAATGGTTCTTATGCACCATGGTTTCCGTTTCGTAAAAATCAATATGTAATCAACACCTGGCATGGCGGTGGGGCATATAAGAAGGTTGAAAATGAAAGACCAGATGCAAGTTGGGCAACAAAGAAGCGAGCGGAATTTTGTGCAAAAAATATTGATTTGTTTGTTGCAAGTTGTAAGGTGCAGGAAGATAATATGATTCGAACTACATTTTTGTATAAAGGCGATGTGTTGAGAGCTGGAACGCCAAGAAATGATAAATTCATACAGGGTGATACAGCTAATATGGTTCGAAAGGTGAAACAGTATTATCAGATTCCGGAGGATGGAAAAATTGTTTTGTTTGCACCGACATATCGTAAACCTTCCAAACCAGTGGTGCTGGATAGTGATTATTTGTTAGATGCATTAGAAAAGTTGAATCCAGTAGAGGGTATTACAGATGGTGGAGAAAAATGGTATTTTCTCAGTCGATACCATCGGTATCAGGAGGAAGGCGCCAATTTATCGGTTCAGGGCAAATCGGTAATCAATGTAGCGGATTATCCAGATATGCAAGAGTTACTTTGTGCAGCGGATATCATGATTACGGATTATTCATCTTGTGTTTGGGATTATTCATTTATGAAAAAACCTTGTTTTTTATATGTTCCGGATAAGGAGGAATATATTGAAAATACGGGATTTTATGTGAGCGTAAATGATTGGCCTTTTGATCAGGCAACAACCATGGAAGAATTAGTGGATTCTATAAAAGCGTATCGTGCCAAAGTGGCAAAAGAAAAAATGCAACAGCATTTAGACCAATTGGGCAGCTATGAAAATGGAAAATGCTGTCAGGAATTGGGTAAGTTAATTGCAAAGCAATGTAACATAAAATATTGATTTGCAATAGGTAAATCAGGTAATTGCGAAACTTTCAACCACCTAAATTGAGTTTCGTAATTATCTAAATAGGTAAAGAGGTAGCGGGAGAACGTGAGAGTATGGTAAAGCAGATTATAAAAGGAATTGTTTTTAAAATATGTTATCCGTTCTGTTATTGGATTGCAGCAAGGAAATCAGTTAGGGATGATAAGGTTATTTTTGTAGAAAACCATCAGGAAACATTATCGGATAATTTTAGACTTTTATATGATGAATTACAAAAAAGACAATATCAAATAAAAGTGCATTATTTAAAGGTGGCAGATTCTAACTGGAAGGATATTATTATTAGAACGGTGCGTTTGTTATGGGATATGGCAGATGCAAAATGTATTTTTCTAAATGAATCGAATAGTGCATTTGGCGTGATTCCGTTACGAAAAGAAACAAAGCTCGTTCAGTTGTGGCATGCGTGTGGTGCCTTTAAAAAATGGGGATTCAGTGTTGCACAACAACAATTTGGTGAAGATCAAAAAACATTGGAAAAATACTCAGGTCATCGTAATTATTGGTTGGTGCCTGTTAGTGGGCAGGCCGTGTGCTGGGCATATGCAGAAGCATTTGGGTTAAAAGATGATGGTAAAGTGATCCGTCCATTAGGTGTAAGTCGTACAGATGTATTCTTTGATGCACAAAAAAAGGTGGAGGCAAGGAATCATTTATATGAAATTAATAAAAAGTGTTGCGAGCGGAAGATTGTATTGTATGCACCAACGTTTCGAGGTGATATTAAGCAGGCTAAGTCACCAGATGTTTTAGATATAGAGAAGTTTACCAAGACCTTTGGAACAGAATATATGTTGGTTATAAAACAGCATCCATTTGTAAAACAGCGGATAAATATTCCAGGTGATAGCGCGGATTCATGTATGGAAATCACAAACGAAATGACGATAGAAGAGCTTTTGATGGTTGCAGATGTATGTATTACTGATTATTCTTCTGTTGTTTTCGAGTATTCGCTGATGCACAAACCAATGATTTTTCTTGCGCCTGACTTGGATCAGTATTATGATGAACGTGGTTTTTATTATGCGTATAGAGAGTTTGTTCCAGGACCGATTGTAACGGATATGTCAGAATTGATGGAACAGATGCAATCGTTAAAACATTTTGATTATCAGAAATTAGAGACGTTTCGAAGTGCGTATATGAGTGGATGTGATGGTAATTCTACGAAACGTATTTTAGAAACAATTTATGGAAAAAACTTTATATAAGTGATAGGAGGCAGTGATGAGTACAGGAAATGTATATGGAGTCGTGTTGGCTGGTGGCACTGGAACACGTATGGGAAATGTTGAAAAGCCAAAGCAGTTTATGGAAATTGGTAACAAACCGATTATTATTCATACAATTGAAAAGTTTGTGATGAATACATCATTTGAAAATGTACTTGTGTTATGTCCAAAACAATGGGTAAAACATACACAGGATCTGATAAAAAAATATTTAATCAATGCAGAGCGAGTTGTAGTATTAGAGGGTGGTAGCACTCGTAATGAGACGATTATGAATAGTATCGCTTATATTGAGAAAATGGGAAAGCTGGATGAGGAGACCATTATTGTAACACATGATTCTGTTAGACCATTTGTTTCTCATAGAATGATAGAAGAAAATATAAAATATGCAAGAATGGTTGGTGCGTGTGATACCGTTGTGCCTGCAACAGATACGATTGTTGAAAGTCAGAATCATAAGATGATTTCGAATATTCCGGATCGTTCTATTATGTATCAGGGACAGACACCACAGTCGTTTAAGGCAAAGAAACTACGCGATTTGTATAATGGATTGACAAGTGAGGAAAAAGAGATTTTAACAGACGCATGTAAAATCATGGTGATTAAGGGCGAAGAGGTTCATCTGGTGGAGGGAGAAGTATCCAATATTAAGATTACGTATCCTTATGACATGCGAGTTGCAGAAGCGTTACTAGGAGATCAGTAGGTTGAGTTGCAAGATAAAACTTGCAGAATGGAGTATAAATGCTAAATGCAGTATATCAGTTAAAAAAGACAAGACAATTTGAAATGGTATTTAAGGATTTGGAGATTGATAAGGAACATGTTATTGTTCGTCCAACGCATATGTCTATTTGTAATGCTGATCAGCGTTATTATCAGGGTCTAAGACCGAAAGAAGTGATGAAAGAAAAACTACCGATGGCGTTGATTCATGAGGCAGTAGGCACTGTTGTATATGATCCGACAGGAACCTTTGAAATGGGTGATTTTGTGGTAATGATTCCGAATATTCCACAGGAAGAGGATGAAATTATTTCAGAAAACTATAGAAAAACTTCCAAATTTAGAGCAAGTGGAACAGATGGATTTTTGCAGGAGTATATCGCAGCAAAACCAGATCGTGTTGTATTGTTGCCACAGGGAATAAATCCACTCGTTGCAGCATTTACAGAAATTGTATCAGTCAGCTATCATGCAATTGATCGATTTTGTCAAACAGCACATAGTAGAAGGAATCGAATTGGTGTCTGGGGAGACGGAAATGTTGGCTATATTACGTCACTTCTTTTAAAAATGATGTTTCCAGAAATTGAGGTCTATGTTATGGGTGTAAATGAGTCAAAGTTACACGATTTTACATTTGTGGATGGTACGTATCTGGTCAATGAAATACCAGATGATTTTGAAATTGATCATGGATTTGAATGTGTTGGTGGTCATGCAGCACATAGAGTCATTAATCAGATTATTGATTATATTAATCCAGAAGGTACGATTGCGATATTGGGTGTGACGGAGGATCCAGTTCCGATTCATACAAGAATGATTTTGGAAAAGGGATTACGTATGATTGGAAGTAGTCGTAGTGGAAGAGTAGATTTTGTAAATCTAATTGCATTGTATGAGAAACATCCAGAAATGATTGATTATTTGGAAAACATTGTGGGTGAGCAGATTGTAGTCAGAGAGATGAAAGATATTGTTCGCGCTTTTGAAAAGGATATTCACAAATTAATTGGAAAAACAATTATGGTTTGGGAAAAATAAAGAAATGATGCAAGGAATGCATACTATAGTTAGGAGAGATTTGAAAAGATGTTAAAGAAAATTTACAAAGGAAATAGGGAGATTCTCTCGTATTTGTTTTGGGGTGGTATGACAACAGTTGTCAGCTGGGTTTCGTATGGTTTGTTTGAAAAATTATTAAAGGCAGAAAGTGAAAAGGTTGTCTTTTTTGGGACGAACATGTCAATTGCTATTTTTTTGGCAAATGTGCTCTCTTGGATATGTGCTATCTTATTTGCATTTGTTTCTAATAAGGTGTTTGTGTTTCAAAGCAAATTATGGAAAAAAGATGTTGTTGTTTCTGAGTTTGGGAAGTTTGTATCAGCAAGGGTGGTGACTGGATTTTTGGAAATTATTGGTGTGCCAATCCTTGTTAGTAGTGGCATGGATCAGTCTATGTTTGGTGTGGAAGGATTTTCTGCAAAGATAATTGTAAGTGTTGCTGTCGTGGTGCTGAATTATTTATTTAGTAAATTATTTATTTTTAAAAAAACGAAAGTAAAAGAAGCGGAATAGAAAGTAAAAAGTGGAGATTTCAATTGTATGAAATCTCCACTTTGTTGTTTGTTGTAAAATGGTTGTCTTATGAAGCTGTATAATAGTTGCGGTAATATGAATTTCCGTATTTATCTTTTCCGTAGAATATCACTTTTTGATTATGCTTGATCTTCTTTTTTAATTTGAATTTGTGAGTTGGTGCTTCTTTTTTAAATCGGTAAATACGTTTTCTTGTCTTAATATAGCCATTTTTAATTGTTGGACAGGTAAATGCAAATGTTTTTGTTTTATATTTATCCTGTGTAACAGTAAAGCGAATGAATGCATTGCGAATGCCTTTGTTGTCTGAATAAACAATATTTGCTTTGTTATTATATTTGAGTTTGTTTTTCTTGACTGCAATTTTAGATGATTCCTTTACCCATATACCGTAACTGTATCGATTAATGTTATTCTTATAAATTTTGATATTTTTTGCGCCCATGATAAAAATACCAGTAGAACATAAATATTGAGTAGAAGCGGAACTTCTGCGGAAAGAATTGTTCTTAATGGTAATATTTTGATATGGACCACTATGCTTTCCGTTAGCATGTTTTCCGGCTGAGTACACATGATGGCTACCGACACCTCTTGGATAGTCAATAAATGTATTATTGGAAATCTCTATGTTTTTACAGGTTGTTCCGTCAACCATATATCCAGGAGCCCACTCTACGCCATCTGATTTGTTTCGGTCACATATGTCAAGCTGAACCGCTTCATCTGTGAATTTATCAGTGGTGTAGCGGAAACCAGTAAATTTGCAATGATTTACATTACCGTTATATACACCAGCAAATTCCAGTGCATGTGCCCCGTAGCAATTTTGAATAGTTGTGTTGCTGACTGTTACATTTTTACTGTGACCAATATAAATGAGATTTTTGGTTTCTGTTGCTTTGGAGATTGCTCCACCATCCCACGTTCCTCCGATGATTGTAATGTCATGACACAAAGTGTATCCACCATAATTAAGTGATTGATGTTTGAAATCACTGACACGTACCATGTTGAAATCGTTGATTGCAGATTGACAACGTTTGATGGTTGCATCATCATCCAATTTGATGGTCGTGTTAGATTGGAGATATAAAGCGGCAGTAATACGATATTGACCAGATGGAACCCAAACAACAATTGCGTGATCCTCACCTGCTTTGTCAAGCGCAGCCTGGATTGCTGCATAGTCGTCTTTTTTATCTGTGCCATCCGCACCAAAATCCGTTATATTGTAATAATATGTATTTTCGATGATTTTATATGGCGCAACATCAGGTGTAAGATGATAGATTGCATCTAATAATTTCTGTGTATATTGTTCGACTTTATCCTGTGTAACATCCTCGTTATCATATACCGCTTTTGCTTTGGATACGATGGCTTTGAATGCTTTGTAGGAGTCTTTTGAATATAAAAATTCTTTTACTGTTGCTGCTTCATCGATTGCAATTTTTAATTTTGTTTTTTCTGTTGCCTTATATTGTAGGGTATCCAGAACTTTTTTTAGGTTTGTTGCTGCTTTATCGATAGAGGTTTGACTGCTGTTTTCTTTTTCCATAACAGTAATCGCTTTGTCTAAATATTTATCAAGTTTCTTAAAACTTTTGCTAATAAGTACTTCATATGGAATAGCCTGCGCTTCTTCAATCAAACTTTGCAGATAGGTTTTGTCGGTTGATAATACCTCTTCAGTTGTTATTTCTTCGGTTGTCACATTTTCAGTTGTTGGTTCCTCTGTCGTAAGTTGCTCTGTCGTAAGGAATTCTTCTGTTAATGTGGATGAATCAGATGCTGATAATTGATTTGCAGAAATTGCTGATTCTGTTGAAGTGGCAGGTAATGCTTTTTTTTCATCTAGTGTTGCATTGGCAGCCTGAAGCATAGTTGCCTTTGGACATAAGAGTAAAGAAATCATCAAAATTGATGCAATTCCTTGATGTAATAAATGATGTTTTTTCATAGTTTTCTTTTCCTCGTAATTAGTATAATTCTATTTTAATGAATGTATGTAAGAATGTAAAGGAAAATATGTTATTTCTATACTTATGTTGATAAATAGATAAAAATAGTATATGATAAGACGCTAGAAGAAAAACTTGGAGGTTGCTATGGAGTCAATCATGGTATCGGTTGTAATGCCAGCATATAATAGTGAAAAATATATAGGAGATGCGATAGCATCTGTAGTACAGCAGTCGTTTACCGATTGGGAATTGATTGTTGTGTTGGATTCGTGCACGGATCATACATTAAATGTTGTGAAACAATATACAGATGATGAAAGAATTCAATATATAGAGAATGAAAAAAATGCAGGTGTGGCGATAAGCCGAAATCGTGGTGTTGCAATAGCAAAGGGCAAATATGTTGCTTTTTTAGATGCAGATGATTGTTGGACAAAAGACAAATTAGCCATTCAAGTGAAGAAAATGGAAGAGGAACAGGTTGTTATTTCTTCTGTAGCAAGAGAGCTTATGAATGAAAATGGAGATTTGACAGGGAAAGTGTTCCCAATTCAGGAAAAAATAACCTATAAAGAATTGTTAAAGGGAAACACCATTAATACATCAGGCGTAATGCTGTTAACAGATGTTGCAAAGGAATTCCCGATGGGAAGAGATCATTTGCATGAGGATTATATTACTTGGTTGCAGATATTGCAAAAATATGGAATGGGAGTTGGTATTAAAGAACCGCTGTTAAAATATCGTTTTATGCAGGGGACAAAGTCTGGTAACAAATGGAAGTCAGCAAAAATGACATATGGGGTATATCGTGCAATTGGATTAAATACCGTGCAGAGCATATGGTGTTTTGTACAGTATGCAATTCATGGAATTTTAAAGTATTTTTTTTAGTATAAAGTGGAAAATGTTTTATTTCATTTTTATGTAAAAAAAGCTTAAGATATTATTCAGTTGTCAAGTGGAATGGAAAGTGGTATAATTCTGCTAGTTTTGTGATGAAATAGATAGGATATTCATATAGTAAGAAGAGAGCAAGGAGGACACTATATGTGTGGAATTGTAGGATATATTGGTAAAGCGCAGGCTGCGCCTATTTTGTTAGATGGGTTGTCAAAGCTTGAATATCGTGGATATGATTCTGCTGGTGTAGCAGTTTATGACGGTACTGAATTAGAGGTGGTTAAAGCGAAGGGGCGTCTTCAGGCACTTCGTGATTTGACCGGTGATGGGAATAATTTAAAAGGAACCGTTGGAATTGGACATACCAGATGGGCAACACATGGGGAACCATCTGTTTCAAATGCACATCCACATTATAATAAGGATAAATCTATTGTTGTAGTACATAATGGTATTATAGAGAATTATCAACCACTAAAGGAAAAGTTGATTTCGAAGGGGTATTCCTTTATGTCAGAAACAGACACAGAGGTTGTGGCACATTTATTGGATTATTATTATGATGGGAATCCGTTGCAGGCGGTTGCAAAGGTTATGCATCGTGTACAGGGCTCTTATGCATTTGGTATTTTATTTAAAGAATATCCAGATAAGATTTTCTCTGTACGTAAGGATTCTCCTTTGATTGTCGGCGCATCAGCAGATGGTAATTTTATTGCATCAGATGTACCAGCAATTTTAAAGTACACAAGAGATGTTTATTTTATTGAGAATCGTGAGATTTGTGAACTCTCTGAAAGTGGTATTGCGTTTTATAATGAAGATTTAGAGCCAATTGAAAAAGAGACAAAGAAGATTGAGTGGGATATTGAAGCTGCCGAAAAAGGTGGATATGAACACTTTATGTTGAAAGAAATATATGAACAGCCAAAGGCAGTTTTGGATACGATTAGCCCTAGAATGAAAGAGGATCAGATTGTAATTGAAGAGTTGAACATGTCTGATGAAGAGATTCAGCAAATCAAGCGTATTTATATTGTAGGATGTGGTTCTGCATATCATGTGGGCGTGACTGGAAAATATGTAATTGAAAAATTGACAAGGATTCCAGTGGAAGTAGATTTGGCTTCGGAATTCCGATATAGAGATCCTGTTTTGGTAGAGGATTCTATGGTGATTATCATTAGTCAGTCAGGCGAGACTGCAGATTCTTTGGCAGCGCTTCGAATGGCACAGGAAAAGGGCGTAAAAGTATTAGGAATTGTCAATGTTGTTGGTTCGACAATTGCCAGAGAGGCAGATAATGTATTATATACATGGGCTGGTCCTGAAATATCTGTTGCTACAACGAAAGCATATAGTACACAGCTTTCAGCGTTATATTTATTGGCAATGTTGTTTGGTCAGGTAAGAGGTGTTATTTCGGCAGATGAGTATGCGGAAATGATTAAGGAGTTAAAGCTTTTGCCTGAAAAAATACAGGAGATTTTAGGAGATAAAGAGCGCATCCAATGGTTTGCAAGCAAGTATGCAAATGCAAAAGATGTATTCTTTTTAGGACGTGGTGCAGATTATGCGACTGCGTTAGAGGGGTCGTTAAAGCTTAAGGAGATTTCTTACATTCATTCTGAGGCTTACGCGGCAGGAGAATTAAAGCATGGAACCATCTCGTTAATTGAAGATGGCGTTCTTACCGTTGCAGTTGTTACGCAACCAGATTTATATGAGAAGATGATTAGTAATATTGTGGAAGTGCGAACAAGAGGTGGTTATATCTTTACACTTACCACAAAGGGCAATTGTGTGATGGAGGATTCTGCAGACTTTACTGTGTATGTACCAAAAACGCATCCTTGCTTTGCACCTTCTTTAGCAGTAGTACCTTTACAATTGTTTGGTTACTATGTATCGGTTGCAAAAGGATTAGACGTGGATAAGCCACGTAATTTAGCAAAATCCGTTACAGTAGAGTAAGATAATAAATTACTGTAGGGAAACGTTTGGCAAAGGTAATAGGAGGAATGCGAAAATGGCAAAATCGCAAAAGAGCAAAAAAGGAAAAAAGAAAACAAAGAAGTTAGCGATTATTTTCTTAATTGAAATAATCATATTAATTGCATTAGTAGGTGGTTATTTTGCATGGTATGTAAATAGCAAGTTGGATCGATTAGAGCGTCCACAGGAAGCATCTACGGAGAAGATTGAAACAAGTGATGCTGTTACAGAGGTTATGCAAAATGAATATCAGACGATAGCTTTGTTTGGTGTAGATACCAGAAATACTGTGGATATGATGCAGAGCGGAACCTGTAGAAGTGATGCGATTATTATTGCATGTATTAACAATAAGACAAAGCAGGTGAAGTTAGTATCTGTTTATCGTGACTGTTTCTTGGAAACAGCATCTCCTGATTTGACAACGAGAAAGGTAACAGAGGCATATTACTATGGTGGTCCTGCTGGTGCATTGGAAACATTGAATAAGAATTTGGATTTGAACATTACAGATTATGTGACAGTGGATTTCAAGGCATTGGCCAATGCGATTGATGCATTAGGTGGTGTTACAATCAATGTAAAAGGAAAAGAACTTAACAATTTGAATCGTAATCTTCAGGAACAGGTTCAGGTAACTGGTATTTATTCGGATGGTGTATGGTCAGAGGGTGAACAGGTGTTGAATGGTACACAGGCGGTTGCATATGCCCGAATTCGTAAAGTTGGTAACAATGATTTTGAGAGAACACAGAGACAACGTGCGGTGATTAGTGCAATGATTAAAAAAGCTAAGAGTTCGGATTTAGCGACAATCAATCGTGTAATTGATGAGGTTTGTCCACAGATTGCAACCAACATGACAAATAAACAGTTGCTCTCTTTAGCAGCAGATATATTTGATTATGAATTGTCAGAAAATACAGGATTTCCTTTGTCTCATACAACACCAACATTGGGCCGTAAGGGTAGTGTTGTTGTTCCTGCGAATTTGCTTTCAAATGTAAAGCATTTACATGGATTTTTATATCCAGAAGATACAGATTATATGCCTTCAGCAGAAGTGCAAAGAATCAGTGATATGATTACAAATGAGACAGGTGTATATGATCAGTTTACAGATGAGAATACAACAGAGGAGCCAACAGCTACAAATACGAATTAGATAAATATGCGTCTTATACGCATGAACATGTAAGACAAATAAGGAACGATGCCGATTGTTTATACAATTAGTTACGTTTCTTTTTGTCGTCTAAAGATGAAGTAAGGGAGGTTGGATATATGAAAAAAATTGTGCGAGGGATTGTGATGATGCTTGCGTGCTTGTTATTTTTTGGACAGGCTGCGGAAGCGAAGACGGAGCTGGAAAAAAATGGTGCATTAAAGGTATCTGGAACGCAATTGGTTAGTCAAAAAACTGGTAAGAAAGTACAACTTCGTGGTGTTAGCACACATGGAATTAACTGGGATGTTGGATATCCATACATTTCAAAGGATGCATTTAAAACGTTAAGAGATGATTATGGTGTAAATGCAATTCGGTTAGCGATGTATACAACTGAGTATTATGGATACTGTGATAAAGCAGGTGCATGGGAGTCGCAAAGCGAGGTACAGAAGGTATTAAAAACAAGAATTCATACAGGTGTACAGGCGGCAACAGATTTAGGAATGTATGTTATTATTGATTGGCATGTTTTAAATGATCAAAATCCTAACAAATACAAAAAAGAGGCGAAAGCCTTTTTTAAGGAAATGTCAAAGAAATATGCATCTTATGATAATGTGCTCTACGAAATATGTAATGAACCAAATGGTGGAACCCAGTGGAGCGATATCAAAAATTATGCAAAAGAAGTGATACCAGTAATTCGTGAAAATGATAAAGATGCAGTGGTAATCGTCGGTACACCGACATGGTCACAGGATGTAGATATTGTGTCACAGTCACCACTTGATTCGTCTTATGGAAATGTAATGTACACACTTCATTTTTATTCCGCAACACATAAGGATTGGTATCGTCAGAAATTGGAAACGGCGTATAAAAATGGATTACCAGTGATGGTTACAGAATTCGGCGTTTCTGAGGCTAGCGGAAGTGGTCAAATGGATACAAATGAGGCACAGACGTGGTTGAATACGTTGGATAAAAAAGGAATCAGTTATTTTGCATGGAGTTTGAGTAACAAGCCAGAAACAGCATCACTTCTTGCTTCAGGTACATCGAAGAAAAGTGGATGGAAAACTTCTGATTTGTCACCTGCTGGAAAATGGATTTTAGGAAAGTACAAGCAAAAGGCAGGAATAAAGTTCAGTGCAGTAACCAATCTGTCCATTAAAAATAAAAAAGGAAAAGTGATTTACGTTACTTTCAGTAAGAAAAAAGATGCTGCTGGTTATGAAATTGCGGTAAGTACTTCAAGTAAGTTTGCAAAAGGGAAAACGAAAACGATAAAAACTACTAAGAATACGTATACCGTTAAAAAATGCAAAAAAAATCAAATGTATTATGTACGTGTGCGTGCCTATAAAAAGGTAAATGGTAAAAAGGTTTATAGTAATTATTCTGCAAAGAAAAAGATAAAGATTGCAAAGTAGCAAAATGTTTAATAGGATTTGGAGAGAAAAGAAATGAGAAAAAAAAGTAAAGAAGCAGTTATTCGTTTGTTTTATGTTTGGGTGTTATTCATTGTACTTGGTATTGGAAATGTTGCAAAGGCCGATACTGTAATCCATGCAAAGCCGATTACAACAGAAGCTGCAGAGGATGAGGACGATGATGAGGATGAAGATGACGAATCCATGATTCAGGGCTGGAATGACAATAAGACTAGTTATTATGTAAAAGGGAAAGCCGTTGTTGGTGTTAAGAAAATCAATGGTTCACTTTATTATTTTAATAAAAAGGGAAAATTGTTTACAAAAAAAGGATTATATACAATAGAAGGTAATACATATTTCTTTAAAGGCAATCACACAATGAAAACAGGAGTGGTAAAAGTAGATGGGAAATATTATTATTTCCGAAAGAAAACAGGTGCACGATATGAGAATGCAGGTATTCATAAGTTAGGAACTGAGTATTACAATTTTTCGGATGATTATGAATTGCAATCTGGATGGGCACGTAACAGTAAGAATAAGAGATATTACTTCAATAAGAAAAAATTTGCGGCTACAAAAGGTTGGAAGTATATTGGCAAATATAAGTACTATTTCAATAAGAATGGACAGTTGTGTCAGGACCTTCGTAAAAAAATGGAAAAGCAGATTAAAAATCAGGCAAGTAAGAAAACCGCTTACGAGATTCGCGTAAATCGAGCTGCTAGTTGTGTGACAGTATATGCTAAGGATGGAATTAGAGGATATACAATTCCAGTTGTAGCATTTGTTTGTTCTGCTGGAAATGCGACACCAATTGGTACAGTTTCTATTAAGGACAAGCTGCGTTGGCATGAGTTGATGGGTCCTTGCTGGGGACAGTGGTGTGCACATTTAACATCAGACATTTTATTCCATTCTGTATATTATAATCGTTATCATGATAATAGATCATTAAGTGTGAGTGCATATAACAAATTGGGAACTGTTGCATCTCATGGTTGTGTTCGATTGACAGCTGGTGATAGTAAATGGATATATGATTATTGTGCAGTAGGAACAAAGGTTATCATATATGATGATAAGAATTATCCAGGACCTTTTGATAAACCAAAAGCACAGAAATTGTCTCCAAGTCATACATGGGATCCAACCGATCCAAATATCAAATAATAGAATGAAAAGTCAAAAAGAAGTGATGATATATGCTGAAATGATATCATTGCTTCTTTTTTGTTTTGTATGAAGTACATCATAAATAGATGCTGTATATCAGAGATGAATTGTACAAAAAAAGGCTGTTTTGTATAAAAGTTGATTTAATTATCAGAAAAATAAGGGAAAGAAAATTAAAATGACTAATTATTAGACACTATGTCGCATATATCATATTTACAAAGCATAACATGAGATGTATCATTCAAGCAAGATTATTATATACAACAAAGGGTATAATATTGGTATTATGTATAGATAAAACCAATATATCCTAAAGTAAAGAAAGGAAAATCATTATGACAAAGCGTGTGGATGAAGCGACAAAGCGTGAGGTTGGATTGTATCATTCAGAGTTCGAACATGATAACTGTGGTATTGGTGCAGTCGTTAATATCAAAGGAAAAAAGAGTCATGCAACTGTAGATAATGCGTTGCAGATTGTTGAAAAGTTAGAGCACAGAGCTGGAAAAGATGCGGAAGGTAAAACCGGTGATGGTGTGGGTATTCTTTTACAGATTTGTCATAACTTTTTTAAGAAGGCAACTGCGCAATTAGGCGTTGATATTGGAGAAGAACGAGACTATGGTATTGGTATGTTCTTTTTCACACAAGATGAATTAAAGCGCAATCAGGCAAAGAAAATGTTTGAGGTTATTGTTGAAAAAGAAGGAATGGAGTTTCTTTGCTGGAGACAGGTTCCAATTAAGCCTGAAATATTAGGAAAGAAAGCGGTAGATGTAATGCCATGTATTATGCAGGCATTTGTAAAGCGCCCAGCAGATGTAGAAAAGGGTTTGGATTTTGATCGTAAGTTATATATTGTGAGAAGGGTGTTTGAGCAATCAGGCGATGATAATTATGTAGTATCTCTTTCATCAAGAACCATTGTTTACAAGGGTATGTTTTTAGTAGATGAATTGAGAAACTTTTTTGTGGACTTACATGATAAGGAATATGAATCAGCAATTGCACTTGTACATTCAAGATTTTCTACAAATACAACACCAAGTTGGTTAAGAGCACATCCATATCGTTATTTGGTACACAACGGTGAGATTAACACCATTCGTGGAAATGCTGATAAGATGCATGCGAGAGAAGAGTCAATGGAGTCAGAACATTTTAAGGGTGAGATGCATAAGTTGACACCAGTTGTTGATCCAAACGGATCAGATTCCGCTCGTCTTGATAACACATTAGAGTTTTTGATGATGAGTGGTATGCCGCTTCCTTTGGCTGTTATGATTACAATTCCAGAGCCATGGGAAAATAATAGATATATGAGTCAGCAGAAGAAAGATTTCTATCAGTATTATGCGACTATGATGGAGCCATGGGATGGACCTGCATCTATTTTATTTACAGACGGTGATATTATGGGTGCGGTATTGGATCGTAATGGATTACGTCCTTCTCGTTATATGATTACAGATGATGATAATTTGATTTTGTCTTCAGAAGTTGGTGTGTTAGATATTGATCCGTCGAAGATTGTTATGAAAGAGCGTTTGCATCCTGGAAAGATGTTATTGGTAGATACTGTACAGGGTAAATTGGTATCTGACGAAGAAGTAAAGGAAATGTACGCAAGCGATAAGCCATATGGTGAGTGGTTGGATTCGAATCTTGTTTATTTAAAAGATTTAAAAATCCCAAATAAAAAGGTTCCAGAGCACAGCAAGGAAGAAAGAGCAAAGTTACAGAGAGCATTTGGATATACTTATGAAGATATTAATACGATTTTACCAATGGCAGAAACTGGTAGTGAAGCCATTCAGGCAATGGGTACAGATTCGCCTCTTGCTGTTCTTTCTGATAATAAGCAGCCATTGTTTAACTACTTTAAGCAGATGTTTGCGCAGGTTACCAATCCTCCAATTGATGCAATTCGAGAGGAAGTTGTGACTTCGACATCCGTATATTTGGGAACAGACGGTAACATTTTAGAGGAAAAACCTGAAAATTGTCGTGTTTTGAAAATTTTTGATCCTATTCTTACAAATATTGATTTGATTAAGATTAGAAATATGAACGTAGATGGAATTAAGGTTGGTGAGGTGCCAATTACTTATTATAAAAATACATCTCTTGAAAAGGCACTTGATCGTTTATTTGTCGAAGCAGATCGTCTTTATAGAGACGGCGTGAATATTTTGATTTTGACAGACCGTGGTGTGGACGAAAATCACGTTGCGATTCCATCGTTACTTGCAGTATCTGCGATGTCACAGCATTTGGTACGTACGAAGAAAAAGACTTCTGTTGCACTTATTTTGGAAAGTGCTGAGCCGAGAGCAGTACATCATTTTGCAACTCTTTTGGGATATGGTGCATCAGCAATTAATCCATATCTTGCACAGGAAACAATCAAAGAGTTAATTGATACAAATCGTTTGGATAAAGATTACTATGCAGCTGTAAATGATTATAATGCAGCAGTGATTCATGGTATTGTTAAGATTGCATCTAAAATGGGTATTAGTACAATTCAGTCATATCAGGGTTCACAGATCTTTGAAGCGATTGGTATTAATAAAGCCGTTGTAGATCGTTATTTCACAAATACTGTAAGTCGTGTTGAGGGAATTGATCTTGAGGATATCGAAAAGCAGGTAGATGCACTTCATACAGCAGCATTTGATCCACTTGGACTTGATATGAATCTTAGTCTGGAAAGTAGCGGTAATCACAAATTTAGAAGTGGAAAAGAGGAACATTTGTATAATCCGCAAACAATTCATATGTTACAGCAATCTACATGGACTGGTAACTATGAAATGTTCAAGCAATATACAAAGTTGATTACAGAAGAAATGAATCCAGTTAGTTTGAGAGGATTAATGGAATTCAATTATCCAGAAAAAGCAATTTCTATTGATGAGGTTGAACCAGCAGAGTCGATTGTAAAACGATTCAAAACAGGTGCGATGTCTTATGGTTCCATTTCGAAGGAAGCACATGAAACACTTGCAATTGCAATGAACATGTTAGGTGGAAAGTCAAATTCTGGTGAAGGTGGAGAAGATTTAGACAGATTGACAATCGATGCAGATGGAAAGAATCGTTGTTCTGCAATTAAGCAGGTTGCATCAGGACGATTTGGTGTTACTTCAAAATACCTTACAAGTGCAAAAGAAATTCAGATTAAAATGGCACAGGGTGCAAAACCAGGTGAAGGTGGACATTTGCCAGGTGGAAAGGTATATCCATGGATTGCCAAAACCCGTCATTCAACACCTGGAGTAGGCTTAATTTCACCACCACCTCACCATGATATTTATTCGATTGAGGATTTGGCACAGTTGATTTACGATTGTAAAAATGCAAATACAGATGCCAGAATTTCTGTTAAGTTGGTATCAGAGGCTGGAATTGGAACGGTAGCGGCTGGTGTTGCAAAGGCAGGAGCACAGGTTATTCTTGTTTCTGGATATGATGGTGGTACAGGTGCTGCACCTGGTAATTCAATTTATAATGCAGGTCTTCCTTGGGAGCTTGGTCTTGCTGAGACCCATCAGACATTGATTATGAATGATCTTCGTAATAAAGTTATTTTGGAAACAGACGGTAAGCTTATGACTGGACGAGATGTAGCTATTGCTGCAATCTTGGGTGCAGAAGAATTTGGATTTGCAACAGCTCCACTTGTAACAATGGGATGTGTGATGATGCGTGTATGTAATCTGGATACATGTCCAGTTGGTGTGGCAACACAAAATCCAGAACTTAGAAAGCGTTTTAAAGGTAAGCCAGAATATGTTGTGAATTTCATGATGTTCATTGCACAGGAACTTCGTGAATATATGGCAAAGCTTGGTGTAAGAACCTTAGATGAGTTGGTTGGTAGAACAGACTTATTGAAGGTTGGAGCAGAAGCAGGCAAACGTAAAGTGGATTTGTCAGCAATTTTGAATAATCCATTTGTGAATAGTCCTCAAAACAAGATTCAATATAATAAGAAGAATGTATATGATTTCGAGTTGGATAAGACTGTTGATGAGAAGATTTTATTAAAGACATTTAAATCTGCAATAGAGAAAAATGTAAAGAAGAGCGCAGAAGTAGATGTTAAAAATACTGATCGTTCTGTTGGTACCATTTTAGGATCAGAAATTACAAAGAAATATTATAATTCATTAGAGGATGATACTTATACAGTAAAATGTAACGGTTCAGGTGGACAGAGTTTTGGTGCATTTATTCCAAAAGGGCTTACATTGGAACTTGTTGGTGATAGTAACGATTACTTTGGAAAAGGTCTTTCGGGCGGTAAGTTGATAGTATATCCACCAAGAACAGTGAAATTCAAACATGAAGAAAATATTTTGATTGGTAATGTTGCATTATATGGTGCAACATCAGGCGCAGCTTATATCAATGGTGTTGCTGGAGAACGTTTTGCAGTACGTAACTCTGGTGCAACAGCAGTTTGTGAAGGCGTTGGTGATCATGGATGTGAATATATGACCGGTGGACGAGTTGTTATTCTTGGAGAAACTGGAAAGAACTTTGCAGCTGGTATGAGCGGTGGTGTCGCTTATGTATTAGACATGAATAGCGATCTTTATATGAAGTTAAATAAAGAATTAGTATCGATCGAGCCAGTCGTTGATAAATATGATGTACTTGAGTTAAAGAACATTATTAGTAACCATGTTAACTATACAAATTCTGAAATTGGAAAGAAGATACTGGATGATTTCTTAGATTATCTTCCAAAATTTAAAAAGATTATTCCTCATGATTATAAGAAAATGATGAATATGATTGTACAGATGGAAGAAAAAGGTCTTAGTTCTGAACAGGCGCAAATTGAAGCTTTTTATGCGATGAAACATTAACAGAAGAGAAAAGAAGTTGATTTGAATTTGTGGTTTGTAAAATTGTATAGAAAGGATGAGATGAATCGTGGGTAAGAAAACAGGATTTTTGGAATATGAAAGAGAGAATAGTTTGGAAATAGAGCCAAAGGAACGAATTAAGAATTTTGATGAGTTTCATGTACCACTTTCAAAAGAAAAACAACGTGTACAAGCTGCACGTTGTATGGAATGTGGTGTTCCATTTTGTCAATCAGGAATGATGATTGGTGGCATGGCAAGTGGATGTCCGTTGAATAACTTAATTCCAGAATGGAATGATTGTGTATATAACGGTAATTGGGAAGCTGCTTATGAGAGATTGAAGAAAACAAATAATTTTCCAGAGTTTACTTCCAGAGTTTGTCCGTCTCCTTGTGAGGCAGCATGTACTTGTAATTTAAACGGTTTACCAGTTTCGAATAAAGAAAACGAAAGAAGTATTATTGAAAATGCATATGAAACTGGATTGGCTGCACCAAAAGCTCCAACTGTGAGAACAGGGAAAAAGGTGGCAATTGTAGGTTCTGGTCCATCTGGATTAGCAGCAGCAGATCAATTAAATAAAAGAGGTCATGAGGTTACTGTATACGAAAGAAATGATAATGTTGGTGGTCTTTTGATGTACGGTATTCCAAATATGAAGTTGGATAAAGAAGTTATCAAACGTAAAATAGATGTTATGAAGGCAGAAGGCGTTCATTTTGTAACCAATGCAAATGTTGGAGCAACCAAGGCTAGCATGAGTCCAATGGTTGCGAAAGATGATGTTATGGGTACCTACTTAACCAATAAGGACGAGTCAATCGTTAAGGCAGAACAGCTATTAAAAGAATATGATAGCGTTGTTCTTGCATGTGGTGCTTCTAATCCAAGAGATATTAAGGCGAAAGGAAGAGAGGCAAAAGGAATCTATTTCGCAGTTGATTTCTTAAAGACAACAACAAAGAGTTTGGTGAATTCGAAATTTGCAGATAAAAACTTTGTAAATGCAAAAGGTAAGAATGTCCTTGTTATTGGTGGTGGTGACACAGGTAACGATTGTGTTGGTACTTCGATTCGTCAAGGATGTAAGAGCGTTGTCCAGTTGGAGATGATGCCAAAACCACCAGCTTGCCGAGCAGCAAATAATCCATGGCCTGAGTGGCCGAAAATCCTCAAGACAGATTACGGTCAGGAGGAAGCGATTGCAGTATTTGGTAATGATCCAAGAATTTATGAGACTACAGTTAAGGAATTCGTAAAGGATAAAGATGGAAATGTAGTAAAAGCGAAATGTGTAAAGCTTGAATGGAAGAAGGATGCCAAAACTGGAAGAATGAATATGTCTGAAGTGGAAGGTAGCGAATACGAAGTTGCTTGTGATATTGTTCTGATTGCAGCTGGATTTTTAGGAGCGCAGGAATATGTTGCAAAAGCATTTGGCGTGGAGTTAAATGAAAGAACCAATGTAAAAACAGAAGCAGGAAAATATGCAACCAATGTTGCAAAAGTATTTGCCGCTGGAGATATGCATAGAGGTCAGTCTTTGGTAGTTTGGGCGATTCGAGAGGGTCGTGAAGTGGCTAGAGAAGTGGATATTTCATTAATGGGATATTCGAATTTATAAAATCAGGCTCATTAATCTAGAAAATTTGTCTAGATTAATGGGCTTTTTTTAGTTGCTTTTGCAACACAATTAACAAAAATGCATAAAAAGCAATAATTGATAGTAAAGAGGACAAAAATTAGTTGTGTATTTGAATAAAAAGTGATAAACTTTTTATCAATTATATAAATTAGTATATTAGGGATTTTATGGAAAAGTTTTTTACTTCAAGGAGGAAATAGGGTGAGAAAGGTACAGAATCTGTTTCGAAAAGGAACAATGAAAAAGGCTTGTAAGAAGGTTGTTGCAACTGCTATGGCAGCTGCAATGGTGGTAGGAATGGTTACGCCGCCTACTGTTCAGGCTGCAAATGATATTACATACGAGGTATCAACTGAGTCAAGTAATATAACGAATCTGATGAGTCAGTTTGGTTTTATTGGATTTAACTCTGTTACGACACAGGGACATCAGCATATGAATATGGCGACAAAGAGTTTGAATGGTGGTGGTGGTGAGTATTGTATTCGTCAAACTTATACAAATGGAACATCGACAAACTATATTCAAAATCTTCCAGCAGGGGATATCAAAATAGGATATTCCAGAGATACCTTAGTGGTTGGTGAGGAACACGCTGTTACTTCTAATGGTAGTGAGAATTTTATTGATGGAAGAAAAGTTGAATCTGCTGGAACGGTTAAGGCAGATACAGCAACTCATAAGTATATGAATTTGGAAAATCTGCAGCAGAATTTTCAGGCATATGTTAACCAGCTTGCGTCACTTCCTTCTTCTGTAACCATGGAGAACAAAAGAGGAAATTCGACAGATGTAACGGTTGATTTTTCGGATCAGAACGCACAAAAGATATATGTAAATGCATCTTCTGGTACGAATGTAGTCAACTTGACACCGCAGGATTTTGCTAATCCAGGTACAGGATTTAATGTTGAGTTTGCAAAAACAAATACATCTGCAATCCTTGTAATTAATATTGATATGCAGGGTGCAACGGTGTTTGATTGTAAACAGGTGAGAACTAAGGTTGCTGGTATTGATTACGATACAGGTGAGGCTGTTTGGGACAAAAATACAAACCGTGTGTATTTGAATTTCTATGATTCTACAAAACCAAATGGAATTTATAGTGGTGAAGTGAAGTTTACGGATGAAAGTACAGGTACAATTATTGCACCGTATGCCAACGTAACAGTTGGTTCTAACTGGTGTGGTATGCTTGTTGGTAACAATGTAAGAGCGGATGGTGAGTCACATCGTACGAATCCTTACAATCCAGTTCCTGCAATTGGTAAAACGCCTGACGACGAAAAACCAAAGAATAAAACAGGAGAGATTACATTTAAAGGAACAAAAACTGTAGAAGGTACTGGTGCACCTTCTGAGGTATATACATTTATTGTAAATGAACTTGGAGTGGGAGATGTTGCGACTGGTACGGTAACAGGTGCAGGTAACATTCAGTTCCAGACAATTAAATACGGAAAAAATGATTTGGGCGACCATGTCTATAAAATTACAGAATATAAAGGTGATACACCTGGAATGAAATATGATACTTCTAGTAAGAGAGTAACAGTATCTGTAAAGGATCCAGGAGCAGGCACAGAAGGATTGCTGATTCAGATAACGGGTGATTCCGATGTGATTACATTTAATAATGTTTATACACCTGTAAAGAAAACAGTTAAGATATCAAAGCAGGCTGTAGGTGGTGGCGCAGAACTTGCAGGAGCAAAATTAACTGTAAAGAATAGTGCTGGAGCAGTTGTTGAAAGTTGGACATCAGGGGCAAGTAAAAAAGAAATTTCTTTGGCAGATGGGATTTATACGTTAACAGAGACAACAGCACCGGACGGATATGAGATTGCAGAGTCGATTACATTTAAGGTTGAAAAAGGTGTCGTTTCAGTAAAGAGTGGATCTACCTATACAAAGGTAACGGATGATACCGTTGTCATGTTAGATGCGAAAAAAGGAAAGACGAAAGTAAAGATATCAAAACAGGCTGTAGGTGGCGGATCAGAGCTTGTAGGAGCAAAATTAGTTGTAAAGAACAGCAGTGGAACACAAGTTGCAAGCTGGACATCAGGAACAAGTAAGAAAGAAATTGAATTAGCAGAAGGAACTTACACCTTAACAGAGACAACAGCACCAGATGGATATGAGGTAGCAGAAACAATGACCTTTAAGATTGAGAAGGGTGTTGTTTATGTAAAAGACGGAAGTTCATTTAAGCAGGTGACAGATTCTACTGTTGTCATGTATGATAATTTTGGTAAGAAGAAAGTAAAGATATCAAAACAGGCTGTAGGTGGCGGATCAGAGCTTGCAGGAGCAAAATTAGTTGTAAAGAACAGCAGTGGAACACAAGTTGCAAGCTGGACA
>JAUNJF010000017.1:60407-69494 GCA_030533405.1 Eubacteriales bacterium
TCAGGAACAAGTAAGAAAGAAATTGAATTAGCAGAAGGAACGTACACCTTAACAGAGACAACAGCACCAAATGGATATGAGGTAGCAGAAACAATGACCTTTAAGATTGAAAAAGGCGTTGTTTATGTAGAGACTGATAACGGATTTGTCAAAGTAACAGATTCTACTGTTGTGATGTATGATGCGAAAAAAGGTAAAAAATTAGTTAAGATTTCCAAACAGGAAGTAGGCGGTGGCGCAGAACTTGCAGGCGCGAAATTAACAGTTAAAGATAGTACAGGAAAAGAAGTTGCAAGCTGGACATCGGGAACAAGCAAAAAAGAAATTCAGTTAGAAGAGGGAACCTATACCTTAACAGAGGTAACAGCACCAGATGGATATGAAGTAGCAGAGACCATAACTTTTAAAGTAGAAAAAGATGCAGTTTCTGTGAAAAAAGGATCTACATTTACAAAGGTAACAGATGATACTGTTGTGATGTATGATGCATATGGTAAGAAGAAGGTTAAGATATCAAAACAGGCTGTAGGTGGTGGCGCAGAACTTGCAGGCGCAAAATTAACAGTCAAGGATAGTAATGGACAGATTGTTAAGAGTTGGACATCAGGATCTGCAAAGCAAGAAATTGAATTAGCAGAGGGAACTTATACCTTAACAGAGACGACAGCACCAAATGGATATGAGATTGCAGAGACAATGACCTTTAAGATTGAAAAAGGTGTTGTTTATGTAAAAGACGGAAGTTCGTTTAAAAAGGTAACGAGTGATACTGTTGTGATGTATGATGCGAAAAAAGGAAAGAAGACAGTCAAGATTTCGAAACAGGCTGTAGGTGGTGGCGCAGAACTTGCAGGTGCAAAATTAACAGTCAAGGATAGTACAGGAAAAGAAGTTGCAAGTTGGACATCTGGAACAAGTAAGAAGGAAATTCAATTAGAAGAAGGTATCTATACCTTAACAGAGATAACTGCCCCAGATGGATATGAAGTAGCAGAAACAATGACCTTTAAGATTGAAAAAGGAGATGTTTCTGTAAAGAAGGGTGCAACTTATGAAAAAGTAACTGATGATACTGTAGTTATGATTGATAATTACGGAAAGAAGAAAGTGAATATTTCGAAACAGGCTGTAGGCGGAGGTTCAGAGCTTGCAGGCGCAAAATTAACTGTAAAAAATAGTAGTGGTACGGTTGTAACAAGTTGGACCTCAGGTTCCACAAAGAAGACAATTGAGTTAGCAGAAGGAACTTATACATTAACAGAGGTCACAGCACCAAACGGATATGAAGTAGCAGAAACAATTACCTTTAAGGTAGAAAAAGCTGTTGTTTATGTAAAAGATGGTTCTTCATTTAAGAAGGTAACCGATGATACCGTTGTTATGCTTGATGCAAAGAAGGGTATGAAGAAGGTTAAGATTTCGAAGCAGGCCGTAGGTGGCGGAGAAGAACTTGTTGGAGCAAAATTAACAGTTAAAGATAGTAAGGGACAAGTTGTTAAGAGTTGGACATCTAGTGCAACCAAACAGGAACTTGAGTTGGCAGAAGGTGTTTATACATTAACAGAAACAACAGCACCAGATGGATATGAAATTGCAGAGACAATGACATTTAAAATTGAAAAAGGAGTTGTATCTGTAAAAGAAGGAACTACATATAAGCAGGTAACAGGTGATACCGTAGTAATGTATGATAAGTTCGGCAAGAAGAAAGTAAAGATATCAAAACAGGCAGTAGGTGGTGGTTCAGAGCTTGCAGGAGCAAAATTAACGGTCAAAGATAGTACAGGAAAAGAAGTTGCAAGCTGGACATCAGGAACAAGTAAGAAAGAAATTGAACTTGCAGAGGGAACTTATACTTTGACAGAAGTAACTGCGCCAAATGGATTTGAAGTAGCAGAAACAATGACTTTTAAAATTGAAAAGGCAGAAGTTTATGTGAAAGATGGATCTACATTCAAAAAAGTAACGGATGATACTGTAGTTATGTATGATGCATATGGCAAGAAGAAAGTAAAGATATCAAAACAGGCTGTTGGGGGCGGTGCAGAACTTGCAGGAGCAAAATTAACAGTTAAAGATAGCACAGGAAAAGAAGTTTCAAGTTGGACATCAGGAACAAGTAAGAAAGAGATTGAGCTTGCAGAAGGAACTTATACCTTAACAGAGACCACAGCGCCAGATGGATACGAAGTAGCAGAGACAATGACATTTAAGATTGAAAAGGGCATTGTGTATGTGAAGGATGGTTCGGCATTTAAGAAAGTAACGGATGATACTGTTGTTATGTTGGATGCGAAAAAAGGTAAGAAGATTGTAAAGATATCAAAACAGGCAGTAGGCGGTGGCTCAGAGCTTGCGGGAGCAAAACTCATTGTTAAAGATAACACTGGTAAAGAAGTAAAGAGTTGGATATCTGGAACAGCAAAACAGGAAATCGAATTAGAAGAAGGTGTTTATACTTTAACAGAGATAACAGCACCAGATGGTTTTGAAATTGCAGAAACAATCACCTTTAAGATTGAAAAAGGAGAAGTTTCTGTAAAGAATGGAGCTGTTTATACAAAGGTGACAGATAGTACTGTAGTCATGTATGATGCATATGGTAAAAAGGTTGTAAAGATATCAAAACAAGCTGTAGGTGGTGGTTCAGAGCTTGCAGGAGCAAAATTAACGGTCAAAGATAGTACAGGAAAAGAAGTTGCAAGCTGGACATCAGGAACAAGTAAAAAAGAGATTACATTAGCAGAAGGTGTTTACTCATTAACAGAAGTGACGGCACCAAATGGATATGAAATAGCAGAGACGATTACATTTAAAATTGATCATGGTGTTATTTATGTGAAAGATGGATCAAGTTACGTAAAAGTAACAAGCGATACCGTGGTAATGTATGATGCACAAAAGGGTAACACTAAGGTTAACATATCAAAACAAGCTGTTGGTGGTGGTAAAGAACTTGCAGGTGCAAAATTAACAGTCAAGGGCAGTGATGGAAGTATAAAAGAGAGTTGGACATCAGGAACAACACAGAAAGTGATTGAATTAGAAGAAGGAACTTATACATTAACAGAAATCACAGCGCCTAAGGGTTATGAGATTGCAGAAACAATTACCTTTAAGGTTGAAAAGGGTGAAGTATTCGTGCAGTCGGGTGATACGTTTAAGAAAGTAACTACGGTTGTTATGTACGATGCGCCAAGTGATGAAAAGACAACCGAGGAGAAGACAACAGAAAAGAAAACAACAGACGAAAAGACTTCTGAGGAAAAGACAAAGGATGATACAACAGATCCAGATAAGGGTAAATTGGTTGTTACAGTTATTGATGAAAAGACGAATAAGCCAGTACCAGGTGCAACTGTAGAAGTTACAGGACCAGATGGTAACAAGCAAACAATTGTTACAAATTCAAATGGACAACGAGTATTAAATAATCGTGATGTGGGTAATTACAAAGTTACAGTTAAGAAAGTACCAGATGGATATAATGTAACAACAGATACAGCATATACAACAAATGTTGTAGAGGGCGAAAAGACAAGTGTTACCTTTAAGGTGGATAAGAAAGATACTGGTCATGCAGAGGATACACCAGGAGATAAGAAGACAACAGATTCTGCACAGACAGGTGACCATAGTCCAATTGCAATCTTATTTACAGTAATGATGGTTACATTAAGTGCATTTGTAGTGCTTATGTTTAGAAGAAGAAAGAATAGCTAATGCTATAAGTTAGGGAAACTGATGAAAATCAGTTTCCCTATTTCTTATTTTAAGGTAAAGTCATTCATACGCTTTATTCCATTGCAGGAAATTCTTGAAGTTGTTGAAAAATAGATGGAAAGTATGTATAATGAAATTTGTATGCATATTATGTAATATGTGTATGAATATTAAGGATGGATAGGGAAGAGAAAATGATAAAAGGATATATTGTGTATATATTATTAATCTTATTTTTTATATATTTATTGGTATGGTCGTTTAGATTGCATCATTACAATAAGCGTTTGCAAAAGGTAAAACGTATACAGGAATTACGTGCAAAGGGAAATGAAATTAAACAACGTACAATCGATTGCACAAAAGATTATTGGTATAATTTGCGTGAGGTTGAAGATTGTAAGGTTGGAGAAGATATTGAAAAGTATCATCATTATTTTATTGGTGTAGACCAGGGCGTGAAGGAATTGCTCATTGAAATGTATGACTGCGGAATTGTACGTACTGACGAATTGGAAGAAATTGCATATGGAAAGAATCGTATTCATAATGTTGATTTATCATTTCTTGAAGAACTAGAACGTGAGATGGAAGCGGAGAGTGAGGAATCGTTAGAGGACGAAGAAATTGCAAAGGAAGATGAACAAAAAAATGAAGAAGACAATGTAGAAGATGCTGAGGATGCAATCGAACACACAGATGCTGAAGAAAATGAGCAGACAGAAGATGCTGAGAAGAAACATGTAGATGAGAAACATCAAAAGTCTGAAACAAAGGCTAAGAATGAGGATACAGACGATGTGATTCAGGTAGAGGGTGCATTGGGCGATTTCTTTGGAAATAATTGGGGTGTGGTGGAAGCTGCAAAACAATTGGAGAAAGATGACCCAGGTATTACAGATATTCATGGAACTTTGTCTAAGGGCGTTGAGAATGTTATTGCAGCTGTAGATGCAGAGAAAAAGGCAAAGGAGCATGCAGAAGAGCCGATTTTGAAGAAAAAACAAAAGTCGATTGAGGAATTGAGAATGGTTCGAGAACGTACTACAACTCCTGAAATTCGGAATAAAATATATGAAAAATGGGTAAGCTATGTTTTTGAATTATATGAGTTAGTTAATATTAATGCGAATGAAGATACAAAGCATAAAATTAGAAAAGCATTAATGGATTATGGATATAATGATGTAGATGTATTGGTAGAATGCCCAGAAGATATTTGATGAGAGGTTTATAATGATATTTAATGTTCCAACAATTCAGGATATTTCATGGATAAGGCAAGCACTAAAGGGAAATTCGAAACGTGGATGTGAATTGTCAGCTGCGAATACGGTATTATGGGCAAAACGTTATCAAACAGAAGTATCTTTGTGGAATGGTGAACTGATATACCGTTCAAAAAGAAAGGATGGTTCCTATTCGTTCTGTGGTAATTTTAAGAATACAAAAGATGTAAAATTATTGATGGGTTGCTTTATGGATATGGCAAGACAGAATGGGCAGGCAGTTCGGTTACATTGTGTAACACCAGAGGAGTGGGAAAAAATTGATCATGCTTTTCCGGGACAATTTGAATATATATTAGAGCGAGATGATTATGATTATATTTATCTTGTAGACAAATTAGCATCTTTATCTGGGAAAAAATTGCATGGAAAAAGAAATCATATTCATCGATTTGAAGAAAATCATCCTACATGGAAGTATGAGACAATCACAGAAGATAATGAAAAAGAATGTGCACAAATGGCAATGAATTGGTGCATGAACCATTGTCAGGATGGGTTGTCGGAAGAAGTGTTTGAAAAGATTGATGAGTCAAAAATTGTTGTTTATGCAATAAAACACAGAAAAGAACTTGGTTTAATTGGAGGCGCTTTGCGCGTGGATGAGAAGATTGTTGCAATTACATTAGGAGAACCTTTGACGAAAGATACCTTTGTTGTACATTTTGAAAAGGCTTATTCCGATATACAAGGAGCATATCCAATGATGAATCGTGAATTTGTGAGACATGAATTGGTGAATTACCAATACGTAAATCGAGAAGAGGATTTGGGTTTGGAAGGATTACGAAAAGCAAAGCTTTCTTACTATCCAGAAGTGTTATTTGAAAAAGGAATTGTATTAGAAAAGAGCAGGAATTAGGTTTCTTCCTGCTCTTCGATATTTCGTATACTTGAACGCTTTGTTAAAATGAATATGATTAAATTTGAGCCAGATAGGATACATAAGAGTAAAATCCACATGAATCCGATGCTGGTTTTTGTGTTACAAAAGAAGAAAAATCCTCCTACACAGATTACAAGTGCGTAGCCAATAGCGATGGCCATAGAGAAAAAGGTGTTGTAGTTTTCTCGTAATGCACTTAATTCATCATCCCATATAAGTTTTGGTTGGATAGAATCAATATAAATGCCTAAATAGGATACAAATGTAATTGCCAGTAAGCTTAAAAGTATATACAGACAGGTATGTAATACTGGAATCTGTAAAATGATACAAGCTGGTATGAAAAATACATGGACTCCTATAAATGGGAATAATATTCCAATGAGTGCTTTTGCGTGCCATTGTAAAGTGTAGGAAACCGGTATATATTTCATAAAAGAAAAATGTTTTCCTTCTCTTGAAATTGCATTGGAACTTAAACTACTAAGAGCAGTTACAATAACAGAGATTCCGATGACACCCAATAAAATAAACAATTGAATTCGAAAATCTTTGTGTGAATAGAGATTTCTTAATGTTGATAAGTTTAAATCGTAGCTTTGTACTTTTAATATTGCATATACAAAAATCGGCCATAAAAAGTTTACTGCAATACAGTTCGTGAAAAAGATAGGAGTTCGAATCAAAATTCGAATCTCTTTTTGCATATAGGATAAAAATACATTTTTCTGTTTACTTGTTGCAAGAAGCTGTTCTGTTTTGCGATTGCTCTGCTTGCTGTTATGAGATGAAAGTCCAATTACGCCTCGGAAGTAGAGCTTGTCCGCTAAATAAATAACAATAGCAACTGCAAAAGCGTTAAGAATCAAATATTCCATCAATGCGATGATGCTTCCGCCATGTATCATGCTTGTATAGAGCTGAATATGTGGAAAACAAATATTCATAATTTCAAAGAAACGTTGATTTCCGCTTACTAAGGAAGAAACATAAGTATCAATATCCATGTCTTGTAAAAATCCAATAGAACCGATAATGATAACAACGATTCCAAAGAATAATGCTACTGACATTCGTTGGATGATGTCCTTTGAACGTATGATACGAGTAAATGCCATTAGGATCAGCGCAAGGATGGCACAGTAACAAAGTGGAATAATAGGAAGTGTGACCATACCAATGAGAGCAAGAATCCATTCTCCGATATGCATATGATGTGCTGTACCGTATCCGATGAGACAGGACAGTACTAAAATAAATTGCATAACATTTTCATTACAGTAGGCAGCACTGAATTTTGCTCCGACAATCTGTCTTGCAGTAAGTGGCCAAGGTAATAAAAACTCAATATCATTTGAAAAATAAAATTCATTAAAGATTACATTGATACCAAATAACGCAGTGAATAGACAAATGATATGAAGCATAAGCTGAATGCCGAGTGCTTCGTACCCAAGTGAAGCCAGTGTAGTTGTCATCAAATGGATGAGAACCCCAATACCGATGGAAACGGGCAATAGGACACCAAATACCGCAAAAAGCGAAAGGATTACAATCATCACTTTTCGACGTTTATCTTGCGGTTTGCTCATACTGATAGAAGCAATAAAAGTTTTCGTAAGTGTAATATAACTATTCATGGGCAGTCATCTCCAAAAATATTTTTTCTAAATCCATATTTGAATATTGGTTTGTGAGTTCGTCTAATGTTCCATAAAATAGCGTTTTTCCGTGATTGATGATAATAACTTTGTCGCATAATTTTTCTGCAACTTCCAAAACGTGCGTCGAGAATAAAACAGAATTACCAGCATCTGCGTGTTCGCGCATCATTTTCTTAAGCTCGAATGCTGATTTAGGATCCAGTCCAGTTAGGGGCTCATCTAAAATCCATACAGCAGGATTATGTACCAAAGCAGCTGCAACCATCATTTTTTGGCGCATGCCGTGAGAGTAACTTTGCATTGGTTTGTCCAATACATTTGTTAATTCAAAACGGTTGGCAAAGATAGAAATACGTTCTTGACGATCTTGGGTTGGTACGTTGTAAATGTCAGATATCAGGTTCATAAATTCAATTCCCTTTAGTCGTAAAAACATATCAGGACTATCTGCAATGTAGCCAATTACTTGTTTTGCTTTTAACGGGTCTTTTTGCATATCAAAATCATTGATGAGGATAGAACCTGTATCTGGCTTTAGAATACCAGTCATCATTTTGAGGGTTGTTGTTTTGCCGGCACCATTTGGTCCGATAAAACCAACAATTTCTCCGTCATTTACGGTAAGATTTAATCCATCAACTGCTTTGATTGTTCCATCATATGTTTTGGTGATATTGCTTATTTTAATCATAAGTCATGCGTTCCTTTCCATGTTATCATTTGAAAAATATAAAATGTTAAGAATGATGACGATTGTAATAAGGCATAGGTGTTGCCCGAATCGTATAATCATCATTCGGCAGGTTTGTTGCAGTTGCATGCACTGTCGCAGAAGTTGCGTTTGTATTACTAGGAATGGTAATAGAATCCTGTCCTAAATAGTGCATGATTTTTTTGACATAATTTTGTGTTTCCTGAAATGGTGGAATACCATGATATTTATCTACATTACCAGAACCGGCATTATATGCTGCTAATGCATATGGAATGTTGCCCTCATATTTATTTAATAACTGGGATAATAATTTGGCGCCTCCCATAATATTTTGTTCTGGGTCATATGGATCTGTAACACCAAGTGTCGATGCTGTGGAAGGCATAAGCTGCATGATTCCCATGGCACCCGCATTGGAAGTACAGTTCGGATTAAAATCGGATTCTGCTTTGGCAACGGCCTTTAATAAATTCAAAGGAACTTGATAGGAATCGGATGCTGCTTGAAAGATTTCTTCCAAATTCTTTGAAATAGTAAAGGTAGCTGCTTGATTAGATGTGTTTTCACTTATGTTTTGAGATGCACCAGATTCTGGAACTGCAAAAATGGTGGTCACATTTTGAAACACATCATCAAACGAAATGGGTGGATGATTGTTTGAAGCCTGCAAAATATTGAGCTGTGTATCTGGTTGTGCCTGAATCGTTGTAATCTTCATTCGTATAGTCCACTCCTTTCATTGTATATAGTTATTAGGTAATTGCGAAACTCTCGATTTGTAAATTAAAGTTGTACAATATAAACAACTAT
>JAUNJF010000063.1 GCA_030533405.1 Eubacteriales bacterium
CATAGTCGAGAAGAACTTGCTGGATTCTACACAATGGCAGATGTATTCGTAAATCCCACCAGAGACGAGGTCTTAGGCATGGTAAACATTGAAGCTGAAGCCTGCGGAACACCTGTTATTACTTTTGATAGTGGTGGCAGTCCGGAATGCATAAGTGAGAATTCTGGGTATGTTGTTGAGTGTAATAATATTTCGGAGCTAATCGATAAGATTAAATTTGTGTGCGAGGAAAAACCTTTTTCACAAGAAGAATGTCGAGATTATGCAGAATTATTTGCTAAGCATGATAAATATAGAGAGTATTTAAAATTATACAGGAGAGAGATAATTGATAAATAAAAAGTATGTTATTCTTGGAGTCGCCTTTGAATGGGAAGAAAGAAAAGGACTAGATGTCTTCATTGATTTAGCTAAACACCTCAATGAAGAGTATCAGATTATCCTTGTTGGAACAGATGATCGTGTGGACAAGCTGTTACCCGAAAATATTATGTCTATTCACAGGACACACAATCAAAAAGAACTCGCAGAGATTTATTCGGGGGCAGATTTGTTTTTGAATCCTACTAGAGAAGAAAATTATCCTACGGTAAATATAGAGGCTCTTGCGTGTGGTACGCCAGTTTTAACGTTTAATACAGGGGGTAGCCCTGAAATAATTGATGAAAACTGTGGCGAGGTTATATATTCTGGTGAAATTATGGAAGTGGCATCTCAAATCGAACATATATGCAAGACGGAAAAATATAAGAGCGTGGATTGTATAAAAAGGGCGAGTACTTTGGAAAGAGAGATGAAATTTCTTGAATATATAAATTTGTATCAAGATGTTTGTGGAGGCAACGGTTAATATGTTAAAAGTGGCATTTATTGGGGACGTATTGTTTCCCATACCTGATATAAAAGGTGGTGCAATTTCCACCCTGGTAACCGGCATAATTAATGAGAATGAAAAGCACCCCGAATTGGATATTACTGTTTTTTCAGCAGACTGTGATGGCTTACTGGAATGTCATAATCAGTATCGCTTTACAAAGTTTCATAGGATCGGAAAGCCGGATAAGTTGATTAAAATGAAAGTGCTATTCTGGCGTATGATTCGTAAATTAACAGGCTATAGGGTGCAGTACAAAAATGCCTTTATGATGATGGTTAATCGGCTTTTGCGAAACGAACAATATGATGTGATTGTATATGAAAACTCTGCATTGGAAATGATGCAAGCAAAGCGATATAAGAATACAAAAAATATAATGCACATTCACGCGGATTATATCAATTCGGACATGAATGGTATCAATTATTTATGTCGGCATTGCGATTGTGTCATGGGTGTGAGTGATTTTATAACATCGAAGATGGAGGAAATTCCGTCCCTTAAAGGAAAGGGAGTCACCTTGAAAAATGCCATAGATTTGACCGGCTTTACAAAAAAACACCGCCCGGAAGATGAAGAAGGAATAAGAGAGTCACTTGGCTTGAGTGAAAACGACTTTGTTGTGCTTTTTTGCGGACGACTGAGCAAGGAAAAAGGTTGTTTAGAACTAATAAAAGCGGTAGAGCGAGTTCCTGATGTAAAACTGGTTGTTGTTGGAGGCGAGAATTTTAGTTCTAACGCAAGAACAGGATATGTTGAATGCCTTTATAATGAAGCTGAAAAAATTAAGGATAGAATCGTTTTTACTGGACACATAAAGCATTCAGAAGTGATCAGGTACTATAGCATTGCTGATATCGCTGTCATTCCATCAATATGTAATGAGGCAGCGCCTTTGACACTTTTGGAATATCGTGCCGTTGGATTGCCTACAATTGCATCGAAAAAGGGCGGAATTCCTGAATACTGTAATGATAATACTACGTTACTGGTTGAGTATGACGAATCGTTTATTGACGGTCTTGCAGAAGCAGTAAGACTATTGAAGCGTGATGATATGCTACGAGATAGAATGTCTGAACAGGCGACTTTAGACTTGGAACAGTTTGGATACACAAATTACTATAAAAATTTTGTCAATATAATAGTGAATGTTTCAAGCGAAAACAAGGAGTACTTAAATGGAAATTAAAGTGGGGAAAAGGGATATAATATGGAGTTATCTTGGATCGTTTTTTCAGTATTGTACAAGTTTGATTATCCTCCCACTTATTCTTTCAAACATTCTTGAGGAAGAATTGGGCCTCTGGTATAGCTTCGCAAGTATTGGAACTTTAGTAACATATTTAGATTTTGGCTTTTCGGCCACACTTGTCAGGAATATAACCTATGCATGGAGCGGCGCGAACAAAGTAAGAAAACAGGGATTTGATGCATCAGATGTTAAGAAGGATATTGATGTTACATTTGTAAAACAAATTCTTTTTACATGCCGAATGGTTTGCCTCGCAGTTGCCATGATTGCCCTTGTGGTCATGGCAACTGCTGGAACAGCCTATGTAGCATATATAGCAAGAGGATTGGTTGATAAGGGTAGCGCTATGTTGGCGTGGGGAATTTATGCAGTTGCAGTCTTTTTAAATATTTACTACAACTACTGTGCAAACGCGCTGAGAGGAATAGGTCTTATTAGTCAATATCAAAAAATCCTTGTTATCTCAAGAATTGTGCAGATAGCGTTGAGCTATTTGGGAATAAAGGCTGGATATGGATTGATTGCCTTGAGTGCCGCTTACCTTGTGTCTGGATTTATGATCAGAATTTTCTCAAAATACTATTTAGACCGTGAGGTAAAAAAGGTTGAGATACAATGCCGCGAAAAGGCAAATGAAAAGATTTCCTTCCGTGATAAGATTCTGGGGTCTGTTGGGATTTTTAAAGATGTATGGTTTAACGCCAAACGTTCAGGGATAATATCCTTGTGCAGCTATGCAACAAATCAATCTCTTACCCTTATTTGTTCTGCGTATTTAGGAGTAGGGGAGACTGCAGCTTACGGACTTAGTCTTCAAATCGTTACCGCGATTATGAATGTTGCTGGAATACTTATGGCTACTTATCAGCCTAAGCTTATCAATAGCATGGCTTTGGGAAAAAACGATGAATATCGAAAAATGTTTTCGATGTGTATGTTTGTGTTTTCCGGTGTGGCGTGGGGCGGTATTATAGCTTTTTCCTTGGCATCAAAAGATTTGCTGACATTGCTTGGCTCGAATACTTCACTGCCTATAGGGATGTTTTGTTTCATGGGTGTTTATATGTACTTAGAACATAATCATGGCCAATACACTTCTTATTTCACGATGAGAAATGAAATCATTTATTTGAAAGCATATGTTATTTCTAGCCTTTGCATTGTATTGGGATCGTGGCTTCTTGCTATATGTGGTATGAATATTTATATTCTTATGCTGGTTCACTTTGTTGTTCAAATCTGTTTTAACAATTGGTATTGGCCGCATAAAGCAATGAAATTGATGAACACAAATGTTATAAAAACAACACGGGAAGGCGCTGTTGAGACATGGGGATTGCTTAAAA
>JAUNJF010000018.1:0-42371 GCA_030533405.1 Eubacteriales bacterium
CATGTTAGCAGTGAATTCTGTATCAACAATGACAGGAAATGCTTTTTCCATAATCTGATTGACTGCTTCACCTAATTCAGTAACATACAAATTTTTGTTTTCTTTTATAACATATCTTCTTGCCAAAATCACAGATATTGTAGGTGCATACGTACTTGGACGGCCAATTCCCAATTCCTCTAATTTTTTTACCAGCGATCCTTCTGTATAATGTGCGGGTGGTTGGGTAAAATGTTGTTTATCAATGAATTCTTCTACAACAACAGATGTATCCACAGTAATATCCTTAAACTGGTTTTTCACATCATCCTTATCATCTTCTATAGTATATACAGACATAAATCCATCAAATAATATTTTTGTTGATGTAGCGCTAAATTCATATCCATTCATACCCATTTTCAATGTATTGCTTTCATAACGAGCATTTTGCATACGACTAGCCAAAAAACGATTGTAAATCAACTGATACAATCGAAATTGATCTCTTGATAATTGTTCCTTTAATTTTATAGGTGACAATGTGACATCAGTTGGACGAATCGCCTCGTGAGCATCTTGGATTTTTTTCTCATTTCCACTCTTTTTTTGTTCTTCACCAATATACTGATTTCCATATTGTTCAACAATATATTCTCTTGCTGCCAAATTTGCCTCATCTGAAATACGAGTAGAATCCGTTCTTAAATACGTAATTAAACCAATACTTCCCTGTCCTTTAATTTCGACACCTTCATACAATTGTTGAGCTATACGCATTGTTTTTCCTGTCGCAAAATTTAATTTTTTTGCTGCCTCTTGTTGTAACGTTGATGTTGTAAACGGTAGTGGTGCTTTTTTTTCACGTTCACTTTTCTTCACATCCAAAACAGATAATTTTCCGCCTTTTAATTTCTTTAATACTTCATCCATCTCTGCTTTTGAACGAATGTCAGCTTTTCCATCAGGTGTCTTTGATAATTTTGCAGTAATTGTTTTTTTACTATTCTCCGGTTTCACCAAAGCTTCTAGTGACCAATACTCTTCCGGAATAAATGCATTCACTTCTTCTTCGCGTTCACAAATCAACTTTAATGCAACAGATTGTACTCTTCCTGCACTTAAGCCTCTTTTGATTTTAACCCATAACACAGGACTAATTTTGTATCCCACCAAACGATCCAATACACGTCTTGCCTGCTGTGCATCTACCAAATCCATATCAATATCTCTTGCATTTTTTAATGAATTCTTTACTGCATTTTTCGTAATTTCATTAAATGTAATTCTCTTATAATTCTTATCTTCCAATTTGAGTGCCTTAGACAAATGCCATGAAATTGCTTCTCCCTCACGATCAGGGTCAGTTGCCAAATATACTTTATCCGCTTTTTTAACAGCTTTACGAAGACTTGCTAATAACTCACCCTTACCTCGTATTGTAATATATTTCACATCAAAATCATGTTCTGTATCAATTGCCAATTGAGATTTTGGCAAATCCCTGACATGACCATTTGATGCAATCACATCATAACTACTTCCTAAAAATTTTTTTATAGTCTTCGCTTTCGCCGGCGACTCCACAATCACAAGATTCTTTGCCATTTTGGGCTCCTCCAGAAAATCATTATAGTTTTATTGCATAATAATTACGGGTTGTTTCTACAATGATTCCATCTAAAGCCATCTTATTTAACGCTTTGGAAACCTCTTGCGGTGCAACCTGTACCTTATTTATTATATCATCTAAATATTTTGCTTCAATTCGTAAGCAATCATACACTATTTTTTCCAGAGGTGCAAGCGAGTTTTTTTCTGTAACAATATCTAGCGGATGATTATACCCTCTATTTAGGGAATCATTTTCTTCTATATGTAATATATCAAGTATGTCCTGTACTTCCGTAACCAAATGCGCTCCCAACTTAATTAAATGATTACATCCACTACTTTTCCCATCCATAATTCTACCTGGAACTGCAAATATTTCTTTTCCTTGTTCCAACCCCTGATCCACAGTAATGAAAGTACCACTTTTTTGCATTGCTTCTATTACTAGTATTCCATCACATAATCCTGCAATCAAACGATTTCGTTGTGGAAACAATCCTGCAGCAGGCATAATTCCAACATTACTTTCTGAAATAATTCCACCCAACTGTTCCATTCGAACAAAAAGTTCATAATTCTCCTTTGGATACACATTGTCTATCCCACCACCCAAAACACCAATCGTATATCCATTACCTTCCAAAGCTCCCCGATGTGCCACTCCATCAATCCCTCTTGCCAATCCACTTACAACACCTATCTTTCTTTTAACCAATTCTCTTCCAAAAAAATGTGCCATTTCTAATCCATAACGTGTGCATTCGCGTGTCCCAATTATTGCTATCATTTTTTGATTTGAATCAGGCATTTTTCCTTTTAAATATAAGCCATATGGTGAATCTGGAATCTGTTTCAAGCGAGTAGGATAATCACAATGATCCGGATGAATAAATGCAACATTCTTGTCATGTAATATCTGCAACCCCTTTTGAATCTTACATTCACACTTTGATGCGTGAAAAACATTTCTCAATTCCTTTTTTGTAATCACACCACCAATCTCCGCATCACTTGCGTTATATATTTCACAAACTGTATCAAATCTGTTTAACAACCGACCAATCGTCTTTCTTCCAATCCCTGGTATATTATTAATCCAATACCAATATTCTTCTATATTCATCGCATCTCACCTCCCACAAAATCTAAACGGTAGGTAAATGCTTCCCATAAGTGATCACATGTAACACGCTCACTTGCATCTAAATCAGCAATCGTTCTGGCAACTTTTAATATTTTTAAAATTCCTCTAGCAGATAAATCATATTTTCGAAACAGTTCTTCCTTTAATTGATTTTCCTTCTTTTCAAATCCACAAAATATATCAATTAAATTCGCCGGAATCTGTGCGTTATATAATAAATGATATGGTCTCAATCGATTGATTTGAATATTATGTGCCCTTAAAATCCTTTCCCGAATACAAGCGGATGTTTCTTCCAATCTCTCGTCAAACAAATCTTTATGTTCCATTTTTTTTACAGAAATGTTCATATCCATTCTATCTAACATTGGTCCAGATATTTTTTTCAAATAACGCCGAATCTGTAACTGATTGCATTTACATCTACTCAAATCTGGATAATAGCCACACGGACACGGATTGGTTGCTGCAATTAACATAAACTCACATGGAAACGTATAACTTCCCTGTAGTCTTGCAATTGTAATCTTACCATCTTCTATCGGTTGTCTCATCATTTCAATAATATCTTTTTGAAACTCCAAAAACTCATCTAAAAACAAGACACCTCGATGTGCCAAACTTACCTCTCCCGGTTTTGGAACATTTCCTCCTCCAATTAACGCCTGTGCAGTAATAGAATGATGTGGCGTACGAAACGGTCGCCGCTTCATCAATCCTTCCTCTGGTTGTACCAAACCACTTGCACTATATATTTTCGTAATTTCAACACTTTCCTCATAAGATAATGCTGGCATAATGGTTGGAATACGCTTTGCAACCATCGACTTACCAGCTCCAGGCGGACCCACAAACAAAATATTATGCATTCCAGCAACCGCAATTTCTGTTGCACGTTTTAACATTTGCTGTCCTTTCACATCTGAAAAATCAACATCAAATTCCTCTTCTCTTTCATTATTCCATTCAATTGGAGATTCTTTTGTCATCTCTTTTTCACCGACCAAATGTTCAAATACCTGCTTTAAATTATCTGCACCATATATTTCTAATCCAGATATAAAGGATGCCTCTTTTCGATTACTATATGGAACAATTATTTTTTTGATATTATGCTTTTTCGCATAATCGACAATCGGAAGCGTACCTCTAATTGTTCGAATATCTCCATTCAAAGCAAGCTCGCCCAAAAATAGCGTTTCAGCAATTAATTCTTGCGAAATGTAGCCATAGGAAGCCAATACTGCAATAGCAATAGATAAATCAAATACGGAACCTTCTTTTCGTACATCAGCCGGAGATAGATTAATGGTAATTTTTTTCGGTGCCAAACAAAAACCCGAATTACGTAAGGCACTTCTAACCCGATCACTGGCTTCTCGAACCTCTGAAGCCAAAAATCCTACCATATTAAATACTGGAAGACCATCACTTACATCTGCTTCTACCGTGATAATTCTTCCTTCCACTCCATGCAATGTTCCACTTAAAACTTTATTATACATATACTCTCCTGTCTCTCCAAGCAGAAACATATTTATATTAACACACATATTTCCTATTTTCAATATATGTGTTAATTTAAATAAAAAAACGTTGCATTTGCACAACACAAACACAACGCATTTTATGTATCATTTAATTCAATAACTTTTTTAGTTCGTCCATAAAAATATTGGCATCCTTAAACTCACGATAAACCGATGCAAAACGTACATAAGCAACCTGATCCAGATTTTTGATTTCATCCATAACAATCTCGCCTATCACGGTACTTTCAACTTCTTTTTGCTCCAAATTAAAAATCGAAGTTTCAATTCGATCGATACATTTTTCAATATCCTCAACTGAAATAGGACGCTTATGACAGGATTTAATAACACCTGACTCAATTTTAGAGCGATCAAAAGCTTCTCTTGTCTTATCTTTTTTAATGATAATAAGGGGAATCGTCTCCACCTTTTCATAAGTTGTAAATCGTTTGCTACAATCATCACATTCTCGTCTTCTTCTGATAGAACTATTGTCATCTGCAGGACGCGAATCAATTACTCTCGTATTATCCTCTCCACAAAACGGGCATTTCATCTGTATTTCCTCCTTATTTCATTCATTTATCCTTCATGATTGCATTTTCCAAATTAACATCTACCAAAATGATTTCTGGTCCAATTCGAACAACATCACAAAATTTTATGTAATAATGCACACATTTACCAAAACAGGATAGAAATCGAATCGGAGCAGGAACAATCAACGCACAAATCTGACCGTTACAGCTATCAAATTCTACATCAGCCACACACCCTATTCTCTTACAATCCTTACAATTAATTACTTCCTTACACTTTAGTTCCAAAAATGTCATAAAACACCCTCGGAGCGTCTTTAATTAAACATATGACATCTACTACAAATAAAGAAGTATTTTTCTCACTTTACATAATGTGTTTACAAAACATTATTATACATGATGAAAAACAAAAAATCTACCATATTTTACAATAATCTTTACATAATAACCTTTACAGGACATTTTTCTTTGCACACACCACAACGCGTACATTTCTCCTGATCAATATGTGCAACATTATTTTCAACAACAATTGCTTCCACAGGACAATTTCTTGCGCATAAGCCACAGCCAATACAACCTGTTTGACATGCTTTTTTCACTTCAATTCCTTTATCCTTAGAACTACATCTAACATGACAAACAGCATCTGCAGGAACCAATTCAATCAAATGTTTCGGACACTCTTGAATACATTTTCCGCATGCTTTACATTTGTCAGCATCCACAACAGCGACGCCATCCACAATTTCAATCGCTCCAAACGGACAGACTTTTTTACAATTCCCAAATCCTGTACATCCATAGGTACACGCCTTTGCTCCTCCACCTGGATTATTCATAGCTAATTTACAGTCTTCTGAACCAACATATTCATAGTGATTCTTTGCCACCTCACAAGTACCTGCACATTTAACATATGCCGTCATTTTTGTAGATGTATCTGCCGATACACCCATAATTTCTCCAATTGCCTGTGCACACGAAGAACCTCCAACAGGACAGGCATTCACAGGTGCATCCCCCTTCACAATCGCTGATGCCAAACCATCACAGCCAGGATATCCACAACCACCACAGTTATTTCCTGGTAAACATTCTCTAACTGCAACTTCTCTCTCATCTACCTCGACAGAAAATTTTTCACCTGCAATTCCCAAAAGAATACCAATTAATGCTCCTGTTCCTCCTACAATTACCATAGCAAGTAATATCGAATTCATACCTTTTTACCTCCTACTTAATCAAACCAGAAAAGCCAAAAAATGCCATCGCCATCAACCCTGCTGTAATCAAAACAATTGGCGTTCCTTTAAACGATTCAGGCACATCATTATACTCAATTTTCTCTCTAATACCAGCCATTATGACAATTGCAACTGTAAAACCAACCGCTGTTCCAAATCCATTTACAACGGATGTCACAAAACCATAATCTTTTTGTACATTAATCAGTGCAACACCTAACACCGCACAGTTTGTCGTAATCAAAGGAAGAAATACACCCAATGCCGAATATAATGTTGGCATCATTTTCTTCAAAAACATTTCAACAAACTGAACAAGTGCAGCTATTACCAAAATAAAAACAATTGTCTGCAAATAAGTAATATTCAATTTCACCAAAATAAATTTGTAAATAATATTGGTTACAGCAGAAGCAATTGTAATAACAAAAATGACTGCACCGCCCATACCTGCCGCCGTATCAACTTTTTTTGAAACACCAATGAATGGACACAATCCCAAAAACTGACTCAGTACAACATTATTAACCAATGCCGCACCTAAAGCAATCAAAAATAAATTCATATTATGCTTCCTCCCCTTCTGCTGTATTTTTTAACTCTTGATTTTTCCCACTACAAAGTGTATTTGCACAATTTAAACATCCACCATCCTTGCTACATGCATCGATGTCAGCTGTACCCTTGCTATTACGAAGTTTCACCTTGTTTTGTACTGCAATTAAGCAGGCAAGCACAAAAAACGCCCCAGGTGCCAAAATAAGAATCGTAACAGGTTCATATTGCGCTGGCATAATTCTAATATTAAAAATCGTACCATTTCCAAACAATTCTCTAAATATTCCAATCGAAGTCAATCCCACAGTAAAACCTAGTCCCATGCCAATGCCATCAAACATAGAAAGCCAAACATTATTTTTAGAGGCATAGCTTTCCGCTCTACCAAGAATAATACAATTTACAACAATTAACGGAATATAAATTCCCAACGTATCATATAATGACGGAATAAATCCTTCCAGTAAAAACTGCACAATTGTTACAAACGAAGCAATGATTACAATAAATGCCGGAATTCTAACCTTGTCTGGAATAACCTTTCTCAACGCCGAAATCATCATGTTACTCAATATCAAAACAATTGTTGTTGTTAATCCCATTCCCAATCCACCGATTGCCGTTGTCGTAACTGCCATCGTTGGGCACATTCCAAGCATTTGTACAAAAGTAGGATTTTCTTTGATTATACCGCTATATAAGCGCTCTATTGATTTATTCATTTTTCCACCTCCTACTATTTTATAGTTCGAACATAACGCAATCCAGCATTTACACCATTGGTTACTGCATTGGTCGTAATCGTTGCACCAGAAATTGCATCAATCTCATTTTCTGCACTCGCTCCATTTTTGGTATACACAAACGAATCAACATTTTTATCAGAAAACTGATTTTTAAAAGTATCTTCTTTTGCTTTCATACCTAGTCCTGCAGTTTCACTAATACTCAAAAATGAAATTGCATTTAATGTACCATCTTCCTTCACACCCATAGCAAACTGTACATCTCCACCATATCCTTCATGATCTGTTACGGTTAAAACATATCCAATAACATTGTTTGATTGATCTACAGCCTCCATAATTTCATCTATATCAGCATCCATACCTTCCTGCTTAATGTCTTTCACAATCTGATCACTGATTTCTAATTCATGAAATGTGTCTGCATCCTGAAATACTTCTTTATATGCATTTTCCTTCGTTTTCTTTCTTTCGGCAGCAATTGGATTCTTGGTAATTTCATATACACCACCAAGTAACAAGCCCGCCAACAACGTAATTACAAACAAAATAATAGTGTTTTTCACCGCCTCATTACTCATGTTTCACTGCCCCCTTTCCAAATGCCTTTGGAACTGTTATACGCTCAATCAATGGCACAATTAGATTACCAATAATAATAGCATATGACACACCTTCTGCCGACCCGCCATAAATACGGAATAAAAATGTTAATAATCCAAGAAAAATTCCAAATATAATTTTTCCATTCGGTGTAATTGGAGATGTTACATAATCTGTAGCCATAAAAAATGCACCTAACATCAATCCTCCACCACACAGATGTGCCAAAAGATACGAACAGTCTACACCTCTTCCAGATACAATTGCATATATCATAATAAATACAGTAAAAGATCCAATATAAAATGCTGGAATTCTAAAGTTAATCACTCTTCTAACAATTAAAAACAAACCACCTATCATCAATGCAAGTGCAGATGTTTCACCAATTGTTCCTGCTGTTGCACCAAAAAACATAGCAAACACATCAACAGATTCACCAGCTTTTAAATTTGCAAGTGGTGTTGCAGTTGTAACCGCATCATATGTAAATGTTGTCATTCTTCCTGTGAATGAAATCAACAAAAAGCATCTGGCTCCCAGTGCTGGATTCATAAAATTCTGACCCAATCCTCCAAACAACTGCTTTACAACTATTATCGCAAAAAAACTACCAATAACTGGTATCCAAAATGGTACTTCCGGCGGCAAATTTAAAGCAAGTAGTAATCCTGTCAAAACAGCTGACAAATCCTTCACTGTATTCTTCAAACCTAACATTTTCTCATATGCAGCCTCAAATATTACACAACAGGCAATCGTCAAGCAAATAACAAATGCCGCATGTAAGCCAAAATTATATACACCATAAATCGTAGCAGGCATCAGTGCAACAATAACCGTGCCCATAATATTCGTTGTTGTCTCCTTATCTCGAATATGCGGAGACGATGATATTTTCATTGTATAATTCACGCTAACACCTCCCTATTTTTTACGACTTGCTAATATTTGTTTACGTGTACCAGCAATAATCTGTGTCAAATGTCTCTTTGCTGGACATACATAAGAACAACAACCACATTCACAGCATTCCATACCATCACACTTCACAAATGCGTCCAAATCACCATGACTTGCCATATCCGCTAATTTATTTGGCATTACCCTACCCGGACATACTTCAACACATCTTCCACAGCGTATGCAATTGGATGGCGTCACTTCTGACACTATATCCTCACGAAAACAAAGTAATGCAGAAGAACCCTTAACAATTGGAACATCCAAACTAAATAAAGCTTTACCCATCATCGGACCACCCGAAATAATTTTCGCAGGATCTTCTATATTAAATCCACCAACTGCATCAATTAATTCCCTTGCATTTGTACCAATTCGAACTCTAAAATTAGCAGTATCATTCACTGCATCACCAGTCACAGTTACAATACGTTCAAATAGCGGTCTTCCCTCTATTACAGCATTATAAATTGCAACAATCGTATCAATATTGTGTACAATACAGCCTGCATCAGCTGGTAACATAGACGAATTAATTTCACGACCTGTATTCGCTTTAATCAATTGACGCTCTGCTCCTTGTGGATATTTTGTTTTAACAGCGTTTACTGTTATATTATCCATATCCTTTGTCAAATCTGAAAGAATTCGAATTGCATCTGGTTTATTATCCTCAATAGCAATAATACCCTTTGCATGATCAAATAAATTAATGACAATCTGCAATCCTGTTACTATTTTTTGTGGTACCTCTAACATCCTTCTATAATCAGATGTCAAATATGGTTCACATTCTGCGCCATTTACGATAATCGTATCAATTGCATCTTCGTTTTTCGGAGACAGCTTTACATGTGTCGGAAATCCTGCACCACCCATTCCAACAATTCCTGCCTCTTTTATAATTTCTTTTACATCTTCCCGATATAATTGATCCAATGGTTTTATATTCGCCGAAAAATCCACTTCTTCAAACAAACCATCATTTTCAATAATGATAGACTCAACCTTTGTTCCACCCACTGTCATTCTGGATTCTATCGTCTTTACCGTACCCGATATACCAGAATGAATATTTGCTGACACAAATCCTCCTGCTTCAGCAATCTTTTGTCCCACTAAAACGCGATCCCCTTTTTTTACCAATGGTTTTGCTGGTGCACCTATATGCTGCGCTAACGGATACACACCATCACCAACTGGGAAATAATCACATATTGCCTTATCTTTGGATAAATCTTTTCCATCATAAGGATGAATACCACCCGAAAATGTCAATAAACCCATGAACTTTCTCTCCTTTTTTATAAAATCACAAAACCATCTAAATACCACTTGATTTTGTGTAAAAATCCAATAAATATTATACTATAAAAACCAAATGATTTCTAGGTAAAAAGATTGTTTTCGAGAACAAATCGTTCGAAGTACTTTGGGTAAAAAACAAAGAAAAAGCGATTCAAAACAGAATCGCTTTTTACACCTATTAATTTGCTAAAATATACTGATTATCTTTTATACGAAATTCTTTTTTGATTCCTTTCGTAATGTATACTTCCTTATCTTTGGTAATAAAAATACCTTCTACGCCCTTCTTTTGTGCGTACTCCATACCTGATTTTAATCCCAAAACAAAACATGTTGTTGATAATACATCAGACATAAAACCATTATCACCTATTATCGTAACAGACATTAATTCATTATCAACAGGATATCCTGTTCTAGGATCAAATATATGATGATAACGTTTAAAGTTCTCTTCAAAGTATTTTTCGTAATCCCCTGAAGTAGACACAAATGTATGATCTGCACAATCTACAACACCCATAACATCGTCTTCTCCCCCACGTGGATCACGAATTCCGATATGCCATGGTTTTCCGTCACCTTTTGAACCAAATATCGCAACGCTTCCCCCTATCGAAACAACAGCACCCTCCACTTTTGATTCTTCTATTGTTTTCATAACTTCATCACATGCAATTCCTTTTCCAGCTGCACCTAAATCAATCGCCATATTATCTAATTTAAAAATAATTCCATCATCAGACACTGCAATTTTAGAATATGAGGCATATTTTACCTTTTCCTCGATTCTTTGCTGATCCGGAACAACATTTTTTCCATCTTCTATCCCCCACAAAACAGAAAGAGGACGAACACAAGGAGAAAATGCGCCCTTTGTTTCCTGTGCGACTTTCATTTCTTCTTGCAAATAAAATACAATATTTTCAGGTAAACGATATGTTCCATTCTTCACATAGCTACGATTACATTTCGCGATCTCCGAATCCGAAATACGCACAGAAATTTGCTTTTCCAAAGTTCTCAAACAATCATCTATCGCCGTATTTACTGCATCTCTTTCTTTTTTCTTTTCGGAATAAATTGTTTTCTTGATAGCCGTTCCCATTGCTTTTCCTGAGTAAACGTCTTCGTTAATAACGGCTTTTTTTATACTTGTTGTCTTCACACCAATCACAACCAATAACATTAAAACAATCGCAAGTAAAACGCCCCAAATTACATGTTTATATCTTCGTACATAATACAACCACATATCATTACCTTCTTAACCAATCATAAAAGAAATCTCGGCTTTACACGCCACCTTACCATTCACTGATGCAGTAACTGCTCCAATTCCTAATGGTCCCTTGATTTTAATAATTTCACACTCTAAATCCAATCGATCACCCGGCACAACCTTTTGCTTAAACTTTGCACTATTAATACCTGCAAAATAAGCTGTTTTTCCTTTGTATGCATCCTGTGATAACACAGCAACCGCTCCAAGCTGCGCCAATGCCTCAATCTGTAACACACCTGGCATAACCGGCTCACCTGGGAAATGACCTGCAAAAAACGGCTCATTATAAGTTAAATTCTTATATCCTTTTATATACTTTCCTGGCTCCATCTCTGTCACACGATCAATTAATAGAAATGGTTGACGATGTGGAATAATCTCCATAATCTGTTTGATATCTAATTCCATATTATCTCCTCCTTAAACATACAAAATTCCAAAAAATATGTTGTGTATATTATACACAACATATTTTTTAGAATCAATTCAGAATTCCATATTTTACATATGAATTGAAATACCTTTATGCCTCAACATATTTTTTCACAACGATTGTTGCATTATGACCACCAAATCCCAATGAATTTGACATACATACATTTACATCCTTCGAAATACCATGATCCTTTACATAGTTCAATGTAAAATCTTCGCCCTCTTCAACTTCCTGTAATCCAACATTCTCATGAATGTAGCCATCCTCAATCGACTTCACACAAGTAATAAACTCAATACCACCTGCAGCACCAAGCAAATGACCAACCATAGACTTTGTAGAACTAATCAAAACATCATTTTGTGCTTCTTTAAACGCAGCCTTAATTGCTCTTGTTTCAAACAAATCATTATGATGTGTTGAAGTACCATGAGCATTAATATAGTCTACCTCCTCTGGTTTGATTCCAGCATCCTGCATTGCAAATATCATGGCATTTGCTGCACCCATACCATCCTCAGCCGGTGAAGTGATATGATATGCGTCAGATGTTGCACCATATCCAACCACTTCTGCTAAAATCTTTGCACCACGTGCTTTTGCATGCTCTAATTCCTCTAAAACAACTACGCCAGCTCCCTCACCAAGAACAAATCCTGCACGATCCTTATCAAAAGGAATAGACGCCTTACTTGGATCATCTGTTGTGTTAAGCGCTGTTAATGCTGTAAATCCGCCGACACCAATTGGACATACACAAGCTTCTGTACCACCAGCAATCATAACATCAGCATCGCCGTACTGGATCGTTCTAAACGCTTCACCAATATTATGTGTTCCCGTTGCACAAGCAGTTACAACATTAATTGACTTACCCTTCAATCCAAAATAAATAGAAACATTACCACATGCCATATTCGAAATCATCGAAGGTACCAATAATGGCTCAATTCTTCCTGGTCCTTTTTCAGTGATTCTCTTATAGTTTCTCTCAATAGACTGAATGCTACCTGTTCCCGAACCAACTGCTGTTCCAACACGATACGGATCCTCTTTCGTCATATCAAGACCAGCCTGTTCCATTGCCTCTTTTGTTGCAACAACAGCATATTGTGAAAACTCCTCCATACGCTTTGCTGTTTTTGCATCTATATAATCTTTTGCATTAAAATCCTTTACTTCTGCTGCAAGCTTTGCTTTATACTCTGTTGCATCAAACTTTGTGATTGGACCAATTCCAACTTTACTTTCTTTTACACCTTTCCAAAATTCCTCTACAGATAAACCAATCGGTGTAATAGCACCCATTCCTGTTACAACAACTCGTCTCATAATACACTCCTTTATCGCATCATATTATAATATACTTATACACTCATTCCACCATCAACACAGATAACCTGTCCTGTAATATATGCCGCTTTATCAGATGCTAAAAATGCAACCAACTCTGCAACATCATTTACATCTCCAAGCTTCTTCATTGCAATTCGATCAGCAACTGCTGCTTTTGCATCTTCCGGCATCGCATCTGTCATTTCAGTCACAATAAAACCAGGAGCCACCGCATTCACTGTAATTCCTCGAGACCCCAACTCCTTAGCAACAGATTTTGTAATACCAATAATTCCAGCTTTTGAAGCCGAATAATTCACCTGACCACCATTTCCATAAACACCAACAACACTAGAAAGATTAATAATCCTTCCTCCTTTTTGTTTTAACATCTGTCTTGAAATATGTTTGATACAGTTAAACGCACCCTTTAGATTGATATCTAATACTGCATCATAATCTTCCTCTGACATTTTCATCAAAAGTCCATCTTTTGTAATACCAGCATTATTCACAAGAATATCCAAAGAGCCGTACTCTTTTACAATATCCTTCATCATAGTTTCTACTTCATCATACTTTGCTACGTTACAACAATATACAGCAGCATTACCACCTTTTTGTTTTATCAACTCTACCACTTCTAATGCTTTATCTTTACTTCCGTTATAATTAACAATTACTGTTGCACCATAAGAAGCCAATGTAATCGCTGTCTGTCTACCAATTCCTCTACTTGCACCAGTTACTAAAGCAATTTTTCCTGATAACATATTTCCTCCTATAAGCCCAATGCCTCTTTCACTTTATTTAAATCTTCATACTTATCAACATTTAAGATAGTTACTTCTTTGTTAATTTTTTTCACAAATGAGGAAAGTGTCTTACCCGGTCCAATTTCAATAAATGTATCCACACCATCCGCAAGCATTGCTTCTACACACTGAATCCACTTCACAGACGAATATACCTGTTTTGCAAGAAGATTTTTTACTTCATTATGATCTTTTACAAAATCACCTGTTACGTTTGTAACATATGGTGTCTCAATTTCATTTACAGATACAGCCTCTAACTCTTTCGCCAACTTGTCACCAGCACCTTTTAACATCGGAGAATGAAATGGTCCACTAACATTTAATGGAATACATCTCTTCGCGCCAGCTTCTTTCAACAATTCACATGCTTGATCCACTGCTGCCTTTTCACCTGAAATTGCAATTTGTCCTGGACAATTATAATTTGCAATACCTACAATTCCATCTACCTTTTCTAACACTTCTAAAATTTTATCTGCATCCATAGCAATAATGGCTGCCATTCCACCCTGTCCTACTGGGACCTCATCCTGCATATAAATTCCACGTTTACGAACAACCTTTGCACATTCCTCAAAGCTCATAACACCAGATGCAACCAAAGCAGAATACTCTCCTAACGACAAACCACCTGTCACATCAGGTTTGATACCCAAATCAAGAACAGCCTGCATCATAGCAACCTCAGTTGTTAACATGGCAATCTGTGTATATTCTGTTATATTAATATCCTCATTTTCTTCAAAACATAAAGCTTTTAAATCCAATCCAACTGCATCAGATGCAATTTCATAAATCTCCTTGCTTTTTGCATTATTATCATAAAATTCTTTTCCCATTCCCACATACTGAGCTCCTTGACCCGGGAACATAAATGCAATTTTACTCATATTTTTATCCTCCTGCATAATCTATTACCACTCAATTAAATGCGCACCCCATGTGAGGCCTCCGCCAAATCCACAAAGAACAATCTTATCGCCCTTCTTTAACATGCCATTACGATTCATTTCATCTAACAAAATTGGAATTGACGCACTTGATGTATTACCACAATGCTCCACATTCATTGGGAATTTCTCAATTGGAACTTCCATTTTCTTTGAAACAGAAGCAACAATTCTAGCATTTGCCTGGTGTAAAACAAAATATGTAACATCCTCTTTTGTTACATTCGCACGTTCTAATAACAAATCAATACATGCAGGAACCTTACGAACAGCAAATTTAAAAATGTCTGGTCCAATCATCTGAATATAATGCTTATCTTCCTGCTTTTTAACAAGGAAGTTTCGTGTAGAACGTTCCTTACATTTCAAAGACATTCCTTTAGAACCATCACTATGACACACTGTGCTAATAATACCCTGTTCCTTTTCCGTAACAATTGCTGCACCCGCACCATCTGCAAACAAAATACAAGTAGAACGATCTTTCCAGTCTACCATTTTAGAAAGTGTTTCTCCACCAATAATTAATGCGGTCTTTGCCATACCTGATTTAATATATGCATCTGCAACCTGCAATGCATAAACAAAGCCGGAACACGCTGCATTTAAATCGAAACAAGTTGCATTTACCGCCCCAATCTTGTCCTGTACAATACAAGACATGCTTGGTGTTGCTCTTTCTGCTGAAAGAGTAGCAAATACAATCAAATCAATGTCTTTTGGTTCAATTCCAGCATCCTCAATTGCAAGTCTAGATGCTTCTGCACCCATAAATGAAGTTGTTTCTTCCATAGCGATATGTCGCTCTGCAATTCCAGTATGCTCGCGAATCCATTCATCATCTGTTTTCACAAGTTTTGCCAATTCATTATTGTCAATAATTGTCGGAGGTAAATAACTTCCTGTTCCAATAATTCCAGTAGCCATAATGCTTTCATCCTCATCTTTCTCATTGTAATATATTCCAAATTATATACATCATAAGTAGCTCAACACCTAGCTACTCATTAAAAATAATATCGAAAATTTGTTGTTTTGTCAACAAAAAACAGGATTATCAACGCTTATAAACAAACGCTTGATAATCCTGTCTTTATTACATTATTTCATATTTTTCTTCTTGCTCCGCAACCACTTCACTCTCATCTGCGTCAATCAGAGCAAGTTTTTCCTTCAAATCCTTAATTCGAACATTGATTGTGTCAATTTGTGAAACAAATGCATCCATCTTCTCATCAATATTTTGATTTTGTTTCTTCGCTAAATATACATCCATTCCCATTTGTGTAAATAACTTATTCTTGTCATTATTATATCCACGAATTTTACTTTTCAATTCATTAATGGTTGCCAAACGCTTTGTTGCATCTTTTGCCTTATCCATTGCATTTGCAGATGTTTCAAATACTTTATCCAAAAAATCATTTAACGCCATATTCATACCTCCCAACATCTTATTTTATTCTATTTAGAAGTATACAACCTCGTCCTCTGGTTTTTCCGTTTTTTCTATTTTTTGCGCATACAGAACCGGTCCATCTCCCTCAAACTCTGGATAATACTCACACTTTATTTTGGCAGTAACCGTTACCCACTCTCTATCCTTTAAATTTGGAGTTTCCAAAGAAACACATTTAAAACCAAGAAATGTAATGTCCTCTGCACAACATGTCATTGCAAAACGGCCTGGAACAAACGCCTTTCCTTTATACTGTGGTGGACAATATACCTGTCCCTTAAATTTTACCACTTTATCTTCATAATTTTCCGGATGATCTGATGCATCAATATAAAAGATTCCGAAATCTTCATCTCCAATTTCAACAACATCCGCATCCATATCATATGGAATTTCAATATCTCCGCTATCTACCTGTGCCTGACCATTCACATTTTCAAACACAATTTGTGCTCTACGATTTACTGTCTTTACAGCCATACGCATCGTATTAATATCTGATTCATCTGTACAGCGATTAAACACAACCATATCAGCACTTTGAATATGCTCCGCCATCAATGACTTCATGTTATTATTATACACCGTAAATGTAGTAGCATCAATCAATGTAATCACCTGAACAATTGTCCAACCTTTTGGTACGCGAATGCCAAATAATTTTTCCAATTGCCACATTCCATTGTATTCAATCATTACCTGTTTCGGATTATATTCATCTTGCAAATCTAATAATCGGTCTGTATTAATATCCTCTTCTTCTAAATAAACAACGCTAACATTTCGCTTTGCAAGAGCCTCTTCATCATACTCTTCCATTCCTTCTTCTGTAACAATCAATAAAGTTGGTTCACCTTCTGTAAAGTCACGATCGATTAATGTTTCACTACAAAACTGCGTCTTTCCACTTTCTAAAAAACCCATAAATACAAATACTGGGATTTCTTTTTCCTGTTTTCTCATATTCTATCCTTTCTATTTGTGAACATGAAATAATTCTGCTATTTTATCTTCTTTTAGTTCACTACCAATCACACAAAGCTTTCCTGTGATTTCTGGCTGTCCTACACGTATTTCATATTCTTCTGGTGTTAAATCAAAATAAATCCATTCTCCATCCTCACCTGGTACAATTCCCTTGGCACGCAAAATAATACCATACTCTGGATGTTCTGCATCTGCTAATACCTTTAGTATATTCTCCATATCCTCTTTTGTGTATTTACGAGGTGTTTCTACTCCCCAGCTTGTGAAGACTTCATCCGCATGATGGTGGTGATGATCGTGACCACAACAACATTCTCCATCATGATGATGATGTTCCTCATGACAGCACTCTTCGTCATGGTGATGATGATGTTCCTCCTCGTGATGATGCTCATGTACATGACCACATGTTGGACAAACCTTTGCTTCTTCCATCAATTCCTCAACCAGTGACTTTTCATGCTCCATTGCATTCACAATCTGTTTTCCATCAATATCATCCCATGGAGTCGTAATAATTGTAGCCTTGTCATTTTTTTCCTTAATCATATCCACAACAGCCTGCAATTTGTCATCATTTAATTTTTGACTACGGCTTAAAATAATCGTTCCAGCGCTTTCGATCTGATTATTAAAAAATTCCCCAAAATTCTTCATGTACATCTTACACTTTGTTGCATCTACAACAGCAGATGCTGAATGAATCGAAATATCCGTTTCTTCCATATCAGATACTGCCTTCATAACATCTGATAACTTACCAACACCAGATGGTTCAATAATGATTCTATCAGGTGTATACTCGTCAAGCACCTGTTTTAATGCCTTTCCAAAATCACCTACTAACGAACAACAAATACATCCCGAATTCATTTCATTAATCTGTACTCCAGCGTCTTTTAAAAAGCCACCATCAATACCAATTTCACCAAATTCATTTTCAATTAAAACTAGTTTCTCACCTTGAAATCCTTCAGCAATTAATTTTTTAATTAAAGTCGTTTTTCCAGCACCTAAAAAGCCTGAAATAATATCAATCTTTGTCATCCTATTCACCTCATTTTATTTATAACAAACTTGTACTAAAATATCTTTCTGCACGATCAGCTAAAATCGTAGCTATAACTTTATCTTCACCGTACTTCTTAGCCATCTGCTTTGCTGCCCAAACATTTGCGCCTGATGAAGTACCAACTAGTAACCCCTGTACAGAAGCCAACTCTCTTGCTGTGCCTATTGCATCCTCATCACTGACTTCCACAATATCATCAATCATCGAAACATCTAATACATCCGGAACAAAACCATCTCCAATTCCTTGAATCTGATGCAAACCAGGTTCATGACCAAGTAAAGCAGAAACATTCTTTGGTTCAACTGCAACAATTTTACAATTCGGATTTTGCTCTCTTAAATATTTGCCAACACCCTGTAGTGTACCACCACTACCAATACCAGATACATAAATATCCACTTTTTTTCCAAGCTGATTCACAATCTCTGGTCCAGTTGTACGATAATGAATATCTGGATTTGCCGGATTAATAAACTGCTGTGGCATAAAATAATCATCTGACTGAGCAGCAATCTCTTCTGCTTTTTCAACAGAGCCACCAATAGATAATTCTGCAGGTGTAAGAACCAATTCTGCTCCAAGCGCCTTAATAATCTTCTTTCTTTCTTCACTCATATTTTCCGGCATAACAATAATAACACGATATCCTTTTCTTACTCCACAAAACGCAAGTCCAATACCAGTATTACCTGATGTCGGTTCTATAATTGTCATGCCTGGTTTTAATTTTCCTTCAGCCTCCGCAACCTCGACCATGTTCTTTGCAATTCGGTCTTTGATAGACCCACCCGGATTTAAGAATTCTGCCTTTGCAAAAATATTCAATCCTGTCGTTTGCTTCAAACTCAACAATGGAGTATTTCCAATTAAATCTAAAATATTTTCGTAATACATCTCGATACCTCTTTTTACCTGCTAATATATTATATGCACTATTTCAAGAACGCTCTCAGCGTTCTTACACACACTTGTATCAAATTATAGCACCTTTTTTTCGATTATAACAGATTTATTTTACTTGAATTATCAATCGAGTAAAAATATAATATAGCTAAAATCATAGGAAAGGATCTTTCATTATGAAAAACGATTATGTAATTTACGATGCCAGAAAGCTGGCAGCTTACAATCTTGGTCTTGATTTAAGTTTATCCAAAGGATTTGATGAACAATTCTTTTCACAGCTATGGGAAGGATTATTAACAAACCCCTTATTATATGATGAATTTGTCTATTACCTTCAAACAGAAGAACTCACTGGTCATTTCACATGCGAAGGGTATTCTATGTTTGATTTGTATTTTTTTCACTTAGGAGAATACAATTTCACACATGACCTTGGAAAAAATCCCATTGGATGCGATAAAGCCACAATTACATTACAAGCCTTTCATACAATGGGACAACTTGTCAAAGATCCTCAAACCTACAAAAAATATCTTTCTAAAAATCTTGGCATGGATTTTGGGTTGTGATAATGGTTGCACCTCCAACCACATATTCATTGTCATAAAAAACAACTGCCTGTCCTGGTGTGATTGCTCGAACAGGTTCTAAAAATCTGCATTCCACACGCGTATCATCCAACATCTTCACATTACATCGTGCACCTTGATGAGAGTATCGAATTTTAGCGGTTACAAGCAATTCATCGCCTTTTTTCAAATCCGGAATAGACATCCAATTCACCTGATTTGCTATCAAATAATCATGAAATGTATCTTCATTTGTCCCGATTACAACCTCATTTTTTTCTGGACATATATCAACCACAAATGCTGGTTTTCCAAGCGACAATCCAAGTCCTTTCCGTTGACCAATTGTATAATGAATAATTCCTTTATGCTTTCCTATTATATTTCCTTGTAAATCAACGAAATTACCTGGTTCAAATGTTTTTCCAGTCTCTCTTTCTATATAAGAAGCATAATCATGATCTGGTATAAAACAAATCTCCTGACTATCTGGTTTATGTGCTACCGGCAAACCAGCCTTCAATGCCATTTCTCGAATAGAATCCTTTTCATAATCTCCTACTGGCATCAACGTTCTTGATAATTGTTCCTGTGTTAAATTATAAAGAGCATATGTCTGATCTTTTTTTGTTGTTTTTGATTTCATCAACGAAAATCTTCCATTCTCCAGCTGAGCGATTCTCGCATAATGTCCAGTTGCAATATAATCACACCCTAATTCCATTGCACGTTTCAACAATGCTTCCCATTTTACATATCGATTACACGCAATACAAGGATTTGGCGTTCTTGCATGCATATATTCATCCATAAAATAGTCAATTACATTTTCCTTAAATTCTCGTTTAAAATTCAAAACATAATATGGAATTCCCAATACACTGGCCACTCTTCTTGCATCATCCACCGCAGACAAACCGCAACAACCTCCGTTTTCAGCTTGTTCTAACGGGTCCTCATCCTGCCAAATTTGCATTGTAACACCAATCACGTCATATCCTTGTTCTTTTAACAAATATGCGGCAACCGAAGAATCTACTCCACCCGACATTCCAACTGCAACCTTTTTTTTCATAAACATCCATTCCTTTTTTATATGAACAGGACTGCTACATATCTACTGTAACAGTCCCATTTTTTTAATATTCCTCTTCAACCTCTTCTTCTCCGATATCAGACTTTGGTTTTGATAATCCTTCAATCGTTATTCCATTCTTCTCACAATAATCCCATAACGCAGCATGTATTGCTTCTTCAGCCAACAAAGAACAATGTACTTTCACTGGTGGCAAACCGTCTAATGCTTCCATTACCGCCTTATTCGTTACCTGAAGTGCCTCATATATTGTTTTTCCTTTTACAAGTTCTGTCGCCATAGAACTTGTTGCAACAGCTGCTCCACAACCAAATGTTTTAAACTTAACATCTCTAATCACTTGATTTTCATCAATATCAAAATAAATACGCATAATATCACCACATTTTGCATTTCCAACAGTGCCGACACCACTTGCATTTTCTATTTCTCCAACATTTCTTGGATTAGTAAAATGATCCATTACTTTCTCGCTATACATACCTTTTTCCTCCTGTAATCTCAAACATTATTGATTTGCATTTCTTTTTACGAAATCCTCATATAACGGAGACATACTTCTAAGCTTTTCAACAATTTCCTTAATTTTATCTACAACAAAATCCATCTCCTCCATGGTATTTTCATCTCCCAATGTCATACGCAAAGATCCATGTGCAATCTCATGTGGCAACCCAATTGCCAGCAATACATGAGAAGGATCAAGAGAACCAGACGTACATGCAGAACCTGACGATGCACAAATTCCTGCCATATCCAACATGATTAACATAGATTCTCCCTCTATAAACTGAAAACTAATATTCACATTATTCGGTAAGCGATCTACCCTGTGACCATTCAATCTAGCATAAGGAACTTCTGCTAAAATTCGGTCAATCATATAATCTCTTAACTTGCATTCTTTTTGTGTACGTTGTTCCATTGTATCAAATGCAATTTCAACTGCTTTTGCAAGTCCAACAATACCAGTCACATTTTCTGTTCCTGCACGACGCGAACGCTCCTGTGCACCTCCATGAACAAAGCTTCGAAGCTTTAATCCTGTTCGAATATATAAAAATCCGATTCCCTTTGGACCATTTAATTTGTGACCGCTTGCACTGAGCATATCAATATTGTATGCATCCACATCAATTGGTACCTGACCATACGCCTGAACAGCATCTGTGTGGAAAATAATGCCGTGTTCTTTCGCAATTGCACCAATTTCTTTAATCGGCTGAATCGTACCAATTTCATTATTTGCAAACATAACAGATATCAAAATTGTATCAGGACGAATTGCATTTTTTAAATCCTCTATTTTCACAATACCATTTTCATCAACATCCAAATAAGTCACTTCATAACCATTATTTTCTAAATACTGCGCAGTATGAAGAATGGCATGATGTTCTATTTTTGTTGTAATAATATGTTTTCCTTTTGTTGCATATGCTTCTGCAGTTGCTTTGAGCGCCCAGTTATCCGATTCCGATCCACCAGCTGTAAAATAAATTTCGTTACTTTTTGCTCCCAGCGAATTAGCAATCAACTCTCTACAATCTGTAATGACAGCTTTATTTTGTTGTGAAAAAGTATACACACTGGATGGATTACCAAACTTCTCTGTAAAATAAGGCAGCATAGCATCCACAACTTCTGGTCTGGCTGGTGTTGTAGCCGCATGATCTAAATAAATAAAACGCTTATTTTCCATAATTCTTCCTTCTTTCTATTTAAATATCACAAGATACATTTTGTTCATTGTTTAACATTCTGGCGTTTCTACTATCCTCAACAAGTTCACTTAAAAAAATAGAATCAACCGCATTTTGAATACTGTCATCAATTCGCTTCCATACGTGTTTCGTCACACAAAAGTCACTTCCCGCACAATCTGATTCTCCACTGATCCCTGCACATTTCACTGGTGATAAATCGCCTTCTAACGCACGTAAAACATCCCCTACTCGAATCTCTTTGGATGGTTTTGCCAGGACATATCCTCCCTGTGAACCACGTATGCTTTCTATTAAACCAGCTTTTTTCAACTTTGCCATAAGTTGTTCTAAGTAGCTATCAGAAATGGATTGTCGTTCTGCTATATTCGCAATGGATTGCGGCATTTCTTCTGAATAGTCCGCCAAATCAATCATAGCACGTAATCCATATCTTCCTTTTGTGGATAATTTCATATAATCACCTCAATTCCGACTAAAACGCTCGGATATCATCATGGTTAATATAACAATCTTTTCTTTTACTGTCAAGAAAAAACACAAAGTTCTTTATTTTTGTGACTTATCATAAACTAATTAGTAATTGAATGCACTATAAGGAATATCATATGCAAATAAAACATTCCGGCAGACAGCTGCAAAAAAAAGCAACCAGTAATCTTGTCATTCGTGGAACACTTATTCTTACAATCACAGGACTATCCACTCGTGCAATCGGATTTTATAATAGAATATTCTTAAGCAATTTAATTGGTGCAAAAGAACTAGGTATTTACCAGCTTATTTTTCCTCTTTATATGGTTGCCTTTTCGCTTACCACATTTGGAAACGAGCTAGCACTGACAAAGCTGGTTTCCGAATACAAAAGTCGTAACAACATGAAAACTGCAAACCTTTTTTTTCGCATCTGCCTGTGCATCAACCTGACCCTGGGAATTATCACTGCTGTAATGATGTACCTGTTTGCTGACTTCCTATGTGCACGCATTTTAAAAGCGCCCGAGTGTGTCCCATGCCTTCGTGTCATTTGTATCGGGATTCCTTTTCTTTCTGTTAAAGGTGCCATTCACGGATACTTTTTAGGACAAGAGAAATCTGGCGTTCATGGCATTTCTGATTTTCTCGAACAAATTGCAAAAGTATTAGGCCTATATATGTTATCTACTTATTATTGCCAGCAAAAACATTATCCCGCATCTTTTGCAGTCTGGGGTATTGTTATTGGTGAAATCATATCTTTCCTTTATTCCGTCATCGCTCTTTTGATCAACAAACAAAAAACAAAAAAGGAAGGGATTGATGCATCCTCTCACATATTCTATCGCAAAGCCATTACTATTTTTTTCAAAAACGCACTGCCTCTTACCACAAATCGTTTAGCGCTTACCATATTACAAAGCATAGAAGCTATTATTATTCCTACTGTTCTTCAATTATATTACAGGAATTCCACCATAAGCCTGTCAATCTATGGCGTATTCACTGGTATGGCGTTTCCTTTTATTATGTTTCCATCCACTATCACCAATTCACTATCCACTATGCTTCTCCCTGCTGTTTCCTCAGCAAAGAACGCAATTCAGGTTCCTTATTTACAAAATCTTTGTAACAAAAGTTTACATTTTTGTACTCTAATCGGATTATTTTCTATGAATGTATTCTACATATTTGGTCCAAGGATTGGCGAACTCATTTTTCACAATCAAGATGCGGGCCAATACTTGTTTTTGTTATCCTTTCTCTGCCCATTTATTTACCTATCCACCACTCTTGCCAGTATATTAAATGGACTGGGATATGCTACACATAATTTGGTGCTAACCCTCTTAGCAACCTTAATCCGAATTAGTTTTATTATTATTTCCATTCCAAAAATCGGAATGATTGGCTATATCATCGGTCTGTTTGTTAGCTATATTTTCCTTACTGTTGTATGTTTAAAAAAACTACAAAAAACAGTTGAAATAGAATTCCCTTTTTTACAAAGTATCTTCTACCCAACTGTTTTTTTTATCTTTGGAGGAGTAATCTCTAATTTCTTATACGAAAAACAAATTATATGTATTCATACATCCCCATTTCTTTCTCTTTTATTAGTTTTAACGTTGTATGCTACACTTTCACTATTACCATTTCTCATCCAGTTATTAAAAAAACAAACTCACGAATCATAAAGTAATATTGCAAAAATAAATATAAGAGGAATCAGTATATAAAATTGCATACCCAATACAAAGCTAACAATCCCTGTTACAATCAACATAATTTCTAATATCAATAGTAACAATCGAAACAATGCATATGTTTTTCTCTTTTTTGTAATTACTGCCACGAAATAAGCAAGGAGCATACATGCAGCAATAATCATTAATCCTATAATTAAGTATTTCATATGTCCACCTCGCATATACCAATATTATAGCACATATTCTTTATTTTCTCCACACACTAAAAGAAAACCTTGCACATTTTCTTATATATGCTATTATGATAGAAAAAATCAAAAGGAGTTACACATGAGAAAAATAGATACAATTATTAACTTTTCAAAAGAGCATGATTGTTCAGATATACATATCACTGTAGGAACTGGTATTTCAGGTCGTAGATATGGTACACTTCACCGCTTTGATAATAACTATTCTGATGCGGATATTATAGAAACCATTCTTTCCATGATTGATGATGAAGCAGATTTGAATGCTTATACAAACGGAAAGGACCTCGACTTTGCTTACGAATCTGAATCTGGTATTCGTTGCCGTGTTAACTTATATCATCAAAAAGGAAAATATGCAGCATGTCTTCGTATTATGGGAAGTTCTATTCCGAAATTAGAGGATATGGTTATGCCTCAGAAAACTTTAATTTCTCTTGCATCGCAACCTCGTGGTTTGGTTTTAGTAACTGGTCCAACAGGATCTGGTAAATCAACAACCTTAGCTGCCATGATAGATTATGTCAACCGAACTCGAGCAGAACATATTCTTACTGTTGAAGATCCAATCGAGTTTGTCTACAAAGAAGAAAAATCTATTATACATCAGAGAGAAATTGGAACAGATGTAACCAGCTTTGCTGATGCTTTGCGTTCTGCTTTGCGTGAAGATCCGGACATCATTCTTTTAGGTGAAATGCGTGATTACGAGACAATTTCTTCTGCTATCACTGCTGCCGAAACTGGACACTTGGTATTTGGAACACTTCATACCATATCCGCGGCAGAATCCATCAGCCGTATTATTGATGTATTCCCACCACACTCACAAAGCCAGATTCGAACACAGCTTTCAAGTGTATTACGTGGTGTTATTTCCCAACAGCTTCTTCCAAAAGCAGACGGAAATGGACGTGTAGCCGCAACAGAAATATTAATTGGTAATGATGCTGTTGCTAACTTAATCCGACAGGATAAGGCTCACCAAATGGAATCAACCATGCAATCTGGACAAGCCATCGGAATGCATACCTTAAATATGGATTTGGCAAGGCTTGCTAATGAAGGATTAATCACACAGGAAACTGCCCTGAAATGTAGTAGTTCTCCTACTTCTCTTAAGTTTGAAAACTAAGATAAAGAACTTATATACAACAAACTGTAAAAAGGATATTCCGAATACGTTTCGGAATATCCTTTTTATTGGTTTCATAATTCGATATTACTTTATAATTCATATGGTGTAATCTGATACACATAATAATTTAACCAGTTAAAATATAATGTATTTGCATGACATCTCCATGATTTGATAGGCTTATTATTCGGATTATCATCTGGATAATAATTACAAGGAATCTCTGGAGAAATTCCTTTCTCCAAATCACGTTTATACTCCTGATCAAGCGTCAATGTGTCATACTCCGGATGCCCCGTTACAAAAATATTTTTTCCTTCTTCCGCTATAATCAAATATGGACCAGTAATTTCGCTCTCTGCTACAATTTCAAGCAATGGATTTGCAACAATTTCTTCCTTTGATACACCAGTATAACGAGACTGTGGCACCAAAAACGAGTCATCAAATCCTCGAACAAGTGGCGTACGCTTATGAAATGTATAATGCTTGTATACACCCGAAAACTTCTTTGGTAAATCATATTTGTGGACACCATAACGATAATACAACCCAGCCTGTGCACCCCAACAAATATGAAGTGTGGATGTTACATTTGTCTTTGACCAATCCATAATCTGTGTCAACTCGTCCCAATATTCAACCTCTTCAAATTCCATTTTTTCAACAGGCGCTCCCGTTATAATTAATCCATCATAACGACGTTTTTTAATCTCTGCAAACGTGCTATAAAAACGCTCCAAATGCTTTCTTGCAACATTTTTAGATTCATAAGTTCCTGTTCGAATAAATGTTATATTAACCTGTAATGGTGTATTAGAAAGACTTCTTAATAATTGAAGTTCCGTATCCTCTTTTAAAGGCATTAAATTTAATATCACAACCTCTAGCGGACGAATGTCCTGACGCATCGCACGATCTGCATCCATCACAAATATATTTTCATCCTCTAATATTTTCTTTACAGGTAAATCATTATCTATTTTGATTGGCATAGCCTCTACCTCTTTTCCTTTTTTGCATCCTCTATTATGCACCAAATATTATGCATTTGCAAGCACCATAAAGTCTGCCTCTGATAAAATCGGAATTCCCAATTCTTTTGCCTTTTTATTTTTTGATGAATTCGACTCCGTGTCATTATTGATAAGATAATTTGTATTTTTTGTAACAGAACCCGTTACCTTTCCCCCTCGTTTTTCAATAAAATCTTTTAATTCATTTCGATTTGCAAACTGCTCTACACTTCCTGTAATCACAAATACCTTTCCATCTAAGCCTGCAACCTCTATCTTCTCTTCCTGCTCAAACTCAATTTCAGATAACAACTGGTTCACAATCTCCATTTTTTCCGAATCTTTAAAATACTCACAAAAAGCATTCGCAAGCACTTCTCCAATTCCATCAATCGCTACAAGTTCCTCCTGTGTTGCCTGACGGATTTTCGAAATATCATAACCAAAATATGCAACAATTACTTTTGCATTTGCAAGTCCAATTCCTGTAATACCAAGACTATAAATAAATTTAGCCATAGACACCTTTCTGGAAACTTCAATCGACTGCATCATGTTTTTATATGATTTCTCACCAAATCCATCCATGGCAATAATTTCTTCCTTATATTGTTCCAAATGATAGATATCTGGCAACTGTTTTAAATATCCTTTTTCTATAAACTTTTCTAATGTCGCCTCAGATAATCCTTCAATATTCATTGCATTTCTTGAAACATAATGTGAAAAACCCTTTGTCTGCTTTGCACTACAAGAATCATTCAAACAATAAAGGGACTGCACACCATTCATATCCTTAATTGAAGTTGCTTGCCCACACGCAGGACAAATATTCGGAATACATAAATGATTACTTCTTGTTAAATTGTCAGCCACCTGCGGAATAATCATATTTGCCTTATAAACCGTTATAGTATCACCTATTCCCAATCCAAGTGCTCTTACAATGCTTACATTATGTAAACTTGCACGTGAAACCGTAGTTCCTTCTAACTCAACAGGTTCAAAAATGGCTACTGGATTAATCAATCCTGTTCGAGATGGTGACCATTCTACATCCAACAAAGTTGTCTGTGCCTGTTCATCTGCCCATTTAAAAGCAATTGCATCTCGTGGAAACTTCGCTGTTCTGCCTAAACTCTTTCCGTATGCAATATCATTAAATGCCAAAACCAACCCATCTGATGGCACATCATGATCAACAATTTTCGTTGCAAAATCCATAACACAATCCGTAATGCTATCCTGAGTAACCAAATAATGCTCAACAACATCAAACCCCTGATTCTTAAGCCACGCAAATCGACTCATAAACGTATTATCAAATCCTATTTCATTTATTGTCGCATCATCTAACACATCTTCTACCATAGAAAACGCAAAAAAATGAACTTGACGTTTTGCAGTTATTTCATTATTTAGCTGTCTTACAGAACCAGAACACAAATTTCTTGGATTCTTGTACTTATCCTCTACAGCCTCAATGGAATCATTTATTTTATTAAAGTCTGAATATCGAATCACCGCTTCTCCACGAATAACCAAATGCCCTTTATACGGAATGGCGTTTGGTAAATTCATAAAGGTTCTTGCATTATTTGTAATTACCTCACCGACCTCTCCGTTTCCTCTTGTAACAGCATTGGAAAGTACTCCATTTTCATATGTTAATACAACAGTGAGTCCATCTAATTTCCAGGATAAAACACCCTCATGACCACCAAGCCATGTTTTTAATGTTTCTACCTCTTTTGTTTTATCAAGAGATAACATAGGTGATGGATGCGCCTGTTTTTCCAATTCACTTAGCACCTCATAACCTACATTAACCGTTGGACTATTTGCAAGTACAATTCCCGTTTCCTGCTCCAACTGAACCAATTCATCATATAAACGATCATATTCTAAATTCGACATTACTTCGGTATCTTTTTGATAATAAGCCTCCGATGCCTCATTTAATATACCAACTAATTCCTTTAAACGTTCCTGTTTATTCATACCAAACACAAACCTCCTGATTCCAGCCACTTACAAAATAATTTTATTCGTTGTCTTTCTTTAATGCTTTCCGAAATTCCTGCATAACATCATAATCAATTTCCCATAGTTCTCCAGCTTCATGCTCACCTAGCGTGATATTCATAACACGTATTCTTTTCAGCTTTGTTACACGATATCCAAACACCTCACACATTCTGCGGATCTGTCGATTCATTCCCTGCGTCAATATGATTGAAAAACACCGTTCACTTATCTTTTTCACTTTACATGGATTCGTCTTTCTTTCACATTCCTTGTTTTTATCATAAATAAGTACACCCTCTGACATACCTTTTACAAAATTAGCATCTACCGTTTTATTCACCCATACAATATATTCTTTTTCGTGTTGATTTCTTGCCTTTGCTACTTTATTACACAAATCTCCATCATTTGTAAGCAATAGCAATCCCTCTGAATCTTTATCCAATCTTCCAACATACTTTAACTCATGCGGAATATCAAAATGACGATAAATACTACTACTGTCTCCCCTGTGTGCTGTACAGGCATATCCCTTTGGTTTATAAAATGCCACCATCTTTTTTTCACAAACTGGTTTTATCATCGTTCCATTCACCATGACAACATCGGCATCACTAACTTTCATGCCATTTTCTGCCACCACACCATTGACCGTAACTTTTCCTTCTAAAATCCATTCATCCGCACGTCTTCTGGAACAAAATCCAGAATTACTAATATATTTATTTAATCGAATTAACTCCTGATTCATATTACATCTCCACCTGTTATTATATCCTAAAATAATTTCATTTATCATATCATGATACTTCATACATTTCAAATTGAACCCAGAAATTCTGTCAAAAAAAATTTAAGTTTTTTCAAATTATTCTTGATATAATTAGGCAAAACCCTTATAATAACTTATGGATACAACGAGGTGTTCTTACTTTATTAAGGGCACCTTTTTTTCATTTATAATTTCTGTAAAATGATTTTGTTAACAATAGAAGGGATGTGTATATATGGATAGTATTGATAAGAAAATATTACATCTGTTGCAAGAAAATGCCAGACTTCCATTAAAATATTTAGCAAACAAGGTGTTTTTGTCTTCACCTGCCGTTTCAGCCAGAATTGAACGATTAGAAAATGCCAAAATTATCACAGGTTATCATGCAGCTGTAGATCCAATCATGCTCGGATATCATGTGACTGCATTCATCAATATGTCGTTAGATCCAAAGCAAAAACCTGTCTTTTATCCCTACATTGAATCCTGTAAAAACGTATTGGAATGTAATTGCGTGACAGGTGCGTATTCCATGTTAATCAAAGTAGCATTTGAGAGCACGATGGAATTAGACGCTTTTATTGGTCAACTACAAAAATATGGAAAAACCGAAACGCAAATTGTTTTTTCCACCCCAGTAAAACCTCGGGGAATTGATGTATATTCGCCAGACGAAGAAGATACAGAACAGTAAAAAAAGGTAACACACTGTTAACTTTAACAATGTGTTACCTTTTCTATGCACCTGCTATCTATAAATCTTGCTTACATTATTCATTACTTTGTTCATCCGCGTCTTCTGGTGTAATTTGCTCCTCTTCAGATTCTGTCATGTTATCAGCACCTGACTGCGTTTGCACATCTCTTCTACTAATAATGTCATAAAAATCACGAAGTGTCTGATCTTTTTCTTTTAATTCTTCATTTTTATCCTCTACAGATTTGTAAACTTTCTGAATATCAGCATCACCTTTAATTTTTACAATATAGTCCTGCACTTCTTGTGAAAGAGTTCCGTTATTCACCAAATAGCCTCTGGAACCATTTACAACACATAATGTCATAATATCATATGGAGAGGAATTCACGCCCGTAATTGTCACATTTGCAACAACAAATACAATATAACTTCCCTCATCTAATCCTTCTTTTGTGTATACCGTAATATTATCATATGCTGTGATAAATTCTGCTTTTCGTTTCAAATCCTCATCATCTTTATATGGTGCCGGATTTGTTACCATATCCTGCAATCTCAAATTATCACAACTTGTAATCGCACTAAAATACTTCTGTATAAATGCATTTAATTCTTCATCAGCATCTTTTTCATAAGGAATAATGGTGTCATGTTCTTCATTCACATTTACCTTCTCATCCAAAACCGCCTCTTTTTTTTCCTGTGGAACCTCTTTTTTAGGTTTTTGTTGTGTAGGTATTCCAACAAATATATATGTTAAAACACAACACAATACAAAAAGACTCCATCCAAACACAAGTTTTAATTTGGGACTAATCGAAATCGTATCATTCCCCTTCCCAATTTGGGAATCCTTAAAATGAAATTGTTCATACGAATCTGACAGTCGATCAAATGTATTCTTTTTCATGATGTTCTCCATTCTATTTATCTATCAAATCAATTTTTATACTCTCATAATGTCATACTGATTTATTGTAACAAATGAAATATTAAATTGCAACATTCGTTTGCCAATTTCAATATTTTGTAGTATGATAGCAAAGTACGCACCAGTAGCTCAGTGGATAGAGCAATGGCCTCCGGAGCCATGTGCGGAGGTTCGATTCCTCTCTGGTGCATTATTACTATACAATAATACAATCAAAACCTAATTTCTTCAATTTATCTGCCATAGCCTGTGCATTTTCTTTCTTCGAATATGCCCCCACCTGCACATGATATACCTTCTTTATATCCGTTTTTTCTTTCGCAGGCGCATTCTTTCCTGTTATTCCCTTAACAATTGCATTTGCCATTTTCTTTGCATTATAGATTTCACAGTCATCTTTATCATCTACAAAACAACATTCGATTAACATTCCAGGCGCTTTTGTATGCTTTAATACATACAATCCCGTACTATTCTTAATTCCACGATTTGTAAATCCTAATTTTTCGATTTCCTCTATCACTTTTTTTGCATAGGATTTTGCTTTACTTTCATTATTATATATCCATATTTCTGTTCCACATGTTTTTCCATTTCCTTTTTTATCCTTTGCACCTGCATTAAAATGAATCGATACATCAAGATCCACTGCGTTGACATTACATTTCCTTACTATTTCTGATAAATTTGACGCCTCATCAATAGCATTGTCTACTGTACAATCATATACTGTATTTCCCAATGCTTTCAACTGCCTAATTACTTCCTCTTTTACCTTTCTCGCTTCTGTCGATTCCTTAATCACTCCAACTGCACCACATGCAACGTTACCATCAGCATTGTGTCCTGCATGAATATTGATTTTCATATAAAATACTCTCCACAATATCTTCTACTATATGAATACGCAGCATATTCCATTCTTGTACCACATTTTACAATTCATCTCAAAAACATATCACACAAACTATATTATATGATATAATCCTATTACATGTCTGTTCCGCATATCTACTAAAGCAGACAAATTTTATAATCTTACAACAGGAGTTTTATTATGCGTTATATTATATATTGCAATCAAAAAAACATTTCAGACAATCACCAACAAGCTATTCTTGAATTCAAAAAACGTCTATCAGCCTATTGCGAGACAGATTTGATTCTTTCTTCTACATTACACTTAGATAAAAATATATCAAAAAGCAATCATCAAATACTCTTTGTCTCAAATGGTCCATCCAAATTTTCATCAGAAGAATTTGCTTCCTATATTCATAATATTCAACTAACAGGTAAATCAAATTTGCATATCTTGATTGGTTATGATTTAACAGATTTATACACAAATACGCCATCCGATTTGCTACCTCCAGACAGTTTATCCATAACCAAATTTGATCTTTCTCACGAAACCGTTACTCTATTATTTTATGAACAACTATACAGAGCCTATACGATTTTACAAGGCAAGACCTATCACAAATAGTGTCTACGAAACGGCGTCTATTTCTTCGCACAATACCACCCGCATCAATTGATGTGGAAATGTCATTTTTGAAAAACTTATTTTTTTGTTTGCTCTTTCTTTTAATCGTTCATCCAATCCCAAAGAACCTCCAATCAAATAAACAACCCGATTATATCCATCATACCTTGCATTCTCAATCAACTGTTTGTGTTGTTTTGTTGTAATTTCTTTCCCCTCAATACATAACGCAATCACATAGTCCCTTCCATTTATTTGATCTGCGATTTTCTTTCCTTCCTTTTCAAGAATAGTACACTTCTCTTTTTCACTTAAATGATTTGGAATCTTTTCATCAGGAAATTCCATAATGTTTATCTGATTTTGTTTTTTTGTAATTTGTTTACAACAAGTTTCAATTTGTTTTCTGTAATAGGAATCTTTAATTTTACCAACGCATAATATCAAATACTGCATTTTTTACTTCCTCACCTTCTCAAATATACAAATCTTCTATATTTTGTTTTCAAATTGTTTTTTTCAATGTCATACTTTGTTCATATTTATATTATAGTATAATTACAAGAAAAAGATTTTTTCATATATTTCTCCCTTATACTATAATAAAGAGGCCATTCGGTATGGTCTCTTTTTTGTTGTCAAAAAACATAAGAAAGCCGTCATATACATGACAGCTTTCTTATATATCTCATCATTCTTACAATTGAATGTTCAAACACTCACATGATTTCAATGCCTAATTTTATAAATTATCATTTTTCATATCAGCATATTCCTGTAACATTTCTTCACTTGGAGCCTTTGTTGTAAGTGAAAAAATAACAATCATGGCTAAACTAATAAAAAATCCAATTGCCAATGAATAAAGACCTGTATGTGTTCCAAGTGTCTCCATAATTTCCTTTCCTGCTTCATCCATAACTCCTGTATGGAAACATGGTATGTAATCCCACACAATAACTGTCGCAGCACCAGAAACAATTCCCGCAATCGCACCAGCTAAATTGGTTCTCTTCCAATATAGTGACAAAATAACAATCGGTCCAAATGCAGCACCAAAACCTGCCCACGCATTTGACACCAATCCCATAACCGAGCTATCCGGATTTAATGCAATGATATATGCGATTAAAGCAACAACTACAATCGTAGCACGACTAACATTTAAAACGGTTTTATCGCTTGCATTCTTCTTAAATACACCCTTAAACAAATCTTCTGCAACCGAAGATGCTGTTACCAAAAGCTGAGAATCTGCTGTCGACATAATGGCAGCTAAAATACCACATAAGAACAAACCACCAATAAATGTCAATTGGAAATCTTCCATAAATATTTTCTTAATCATCTCAATAAAAACATTTTCAGCAGAAATACCTGCAGCATCCCCCTGTCCTAATACAGTTGGATATAAATAAGCACGTCCTATGATACCAATTACAACAGCAAATCCTAATGACAGTGCAACCCAAACAATCGCGATAACCTTCGATTTCTTTAATTCTTTTTCATTTGACACTGCCATAAAACGAACCAAAATATGTGGCATACCCATATATCCAAGTCCCCATGCTAACTGAGAAATAATATATATCGCAGAAACACGCGAGCCATCATTATGCATAACATTTAAAAATGAACTTGGTCCACCCGCAACACCTGACTCGGCAAGCATAGCCGTTACATTGGCATCACCAACTAAAACATAAGCAATAATAGGAACCACCATAATTCCAATCAGCATTAATGTTCCCTGAATAAAATCTGTAGTACAAACAGCCATGAAACCACCCAAAAATGTGTAGATTAATACAACCGCAGCACCAATTGTCAAAGCAAGTTTATAATCAATTCCAAAAACAGATGTAAACAACTTACCGCCTGCAGTTAATGCAGATGCTGTATACACCAAGAAAAATATAACAAATACCAAAGAAGATGTTATCAATAAAATTCTCTTTTTATCATGGAAACGATTCTCTAAATAAGATGGAAGTGTTAATGAGTTGTTCGCACGAATTGTATAACGACGAAGTCTCTGTGCAATAAACAACCAGTTACACACTGTACCGATAAATAAACCAACAGCAATCCAAGCCTGACCAGTACCAAATGCGTAGATACTTCCTGGCAATCCCATCAATAACCAACCACTCATATCAGATGCCTGTGCAGAAAGCGCTGCCACCCATCCATTTAACTTACGTCCTCCCAAGAAATAATCCTCGGAATTCTTGGTTTTTCCAGCATACACTGCACCAACAACAATCATTAAAATCATGTATGCTGCAAATGCAAGTAATACCCATACAATTGAACTATTCATTTTATTATCTCCTCGTTAAAAAAATTTCTTTTTTATTCTATCATATGTCAATAAAAAAATCTATATTTATAGTGACAAACCCTAAAAAACAGAATATAATGAGGTGGAATATGGCTTTATTACCATATATTATTATGAATATTCTCGGAGGATAAAATGATGGACACAGAAACAGTTTTATCTATATTAAAATTACTTGGTGGAGTCGGTTTATTCCTGTATGGAATGAGTCTAATGGGTTCCTCATTAGAAAAACTTGCTGGCGGAGGACTACAAAGAATTCTCGAAAAACTGACAACTAGTAAAAAGAAAGGCGTCGGTGCCATTAAGGGATGGGGACTTGGTGCAGGTGTAACTGGTATCATTCAAAGCTCAGCTGCAACCACTATCATGTTAATTGGTTTTGTCAATGCAGGTATTATGACTTTAATCCAGGCAATTCCTGTAGTATTTGGTGCGAATGTAGGTAGTACGGTAACTGCTCAGATTTTACGACTGGGTGACTTATCTTCTAGTAATAATATTGTACTAGCTTTACTAAAGCCATCCTCTTTTGCTCCAATGCTAGTTGGAATCGGTGCATTTATATTATTGTTTACCAAAAGCAAGAAGGCAAAGGATACCGCTGGTATCTTAGTGGGACTCGGTATTCTCTTTTATGGTATGACAACCATGGAGGCAGTATTTGAACCATTACGCGAATCAGAAACCTTCAAGAATGCCATGTCTTCTTTTAGTAATCCGCTTTACGGTATTATGATTGGTTTGATTATCACAGCCATTATTCAGAGTTCATCGGCATCTGTTGGTATTTTACAGGGATTAACTGCAACAGGTAGTGTAACCTACGCAACCGCAGTACCAATCGTTATCGGTGCAAACATTGGTAAATGTATGACAATTATCTTAGGTGGTATCGGTGCAAACAAAAAAGCAAAACGAGTATCACTTAGTTATTTGCTATTTAACATTTTAGGTGCATTGGTATTTACCGCTGTGATTTATGCAGTCTACTACACAGTTGGTATTCGTTTTTGGGAAAATGCAGTTAACCGTGGTGATATTGCAAATATCCACTTCTTATTTAACTTTTTAACAAGTATGGCACTATTGCCATTCAGTCAAAAACTTGCTGACCTTACAGGTAAAATCATTGGCGAAGATGAGGTTTCAGATAAAGATGCTGAGCTCGCAACATTGGATGATATGCTTTTAAATACGCCTACGATTGCTTTGGAACAATGTAAACATGTTATTACTTCCATGGCAAAAGCAATCTATACCAATTACAAAATCGCCACGGATATGATTTATAATTATGATCCTACGAAAGAAGCAGAATTAGAAGAAAATGAATCCTTCATTGATAAATGTGAAAGTGTTCTTTCTGCATATATTGTAAAGGTTAATTCAAAAAGACTTTCCAAAGATGATCGCCTTGTCGTTTCAGAAATTCTGAATTCCATCAGTGATCTCGAAAGAATTGGTGACCACTGTATGAATATTGGATATGTTGCCAAAGACAAAAATGACCAAGACATTCATTTTTCAGCAAATGGTCATAAAGAAGTTGACACAATTATTGAAGCTGTTGACACAACATTAAAAACAACCTTTGATGCATTCCAAAACGACAATGCAAATGCAGCAATTCGAATCGAGCCGCTTGCTGAAACGATTGACAAATTAAAAGAAATTATCAAATCACATCATGTGGAACGTTTACAAACAGGTGATTGTGGTATCCCTGGTGGAATCGCTTTAGTAGATTTGGTAACTAGCTTTGAGCGTATTGCTTCTCACTGTGCAAATGTTTCTCTACACATTATCAAACGTGTAGAAAACAAATCTGATTTTGATGAAATGCATGGACATGCTTCAGATAGCTTTAGCGAAGAATATAAAGCACTTTATCATTATTATGAATCACAATATCTTTCTCCAATATTAACAGGCGATACGACTGTTGTGATTGATCCTACAAGTATCGAAAAGAAAGATACAGTGAAAAAAGAGCATACTAAGAAAAATACAGAAAAGAAGTCCTCTTCTAAAAAGACAACATCTAAAAAAGAAAACAATAAAAAGAACACAGACAAAAAAGGGGATTCTAAAAAATCTGACAAGAAAAACAAATAAACAATTACGTAACACTAAAAACATACTTTTCAGTATAACAAAAGCAGAGACTTTAGTCTCTGCTTTCTATTATCCACACATTTCCCTCTTTTACAGTGATTTTTCCATATTCATCTTCTATTTCATTACTAACTGTCAATGAACTTCCCTGTGAAATGATTGCATCATCTAATGGATATGCCATCCCTTCCAATGTGAATCCCTTCACCTGTTCCGACATCGCTATAAACGAAACATATTTCCCCCACTGCGTTTCTTTTGATATTTTACAATTCTGCCTTCCCTGACTAGACAATAACTGAATTCGATTATTGGAATCCACCAACTGGCACAAAATAGATTCTTTTTCAGCCAACCATAAAACATTTAAATTCGCAAAAACATGATCTAATCGACTTCCCGTCCCTGCCAAAATCGTAATATGTGTAGCTCCACACTTTACCGCTTTTTCTACAGCAAGCTCTGTATCGGAAGCATCCTTTCTAGCAGGATGCCTGTCAATAACAGCAGCCAATTTATGATTCTCAATCATTTCTTCATATTTTTTTAATATTGTTTGATTCACAGTATCAAAATCACCTATAATCCATTCTGGCTGTAAATTTAACTGATCCACATATTCTAATCCCCTATCAACAGCAAAGACCTTATCAATCGATAAGGTCTTTATATATTGTTTCGAAAACGTGTAATCAAACTTTCCACCAGTCACAATTAAAACATGCATCTATCTCTCTCCTTATGCTTTAATCATACCTAATAATTTCTTAACATTTTCCGCAGAATCACCATGGAAAACAGATGAACCTGCAACAAAAACATTCGCTCCGACAGCCTCTATTGCCTTAATATTGTGTTCATCTACACCGCCATCCACTTCAATCCACAAACCCGGTTTTACCTCATTTGCCTTTTCACGAATCATACGAATTCGTTCATAAGTTTTCTCCATAAATGTTTGTCCACCAAATCCCGGATACACACTCATCACCAATACCATATCAAGCAAATCCATATACTCATAGACAGCCTCTACTGGTGTATCTGGCGAAATTGCAATTCCTGCTTTCATACCCAGACTAATAATTGTCTGCAATGTTTTTCCCATATCCTCACATGCCTCATAATGAATGGTAACAATATCTGCTCCAGCTTTTTTAAAACGCTCCATATAACGAATTGGTTCTTTTACCATAAGATGCACATCAAATAATGCATCTGTATACCCTCTTAATGATTCAATTACAGATGGACCAAACGAAATATTTTGAACAAAATGTCCATCCATAACATCTAAATGAATAAAATCTGCCCCAGCTAAACTAACAGTTTTTACTTCTTCTCCTAACTTTGAAAAATCTGATGCTAATACTGAAGGTGCTAAATAATTCATACCCCATCTCCTAACTATACTTTTTTTTATCTTTCAGTTCCTCAAAAAATGAAACATAATTTTCATATCTTGTACGACTGATTTCCCCATTTGCTACAGCTTCTTTTACTCCACAATCACGTTCCCCAATATGATTGCAACCCCGAAATCTACATTCCGGCTCAAACTGTATAAATTCTTTATAATATTCCTTTAATTCCTCTGCTTCCATATCAAAGAAATAAATGGAACTAAAGCCTGGCGTATCAAACAAATATGTATCTTCTGCAATTGGAATAATCTCAGAATGCCTTGTTGTATGCTTTCCTCTTTCAATCTTTTGACTAATTGCTCCAGTATCCATATTTGCAGCCGGATTCAGCATATTCATAATGGATGATTTTCCCACACCTGATGGTCCTGCCAAAGTTGTCGTTTTACCCTGCAACACTTGCAACAATGCATCCATTCCATGTTCTTCATACGTACTTGCCGAAATCACATGATATCCACTCATTTCATAAACATCTCGATATTGTTGATAACAACTATCATCAACCAAATCTAATTTATTAAAACAAATTGTAACAGGTACATTTTGTTTTTCCATCATAACCAAAAAACGGTCTAATAGATTAAAATTCGGTTCTGGCGAAGCTAATGCAAAGACTAATAATGCTTGATCAATATTCGCCACAGCTGGCCGAATCAGCTCAGATGTTCTAGCATATACCTGTTCAATATTTCCAATTCCTTTCTCTTCATCGAGAATAGAAATCTCAACGTTATCTCCAACAAGTGGCTTTAATTTTTTGTTACGAAAAACACCCTTTGCTTTACATTCATATATCCTTTTTTCAGAATAAACATAATAAAAACCTGCTATTCCTTTTATTATTTTACCTTGCATTTATTGCTCCACTTTCTTAAGAGATGCCTGCCCAGAACATGAAAAGCTACCTGTGATATCATCTCCATTTTCATCCTTTACACTATACAATAAAGAAGCATCTTTTGTCGTTAACCCTTCTATATTTGCAATATCTGAAAGTGAAATTGGGAACGAACCCTCAGAATAATAATCATTAATCAATGTATATTCTGCGCCTCCAACCTTAAGAACCAATGTTACACGAACCGTTTCTCCTTCTTCAAAGCTATAGCTTCGATTAGAAATAGAACCTGAAAAACTTGCTGTATATGTAACTGTCTTAGGCTTTTCTCCCTTACTAATTGTAATATCAATTGCGGTTTCTTCCTTCACCTCTGTACCATAAGCAATACTTTGTGTAATAACCTTTCCTTCTTCCACTGTATCACTGTATTCCTGTGAAACATTACCTAACTTTAAATTTACGCTAGTAAGTGCATTTTCAGCCTCAGTTACAGTCTTTTTCGAAAGATCTGGAACAACCGCCACCTTAACCTCTTTTCCTTTACTTACAACAACAGTAACGGAACTACCCTTAGCGGCTTCCTCCTCTGCATTTGGAGTCTGACTAATAATATAATCCTTTTCCACTTCTTCATCATTTTTATAATCTTCAATTACTTTAAATCCAGCAGCAGATAATATCGTCGTTGCCTCATCAAGAGATTTTCCTACAACACTTGGTACCTTAAACATCTCTTTTCCCTTGCTGATAATAATTTTTACCTTATCACCTTCATTTAAAGTAACACCTTCCAAAATACTTTGGCTCATTACAATACCTTCTTCAAAAGTATCATCATAAGCACGCTCTATTTCATAAGGGATTTTGGCTTCATTCAATGCGTCTATTGCTCTTTGTTCTGTATAACCAACAACCTCAATCATTTTTAACACCTGCTCCTGCGTAGTTGTTAATTCCGTGGTTGGCTCTACTTTTTTAAATTTACTTGCAATGGAAACAATTGCCACAATTAATACAATCGCAATCAATACAGTAGCTACAATTGCTCCAATTGTTAATAATTTTTCTGTTTTCTCATCAATAGCCTCACGACGTTCAATTTCTTCCTCTTCTTCATCATCGTCGTAGTACCCATCTTCCTCTTCATACTCTTCATATTCATCAGCATACAAACTTTCAAGCGCAGAATTTGCCTGTGTTAACTCTATCTCACTTGTATAAGAAGAAGGATATCTTTGTTGTGGTGTTGGCATTGCTGCTGCACTCTTAATCGCCATTAATTCCTCATCGGATATCTGAATAGTTGGAGAATTATCCGACATTACAGTTCCAATCAGCCCTACCTCAGCATTCGGATTCTCTACGACACTTTTTAAATCTGCTAACATAGCGTTTGTAGTTAAATATCTACGTTCTGGTTTCTTCTGAGTCGCCTTTAAAACAATCTTTTCTAATCCGACTGGGATATCTGGATAATATTCTCTAGGTGGAATAATTTCACTTTGAATATGCATTAGTGCTACTGTAACGTTATTTTCACCCTCAAAAGGAACGCGTCCTACCAACATCTCATACAATGTGATACCCAAAGAATAAATATCAGAACGTTCATCCGAATAACCGCCTCTTGCCTGTTCTGGTGATATGTAATGTACACTTCCCATTGCGCTAGACGCAACAGTATTCGATGTAGCTGCTTTTGCAATACCAAAATCAGTTACCTTTAATGTTCCATTAGACGAAACAATAATGTTTTGCGGTTTGATATCTCGATGAATGGTGTGATGTTCATGAGCTACCTGAATACCAGCAGTAATTTGCATAATAAAATCTAGCGCAGTCTGATATGGCAATCTGCCATTTTGCTGAATATATTCCTTTAATGTGATACCTTCCACAAGTTCCATCACAATATAATGATATCCATTTTCTTCCCCTACATCATAAACATTTACAATATTAGGATGTGATAATCCAGCCGCAGATTGTGCCTCTACTCGAAATTTTTTAACAAAACTTTTATCATCTGCAAATTCCGGTTTCAAAACCTTCATAGCGACAAAACGATTTAACACATGACATTTTGCCTTATAGACAATGGACATTCCTCCAGAGCCAACTTCTTCTATAATTTCATATCTATTTTGAATTATTGTACCGCTCTCAAACATATTTTCACACCTCATTCAATATTTGCTCAATAACAACTACGCCAATATTATATTTACATACGTAATAATTTTCTCTA
>JAUNJF010000018.1:42381-69255 GCA_030533405.1 Eubacteriales bacterium
TGAGGTTCTTTAGGACGATAGAGAACCATATGTCCCGCAGTAATAATTTGCTCTATCTATCAACTGTTCACAAATCTTATCCACAAATTGTTTTTGCATGACAATATCACATATTTCATCGTCCTCAACCATATTTGTCAGACCATCTGAACACAAAACAATTTTTTCTTCAGGCTTTAAATGAATTTCAAAGAAATCTGGCACTGCTTCATTACTAGTTCCCAGCGCTCTTGTTATAATATTCTTTTCCGGATGAAATCTTACTTTTCTACGTTCTAATTGTCCTGTTCGAATCAATTCTTCTACCAACGAATGATCTAATGTAATTTGTCTGGGTTCCTCTCCCATTACATATAAACGACTATCACCAATATTCGCAACATACATCTGCTCTGGCATAATTACTGCAACTACGAATGTTGTTCCCATACCCTTTAATTCAACATGTTGTGCAGATTGTTCTAACAGTCTGTCATTAATAGCAGCAATACCTGTTTTCAAAATCGTAATCGGATTCTTATATTGACAGTTTTTCACATAATCAACAAACCATTCTACTGCGTGGGCTGATGCAAAATCACCAGCTTTATGCCCACCCATTCCATCTGCAACAATATACAAATTAGGAAGATTGCCAATGTTCTTATCCGAAAAGAAAATGCTGTCCTGATTCACACTTCTACACATGCCAATATCTGTTTTTCCATAGGATATCATTGGTTTCCTCCTTTCAATTTCGTATTTTATCTATCACTAATCTGACGCTTTCTTTTGTTCTATATATGTGTTTCATCTTCTATTGCGTCTTTTTCAATAGTCTTTACATTTAAACATATCATTTTTTGCTTACAATTATGCATCTTTTCACATCTTTACATTCTAGCATAATAAGATAAAAAGAGCAATAGTACAAAGCACTATCACTCTTTTTATCTTTATTCGAAAATGAATTTCCTAAATATCGCGATATTTCATTTTTTCATTCAAAAATTTTAGTATTTTAGTTTAATCGTCTTCTTTACAGACTTACCCATTGTACCAGTTTTACTTACTGGTGTTACATAAACAGTAAGCTTACTAATCTTCTTTGGTTTTACTGTAACTGTATAAAAACCAAAACCTGTTGTTTCATTAAATGTCGTTCCTTTCTGTTCATACATGAAATGATAATTCTTATTTGCTTCTTTGCCTGCCTTGTTATTTTTATAAGGACAAGTTGAAACGATATAATGATCTGCATTTTTAGCCTTTTTATATTTTATTATGAGCTTAGTACTATAATCATATCTATCAATTGCTGGATCATATTTGTGAGTCGATGAATTCCATCTCACTGGTAAATGCACCTTACGAAGTTTCATCTTACCAACCTGTTTGAAGGAAGTAATCTTTGTTGTGCCAGGCGTAATCGTTTTAAAACCACATTTTTTACACTTCCCTTTTGAAAAACTGTGCTTTGCATACTCACTTTTATCATATTTTCTACCACATTTGCAGTAATAATATTTGATATGTTGATTATTGTCATATTTAACCCATTTTGTTTTTACAACATCCGCTTCTTTTTTGCATTCTCCTGATATGCTATTTCCGCAAACACAATAACCACGATGTGTATTGCTAAAATCAGAGTCATACTTCCAATCCACATATGAACAAGTCTGTGGTTCACCAAGATTCTCCTTACAATCTGCGCAATACTTCTGATGTTTAAGTGGACTATAATCATAAAGCACTTTATAAGCTACATTTTTATGTGCACATGCAGCTTCTTTCGCTCCACAAAATCCACATACACCACCATCATAAACATGTTTTCCCTTTGATATGATGACAGAAGCACAAGTATCCTTGTGTCCAAGCATAACGCAATCGATACATACCTGTACATGCTGCGTTGCATCTGCTGAATTAGGTATATATCTAACATCATGTGAACCATTGTGATTTGTTGTACCTACTCCACAATCACAGGATGCAGCCTGTACCTGCATCGAAAAAACAAAACATAGACATAATGTCAACACGGCTATACTTGCCTTCATCCATTGAAAATTTTTCATAACTTTATCGCTCCTTTTTATCGATTTTTTTACCAGAAAAGTCGCACAACTAACATATTCATTGCTGCACAATCCATTCCCTCCAAATATTATAACCCCTGATCATTTTCTCGTCTGTCCCCAAAACTGGGGAATTTCTATTAAAAATACTTTTCAAAATAAAAAAAAGATGCAAACTCAAAATCGAGTCAGCATCTTATCTCCTTTATTCACCGATTGCAATTCCATGCGCTCTTGCCTCAATTGCAAGCTTCACTCTGGAAAGTCCTGTTTTACTAGTCATTCTTTTTACATGCGTTCGAACAGTCTCATAACTTAACTGTAATTCCTCCGCAATCTCTGGATCTGTCATTCCCTTAGTCATCAGCCTTAATACATCTAACTCTCTTTTGGAAAAATCACTGCTTTTTGCCCAGCCAATATCCACTGTCAATGCTTCATCCGGAAAAATTTTTTCACCATTCATAGTTCGATCAATTACATCAATCAACTGTTCATCTTCTACTTCCTTATACCAAAAGGAATCTACACCAATCGCTCTAGCGCGATCCAGATACCCAGCCTCAGGCATAGAAGTTACAATCAACACCTTGATGTTTTTATTTTCATTTTTAATCTGCCAGGCTGCATCCAAACCATTCGAACCATCTGGCATAACAATATCCATAATCACAAGGTCCACTTCATGTTCTCTGCAATAGTCTGCAGCTGTATATGCAGTTTGCAATTCCTTTACAACCGTGTAATTCTCAGATCCACTAACAATCAGGGAAAACAATTGTCTAATTAGATATTGGTCATCACAGATTAAAACTTTCTTTTTCTCCATATCGTTTTACCTCTTTTCCATGGTTATTGTTAGACCAAAAAATGGTTTACTTGCTATCTTCATAGTTCCACCCTTTGTTTCTATCATTTTTCGAAGGTTACAAAGTCCACCCTTCTCTCTGATTTCCTCTGTTGGAACATCTCCCTCGTTCCAAATTTGAAGGATGAAATGATTATTCTCATGGCTCACATTCATTACTAATGCTTTGTTTTCCGCATACTTGTAAGCATTTGTGATGCATTCATTACCTGCCGCTATGATTACTTCCTTTATCTCCTCATTTGCAGGAAGTATATCTGGCATAGTAATTGATATTCCCAGTTGTTTCGCGTTCACTTGTAATATCTCATAATCATCCTGTGTAACATTACTACCTTCTTTCTTTAGCAACTTTATATTTTTGTTCCACATACCAAGAAGCTCTTTTTCATCCATATCATGCGCTGCCAAATACCTTCTGGTTGCCACAAGCGTTTGACCAAGTTCTGAATGCACCCTCACCTTTGCATCCAGCACTTCCTTTTCAATGATCAATCTGGTTACATTCTTCGAATATTCCTTAAGCTTATCTGTCACAATTCGCATACGTTCATTGTCTACCAAAAGCTGCTTACTTTTCTTGTACTCCTCTGTAATGTCCGTTGCCAGAATCTCATACAAAAAACTATTTTCATAGCGTATCTTTTCTCTAATAAAGCTTAATACCTTTCCTCCATCCAAAATCCATGTTGGGGTAGAATATTCCATCATTCTTTTTGCTCGTGTCGTCAGAGTTTCTGAATTAATCTGTTCCCAAAATATTGACGCATTGGATATTTTTTCGCCAAAAAGTTCTTCCGATATATGTTGCATTTCCTGATTTATCAAACGCGGCATACCACTTTCATAATAACAACATATTCCATATGGCATAGAATCCAAACTTTCCTTAATGGAATTACGAGATAAATGATTTCTTCTCCACTTTACATCATTTATAAATAAGCAAGTTTCTATACCTACAATCAAAAACTGTACGACAAAATAAAGCATCACCGGTTCATTTATAAAACCAATTCTCCATCCACTAATAATTTTTCCGTCATATAGGGAACTCATGGCTATCACCAACAGATTAAATTCCATATAAGAAATAAACAGACAAAAACCATCTACCAGCATATACGGTAGATAGCGTTTCTCCTGTCTATGATTCATAAACAAATTAATTGCCAGAAAAACGCCCAGGATAATCAATATAAATAATATTGATTTTTCAAAAACACCAATCTCGATCAAAGTTCTCATAACGCTCCACCGCCTTTCAAAAGGCTTATGGTAACATCTATCATATCCTCGCCTTCAAACACCTCATATGCATTAAAACGCTTTGATAACAAAGATGCTCCAACCGTTGTCTCAACAGTCATTCTAAGGATTGTCTGATCCATTTTTTCATCTATCGTTACCATACATGCACTCATCTTTTCATAGTATGCTTCTAACAATTCCTCAAAAGCATCGTAAGCCTTGATGCAACAGTCCGCATCAGCCGTTTTATTTTTTACATTGTTTAATATACTTGTAGATATCTTACTATAATTTAGATAAGTGAGTGATTCAGCTATGGCTAAACTGATTTCTGTCAAAGAAATCTGCTCCTGTTCCATAGCAATCAATGACAAATTAATTCTTCTTTTAATGTATGCATTCAGAACCATTGCTTTTGACATATACGTATCAAATGCTTCTGGTTTCTGTTCACAACCTGTAAGACATTCTTCTATCATTAGCACCTGTGGTCGCACAATTCTTGCTATATCATCATACAACCTGTTCTTCGTTTTGTACATTGTTTCATCCGCCAACAATTGATTTTCTGCTTCTATCATTTCTTTTTCAGCACTAATAACCTCTGCAGCTTCCTCTAGCATATGATTTAGCTTTACAATCTCCTGAATATCCTCAGTATAATATACCACACCACCATTTATCGCACTTGCATGGAGCCTGGTATAAGCATCAAGCATAATCTTTTTGGTGTTTCCTTCTCGTCTCACTGCTTCGCTGATTATGTGCTGCTCGTCCGATGAATACACTACTTGGTTGGAATGATCTGTGATACATGCATTTATTTTAGAATTCGTAAAAATCTCTTCGTATCCGTCATTACTAGGAATGATACCGATCTGAATGCATGCCTCTACTATGAATATGACCATAAGAAGAACAATTTCCTGAAACTGATATATTTTGGTATTATTTATCATTGGTACCATATGAAAAATATCTATAACAATCGCTATCATACCCATTAACAACGGTATAACAGGAACCCAGATTTTACTTCGACTTTGTGGCAAACTACATACCCGATATAATCGATAAAGTGCAAGTAGCACAAAGGTCGCTATCCACACAATCGTTATAATATACCCCATCCCATAGGTGTATGTATCAATATCACCCGGGGTTGTAAACCGAAACACTAGCTGATGTAAGTCATTGGTTAATATCATTCCATTGAGAAACACTAGCCCTATAAGCAAGTATCTGTCAAATCTGTTCCCATCCGATGCCTGTTGTCCGCTAATCCTTTTTGCCATAAAAAAGACCATAAGCGGCATCATAGTAAGTGGAATATAGTACATGTACCAAAGTATGGTATTTTTATCAAAAATGGTATACTTAGCAGTTCGAATCCCAAACAAAAATACGATACTCATCGCAAGGCTAATCAATATTTTTTGTATCTGTGCGTCAAGTATCCTTCTTCTTAAATTAACAGCCCATATTATAAGAATTATGCAAAACAAAAGATTTTCTGCTGATCTTTCAATCATGCTATCACTGATGATTCTTAAATATTCACCAAACAAAAACAAGCCTATAAGCAATATTAAGTTTTTAGATTTTCTCAAGCAACTTATCATTTGTTATATCACTTTCTTTGCCCAAAGCTCTTTATTCCATCATGATATGAAACATCATCTTCAATTACAAAAATAATATCAAAATCGTTATTCCTCTGGTTCTAATGACGACAAAAACTCATTAAAATCATTAGTCAGCACTTTTATATTCTTTTCTGTCATAGATCCCATATCCATCCAAACAATTACAACTTCATTCGTATTTAAGTTAACGCAAAAAAGGTTGCTACCATAATCCAATGCAAACGGTAAATAATTAACCGGAAGAATCAAAATCTGATAATCTTCCGATATTCTTAACTAACTAATCAGCTCGACAACTTGGGATTTGTATAATTATACCATATACAGAACCTATTAGCATTATATAAATAAAGCACTGATTTATTATTTGATTAACACTAATTATTTTTTAGAAATCATGGATATCAAATCCATTTTTTGATTCTTTATGTTTCAAAAATTATTTCCTATAAAATTAAAAATAGCACAACAAATTATTATTGTGCTATTCTACAAATTCATTATTCTTTATTTTATTGTCTTTATCCTACTTAATCCCATTAAGATTTTTTATCATCAATAAATTTTTTTCGCAATTGTCCACAAGCAGCGTCGATATCTTTCCCCATACCTCTTCTAACAGTAACATTAACCGCATTTTTTTCAAGCAATGCCTTGAATTTTTGCACAGAATCTTGGTCTGAGCGCCTAAACGAACGCTCTTTTATTGGATTGACAGGAATCAAGTTTACATGACAAGGAAATCCCGATAATAATTGAATCAACTCTTTTGCATCTTCCTTTGTATCATTTTCACCCGAAACCAAAGAATATTCAAATGTAATTCTACGTCCTGTTGTTTCAAAATAATATTTACAGGAGTCCATCAATTCCTTTAATGAATAACGATTTGCAATCGGCATAAGTGCTTTTCGTTTTTCGTCATTTGGTGCATGTAACGATACTGCAAATGTGATTGCAAGCTTTTCGTCCGCCAATTGATATATATTGGGAACAATTCCACAGCTTGAAACAGTTATATTACGCTGACTAATATGAAGACCATCCTCATTTGTCAAAAGCTTAATAAACCGAATCAGATTATCATAATTATCTAATGGTTCTCCCGTTCCCATCACAACAACATTGGATACACGCTCTCCCGTAATTCTTGATATCGTATAAATCTGATCCAGCATTTCTGATGGCAACAAATTACGGTCTAATCCCATCAGCGTAGATGCACAAAAACGACATCCCATTCTACATCCCGCCTGAGAAGAAATACAAACTGAATTTCCATGTTTATATGGCATAAAAACACTTTCGATAATATTGCCATCCGCTAAACGAAACACAAATTTATTCGTACCATCCACCTTAGACTCCAAACGTTCTAATACCTCTAACGACACAAATTCATCCTTTAACCATTGTTTCATATCCTTCGGAAGGTTGCTCATCTCCTCAACACTACCACACAACTTCACATGACACCAATCATATATTTGCTTTGCACGAAATTTAGGATAACCTTTTTCCACTACAACCTGTGTTAATTCATCCAATGTCATCGATTTTATATCCATCTTATCTCCTTCACACATAAATGATTGATCACACACATGATTTCCATTTATTTCTTTCTAAACTTTGCAATAAAAAAGCCATCACAATCATGAACACCTGGTAACAATTGTAGCATATATTCCTGATTTACAGCTTCTTGTAACATCTTTGGAATACCAAAACCAAGACGATCTGGTTCAAAATCAAAATGTTCTAAAAACCACTTTGCATTTTCAATATTCTCCTCTGGATTAATCGTGCAGGTACTAAATAATAAAATACCACCTGGCTTTACATATCTAGAAGCATTTGCCAAAATTGTTCTTTGTAAATTTGCAAGATCTCTAAGCTGATTTTCTCCAACATGATATTTGATATCATTTTTCTTTCCAATAATACCCAAACCAGAACATGGCAAATCTGCAATCACAATGTCTGCCCACTCTTCTTTATCAGGGTCAAATACTAACGCATCCCACACCTTTGTTACAATATTATCAATGCCCAATCGTTCCACATTTTCACGAATCAGTGCTACTTTTTTATCAGACACATCACGCGCCTCAATCTGCGCTTTATCTCCTAATTCTTGCCCGAACTGTGTACACTTTCCACCTGGTGCAGCACACAAATCCAAGATTTTATATGTAGTTTCCTTCGTTGGATCAATTCCAGAAGCACCAAACAAAAGCATAGAACTTTCATCCTGTACAAAAAAATCTCCCTCTTTAAATCCTGGCACCCTTTTCACATAATTAATATGATCTAAATACAACGCATTGTCTATATATTTTGCTTCTTCAACAACAATATCCTTTTCTTGAATCTTTTTTATACATTCCTCTTTTGTCGTTTTGTTTGTATTAATACGAACTGTTAATTTTGCAGGCTGCACAGACGCCTTTAGCATTTGCTCCGTCTGTTTCTCTCCATACCACGCTATCATTTTTTCTACAATCCATATCGGCATAGAATAGGTAACAGAATAATATAACAGCAAATTATCTTCCTTTTTAGGATAATGAATACTTTCCTTATTGCGAACAATATTTCGCAACACTCCATTTACAAATCCAGATAGATTATGAAATCCTTTCTTTTTTGTCAGTTTTACACACTCATCACAAGCCGCCTCGTCTGGTATACTGTCCATAAATAAAATCTGATACGCTCCCATTCTAAGTACAACACGAATCAAAGGTTTACATTTATTCACCTTTTTATTACTAAAGCAATCAATTACATAATCCAACTTTACCTGATATTCTGTAATTCCTTCTACCATTCGTGTAATGAACGAACGCTCCTGCTTGCTTAAAAACTGTTTTTGAAAAAGCAATTTATGAAGTGCTTCTTTCACAAAAATATTCTTTTTTTCAACCTCCAACAGTGTTTCTAACACCATCAGTCTTGTATTATCTACTATAGCCATTCATGCGTTCCTTCTATCATTATTCTCCAAGCTTATTTCCAACTACAATTTCATATCCAAGCAAAAATGCTGATGTATCCATTCTTTTTTTACCTTCCAACTGCAAATTCATAATTCGCAACGCGCCCGTGCCACATCGAACCGTGAAACTCTTTTTATCTTTCCCGGTAATTTCTCCCGGCTCACCAGTTAAAGAACAATCCTCAGATATCACTTCTGCCTTATATATCTTAAGACTCTTACCATTTAAAGAAGTATATGCACTAGGCCATGGATTTAATCCACGAATCAAGCACTCCAACGATCCAGCATCTTTTGAAAAATCAAGCTTTCCCATATCTTTGGTAAGCATTTTTGCATAACTACTTTTACTATCATCTTGTTTTGTTCTCGTTGCAGTTCCCGCCTCTAATTGCTTTAATGTTTCAATTAAAAGCTTAGCACCATCTTTTGCAAGCTTTTCAAACAAAGAGCCACCAGTTTCATCTACATCTAATGTAATATGACTCTGACAAATAATATCTCCCGTATCTAATCCCTTTTCCATATACATCGTAGTAACACCAGTTTCTTTTAATCCATCTATGACAGCCCACTGAATCGGTGCTGCACCTCGATATGCTGGCAAAAGTGACGCATGTACATTGATACATCCATATTTAGGAATATTTAGTATACTCTCTGGTAATATCTGTCCAAACGCAACAACAACAATAACATCTGGCTGTATATCACGAATTTTTTGAACCATCTGCTCTTCACGAACTTTTTCTGGCTGTTCGACTGGAATGTTATATGCAATTGCCGTTTCTTTTACAGGTGTATAAATTAATTTATTACTTCTTCCTTTTGCCTTATCAGGCTGCGTAATAACTAGCGCAACATCGTGTCCTGCTTTTACAATCGCCTCTAACGTATCCACTGCAAAATCAGGCGTTCCCATATATACAACTTTCATCTACGAACCTTCCTTTCGTTATATCGCACCATAAGCTTTACCTTGCTTACTCTTCATCCTCTGATTGATATTCCACACTTCTGAGTGGACCATCAGCTACATCTTTATATAATACACCATCTAAATGATCTACTTCATGGCAGATTGCACGAGCTAACAATCCCTCTCCCTCAATCTCCATCTCTTCCATCTCTTCATTATAATAACGGCATACAACATGATTTGGTCGTGTAACTTCTGCTACAAGTCCTGGCAAACTCAAACAACCTTCATCACCAGTCTGCTCACCATCTCTAGAAATAATTTCAGGATTGATCATAATAATAGAACTATCCTCTTCCTCACTATATTCCACATCAATTACAACAATACGTTTTAAAATTCCTACCTGTGGAGCCGCTAAGCCGACACCATTCGCGTCATACATAGTCTCTAACATATCATCTATTAATGTTATAATTCTATCATTTACCACTTTTACTTCTTTGCATTTTTTTCTTAAAATATCATCGCCATCAACGCGAATTTGTCTAAGTGCCATTGTTTCTCTCCTTGTTTTTTATTCTTATCTTATACATAATTTTTCACACACAACTAATATGTGCACATACGTTAATATAATACTCTTTACAACCTTAATTTGTCAAATTTTACTAGTAGCTATGCATTGGATCAAAATCAAATGTCATTCGGATCTGTTTAAACTGCTCATTTGTTTCATTCCATTGTTCCGTCTGATTTTTCATCCAAACAAGCTTTTCATAATCCACCTGTTTTAAATATATCACTCTTCTATATTTATCATTTACCTTTGTAATGGTTGCATCACACGGACCAATCACCATTACTTTTTGCTCTAATTGCTGATTCCATATATCAAACTGCCCCTTCAATTTGTTGCAACAATTCACAAGCACTTCATAGTTCTCATGCTCCATAAAAACTGCTAACACATGACAAAACGGCGGATATTTTAGCATACTTCTATAAGCTTTTTCTTCCATATAAAACGATTGATAATCCTGTTTTGCCGCCGTCTGAATACAATAATGCTCTGGATTATATGTCTGAATGACAACCTCACCAGGTAATGATCCTCTTCCTGCTCTTCCTGCAGCCTGCGTCAATAAATCAAAGGTTCTCTCTCCGGATTTATAGTCATTATCAAATAATGTTAAATCAGCTGCAATCATCCCTACTAATGTCACATTTGAAAAATCATGACCTTTTACAATCATTTGCGTTCCAACTAATATATCTGCCTCCCCATTTGCAAAGGCAGACAATATTTTTTCATGTGCATCTTTTTGTTTCGTAGTATCCATATCCATACGCAGCACCCTTGCTGCCGGAAATTCCTTTTTCACCATTTCCTCAACCTTTTGCGTTCCAATTCCAAATCCCGCAATAAATGGCGAACCACATTCCGGACATAATTTGGGATTCACAGTTTCATATCCACAATAATGACAAACCAATTTTTCTTTTGTTGTACCCTTAAAATGTTCTGTCAATGATACATCACAATGCGGACACTTAAACACATGGCCACAGCTTCTGCAAGAAATAAAACCAGCATAGCCTCTTCTGTTAATAAACAACATGGTTTGTTGTCCCGCATTCAGCCGATCACCAATCTTTTCTTTTAAATAATTACTAAAAATGCTTCGATTTCCACTTTTTAATTCCTCTCGCAAATCCACTATTTGAACATCTGCCATCTTAGCATTTTCATTGGCACGCTTTGTCAATTCTAAAAGCTGATACTCCCCTTTTATTGCGTGATAATATGATTCAACCGATGGCGTTGCCGATCCCAATAGTACACAGGCATTACATTGTTTTGCTCTCCAAATCGCAACTTCTCTCGCATGATATTTGGGTGGATAATCACTTTTATAGGTTGCTTCATGTTCCTCATCCATCACAATAATTCCCAAATTAGGAAAAGGAGTAAATAATGCAGAACGCGGACCAATCATAACAGACACTTCACCTCTCTTGGCCTTTTCAAATTGATCATAACGTTCCCCTTTGCTTAACCGGGAATTCATAATTGTGACTTTATTACCAAAACAATGCCGAAACCGTTTTACAGTCTGATATGTTAGCGCAATTTCAGGAATTAAAACAATTGCTTGTTTTCCCATTTCAACAATTTTTTTAATCACTTCGATATAAACAAGTGTTTTACCACTTCCAGTTACCCCTTTTAATAAATAAGTTCCTCGATTTCCATCTTGATAATCCGTCACTATACGCGAAATGACTGCTTGCTGCTCTTCATTTGGAACAACCCCTAACTGTTTGCCTTCAATCCCATCGTAATCACTTGGTAAAACATCACGATAATATGTTTCCTCCTCAATCGCAATTACACCTTCTTTTTTCATTGCTGTCAATGTCGCAGTTGAAATATTCAATTTCCCAACTACTAAGTTATAAGGTAAAATACTCTCTTCTACAAGTTCTGACAGTAATCTATATTTTGCTTTGGCATTCTTTTTTTGATAGATTACCAATTTTTCTTCCACTTCATCTATAGGAATCACCAAACGAATTTGACGATTGATCAATCCTTTGACTTTTTCCTTAATTGGCATAACCGTTTTTAAGGCATTACTCATAGTGGATCCATACTGTTCCTTGATATATGCCGCCATCGCGATTAACTCACTATTGGCAGCAACCCCTCCTTCTTTAACAGAATCAATTTCTTTGATTTTTTCTTCATCAAATAAAGGATTGTCTGAGAAACCAACAATATATCCTGATCTCAAATGATTGCCACGCCCAAAAGGGATAGACACTTGTGTGCCTATCCCTATACAACCATTTAAATGTTCTGGTACCTTATATTGGAATGTTCGATCAATCGCTTCATGCGAAATATCGATTATTATATCCGCATATTTTGGTAACATCCTCTTCCTCCAATATTTCCCTAATCAAATCTCTTTCATCCATATGGTATTTTACGCCATTGATTTCTTGATAATCTTCATGTCCTTTTCCTGCAAGTACAATAACATCACCCTGTTTTGCATGCATAATGGCATATCGAATGGCCTCTTTTCGATCAATGATTTCAATATACTCTCCATCCGTTTTTCCAATTCCAATTTTAATATCATCAATGATAGCCTGTGGTTCTTCATCTCTTGGATTGTCAGATGTAATAATAGTAAAATCAGACATTTTTCCAGATACTTCACCCATTTCAAATCGTCTTGTTTTAGAACGCTTTCCTCCACAACCGAATAACGCAATCAAGCGCTCCGGATGATATGCTCGTAATGTCACCAATATACTCTCCAAACTAACTGCATTATGTGCATAATCAATCAATATTGTAAATGCATCCGAAATTGGAATCAGTTCCACTCTTCCCTTCACATGAATATCCGTTAATATTTCTAAAATCTGCTCCATGGAAACACCCATCTCTTTTGCGACCGCGACAGCAGCCAACGAATTATGAACTGAAAACTCACCAGGCATACCAACTACAACATGTTCCTGATATTTACCATTCAAATCATAAGCAATGCCAAGACTACCATCCTTTTGGTATAAATTCAAATTTTCAGCCTTATAATCAGCATTAGGTGCCATTCCATATGTAATCACATCACATGTATGTACCTTCATAATATCGGATACATAAGTATCATCTAAATTAAAAATACCTGTTTTACACAATGTAAACAATTTGGCTTTCCATCCTAAATATTCCTCAAAAGTCTTATGCTCATTTGGTCCGATATGATCTTCTGATAAATTGGTAAATATACCATAATCAAATGATATACCAGCCACACGATCAAGCATCAAACCTTGAGAGGAAACCTCCATAACAACACTATCTAACCCTACATCTACCATCTCTTTCATCATTCTTTGCATAACAATAGATTCTGGGGTTGTATTTGCTGCTGGTGTTACCTTTTCACCTATGATGCTTTCAATCGTTCCAATCAATCCTGTCTTATGTCCAGCAGCCTCAAGCATGGAGCGAATCATATAAGTTGTTGTTGTTTTTCCCTTCGTACCAGTAATACCAATTACTGTTAACTTATCAGATGGATTACCATAAAATGCTGCACTGATAACACCCATCGCATATCTCGAATTCTTTACACGGATTACTGTTACCTCGCTATGATTAACCTCAACATCTTTTTCTACAACCAATACAGATGCACCCTGCTCTACTACATTATTTACAAAATTATGTCCATCAAAAACAGCTCCCGAAATGCAGAAAAACAATGAATGATTTTGTACCTTTCTAGAATCATTTTCAACACTTTCCACTTTAACATCTAAAGAACCCTGTACAAGATCATAGTCAATATCTATTAATAAATCACTTAACTGCACGATTTTTCCCTCCCTATATAATATGTAGTGGCCTAGCCGCATGCCATAGAAAAGCACAAAGGACTTTTCTATAAAGTATAAAAGGCTGTCACAAGGTAGAACCTCTTGTCACAGCCTTTTTTTATTATTCTTCTTCCTCGTCACCTACGATTTTAACTTTACTTTCGTATAATTCCTGTACAGCAATGGATAATGGTTTCTTTCCATCATCCTTTACCAAAGCCTCATCGCCAGCAATAATCTGTCGTGCTCTTTTAGCAGTTGCTAATACAATGGAATAACGACTCTGTACAACTGGCTGTTCTCCCATTTCAACCTCGCTATTAACAACTTCCATTAAATCTGTATAAGATGGATGAATCATAATGTAATCTCCTTTCGAATCTCTGCTAATTCATTCTTTGTTTTTTGAATATATTCTTTATTACTAGATGTTTTGAATCCCTCAGCAATAATTACTGCATTCACATGTTCTACACAAGTATCCAAATCATCATTCACAACTAAATAATCATAAAACTGCATATCATCTGTTTCCTCATATGCTCGTTTTAATCGCTTTGCAATTACTTTCGCATCTTCAGTTCCTCGTCCCTCTAAGCGTGCTTTTAAACTATACGCATCAGGTGCAGTCAAAAATACCAATACCGCATCAGGATACTGTTCCTTTACTCGCATTGCTCCTTGTACTTCTATCTCAAGAATTACGTTATTACCTTTTTCAAGCTCGTCCTCAACAAATTTTCTAGGCGTTCCATAATAATTTTCCACATACTGTGCCCATTCAATAAATCCATTGTAATCAATCAAATTACGAAACTCCTCAACAGACTTAAAATAATAATCTTTTCCATCTTCTTCGCCCGTACGAGGCGCTCTTGTTGTTGCTGAAACAGATAGGCTATACTGGTATTTCTCTATCAGTTTCTTTACAACTGTACCTTTTCCCACTCCTGAAAAACCAGAAATGACAATTAAAACACCCTTTTTTTTCATTGTACTCACCCTCTATTCAATATTTTGTATCTGTTCTCTTACTTTCTCAATCTCTGTTTTTAAATCAATTGCGACATTAGAAATCTCCAATGAATTTGCTTTTGATAATATTGTGTTTGCTTCTCGATTCATTTCCTGTGCAATAAAATCGAGTTTTCTTCCCACATTACCACCTTCTTCAAGAATAGATTTTGTGTTTTCAATGTGACTTCTAAGTCGAACCGTTTCCTCATCTACACAAATCTTATCTGCATAAATAACAACCTCGGTTGCAATTCGATTCACATCAACTGCAACACCTTCAAGGAGCTCTTTCACTTTATCTTCTAGTTTTTCACGATATGCATCCACTAAAGACGGAGAAGTATTCTCAATCAAATCAACCATCTCAAGCATACCCTCTAACTTTTCAATTAAGTCTTTTTTAAGAACCTCCCCTTCCTTTGTACGCGACTCCACAAATTTCTTTGCAGCATCATCTAATACACTTTCTAATTCTTTCCACAACGAATCTTCATCTTCTGGCTGTTCTTCTAACAAAAAAACTTCTGGAAATCTTGCAAGGGCTCCTGTCGATAAATCATTACGAAGTCCAAATTGTTCAGACATCGCATTCATATATTTTACATATTCTGCTGCAATCTCTTGATTGTACTTCACGCATACATTACTTTCTGTATAATCCTCGTAAGTAATAAAAATATCAACTTTTCCTCTACCAATATAGTTCTTTAAATAACTACGAATTGCTGTCTCAAAGAAATTCATCTTTTTCGGCATGCGAATATTCAAGTCACAATACCTATGATTCACTGATTTCATTTCTACTACAATCTTTCGTTCTTTGGTTACACTTTCGCTTCTTCCAAAGCCTGTCATACTTTTTATCACTTAGTTCACCCACTTTGCATAGATTTAAACAATCTCATTTATTATATCGCAGCAAACATAAAAAAGCAAGAAATAATCTTTTCTTCTCACAATTCACTACCTTATTCTAATGAAATAGATTGTCAAAAGGATTTCGTCATGCTATTATTTTGTTATGCTGTACATGTATACAGTAACAATTTACATTGAAGGAGTTAAATATGGCAGGATCAACATATGGAACAATATTTCGAATTTCAACCTGGGGAGAATCTCATGGCAAAGCAATTGGTGTGGTAATTGATGGTTGCCCCGCGGGTTTAGAATTAGATGAAACTGATATCCAACCTTTTTTGAACAGAAGAAAACCAGGACAATCCGTATTTTCTACACCAAGATCAGAAGATGACGCTGTTGAAATTTTATCAGGTGTTTTCGAAGGAAAAACAACGGGTACACCAATCTCTATGATTGTATATAATAAATCACAACAGTCTAGAGACTATAGCGAAATTGCATCCTATTACAGACCTGGTCATGCAGATTATACATTTGATGCCAAATATGGTTTTCGTGATTACAGAGGCGGCGGTCGCTCCTCTGGTAGAGAAACAACTGCACGTGTTGCAGCTGGTGCTGTTGCTATCAAGATTTTAAACCAACTCGGAATTACATTTACAACTTACACACAATCTATTGGTAATATTGCAATCGACTATAATGCATTTGATGAACAGGAAATTTTTAACAATAAATTATATATGCCAGATGCAAACGCAGCCAGCAAAGCAGCAGACTATGTTATTAAAATGACAGAAGAACATAACTCTGTTGGTGGATGCGTAGAAGGGATTATCAAAGGTGTTCCAGCAGGTCTTGGCGATACGGTATTTGAAAAACTGGACGCTAATTTGGCAAAAGCACTTATGTCAATAGGTGCTGTGAAATGCGTTGAAATCGGAGATGGTATTAACGTTAGTAAAATGACGGGGTCTGAAAATAATGACGGTTTTTCTTTTACCGAAGAAACAGGAATTCAAAAAAACAGTAATCACGCAGGTGGTATCCTTGGTGGCATGAGCGACGGATCAGATATAAAAATAAGAGCATCCTTCAAGGCAACCCCATCCATTTTAAAGACACAACAAACTGTAAACAAAAATAACGAAAACATCGAAGTATCCATAAAAGGACGTCACGACCCTATCGTTGTTCCTCGCGCTGTTGTTGTTGTCGAAGCAATGGCTGCAATTACCATATTAGATGCTCTTTTACTTAACATGACATCAACCATTGACGGAATCAAGAAATTCTATCAATAATATCATTTCAAATTTATAATCTTTATTTTTGAATTACGATTGCAGTCCAATATTCACATCCTTGATAATCCATGTGTTTTGCAATTCCAATCGCATTTGCTTTTTCTTCCAAAAGCACTTTGCTGTTGGAATTTGCAAGCCAATCGGCTGCAACCTGTGTACCCCTCTTTTCAGTTCCCCAAAAAATACATTCTCCACTCCAGTAATTCTCTACTGGATATTCTGTCCGAAGTACTGTGGAGTACTTTGTCCCATCTGGTCTTATATGAGACTTCTTTTTTTCCAACTCATATGCTCTTTGTGTTGCCGCATATGTAAGATTTGATTTTTCCACATATTCTAATGGTTTGTATCCTTTTAACATTCTTTTGATATTAATATACGCAACAGCCATTTCCTCTTCGGTCCCTGTATATTCCAAGGCACCATTTTCTGAAAAATAATATGACATATTTCCAAAATAAATATCAGCATCTGCTACACGTTTCCCACTCTGATCAAAATAATAAATATAATCACCGATTTTTCGAAGTCCGGTCACCATAACACCTGACTGATTCAAATAATAATAATGATGGTTGTACTTCAGCCAACCAGTAATCATGACACCTTTTTTTGTAAAATAATATTTTTTCTTTTTAATGGTTTTAAATCCAGTTACACGTATGCCTTTGCTATTTAAATAATATTTTTTACCACGGTACTTTAACCAGCCTTGTTTGCGATATCCATTTTTGTCAAAATAATAGTAAATTCCATCAATCTTTACCCATTGATTTTTGTAAAAGAGTGTTCCTGACTCATTTTTGCTATACATATATTTTCCATTATGCTTAACCCATTTTGCATGTGAAACATTAGATGTCCACAAGACACAAATCATCAAAACCGCAACAAGAAAAAAACTTTTTTTCATTTTCATTTTTGTCGCTTTCATACTGACCCCTCCATTCTCATACTGTTTGCTCACATTTTCATATTACTTGCATATAAAAATAATGTCATAATACGAAATATCATCTTCAACATACATACCAAGTCCAACTTCACAAACCTGTTCATCCTTTAGTGCAGCTAATAAATTCCAATCTCGTTGCAAATCATTTTGCAACGCTTCAATTCCATAACCTTCTACACCACCATACGAAAATTCATATCCACCACTACACTTAATTCCACGACTTTTTAATAAACGTTCCAAATCCTGTTCTTGCCCCTCCGCAATTTGAAAACCATCTGTTAATGCTGTTGCTCTCAACATCGCACAAGCCTGTACTTTAGAATTCTGTGATAACTCTTTCTTCCCAATTGAATCATTCAATGTATTCAAACAACAAAATACAGAATACATGGCTGTCGCATTTTCATCTACACTTCCATCTTCATTAAATACATATGTTTTTCCATCGATTTCCAATACTGCATCACTAACACGACTTCCATCGTCTTTCAAATAATAACGATATGTATCAAGGGTTATAAATCCGGTTTGAATCACTCCATCAGCATTTGCATAATACCAATTACCGTCTGACTTAAACCAACCTCTTACCATATTACATGCGCCATCGAAAAAATAACGTTCCCCCTCATGCTCCACGAAACCATTTTGGATTTTACCATCCTCATCTGCAATGTAAAAACCTTTCTTAAGTTGAATCGTATTTTTACGAATCACACCATGTTTATCTGCATAATAGTAATTTTGATCATTTTCACAAAAAAACTTTCCCTTTTTTAAATATCCATTCTCATTAAAATAATATGTTTTGCCATCAATTTCCTGAAAGCCAACCATTATGTTTCCATCTTCATCCTCATATCGTATTCCTTCCTCATCTTTAATCCATGAAGCATACGATATCTGTTGAACGGATAAAACCATTGTAATAATTCCAAATAAACTAATAAATAATAACTTACCTATTATTGTTTTTCTGTTCTGTTTCTGAAACATTTGCTAATTCTCCTCTATTCCCGACTGGACGATATCTAAAAATCATTCTTACCACACCCAACATAATCCATATCAACGGAATCACAACCATCACAATGCATTGCACCATCTTTTTAGATTCAATTGGATAATTCGCCATTTGTGTGCCAATCTCTTTTCTATCAATCATAATACCATTTGTTTCACCAGTCAACTCATTCAAAATATCAAGGAAAAACAATCTGTTTGCACCACCTGCTTCAACATCCACTTCATCATTTAAAAACATATTGGTTGAAACCAATACAACACTTCCTTTTCCTTCTTTCTGTGATACTGCACCAATTCCAAACGAAGCCATAACATCATTTTCACCTTTTTTGCTGATATTCTCAAAATCATCAACTTTCGCAAAAGCCTCTGTACTCGTTTTCAATAATTCTGTTGTTTCATAACCATTCTTTGTATCAACGCAACGAATACCTTTGCTTGTCATTGCATAAACACGTTTTTTCTCTTTTACGCAATTTTTTGTGTAGGATGTTTTCTTGACTTGTGGAACAATATAATATGGAGTATCCAATATGTACATATTCGGTGTTTGCTCCACAATAATACCTGATTGAACAGACATTCCATATTCCTCCAGAAATTGATACAAATTAGGCAATTCCTCATAAAGCGGATCAATTGTCACAATAATATTTCCACCACGCTCTAAATAATTACGCAATTCATCAATTGCTTCTTCTGAATAATCTGATTGCGGACCATTTATTAGTACAACCTTATAATCATCTAAAAAAACATTCTGTAAAACATCCTTTTCCTCTTCTAACGAAACACATTTTTCCTCGTAATTATTGAGTAATAAAAAATTACGAAACTGATCTGGCAACTGACTTTCACCAGATCCATCCAACACAATCATTTTTTCTTTATCTTCTGTATTAACATAATATATTGCACTCGTTATTTGACTTTCAATATTTAGAAGTGTTTTCGTTGCATACTCTGTAATATAGGACTCACTCACATAATTTATCGAATCCAAACATACAAAACGTTCCTGCGAAGCAACTACCAAACTAGCTTCGTTTACACCACTTAACGATGATAAATATGTTTGGCGAAATTGAGCATCTTCCGAAACGTTTTTATAAACAACCGATATATTATGGTTACATTTTTTATATGCATTTAACAATTCTCTGTATGTCACATTTGCTCTGTTTTCCTCACCTAAATAATATATCGTAGTCGGTGTATCTATTGATGCAACATACTGTTTTGTTTCCTCCGATAATGTAACCACATGTTCAGCTGTACAATCATACATTCTATATATCTGTGTATTTCCCAAAATACCAATCACAAATACAATAACTGTTGCAGCAAACCAAACAGTATTTCGTTTCATACCCACAAGGCGAATTCTTAACACCAACCATGTTAACATCAAAAACAAAACACTAAACAAGCATAAAAATATAATATCTTTTACTCGGATTATTCCAGAAATCATATTATTATATTTGTCATACACAGATAACTCGCTAATCCATCTACGCACAAAGGATTCAGAAATACTAGCCTCAATCACACGAAACAAAACCAATACACCATAAATCGCATATGTTATTACAATTGCTAGAATTCCATTTGGACATAATGCTGACACAAAAATCCCCAAAAAAATCAAAAATAATCCAACAAAAATAGTTGCAAGGTACGAAGCAGCCACAAACGAAACGCTAATTGTACCATATCGAGCCATTACAATGGGATAAATCGTACTGACAACAACAGGAACGAAAACAACCAACACAGTTGCTAATGTTTTCCCCATTAATATAGACCCTGAAGAAACTGGTGCAGTAAATAACATTTGATCTGTACGTTGTTTATGTTCTTGCGCAAATAATCGCATGGTACATAATGGAATAAAGAAAACCATAACAACAAACGCTCTACTTAACACACCATATCCAAACTCTGTGCTTGAAATATTCAAACATCTCGCTACAAAATACACTCCCGTTACAAGAAAAAACAAAGCATAATATATATATGTATATAACGAAGCAAAATAAGCTCTAAGTTCTTTTTCTAATATAACGAACATTATTTTTCCTCCTTCGTATTCGCATCCATGAAAATCTCCTCTAATGAGGCTTCTTGATTCTTAATTTCATAAACAATGAAATTCTTTTTCACCAAATATTGAAATAATCGCTCACGCGCATCCTTTGCACTCTTTGTTTGTATTACAAATTCATGTACTGCATCTTCTATCTCTAAATGACACAAAACTTCTGTCACAAACTCAAATTTTTCTAAGCAATCTTGTATTTTTTTCTGTTCACCTTTGACATGTAAACAGTACACATTCTGATGATTATGCTTTCTCAACTGTTTCGTAGAACTATCCAATACTAATTTTCCATCTTTTATCATTCGAATTTCATTACACAACTCTTCAATTTCTTTTAAAATATGAGAACTAATAATAATTGCATGGTCTTTTTTTAACGATCGAATGATTTCTCGAGTTCTTTTTGATTCAGCAGGATCTAATCCAACCAACGGCTCATCCAATATTAAAATCGGAGGATTTCCCATTAATGCAGCACCTAATCCTACCCTTTGTTGTGTTCCTTTTGATAATCTCTTAATCCAAATGTTTTGATTATTTCCCAAATTCAAAAGAGACACAACACGCAAAACTTCTTCTTTATATTCCTTTATGCCTTTTATTTTTGCCGCAAAAGTTAAATATTCGTTCACACTCATATCCTTATAAATCGGCGGAATTTCAGGCAAATACCCAATCTTTCTCTTTGCCTGTTTGGGATTTTTTTGTATATCAATTCCATCTATTAAAATTGTCCCACTTGCAGGACAATTATATCCAGCAATTGCATTCATAAGAGACGATTTTCCAGCTCCATTTTTTCCTAACAATCCTACAGTTTGTCCTTTTTTTACTTCAAAGGAGATATCATCTAACACAACTTTTTTACCATATTGTAAATGCAAATCACTAACCTTTATCATAGTTCCTCCATACCATCATATCTTTTGTATAATCGAGCAGGTTGTCACCTACTCTCCATACAATGCTGTACTACATCTCGTGACAAAGTCACTCGATGATGTACAGTCGCAAAATTGAACGCTTTGTGTGCAGGCACACAGCACATTCTACTTTGCTCATTGTATACACAAAAATACGGACCATGTATGTATCATGGCCCGTTTACATACCTATAACAAGTATACAATAATTTGTTATAAGTTACAAACAATTCATATTTTTTTCACGATTTGATTAACCTCTCTCAAGAGACATTCGCTCTAGGATGTGTCCTGTCATATATTTCTTTTAGCTTGGTATTTGCATTTGCTTTCATATAAATCTGTGTAGTTGAAATATCAGAATGTCCCAACATCTCCTGTACAGATTTCAAATCCGCTCCATTATTTACCAAGTGCATTGCAAATGAATGTCGTATTGTATGAGGTGTAATATCCTTCTTAATACCAGCCTTTGCAGAATAATACTTAATAATCTTCCAAAAACCTTGACGTGTCATAGGTACACCCTGACAATTCGTAAATAAGATTTCCTGTTCATCTTTGCACATAGCTTCTCTTGCATGATATAGATAGTTTTCCAACGCCTCTTTTGTTTCGTTCGTAAACGGAATCACTCTCTCCTTGTTACTATCATGACACTGTAAGAAATTCATTGACAGATTCACATCGCTCACCTTCAAATTAATCAATTCTGACACGCGAATACCTGTTGCATACAGCATTTCTAACATTGCCTTATCTCGAATTTCCTTCGGAGATGTACCATTTGGCTGTTCTAATAACAAATTTACTTCCTCAACAGATAATACCATAGGTGCTTTCTTCTCAATCTTTGGTGGTTTCAACGTATCACTCGGATCTTCTGAGATTACACCCTTTTTCAACAAATATAAGAAAAATGCTTTAACCGAAGCAATATTCCTTGATACAGTAGCAGAAGACATTCCCTGTTTTTCAATAAACAAAATATAGGAATTCAAATTCGTACTTGTAATCTGATGAATGTCACTACATCCATTATCTGTTAAAAAATTGTTAAGTTTTAGTAAATCTCTTCTATATGATGAAATTGTATTTTTGCTTGCTCGTTTTACCTCAACTAAATAATCAACGAACTCATTAATCCTTTGTAGCATTTAAAAACCCCTCATTCAATCATTCGATATATCTATTATAATGTTTAATTTACATAAAATCAAACATTATTTTTTCAAGAAACCCTTTAAAATCAAGCATTTCAGCACATTTATACCAAATGGGGTATTAACATAATATCTTCACACTAGATGTTGGTAAAAAATTTTTAAAATATTTTTTTGTACATATATCTCCCAAACAACCCCTAATCCAACACATAAAATTATTACAAAAATCCTAAAAAAATATTTTATTTTCTTAACATTGGCATTATTACTTTCGCTCTTGTCACACATTAGAAATTTGCATATTTCCCAAAAAGCAAATATGTAAAAAAGATAATGCGGAAAAAAACACAAAAAACCATATACCCATCCATTCAAAAAAGAATAGCAAAAAAGATTTGACACTACAAAGCCATAATATAATCCAAAAATCAAATGTATTCCGATATCTGTAACAGGAACCGTTAGACATTTTGCAGTAAAAACAAGTAAGAAAATACTTATTAGTCTTCTTTTTAATATATAAAGAGAAATCTTTTGATCTGTAATATCCGCCGCACGCATCACATCAAACTGAATTAACCCCTGTTTCAATATATCAGATGAATTTGTTTTAAAAAAAACAAAAAATATGCTTCCAACAATTATTCCCAAAAGCAATGCAGAGAAACGAATGGACCTCCTACATTCTTTTCGCATTTTATAATCCATAACATCTATCTCCTGCTAATACCTTGTACAAATAATATATGATTCCACACTTTAATTTAGAACAGAACAAAGCGTGATTTGCACGCTTGCCGCAAAGCGGCGTATATTCGGATATTGTCTCGGCCCTTGTGGGCGAGACCTATAGGAAATTCAAGGAATTTCCTATAAAGATTAGGGTGTCAAAAGACACATTCTAATATTATATTTATTTTTGTACCTTGAAAATTTAACACGAATTGGTAAATAAAAAATTTTGTGATGTGATATCAGATGATTTAGGAACAATAAGTAGTCTATGCATTGGATGTTTTTATGCAACTTCTCCATTTTGGGTATGCTCATTCAAGCTATTAGAATAATCTAACAACTTTTGAAAATCTAATGCGACGATTTTAAAACCAAAGAATAGACGAGTCCGATTTTTACCGCGAACTGGAATTTTATCAACATGATATCTTCGACGGAGCAGAGATGGAATTGCTTCAACTCCATTTCTAAATTTTGCATACGCAGAAATTTCTTCTGTTTTCATGTACTGTAATTGTTTTGCTCTTCCTACGGATTTCCATGATACTTCTTTGCGTACTCGTGTTTTCAAAAAACGTGGATTACAACGTTCTTTATATGGACATTTCTTGCATTCACATGTTTTGAAGTATGCAACAGAACGATCATTGCTTGGATCATATATACATTCTTCTGGGGTACATCCATTTTTGCATTTAAGTAAATAGTGTCCATCATCAGTAAATACAAAGTCTATATATATTTCGTCAGGCTTTCTTCCAGTAAAGTTGGTTGTAACCAGTTTCAGATTATGATCGGCTGCAAGATGAGAATTTTCCTCTCCACTATAAGCTCCATCAGCAACTATAAATGCGTCGTTTGAAAAGTTATCTTGGTTTTCAAGATAATCCTTCATGAATTGATTGTCTGCATATGTGTTTTGCTGATAATCATAATCCGTTATTAAGCTTCCGTGTTCGCCAACTGATTCAACAATATTTCCTGTATAGCCAAGATGCTTACTTCCAGCTTTATATCTAAAAGTTGCTTCAGGATCTGACGGATTAAGTAATACTTCTGATGGATTTTCAACTTCTTCTTTTTTTCGAAGTCTTCTTGAACCATCATCATCAATGATTGTTCGTTCTTTCAGTAATCGAATAAGAAGTTGATATTCACTTGTATCATCGAAATCGCCTGTAGAATCACAAATTTTTATTAATTCATCAGCATCATGCATTACAACTATGGTTCTTTCTGTGGCATCTAAATCTCGCTTGTGATAAATACATTTATTATAATCGTCTTTTTCGATGTAATGATGTTGTTTCTCTGGAATTATAGTTCCACGCGAATCCATTATTTTGCAAAGATTAGCTACACAAGTATAAAAAAGCTCAAGCAAAGAGAGATATCAAAGGCTAAGAACCTTTTGACACCCTAATCCTATAAAGCAAAAAAGGTTTAAGACCTTTCGGCCTCAAACCTTAATAAATATCTTCAGGATTCATATTATTTCGCATAATCGGTAACACGTGACTCTCTAATTAAGTTAACCTTAATTGTTCCTGGATATTCCATCTCGCTCTCAATCTGCTTAGAAATATCTCTCGCCAACAATACCATATCCGCATCATTCACCTGTTCTGGAACTACCATGATACGAATCTCTCTACCTGCCTGAATAGCAAAAGTTTTATCAACACCCTTGAAACCATTCGCAATATCCTCTAATTGCTTAAGTCTTGTAGTGTATGTTTCCAATGTCTCACGTCTTGCACCTGGTCTAGCAGCAGAAATTGCATCTGCAGCCTGTACAATACACGCAATCAATGATTCTGGCTCAACATCTCCATGATGTGCCTCTACAGCATTGATAATCAATGGCGACTCTTTGTACTTTCTACAAAGATCCACACCAATCTGTATATGTGAGCCTTCCATTTCATGATCCACAGACTTTCCAATATCATGTAAAAGACCTGCACGCTTAGCTAAACGAACATCTACACCAATTTCAGCAGCCAATAAACCACATAACTGAGCTACTTCCATCGAATGTTTTAATGCGTTCTGACCAAAACTTGTTCTAAACTTCATCTTACCAAGTAAACGAATAAGTTCTGGATGAATACCTTGAACTCCAACTTCCAAAGCAACATTTTCTCCTTCTTCACGCATCATCTGTTCAACTTCTTTTTGCGCTTTTTCTACCATTTCTTCAATTCTAGCTGGATGAATTCTTCCATCTACAATCAACTTTTCAAGAGCGATTCTTGCAATCTCTCTTCTTACCGGATCAAAACTAGATAAAATTACTGCTTCTGGTGTATCATCAATAATCAAGTCAACACCTGTCATCGTCTCTATTGTACGTATATTACGTCCTTCACGACCGATAATTCTACCCTTCATCTCATCATTCGGTAACTGCACTAAAGAAATTGTAGTTTCTGCAACATGATCGACAGCACATTTTTGTATTGCTGTTACGACATATTCCTTAGCCTTTTTACCTGCTTCTTCTTTTGCTCTAGTTTCCAATTCTTTTACTAGAACTGCGGTTTCATGTTTTACTTCGTCTTCAACAGTCTTTAATAAATATTCTTTTGCTTGTTCAGAGGTTAATCCAGAGATTCTCTC
>JAUNJF010000019.1 GCA_030533405.1 Eubacteriales bacterium
ACCTACAAATAAAAACATAATCTGAATTCCACAAAACAAGACATACACCACATCAATCATCGCAAAAATAGTAACTGCAATCGGTACACCAAATTGTTTTGCCTGTTTCGTATCTTCTTTAAGATTCTTTTTCGTTAACGCTACAAAAACTAAATACATTAATAATGTATAGATTGCAAATGTTACCAACATCCTAATACCATGTTTACCAAATTCAGCAAACCACACACTATTTTTCAACCAGCTAAAATCAAACACTGTTTGAAACAAATCTGAAAAAATCTGATCTGCACTTGCAAGCAATGATGTTGTAATCAGTAAAATAGGTAATCCAAAAACAACACCAAACAACACATATCGCAGGGTTGGAGACATTCTCTTTTTCTCTGTTTTGTTTTGACATGCAAAAAAATCCTGAAACGGCACTGGAATTGCACTAAGTACTTCAAACCAATACTCAAACAAACTTACAAAATACTTTGAAAAATCCCATTTCTTATCTTCATATACAAGCTTAATACTCGCAATGGAAAACAAAAGAAAACTTGCAATGGTATTAAAAAACAAGAAAAAATAGTTATCCGTCATACACTTTGCAAATGAAATAATTGCAGCAGCCATATAATATACTACACTAGCTCTATTCACATGGATCAAATCTGCTCCATATTTCTTTTCTAACATATGTGCAACACCCAGGAAGCATCCTGCACTAATAAACGAAAAAACACCACAACCAATACCATCATTTGTATTGTAAGAAAACAACAAATAACAAATGCCATATACCATGCACAATTTCCACATCATTGAAAAATGACTGCGTAAAAAAGATATTTCTTTTTTATCATTTTGATTCTCTATCATTTCTATATTTTCCATCATATCACCTTTTTCCTTTTATTCTCTCTCTGACATAATTTTCACAATCAACATCACACTAGCAATCAACACCACAACGAATATTCCTACAAATTTCAATAAAAATCCCATTATACAAATCATCTCCTATCCTTATTCTTTCCACTGATACTGTTTTGCAATTCTTGACTCTGGGTTTGCATCAAACAAATATAATACCAACAAAAACATCCACTCTAGCGGTTTCATTAAAATATATATTACATCAGCCTGAAACGGAGTTTTAATCACACGAGATAACGGATATCCGTATGTATCATATACATGACGAACCCATTTATGAAAGCGCGGCGTCCTATCATGAATCAATTCCTCAAACGCGTTTGCAACGCTAAGCTGACGATTTACGATAATTGGTTGTCCTAATCGCATTCCATATCTGGTAGGCTTAACAACCTTTTTATGTCCTCCTGCCGCAACGGTACATAAATAATGACCCGGATATTCAATCGGTGGAGGTGGAATCTGTGTAGAAAACGTCCAATCAGCTGTCATCGTAAATGCCTTTATCATTCCATCTGGACCCTGCCCACATACAATCAAAACAATTTCTAAAATTGCCAAAACAGGAATGATACCTAAAACAGCTATTGCACGCATGCCAACTACAGTAGACATATACTGGTATAACTTGTTCACCCACGCAAATTGAAACTGTGTATTGCGTTCCTGTATTAATTCCACCTGTTTTTTAATCTGTTCCCGAATATGATATGCACTTAACACAAACACATCGACATGATACAGATATAGATAGCCTTTTTCCATTGCATTTGAAAAAATGGATTCCCAACGCAAATCTCCTAAAAGCTGTATGCCATAGATTGTAAATACAATGTTTCCTATCAGCACCGACGCTATGGCCAGACAGCTTACAACCGGACTCATAGATTTTGGTGAAACCAGTCCTATCATCAACAGTCCCACAATACCAACTACAAGTGGAAGTATAAACGATAACAAATGCGTACTATCAATCGTATTATGATATTGCGTATTATAGATCACTTCCATGTAGTCACCAGCACACTCCCATGTCAAATCCTTTAACAATGCATATTCCACACCACCAATTCCCATGGACAGCACCAAAAATATTTTTGGAAAAAAACGCTTTTTAGGATTTTTTACAAAGAAATTCCAAAAATTAATAAATGTAAATCCAGCTGGAATCACAAACATCAGCAATATGAAAAACGCACCAGCTAATATGTTTGAAATCATCTTATCCCTCCATTCTTATATGTAAGTGTGAATACATCTTTTCACTTTGCCACTCCCTACCATGTGCCATATCATAATACATGTTTTTTCGAAAGTCAATACTTTTTTATCGTTTTTCGATAAATTATTATTGTTTTTTAATTTTTTTATTTTTTTGTAACCATTTTGTTTTTTCAATTGTATAATTAGTGAAGGCCTTCAAAAATGGCAAACACATTTGCATTTATGCAAACGCCACAAATAAATGAATGAGGTAATGTTACAAATGAAGCAACCAGTTGATGAACTAATCCAGCTATATCAAGACAACTTATTTGCAACTGCATTTAATGTATGTAAAAATGCAGACGATGCAGAGGATATTGTGCAGGACGTCTTCATTCAATACCACTTGATCAAGAAAGATTTTGAAAGTGAGCAGCATATCAAACGTTGGTTATTACGGGTAACAATCAATAAAGCAAAAAATGTTGTAAAGAGCTTTTGGAAACGGAACAAGATGGATTTGGAGAACTATATCGAAACGCTATCCTTCGAGACTCCCGAAGCCTCAAACCTTTTCGAGAGCGTGATGAAACTTCCTGATAAATACAGAATTGTGATTCATCTATTTTATTATGAGGATTACAGTACCAAAGAAATAGCCAACATATTAAGTCTTAGTGAAAGTAATGTGAAAGTCAGACTTTCGAGAGGTCGTATGCTTCTCAAAGAAATGTTAAAGGAGGAATGGAACTATGACGAATAAAGAAAAATATAAACAGGCTTTTTCAACACTACACTCCTCCCAAACAATTATTTTGGAGGACAGATTAATGAAAAAAAATAGAATGAAAACAACAGCAGTTAAAGTAGCAGTCGCAGCCCTTGCATTTGGAGCTCTTTTCGGAACCGGCAACATCGTATCTTATGCCATGGAGGGAACTTCACTTGTAAAGACCATTTCCGTTTGGATAAATGGCGAAGAGAAGGAAATGGATATCCAGTTTAACGAAAAGACAGTCGACGGAAAAACCGTATACGAAGGATCTGCCATCCTTGATTCGGACGAAGACAGCGTGACTTCTTTAAATATCGAAACAGATAACATGGATGAGACAGACTCCATTGTAATTGATGGCGAAACAACTGAGTACGGAGTAAAAGTTAAAGGTGCTACATCTTATTATGAAATAAATGATTCAGACGACGCTACGGAAGTAAACGAAAGTCAGAAATAAAACAACCTATTAAGTAATCAAAGTGGCATAACATTATCATCTAATGTTATGCCACTTTTTACACTAAGAAACTTTCCATCCCTTTACAATCTCGAATCTACAAAACAGTCTCACCTTGTAATGTTACCACCATATAATCATGATGGATTGCCTCTAAGAACTTACCGAAAATGTCAGCAGTCTTTACGCGCAAGCTTGACGTATTGATACATGGATGACAACCGAACATCTCTGAGTGAAGCACATCTTCATCTACCAATAACTGTACGCGATTCTCCAAATCATTCATTAAACCCAACACACTAACGGAACCTGGTGTGATATCCAAAAACTCTTCCATAAACTCAGACGGTGCAAAGGATAATCTTGCACTATTAATCTGATGTGAGATTTCCTTTGTCTTAAATTTCTTATCCTCACGAATCATTAAAAGATAAAATTTTGTTTTTTGGGTATTACATAAAAACAAGTTTTTACATATAACAGCTGGGGCTAACACCTCATCAATTGCAGCACACGCTTCCATCGTCTCAGCAGCTTCGTGATCCACTCGTTCAAATTTAATTCCCAGCTGTTCCAATAATTTATAGGTACGAATTTCCTTATCCAATCTTCCATCAAGATTTTCAGGAGCACCCTTTACTAAAGTTAATTCCATCATACTATCCTCTCTTCTCATTTGACTATAGTTCCTTTAATTTTTCAATCAGTGGCTTAATATATTCCTGATTCGTCCAATCACAGGCATCTTTCCCTGCTTCCACCAATGCCTTTTCCCACACCTCATATTCAGACGGATCCTTTTTATCCACTGCTTTTTGCAGCATCTTACATAAATTGCGATCCATAAAGGACATTTTTGCCATATCCCAGCCACCTCTAAAATAAAAGAGGGGGACATCACGCAGAACCTCCTTCATGTTTCGTTCTCGAATTACCGAAAATGCTTCCTCGTCAAAAGGTGACGCTCCATCACAGAACACAAAAACTTTCTTTTGTTGTACAAATTCTGGATTCTTTCGCAAAAAATCTAAACCCGCAATTCCCATGGCATAGATTCCGCCTCCAAGTACAATAATATCATATTCCTGTATATCCTTCTTTTTGACTTTCGTAACATCCATCATATCATATTGCATTTCTTCTGAAATCCACTCTGCATATTTCTTCGTTACGCCATATTTTGATTTGTATAAAACAATCCCTCTCATCTCATTCTCCTTTATATAATCGTACTCATATTTTTTTCAATTGCAACAATTGTATCAATTGTCATCTTCAGTTGCTCCTCCGTAATACCTTCAAACATCGTACTCATAATCTGACCACTTGCTTCATCATTTTTTGCACAAAACTCCATGCAATACTCTGTTAACTGAATTCTTTGTTTTCTCTTATCTACTTCATCCATATAAATCCGAACAAAATTCTTCTTCTCCAGCTTCAATAGCAACTGCTTCACATTTTGATGAGAGCTTCCCACAATCTCTGCCAGTTCCTTAATTGTTGGATTCTCCCTACACATATTAATGCAAATGATTAAGAAAAATTGTTTCCAACTAATCTCTCCCATCATCTTATCTGCCATCGCCTGAAATCTGTTTTCAAATGCACTCAGCAACCCTAGCAAATAATACGATGCTGGAATTCCTTCCATGTTCATGTTCTCGTTCTCTCTTACTTCTTCGATTTTCATAGCTCCTCCTTTTAAGTAATATATTACCTTTTCAAAAAAAGATAACATATTACCTATTCGATGTCAATATACTTATCTATCAAAATAAATGAATAAATTATGTTGACAGATATAAGTGTGTATGTTAGTGTGTATATTGTATATATACAATCAATAATGAGGTGTACTATGAATATTATATTAAGTAATTCGTCAGACGAACCAATTTACCAGCAGATTGTCACACAGATCAAAGCACAGATTATGAGTGGCGAGTTAATGCCTGGTGATCCATTGCCTTCTATGCGTTTTTTGGCACAGCAGCTTCGCATAAGCTTGATTACAACAAAGCGTGCCTACGAAGAACTAGAACGAGATGGATTTATTGAGACCTTTGTGGGAAAGGGGTGTTTTGTAAAAGCTCAAAACACAGATTTCTTGCGCGAAGAAGGCATTCGGAAAACCGAGGAGATATTAAGTAAGGCCTGCGATTTGGCTAAGACCTGCGGGCTGTCATTAGAAGAAATGAAAGAAATACTAGAAATGGTTTACGAAGCATAGAATGTAGTTTGATAATTGCGAAACTCAAGTTTAATTATTTCAAGTTGTCCAATTATCAAATCTAAATGAGATTGAAGAAAGGAAAAATACAACATGGATGAATATGCAATTGAGATAAAGAACGTTACCAAAAAGTATGATGGATTTACTTTGGATAACGTCAGTTTTTCGGTTCCAAGAGGAAGCATCATGGGCTTTATTGGTCAAAATGGAGCGGGAAAGACTACAACCATTAAGGCAATGTTGAATGTCATTAAAACAGACGGTGGAAGCATCAATCTTCTTGGAAAGAACTGGCTTGCGCATGAAAGAGAAGTAAAGGAAGATATTGCAGTGGTGTTTGATGAGATTCCATTTCACGATAATTTTACAGGCGTTGCTATTAGTCGTATGTTCAAGGGTATTTATGCGAACTGGAGTGAGGAAACATTTTTTAACTACTTGGAACGTTTTCAAGTGCCAAGAAAGAAAAAAATCGGAAAGCTTTCTAAAGGTATGAAAATGAAGTTTCAGATTGCAACTGCACTCTCCCATGGTGCTAAACTTTTGATTATGGATGAGGCAACAACTGGTCTAGATCCTATCGTGCGTAGCGAAATGTTAGATGTGTTCCGCGAGTATTTGCAGGATGATCAAAACAGTATTTTGATGTCGTCACATATTACCAGTGATTTGGAAAAAATTGCAGATTCCGTAACATTTATTGATAAAGGAAAGATACTACTTAGCGGCAACAAGGATGAGATTTTGGAGTATCACGGAATGCTTCGTTGCGCAAAGGAGCAGTTTCAGGAGCTTGACAAGGAATTGTACGTTAGTGCCCGAGTGTCAGATTTCGGTGTAGACGCATTGGTAAAGGATCGATATGATGCAAAGCGTAATAACCCAGATTTGTTGATTGAGAAGACAACCTTGGAAGAGATTATGTTGTTCTATGTGAATAGAGAAAAAAAGGAGTGGTCGTAATGGGTAAGAAATCCGGATGGGGATTGATTTTCAAGGAATTTTATATGAGTAAGACCTATTTGCAAAATTCTGCCTTTGCTATGCTTATCATTTCCATTTTGGTTGTGCTTCCACTTGCCAGTTTCCGATATGGGAATTTGCGGTTGATCACCTCAGATGAAGCAGAACTCTTCTATACCATGGCAGTTATGTATGGTAAGTATATACCTGTTTATATGTTCAGCATGGTATGTTTTACAAACATGGAAGCAGGAATTAAGGAAGAGTCTACAAAATGGAAACGATTCCGATTGGTTACACCAGTAAGTGGTTTTCAATATGCATTTTATAAATATGCATTTACATTTATGATGAGCTGTATAATGATTGCAGGTTCTATGATTTATTTTATAATCTTTGATGCATTGTTTGGTGGAGATAATCGATTAGGAGAACTTGGGCTTGTGATCGGTATGCTGGGCGCTTTTTTGTTACTGGAGACAGTTATGCTGGTATATGGTGAGTTTCTGGGTTCTTATGACAAAGCTGGTCTGGCAGGAGTGCTTACTTTTTTTTGTATATTTGGTTTGGTAGGCTATCTATTTCGGGAAAAGTTAGTTATATTGGCAGATTTTATGCAATTAGAGGATCAAGCATTGCTTAATATGGAAAAGCTTGGGCACCTCATATTTCCGTATGCGTTAATTCTATTTCTTGCTGCTTATCCTATTGGAATCTTTTTTGTCGGTCTTGTTTACAAAAGGAGGGAGAAGTGATGCTGGGATTCTTTTATAAAGATATACATAAAACAAGAATGATTATGAGCTTGATTTTGGGAGTTGCCCTTGTGGTTGCTGCATTTCTTCTGACCACTTATTATTTCTATGGTGCTGCAGGAGAAATAGAGAATTCCGATATACTTATGCTTCCATTAACGAGTGCTGCTGCCTATTACCTTTTATTCTTTCTGCTTGACTGGGCAATGCAGGATAGCTTTGTAGGAGAAGATCAAAGCATATGGCAATGTTTTGTAATGGCTACACCAGGTACAATGAAAGCACAGATTCAGTCAAAGTTTTGTCTGACCATTTTCCTAAATATATGTATGCTTGTTTTTTGTGAGTTGATGGATATGATTGCCTGCTTATTATTTGGAGATATGACGGTGTCCACAGCAATCCTTCCTGTTTTACTTGTTTGCTGGAATCTTACAAAATCAGCATTTACCTTACCATTTATGTTTGCCTGTGGAAATAAGCAAAGCAACGCAATAAAATTGATATTTTTTGCATTTATTGTATTGTTGATTGCTGTATATGGATTGTTTGGAGACATTTCCTGGGCGCTACATGGTAATATTCTTGAGAATATCCGCAAGTTTTTCATAGAAGGAAATGGTATCTGGATTCTTGGCATCTTCCCTTATGTTGCAGCAGCGTTATATTACATTTCCTATTGTATTTGCTTAAAGGTATATAGAAAGGGGTTGGAAAATATTGAATAAGAAACAGACGATAAAAAGGCTTTGTGTCTATATTGCTTTGAGCTTCCTCCCTGTGATTTTGATTATGGTGCTTATTGATTGCTTTGTGGTGTATCATTTATTTACGTCGGATCGAGCTGAAATTATCTATGCAGTAGGAATCATTGGGATGCTTGTTCCTTCGATTGCACATTTATTGACTAGACTGATTACAAAGGAAGGATTTTCGAATCTATACCTCATGCCAAATGTGAAAAAACATTTTGGTGCGTACCTTGCCTCGGTTTTTGTAATTCTTGGATTATCCTTTACGGATGTTTTGGTTGCCTGGAAAACCCAGTTTCCACAATACTCTCTGGGAGAGGTTTTTCATGATGTTAAGGGCATTCCGGTTATTATGTTTCAGATTGCAATGTCCATCATTATGTTCTTTCCTGCATTTGGTGAGGAATGGGGATGGCGCGGTTATATGATGCCGAAGCTGACTGAATTGTTCGGAACGCCTGCTGCGGTAATTATAGGTGGTATTATCTGGGGATTGTGGCATGCCCCATTTACGGTAAATGGTCATAATTTCGGTGTGGATTATCCAGGTTTCCCTTATATGGGCATTCTATATATGTGTGTATTTTGTACAGCAATGAATGCGTTTTTGACATTGCTTACGGAAAAGTCTAAGTCCATTTATCCAGCTAGCTTTGCACATATGCTTAATAATAATGTGTTAGGATTAGTTGTTATAAGTGCATTTGCAAGTGAGGATCTTCTGAAGGATTTGGAGAAAATGGGGAATGCAAAGTTAGCATTTGGATGGGGAATAGTTCCTACTATTATGGTTGGTGTAGTGAGTTTTATTTTGCTTTGTAGAATGAAATCACCCAAATCACATTAAATACTAAGAGGGCGTCATATCACATAAGACGCCCTCTTAGCATTTAACCAATTCACCATCGTACTCGATGATATCATTTTCGATTTGTTCTTGTGTATCCAGTTTTCATATCTACGAGATTCTCAAATTCCTCTCCATTTGCAAAGTGCTTTAAATTACGCGCAGCGATTTCAATAATACGGTCATGTGATTCCTTTACATGATATCCGCCTGACACATGTGGTGTTATAACAACATTTGGCAATTCCCATAGCTTATGCTCTGACGGAAGCGGTTCTGGATCTGTAACATCTAACGCCACACCAGCAAGCTTCCCACTCTCAATCGCTTCACATAAACAATCGGTATCAACAGCTGTACCACGTCCCACATTTATAAAATACGCACCATCCTTCATATTCTCAAATGCTTCTTTGTCAAAAATCTTAAACGTCTCCTCATATCCCGGAAGACATGTTGCAACGATATCCGCCTGTTTTAGGCAATCAGAAAATGCCTCCATTGTATATACCGCTTCTGCAAAATCAGGTTTCTCACCTACATGTTTGCGGATACCTATGACCTTACTTCCAAATGCATGCATACGACGACCAAATTCCTGACCAATATCTCCAAACCCGACAACTAAAGTAGTTGTTCCATAAATGCTTGGAACCCCACCTTCATCCTTCCAGATTCTATTTTTCTGATTCGACTGATACAAATCCAATTTTTTCATAATTGACAAAAGCATTCCCATCATAAATTCAGACATTGCAACGCCATACGCTCCTGTAGCATTTGCCAAAAGTGCCCCATCAGGCAAAACCCCATTTGTGACAAAGCCTTCTGTTCCCGCATTATTCAACTGCAATAGTTTTAAATTTTTACAATGAACAAGAAGCTTTGGATCCAAATTACCAACAATCACTTCTGCATCCTGTAAATCAGATGCTGTCAGCTTACTCCAATGCATATATGTAATATCCAAGTCTGGACTAACATGATTCAATATTTCTTTGTGTTCTTCTAACACATCCATTACTACTAATACTTTTGACATTCCATTCACCTCAAATTCCTTTCACAGTCCTTCTCACTCCTAGCTGTTTCCTACATATTACTACAATTGCAATACGATTATCAATGCTACATTGCATTTCTGCCCTAGACATGGTAACATTTTCCATAATAATAATGGTCCTAATAGAAAGAAAGGTAACAATTATGAAAATAGTTGGAGCAACAGAAAGAGCTACATTGTTTAAAAATCGACGATTGTGTTTAGAAACCACATTTAGACAGAGGGAGCACGTTACACTATTACAGTGGGGAATCACGTTAGTGCTTGCAGTTGTCACTTATTTGGCTATCTCGGTATTTGGCCTCATGTTTATACTTGACAAACTCCAAATTAAAAATGAGAATATGGCAAAGCTAATATATCTTTGTATGGTATTGGGAAGTGTGGGGATTGTAATTGGCATTATGTATATCATTTTTAGAATATATAACTATCGTAGGGCTTGGAATGATTTCCTGCTACATGGACATTTAGAAATGAATACGGCGATTGTGAAACGTGTTAAGAACAAATGTGTTACATACCTTGAAAAGGGAAGCGTAGATGCCACTGGCAATCCATACCTGATTGATTATCAGATTGATGCAAGCGGCGTACTTTTTAAAAAGCCAAAGGAATCAGATACCATTTTGGTTTTGCATGGCGAGGATAGCTGGCACAATGAGGTTACCAGAATCGCAATGGTAAATGCTGAAACCAGCAAATATCTTACTGATGTAAATGATGTTACACAATGGGAGAATTTGAATCGCTATCCACATGATGCGGCGGTGCATTTGCAAAAAGGGCCACTTTCTTTGACGAAGGAAGAGAAAGACGCTTTGTTAAAAAAAGGGTTGAAGAATCAAATAAAGATTCAGTTGAAATATGTTATTATGTTTGCGCTTGGGATTGTGCTTGCATTTACTGTTTTAGCGGTTTCTATGTGGTATGACACAAAAAATAATGGTGGTACAGTTAAACCACTGGGACTGTATATCGCCATTGCAGAAGCAATCGCAGCATTTTGGGTCATACTTGCAAGAATGCTAGGTGTTAGAAATATTAAAGCGCAACTTCCAAAAGAAGTGAAGAGCGTGCACGAGGTGTTGCACCTGAATTCCAAATTTGCTATGTACCGATATGTAGAGGTGTGCATTTGGGATGAAGAGAAGCAAAATTATGTTCAGAAAAATTACCCTATTTGTAATATGTTCTTTAAAAACAAGAGAATGGGTACGGTATACTATATGGTAACCGGTAGCAGAAACGAACATTTACTAGTTGATAAAGAACATATGGGAAATTAGAATAAATCGTTTACAAAAACATATTTATTTTGTAAGCAATTCAATTTTTTCAATGATGTTATCCCAGCTAAGCTGACCATCAATTGACGACTTCAATTTCATCGCATTTTCTTTCATTTCATTTGAAGAAGCAACCTGAATAACTGATTCATATATTTCATTTGTATTCTGAACAATAGAATGAATTCTTTTAGCGATTCCAAGATTTACAAGCTGCTTTGCATTTGTAATCTGATCGTTCATAAACGGCATTGCTACCATTGGAACCCCAAAGCATAACGCTTCGTTTATACTATTCATTCCACAATGTGTTAAAAATACATCTGCATGTGACAATACTTCTATCTGTGGAACAAACGAATATGCATAAATATTATCTGGAATATCTCCCAAAGAAGCAGGTTCAACCTTTCCTGTGTTTAAAATCACTGATATTTCTTTATTTCCAAACGCCTTCATACACTTCTTATAGAAGCTTTTATCACTAATAATGCTTCCAAGAGAAATATATACAATTGGCGATTTCATTTTCTCGAACGGAATATTTACATTTCCATGCTGAGCTGATGGTTTCGGAATAACATAGATATATGAATCCCCAAATTCTTCTCTTTTATTTTGAAAATTCTCCGGAACATATACAATATTCAAATTCGGTTTGCTCTTTGTAATTCCATCTCTAAGACAGATATTTTCAAACCCTCTATTTTTAGCCACTTTTTTAGGCAAAACTTGCATATCAATCAACTTGGCTGATGTTTTAAACATTAGGGGTGCCTCTTTCCAAGTATCTTCATTCCAGGCAGGTTGTGAGAACTGCCTTACAGCGGGGATTCCCTTTTGTTTTGCCAAATCAATTCCAGGATAAAAAAACATCTCATAAATAAGCACATCAAATGTATCTGTTAACGCCATTGCCGTATCATATGCTGCTTCAAAACAATGCGTCTTTTTGTATTGCTCACTTGCATCACCTGGATAATTGCTATACGGTACAAACTCTGCTCCTGTCCGTTCTATTTTCTCACGAAACTCAGGTGCATTCACATATACTACTCTGTGTCCTCGTTCCACAAGCTTAGCTGTTAACGGAAGCGTTGGATTTGTATGCCCTGAAAAAGGCAAATTCACCATCAAAATATTCATCATACATTCCTCCTATAAAGAAAAAACCAGATACAGCTGTTTGCTATACCTGGTAAATATAATCCAATATGAATAGACTCCATGCATAGCTCGACAGTTATACATGAGTCTCGAAATTTAAAACAAGCCAGATTCAACGAATCATTATGTTGACTTGCTACACGTCCGTGCCTTCTACTCCCTCAATGATTTTTCTCAGACTAACACAGAATGCTTTGTATTGTCAATCACTTTTTATTCTCATATCTTTTTCAACCTATCTTTGAATTCTCCAAAATCTTTCGTCATGGATAATGGTTATGTCTCCTGACTCGAACTCTTTTGCAAAATATGCTTCTAATTTTTTGAAATTATCTTTCACAAAAGTATCATTTCCTGAAAAACACTTCGATAAATCCTTGAGAATATCATCCGCATTGTTATATGTAAATGAACAATTGATAATCTCTTCCTCTACAGAAGAAAAATACTTTTCAAGCATACATTTACATTCCTTTGCAGTCGCAAGCTTGCGGTCAAATTCTTTTTCTAGCACACTCACATTTACGCCTGCTTCCTTACACACGTCAAGCCAATATTTGTAGCGTTTCACCTGCACATTTCCAAAGTTATTCAAAGAAAAAATACCATCATCTGCTAGCACACGATTCACATGCTGCATAAATGCATCTGCATCCTTCAAATCATCTAACACATAATGTGCAATAACCTTAGAATACTTCTCCTCCGACTGAATGTGTTTCCATGTTGCATCCGCTTCCACATCTTCAAAAAACAAATCAATCTTTGTATTCTCCGCTAATTTTGAAGAATTCTCTTTGATAAACTGACCAAAATCGTCTGCCCAGCTTCCTGCAAGATCATATGCATCCACCTGCACATTTTTTGGAATCTCTGCCCAGTTATTTCTCCAAAGCTTTGCATATCCACATCCCAAATCCAAAACACGCTCACCAGGTTTTATTTGTAAAAGCTGGTAGATTCGAACGTACCAATCCATCTCTGTCTTTGTGTGTTCCAACGCAAAATAATGTCCCTCATCCTTATTTTGATCTACCTGCATTGACTTTAAAATTTCTGCCACATCATCCCAATCTGGCTCTCCGTTACTTCTTGCAAGCACTGCTTTCATTCTAGTTATCGCTTTCTCCAGTTCATAACGTTTTGCTTCCATCATATCAATTTGTTCTTGCAAAGTCTCTGCGATACCTTTTTGATTTCCGACCACCAAATTTTCACGAATTTCTTCTAACGAAAATCCAATCTGCTTTAACGCGATAATCTTTTCCAACACCAAAAGCGCTTCATCATCATACAATCTGTAATTTCCCTCTGAATAATCCGATGGTTTTAACAAACCCTTCTCATCATATAATCTTACCGCTTTTTGTGAAATTCCTGCCTTCTTTGCAATTTCACCTGATGTCATTTTTTTATCCATATTATTTGCTCCTCCTTTATGGTCTCATTATTTTCTTAGACGTCCATAAACATACCTTAAGGGGTGCCCCAGGGGGAGAGTCAACAATTATTTTTTTCATCTTCCGAAATATACTTTGGAACATAATATTCATTCATATGTATAAAAAAATGGTAATTCTTATTCTTCACAATTACGATATGTGTTCCCTCTGACGCTTTTTTTTGTAAATGTGCTATCACTTCTCTTTTCATAGACGGTACAAACAGCGTAACGATATGAACCACATACTTACGCCCTAAAAAATATAAATTGTGTTTTTCTACTTTTTTAACCGTAGCTTCGATAATCTGAGAATCCTTTTCAACATGTAAATGTGGGGATACGCTAAACACAAAAATCAAAAGAGCCATTACAAATAACGGTATTGATGCCCATACATTCTCCGCTGGAATATCGGGGTTCATCAGTCCCTTAATTGTTCCCACAAACAGCCAAAGCGAAACGCATACCCCCAACAGCCTTTTAAATGAAAACCCTTGCGCCACCCTATATTCTACTGGAATCCAATCATATACATCCTCTGGCATCGGATAATAATGCCCATTTAGTTCTTCTAATCTATTTATCTTTTGAATTTCTTTCAATGTCATATTTTATTTTCCTCCTATTATCAATCCATAATCCAGCAACCAATCATTGTTATGCTTTCAGCGCATCCTTACACAATCTAATCTGCTTAACCCACTGAAATAACAAGAATACTATTACTATAATAAATGGCAACCAAACCGTCAAATCTGTTAAGTGACCACCATCTTGATCTGGATCTTCTCTTTCTTTACAAGTGTTTTCAACTCCATTACATCTCACCTAGCACTCTGAGCTTACATACACCATGTTCCATATCAATCATATAATCTGCTACAAAGGATTGCAACATTCTCAAAAAATCATCGTGAAGCACAGGATCTAATCCAGCTGTTGGCTCACCAGACACCACGGCATCTCGAATCTGATTGGTAATCTGCTCGTAGATTGGCATATTCACCGTTGTTGATATTACAATTTTCATATAGAAAAAGAAATATTTTTTAATTGAAAGCTACCTTCTGACAAGGTTTTTGTAAATGTTCAACCTTTAACATCATACAATCCTCTTTTTTCTCAAATTGTTTCATAAACACAACAAGGTGTGCATACGCCGTATATATGTATATATACAGTATATGCACACCTTTATCAATAACATTTTATAGAATATAACTCAATCAAATCGGCAAACCAGTAAGCACCTAATCGTTCTCTTATTTCTTTACATGAAATGCGTTCATTCCTGGATAAACTGCACTAGCACCAAGTTCTTCCTCAATACGGAGTAACTGATTGTATTTTGCAACACGCTCACTTCTACTTGGTGCGCCTGTCTTAATCTGACAAGTATTTAGTGCAACCGCCAAATCAGCAATTGTTGTGTCCGCGGTCTCTCCAGAGCGATGAGAAGAAATCGCTGTATAGCCAGCATTGTGTGCCATCTTAATTGCTTCTAATGTTTCTGAAACAGATCCAATCTGATTTAGCTTAATTAAAATAGAGTTACCACAGCCAAGCTCAATTCCCTTTGAAAGGCGCTCTGTATTTGTTACAAACAAATCATCACCAACTAACTGCACCTTATTACCAAGCTTCTCTGTCAACTTCTTCCATCCATCCCAATCTTCCTCATCAAGAGCATCCTCGATGGAAATGATTGGATACTTGTCAACCAACTGTGCCCAATGCTCAATTAATTCATCTGATGTATATTCTGTTCCTGCCTTAGGAAGCTTGTAATAGCCTTTACCCTTCTCTGATTTCCACTCAGAAGAAGCAGCGTCCATAGCAATCATAAAATCCTTGCCCGGCTCATAACCAGCCTTCTTCACAGCCTCCAAAATAGTCTCAATCGTCTCATCGTCTGATGAGAGATTAGGTGCAAATCCACCCTCATCACCAACACTTGTCGCAAGACCCTTTTCCTTCAAAATAGATGCAAGTGCGTGAAATACCTCTGCACACCAACGTAATGCTTCCTTAAAGGATGGAGCACCAACTGGCATAATCATAAATTCCTGTGTATCTACGGTGTTGGTTGCATGTGCACCACCATTTAAAATATTCATCATTGGAACTGGCAAACAATTCCCTGTAATTCCACCTAAAAAACGATATAATGGTAACTCAAGCGCAGTAGCAGCAGCTCTTGCTGTTGCAATCGAAACCGCCAAAATTGCATTGGCACCAAGTTTTGATTTATCCTTTGTTCCATCTGCATCAATCATCGCCTTATCAATAGCATAAATGTCAGAAGCATCCATTCCCTCTAAAACATCATTTATAATTGTATTAATATTCTCAACAGCCTTCGTTACACCCTTTCCTAAATATCTATCCTTATCACCATCACGAAGTTCTAATGCTTCAAATTCTCCTGTAGAAGCACCACTTGGAGCTGTTCCTCTACCGACCGTTCCGTCAATCAAAGTAACTTCAGCTTCAACAGTTGGGTTACCTCTTGAATCCAAAATCTCTCTACCAATTACTTTCTCGATTTCTAAATAATTCATCCTTGCACCTCTCTTATAATTATTTACCCCTTTTTAGTTGGGAGTTTTCTCCCAACACACCCCACTACGTTCAGCAGCCATAATGAGAAAAAGGAGTTCACATGATTAACACAGGGTTAGTTTTAACTAACCTATATATAGGTTAGCCCAAGCTAACTCATTTGTCAAGCTTTTTTTGTTAATCCGGATACTTTACTAAATCATACATAAAACTTTTTTCATCCAACTGTCGAATGCCTACCTGGCGTAGACCTAAATGAGCATACTTATCATTTTTTAATTTGGCATCTGTGGAAAGAATAACTGGTAAATGTCTTCTATCTGCCAACTCAAATGCAGTTTCTACTAGCGGACGCATAAAGCCCTTACCTTGATGCTCCTTCTTGATTGCTAACAATTCAATCTGAACAAACTGCTTCTTTTCTTTGCGATACTGTGTTTCCAAACTGGCTCCACCCGCCTGAAATTTCTTGATAATTTTCCCAAAATTACGAATCCCCAATGCTTTCATCATCTTTCTCATCATTTTTAAGGCTGCAGCGATTGGATATGGGTGTGTGGTATCCGTCAATATTACAATCCCCTCCTTTCGATCCGAAGTTCCATATATTGCATCACAATCATTTGCAACACGCATCATCGTCATTAAATATTCAATCAGCTTTGTTCTATCTGGGTATCCCGGATAAAATGGCACCATTCCAATCTCCTCGTCGCCATAATCATAATAGGCAAACACTTCTGCAAATTCACGCATTTCCTCTTCTGATAGTTTAACCTTTGATAACATAATCTTCCTCCTTGTTAGTTAAAGCTAACTTGTAGTATAATAGCTTTAAAATGACTTTCAATATTTTTTTAGTCATTTAAATCAGGAGGTGTATTTCATGCCAAAAATATTTAATGAAGAAAACAAAAAAGCAATTCAGAAAGAATTAATCGAATGCGGTTTTGCACTTCTAAAACAAGGTGGACTTCATGCTGTAAACATTGATGTATTAACAAAAAATTGTTTTATTGCAAAAGGGACCTTTTACAATTTGTTTGAAAACAAATCTGATTATTTATACCATATGATGCTTTTTGAACGTGCACGTTCAAAAGAAATGTTACATCTCTACCTAAATGAAAATGGACAATTATCTACAAATAATTTAAAACACTATTTATTTTGGCTTTTTGACGAAAATCCAAATATATTCTCCTATTTAACAAAAGAAGAACAAACGCGTCTCATTTCAACTTGGCCAGACAAATATCTAACCAACATGAACAACGATAAGGAAACTATGCATATGCTTCATGCACTACTTGAATGTCCAAGAAAAAATCCTTCATGGGAGCTTGCTTGCAATTATATGAAATTAATTGCAGGCAGTCTCACCATAAAGGACATCTTCATTTCTAGTCATTATGAAATTATGATATGGGATATTATAGATAAAATTACGGATTTGCTATGTAAATAATATTAGAGTCAACTAACCATTTTATTTGACTTGATTTTCGTTTTTCTTTATAATTAGGAAAAAGTTATTAAAGGAGAAGCCGACTATGTCTACATATACAGAATCCGTAGAGGATTATTTAGAAACAATATTAATTCTTAGCAAATCTTTAGAATATGTTCGGTCCATCGACATCGCATCCGCTCTTGGATATAAAAAATCAAGTGTCAGCGTAGCAATGAAAAATCTACGCGAACGAAATTTTATCGTTGTAGATGATCATGGATATATTTCATTAACCAAATCTGGACTTGATTTGGCAACCACTGTTTACGAGCGACATGAATGGTTCACAAAATGGTTAATAAGCTTAGGTGTAGACGAGATTACCGCATCCGAAGATGCCTGTAAAATGGAGCATTCCTTAAGCAAAGAAAGTTTTGAAGCAATCAAAAGCAAGGTCAAGTTAGATTAAATTTTCACCATAAGCACATTACTTAAAACAGTTTTATGATACTCTCGAACGACTAAAAGAGCCCCCAATGCATATCAATTTCTGCATCAAATGGCTCTTTTTTCATGATTATTCATTTATATCATCTAACAAATTCGACATACTCCTAACACCAGTCACAATAGTAGAACCATTATGAAGTAGTGCCGAAGAAGCTGGCGTTATAATTCCCCAAAGTCCAAGCAATATCAACGCAGAATTAAATCCAAGAATAAAACGATAATTATTATGGATTCTTGCCATTAATTCATCACTTAGGAGGCGCAAAGTCACTAACTGCATCAAGTCCTCCGACGCAATGGTTACATCTGCAATTTCTCTCGCAATAGCAGCACCATCAGAAATTGCAATGCCCACATCAGCTTCCGATAATGCCGGCGTATCATTTACTCCATCTCCAATCATAATCACCTTATGCCCTGCATCTTTCTTCTGTTTCACATAGCGTGCTTTATCCTCTGGAAGTACTTCCGCATAATAATCATCTAATCCTAACTGTTCAGCAACTACCTTAGCGGTCTTCCTATTATCACCTGTCATCATACAGATATTTGTGATTCCAAGTGTATGCAAATTCGCAATCATATCCTTTGCATCTTTTTTTACAGGATCATAAATACATAGCACTGCCGCCAATCGTCCTGAAATTGCAAGAAAAATTCTTGAATACTGAGATGGTATCTCATCTATTTTATACATCTCATCTTCAGGAATAACACAGCCCTCATCTTCAATCACAAAATGATAACTACCAATCACGACCTTTTCGTGATCGATATGACTACTCACACCATGTGCTACAATATATTCTACCTCAGAATGAATTTCCTCATGTTCAAGATTCTTTTGAACTGCACCATTTACAATGGCATTTGCAACTGAATGCGGATAATGTTCCTCTAAGCAAGCTGCAATACGAAGCATCTCATCTGCATCTTTATCTTCAAAAGTCACAACATCTACAAGCATCGGTGTGGCTTGGGTAAGTGTTCCAGTCTTATCAAACACAATGGTATCCGCCTCAGAGATTAACTCCATAAACTTTCCTCCCTTAACAGAAATACTGTAATCGTTTGCCTCACGTATTGCAGATAAAACCGAAAGCGGCATAGATAATTTCATTGCACAAGAAAAATCAACCATCAAAAAAGACAATGCCTTTGTTACATTTCTTGTAAACAAATAGGTAAGCGCTGCCCCAGCAAAGCTGTATGGTACTAGACCGTCCGCCAAATGATATGCTTTCGCCTCTGTCTGGGAATTCAATTTTTCAGATTCTTCTATCATCTTGACAATTTGATCATATTTCCCAGTCCCTGTTGCTTTCGTTACTTCAACCACACATTCGCCTTCCTCTACAACCGTTCCAGCATAAACATAACTACCACATTCTTTGACAACAGGTTCTGCTTCACCAGTCATGGTGCTTTGGTTCACTGTAGCTTCTCCGCTAACCACTTTTCCATCTAGTGGAATCATATTAGATGTTCGAAGTATGATGTGATCTCCCACATGCACCTGATTAACGTTGGACAATATTGTCTGTTCCCCTGTTTTTACCCATACCTTATCCACATTCAAGGACATAGTTCTTGCAAGATCACCCACTGATTTCTTTCTTGTCCACTCTTCTAAGGTTTCACCTACATCCAGCATAAACATAATAGATGACGCTGTAGCAAAATCACCCCTAAGCATGGAAGCACCAATGGCAACTGCATCTAATGTCTCCACCTTCAAGCCTTTCGTCATAAGAGTTGTCACAGCTTTATAATAATAAGGAACACTCTTTATCACACCTAACACCGCGGCAATTGGAACTGGCAAAAATATTTTTTTTAGGAATCTGGACATTACCTTTATAACGATCTCTTCTTCGTACTTTCTATTTAAGGCTCTTCCTGTCTCTTCTGGAACCAGTGCTAATATTTTCTCGTCTTGATAATCAAATTGCTTAAACGCATCAAGAACCGATTGTTTTGCCTCTATGGTACTACCTCGAAAAGCTATGATAGCATTTCCTGTTCTATCATTTACCTGTGCATCCTTTACACCAGGCAAATTCTTGATAAAATATTCAATGATGTCTGCTTCTCGCAGGCTCATGCGAGCCTGTGGAATATGAATTCGCATCCGCTTTGATGACTCATGTAATACAATACAATTCATAAATTATCCTTCCACTGACTCATCCACCAGTTCTTCATGCTCCTGACTCTCTGCAGCATCAACAAGAGCCTTTGCTTCCTCTAACTTTCTTGTAGCTTCTGCCTGATATCTTTTTTCATTCATATCCGTTGCATCTTCATAAATGTCACTACAATTTTCTTTCAATGTGGTTGCAGTCTTCATAATGGAATCCTTCCCTCTAAGTACTGCTGCTGTACCATGTGTATAAACTTTTTTTGCATCCTTACTTGTAAGAATCGCTACTCCTGCCGTTCCAAATAATGCACCACCTACAAATAATCCTAACTTTTTCAAATCCATAACAATTACCTCCATTTTCATTCGTATTATAGGTTATAACCTACCTACTACTATAATATGACAATCTCTCAAAATGCTTAAGTTAACTTTTGTAAGCATGCGCTAACAAATCTGGATCTTTCTCATAAAAATACTCTGATATTTTAATAAATGTTTCATCCGAAAGTGCATGTTCAATTTGACAAGCTTCCTCATTAGCAACCTCTTCCTCTACTCCCAATGATAAAAACCAATTTCTAAACAGGGTATGTTTTATCAACATTTCTTCAGCAATTTTCATTCCCTGCTCTGTAAGCAAAATTCTCCAGTCGTCTCTATAGACATACTGTTCATCTTCCAGCTTCTTTAATGCAGTGCTGACGCTCGCTCTGCTATAACCTAAATAATTCGCGATATCTGTCATTCTGCACGCACCTTTGGTTTGAATATTGATTAATACTGCTTCCAGATAATCCTCTTTTGATTTACTAAGATTATGTTTCATGACACTCCTCACCTACTTCCAACCACAACGATTTCCACTTGTTCCATAAAGCTCCATCCCCAGATGCATATTTAATTGCACATCATATTTTTTCCATTTTCTTATACGGAACCTTCAACCATTTTGTACTGAATACTTGGCATTTTCCTTCGCACCTCACTTTTCAAAAATTAATATTTTTTCTGTGACTTTATTCGCAATCGGCAACCAGGTAACAAGCTTCATTGCCGGATACAATTTTTCCATTCCACGCGTAATATTATCATCCTTAATTTTCCGAAAACCCTCGGCAACATCCCCAAGATCGGCAAAACAATCTGCTCCAAACACATATTTCGCGCCAGTCTGCTGTATCGACTTCTCTATGCCCTCTTGATTCACCCATCTCTTGGCAATACATTCCAACATAACAGTTGCATTGTCAAAATGGTCTCGAATAATGCCAAGCATTTGCTTGTTCTCCTCAGCAGTTAAATACATAGAAAGTCCTTCTATAATAAACAGCATTTTTCCTCTTACCTTTATTTCATCTGCCCATTTCGAATCCAATGCAGAGATTCCTATTGTGGATATTCTTCCTTCTTCTCCATATATTTGCTTTCGAACAGCAGCTGTTTCAGGAAGATCAACGTTATACCATGTAAGACGTCCATTATCCATTCTGTAGACTCTAGTATCCAATCCACATGCTATATTCACGACTGTGCAATCTGGATTTTTCTTAATAAACGCACTTACCAGCTCATCAAAAACAATCGTTCTTGCAACAACGCCACTACTCATAGTGTTATCTTTCTCCGCAAGTGAAAAATCATAGTCAATTCTGTCTACAATTCCCACTGCCTTCGCATCATAAAATTTACTATTCTTCTTTTTCGAATACAGCGCCCTGGCATAGAAACTCTGAAGCATAGTTTCTGCCGAACCACTCAGATCAACTTTAATTTTTTCCATATTTTTTCTTTTATCTCCTTTATTTTTAACAAACATTGTTAGTTATCACTAACCATATTTTGATAACTTAACAAATTAAAAAGGAGCCAGGAGGCTCCTTAAAATACAATACTAGTATTCGATTTTATTTCCATTAATATATGCGTCATCACACATTCTCCATTCTATATCCTGTTACCTTTGATAACAATATCATAGACTTTTGTTAGTGTCAACTAACTTTACCATATTATCGATTATCTATAATTCTCGCGCAAACAATTTCTACGCCATCTTCCAGTTTTCAGATATATTCTGAAGTTCAATCATATGACTATATATGCCATCCATTTTTTGTAGTTTCTCCGGCGTACCACTTTCCGCAACCACACCATCCTTAAGAACGACGATCTTATTTGCATTGGCAATGGTTCTCATACGGTGGGCAATAATAAGAACTGTTTTATCCTTAATTAAGGTTGACAAAGCCTGCTGAATCGACGTCTCATTCTCTACATCAAGAGAAGCAGTTGCCTCATCTAACAGAATAATCGGCGCATCTTTTAGGAACGCTCTTGCAATAGATATTCTCTGTCTCTCACCGCCTGACAGTTTGCCACCATTCTCACCGATTTGTGTATTGAAGCCTTCTGGCAGTTTTTCGATAAAATCTATACAATTTGCAAGTTTGGCTGCCTCCATAACCTCCTCATCTGTTGCGCCTTTTTTACCAAGTCGTATATTCTCCATAATGGATGTGTTAAACAATGTAACATCCTGAAAAACAATGGAATACATCGACAGCAATGTCTCAGGATCAATCTTAGAAACATCCATGCCGCCTACTGTTATGGCTCCCCCATCAATATCCCAAAATCTTGCTGCAAGTCTTGATACGGTTGTTTTTCCACCACCACTTGGACCAATCAGCGCTGTCACTTCTCCCTGCTTCGCTGTAAAGGATACATTTTTAAGAACCTGTTCTCCATTTTCATAGGAGAACTTTACATTGCTAAATGTAATATCATATCCACGATTACCCAAACGTTCCGCTCCAGTCTGAACATCATGGGACAATACTTCATCCAAACGTTCACACTGTACCTCTGTTGCAATCATAGCGGTAAGACTTTGAAGAGATGCAAACATCGGATCATATATTCTGGATACAATCATCAGAAACATAAAAAAGGTAAGAATATCAATCTCGCCAGAAGCAAACAGGATGCCACCAACCAGTGCTGTTGTACCAATGCCAAGCTTTAATACCATCTGTGCTCCGGATGCAAAAACAGACATACAAAACTCTGTAGCAATGGATTGCTTTTCAACCGTTTCAATCTTATTGTAAAGGGTACCTCGATACGCATCCTGTGCATTGTTCGCTCGCAAATCTCGAATTACCTCAAGATACTCCTGCACACCACCTGAAAAATCCAGTTGCACTGCTCCGTTTTTTTTCAATGCTTTCTTTTGCAGCTTCGATGATGACAAAATAATGCCTGCCGCTATAGGAACCACCCAGAATATTGCAGCTGCCATTCGATAGTCAAAGAAAAACAGCATGATACCTATCATTGTTGTTGAGATAATTGACCCAATCAACTGTGGAATGAAATGACTAGATGCCGTTTCGATCATGGCACAATCTGACATAATATTGGTTGTCAAATCTGCCAAATCTTTTTTACCAAAATAAGAAAGTGGCAACCTTCTTAGCGTTTCTGCAATTGTGATTCTTCGAACTCCACTTTCCTTATAGGTAGATAAAAATGTTGCATTATACTGAATGTGTTGCGTAATTACAATCAATACAAGTACGACAATCATTCCAACAACATAAAATACAATTTGGCGGAAATCCATCTCCCCAGCTAACATATCCTTAATTAAAAAATATAAAATACTTGCCGGTCCCATAAGCACCATATTGGAAACTGCCGCAACAATACATGCCTTTATCATATCTTTTGCACCCTGATTTGAAAGGGCAAACTTATGTTTTAATTTCTCTATCATTTTATGCACCTACCTTCCATTCAATGGACTTTGTATATTCATCGTACATTTTTTTATACAAACCATTATGTTCCATCAGCTTGTCATGATTTCCTTGCTCCACTAAAGCACCATCCTTAAGAACAAAAATTCTGTCTGCATTTACAACTGTACTTAATCTATGGGCAATCATAATCACAGTCTTATTCTTTGAAAGTGCTTCAAATGCTTTTTGAACCTTTGCCTCATTATCTGGATCTGCAAATGCGGTAGCCTCATCCAAAACGAGAATTGGAGCATCCTTTAAAACAGCTCTGGCAATGGCAATTCTCTGTGCTTCACCGCCAGATACATATACACCCTTCGAACCAATTACCGTATGAATTCCCTTCGGAAATTTCTCAATAATATCCATACACTGTGCCTTCTTTAGCGCCTCCATCACCTCTTCCTCTGACGCATCAGGCTTCGCCAATCTTACATTTTCAAGTATGGTTGTTTTTATCAGTTTACTGTCCTGAAAAACAAAGGAGACGTTGTTCATCAACTGCTCTGATGGAATGTCTTTTACATTGACTCCACCAATTTTCACTTCACCCTCTGTCGCATCAAAGTATCTAGCAATCAGTTCCGCTGTGGTTGTCTTTCCACCTCCACTTGGTCCAACAAATGCCACATGTTCGCCTGCTTTAATCTGTAGCGAAAGTTTACTTACTGCATCTGTAGTTGCACCCTCATATCGATAAGAAACATTCTCAAATGCAATGGAGCAATCCAAAAGCTCGGCCCTCTTATTAGCCACCGGAAGAATCTCTCGATCCAAAATACTATTTACACGCTCTATCGCGTCCAGCACTACCATCTCGTGTTCTCCTGCATAGGCTACTTTCGTAAGTGTAACGGAAAGTAGTGGGGTAATAATGATGTAATACATTACGTTCAAAATCAAATCTGGTGTAAAACCGTTTCCTGCATTTGCAATCACCACCATTACAATTATGGCAAAAATCGCATTCACGCTGGTCATGAACCCAACCATAGATTTTCTAACAGAAATTGTGTAATCTACCGTCCATTTTTCATATTCATCAATGGATTTCTTGAATCTTGCAAAGGAGTGAATGGTTTGTCCAAAGGTTTTTACCACTGGCACACCCCTGACATATTCCACCGCTTCATTACTCATAACCTCTAATGCATCCTGATATTCCGCCATCTTCTTTTGCATTTCTTTTCCCGTCATGCCTGCAACAAAAATGAAACCAATTACAGCAGGAACAAGGCATAACAATCCAAGCTTCCAATCAAAAAACAAGAGCAAAAATGCAAGTCCTAAAGGTGTTGCTATAGCCACCGATTTATCAGGAATACTGTGTGCAATATAGGTTTCCGTAGCCCTTGTGGATTCGTTAACAATTCTTCTGATTTTACCGCTTCCTTCCGCATCGAACACGCCAAGGGGAAGTTTTGCTATTTTATCCACTAACGCCTTCCTCAAATTCGCTTGCACACGAAACGCTGAAATATGCGTACACATCAACGCTGCAGTATATATCACCATAGCAAGAAGGGTAATCCCTACCGCCTGCCAGCCATATTGTTTGATCTGATCTACATTTTCTCCCTCTATGACATTTTTGATAATCTTCCAAATAAGTATAAATGGCACCATTTGAATCAGTGCACTGATAAATGCCAAACACCTTCCGAGTGTAATTAAATACTTATATCCTCCTGCATATTGATTCACAATTTTCATTACTTTTTTTGGATTTTTTCCTTCCATTTCATCCATCCTTTCTTTTTTTATTTTACCTTAATTTTTATCAGGCTATATATGTCGTTAGTTATCAGCTGTAACATTCTGGTAACTTAACAAATTAAAAAGGAGCCTTTCGGCTCCTTTTATAATCCCATTATTTTCATCCATCCAGGTGTAAAAAACTCTGCTACTTTCATTAGACAATGTTCTGTCTCCTTTTCATCATATTCATGTACAACAGGCTCTATAATCGCAGTGATATACGCACTTAATAACACATGCATTTCTCGCTCTGTTATATGTATTGTTTGGTATCCATTTTGTTCCATTATCTTAAGTATATCAAACATTTCCTTTTGCTGCATATCCACAAGATCATGAATAAAATTTTCATATCTTGTTCCTACACTTCTACACAAAAGCAATTTTAATTCCTCCGGAAACTCTTTTGATAAATCAAGAAATATCTTTATCTCTCCAGTGTTAAATGCTTCCTTATGACGTTCACCGATTTGAATAGCTTCATACGAAACTCTCTTATGCATTGCGAATCGTTTGTTCATTTCTTGAAACAAAGGATCAACTATTTGTACAAACAGATCCTCTTTATCTTTACAGTGCCTATATAGTCCAGCACTAGTCATTCCCGCTCTGGCACCAATTGAGCGAATAGATGCATCTTCAAATCCTTTTTCCAAAAATTCTTTTTTGGCTGCATCTAGAACCTTCTTATGACTTAACTTCTTATCTCTAGGCATGGTCTCCTCCCACTGAGATGAATTTTTCCTTAACTCACAACTTATCGAAGCAGGAATCTTCTCCATTTAAGACAAATTATCATCGATAACAATAACACATTTTGCAGTTAGTGTCAACTAACTTAATACAGATTAATCATTCTCTATTCTTCAAAACCTCTGCAGGTAAAATCTTATTAATTCTGTAAACCAACACTCTGTTAATGATAAAATAGCTTACTAAAATACCCACGTATATAATCACATACTCCCAAATCGGGAATGCAAATTCCAATACACATGCCACATTTGATACAAACAACGGAAAAATCATATCCATAATACATTTAGACAACGGCAAACAAATCAGTGCTCCAATCGCAACAACATAAAAATTACCATCCAAATAAAGCTTTCGAATTTCATGCTTTCGATATCCAAATATCTTGATTAATGAAATGTTAAAGGCCGCTCTATCAATCATAACTCTCATCATCAGGAATAATACAATCACAAAAATAATAGCAGAAACCGATACCATCATGGTAACCATTCCCCGCATCTGTTGTGTAAACACCCCAGAAGCTCGTTCAATACTGCTTCTGGAAGTTTCGGCAAACAATCTGCCTGAGGGAATATCTAATGCATGATCTGAGAATACAACATTATAGTAATCATCATCCTGTCCAAACAATTCCCGCATACTTTCAAGATCCATAAATGCATACATCGAGGTAGCGTATTTTGTTACACCATCAATGTGAAAAACATAATCCTTATCATCATCACTGACAATTAGCTTATCTCCCTCTTTTAATTGGAATTTAGAAGCCATTGCGCTAGATATGACAACACTATTCTGACTCTTCTTTAATTTTGTATCAAAATACGGATTGTCTTCATCAATACCAAGCAATGTCACATCAAACTTATAACCCATTATTTCCTTACTAAAAGTATACGCATATGCAGCCTCTCCTCCCTCCGGAACATGCTTCTCTGGATATTTATAGGTATACATATACTCGTACTTTGTATCCTCTGTCATAAGCTTTTGTACATTCTTACAAAGGGTTTGACAATCTAATCCAATCATCATAAGAAGCATCGTAACAAACATACCAATCACAACAGCAATGGCAGTGCGGGATTCTCGAATCATCTGTTTTATTTTAAAAGTCGTCACAAAATGTTTTCCCTTAAAATTCATCTTTATATTTTTCGGAATTTTCTGCTCATTACGAATCAAAGAAAGTGCTGGCTTTGACAACTTCTTTCGAATCACAATAACGTTTACAATTGCAGCTAAAATTGGTGGCATTACAATACCATACATCAGGAGATATGCCGGCACATACACATCTAATATTGGCAACGAATAATACGCAATCGCATCTGCCGTCTGCCATCCAATTCCCCATTTACTACATCCCACTAAAGTTCCGATTAGACAGGAAATAAAAGTAACAACGACTGGCAAAGAAATATAATGCAGCATCAACTGCTTACGCTTTACACCCAAAGCATATAACGCACCAATCACTGAACTCTCCTGCTCAATTCCATGTACCACAAATACCGAAATCACATAGGCAAACATGACAATAATCAATGCACCACAAAACATACCCGCATATAAAGTAATTACCTGATCATTTGCTGCTGCGCTAATTCGTATATTATCCTCCGCAACTATAAAACTCTGAAGATTATTCAACTCAATATCAAAGTATTCGTCTATTAATTCTTTTGTTTTATCACGCAATTCCTGAACGCCGTCGCCAACCTCCGTCATTCCGTCGTTTACATCTGCCACACCGTCAGTATAATCCTTTACACCCTTCTGATAAGAATGCAGGGATTCCAACGATTTCTCTAATTCGTCTATTTTTGTAATCAGTGCAGGGATTGGCATTCTTTCCTTGATTTGTTTTAACTCTTCCTTATAGTTTTCTGCCGTCAAATCCTTTTGCAATCCATATGTTCTCAGGCTCTCCGTGCAATCCGCTAATGTTGCATTCATAAAGTCCGTAGCGCCAGCATTGATTTCTTCATTATGTTTGGTTAATTCCGCTGTACCATCCTTCAGTTCATCTACACCATCAACCAACTCATCCATAGCATCTAAGTACTCGTCCTTTTGTCCCGCTGTTCGCTCCCAATAATCTTTAAAATATTCATCATCGATTTGGTCGGCCTGTATTTCGATTCCTTCTAAATACTCTTTTACGTCCTCATCCGTTGTTGTGCCGTTCAATCGATATGCATACAAATACTCCTCCGATTTCACGCGATTCTCAGCATCATAGAGCTGTTCATAATCCTTCTGACCTACAAATGCCACACCAAAGCTATAACAATCTGTAGCAGCATCCCCAAACTCCTTCTTCACATCATCATAATCCGCAACTGCTGCAATACAAGATATTCTATATTCCTTTCCACCAATAGAAATGGAATCCCCAACCTTTAAATTATGTTCCGCACAGTATCTTGGGTCCAGTGCAATCTGCCCTTCTTTTGAAGGGAGCTCTCCTTCATTCACACCCAGCAAATCAATCTTTTCACGTACCCGAAACACACGAAGTGTTGTATCCTCTACCGCAAAGTCCATACTGAAATGCTTCTCAATTTCCACATCCAAACTTTCCAATTTCGCAATCTCTTCATCTGTTAAAGGAATAAATGTTGTAAACTGACCACTTTCTACCTTTGACTCCTCATGAAATGTTTTCGTACCATGAATCACCGTTTCCGCTGCTCCAATTAACGCAACTACAATAAACATACAAAACATAATCATAAATGCTAATGCCAAATATCGAAATAAATTTGTCTTTAAATTTCTAAATACCCTTTTTGTTAATATCTTTTGCATTTTACAAATCCTCCAATTGTGCAGCAGGAATTCGTGTTTCATTTTCATATTCCTTGCTAATCATACCATCCTTCAAATAAATCACCTTGTGCACCATATTCTTAATGCAATTATTATGCGTTACAATCAACATTGTAGTGTTATACTGTGCATTAATCTTTTCTAGTAAAATCAATATTTCTCTGGATGTCTTAGAGTCAAGCGCACCTGTTGGTTCATCACATAAAAGAAGTTTCGGATTCTTCACCAAAGCTCTTGCAATCGCACATCGTTGCTGCTGACCACCTGATAATTGTGCAGGATATTTGTTCTGATGAGCTGTTAACCCCAATGTTTCGAGAAGCTCATCAATCGAAAGAGGATCCTTAGTAAGATACTCACATACCTGTATATTTTCTCTTACCGTAAGATTCGGTACAAGATTATAAAACTGAAAAATAAAGCCTAAATGATCTCGTCTGTAATCTGAAAGCTTCTCCTGATTCATGCCAAAAATCTCAATGCCATCCACCGTAATTGATCCACTATCCATCACATCAAGACCACCAATGCAGTTAAGTAATGTTGATTTTCCAGAACCACTCGTTCCCTGAATAACACACATTTGTCCTTTTTCTACTCCTGTCGTTACACCCTTTAAAACCTGTAAATAACTGCCTCCTTCACCATAACTTTTTTCAACATTTTTTACTTCTAAGTACATATCTTTTCTCCTTATCTTTTCACATAACATTGTTATGTAATAATTAAATGATTAGGACATGACGAATATTCTCGAAATGTCCACACATAACACTGTTATGTTATTTTTATTTTTTAAGGACACATTTTTCGGACAAACCGAAAACATGCCCTAATTATCCTATTTCTTCTTATTATTTAAAAATTGCGATCCATCCACCAATCAAATAGCTCATCGCACTCCTTGCATACACCTTGGCAGCTTCCTTCTCTGGAATATGAACCACCATAAAGATAAACATATCCATCTGGCTATGCGAAATCCAGTGAATTACATCATCTGAAATCCTTTCCTTGTTCACCATATGTGCAACTGCATCTGCAAGCATTCGATTATGTGCATCCATCTGCGCAATTAAAGTGTCCGGCAGATTTTCTGCTGAAGATCCTTGCGCTTTGGTTAATATCAAAAGTACATCGTCTCTTCTAGCATACATCAACTCAATGATTCTTTCTGTCAAAATGTACTCTTCCTCATAACTACCATTCAGTAGCTGTTCTAAATCAACAACTGCACTCTGCGCTTCATGCTCATAATGCTCATCAATAATACTGCCAATCTGCTGTAAAATATCCTGAAACAACGAACAAAACAAATCATCCTTATCTCGAAAGAAAAAATAAAGCGCTCCCGTTGTTACTTCCGCATTCTTGCAAATGTTCCTAAGAGAAGCTTTCATAAATCCTTTCTCCAAGAACTCTTGTCGCGCACATCGCATTAGTTTTTGTTTTGTTTCTGCACTGTCTATCTCTTTTTTCATGAAACGCCCATACCTTTTACATAACAATGTTATGTTTATATTATCCAAACCATTTTGATTTGTCAACAGGCAAATTTTTATAATAGCTTTTTCGTACTGTCAATACCGATTACGAATATGGTTGTGTTGTATAAAGTAATAGCCATCCCCAAAGTTCCTCTACACTCTTTTGGGAATGACACGACGAATCTCCTGCCCATCTATATACCCACATGCGGTCAGACCAGCCTGTACAATCTGATTCCACCTCTCCAGTGACACCTCAATTACAGAATTGTCTTTTAATTCAATCCTGCAAGCATTCATATGTACATTCTTTGCTTGCTCTATCTTATATAAATTCCCACGACTGACTGCACCGATGTCTTCCAATAAATTAATCATTCGATACACCGTTGCTACACCTATTTTCTTGTCCTTCTTAGATGCTTTGTAATATATTTCCTTACAACATGACACATTCTCATCCAAAATGACATCCAAAAGAATTCTTCGCTGTTTTGTGATTCGACATCCTCTCTCACGTAAGCATCTTTCAATTGTTTCCTTTTGCAATTGTAAAGCAACCGTATTTTCGATTACGTCCATACAAGCGTCTCCTTACTCCTATATGATATCGATATACTGTTATGCAAAACTAACCCTATAAGTTCTAATATTATTCTCAGTTAGCATACACTAATCCACTTACACCAGTTAGTATATGCTAACTCAAAGATATTGTCAATACATAAATTTTTTCTCGTACAAAAAAGTTCATTGTAAAACGGATTCTTCACATTCCGCTTCACTCCATGTTCAGAAACCAATGATGCTTCGTATCACCAACTACATCTTCCACAATTTGTACATGGTTTACACCCGCCTGTCTGACGAAAGACCTGTGGTACGAACGGTTCTTCCTTTACAACAATACTTCCCTTTCGTATATCCTTCTTTTTCACACAAATCACCGTATCTTCTACTTCGTATTTCAGTTCCAACTCATTTTCCTCTAACACAATAGGTGTAATCTGAAACGTTCCTGGCAGCATACAGCTTTCCAAAGCCTTTGGCTTAATCAAACGTTCTTCCAACGTTGCCACATTTACAATCCGATACATTTTATCTTCCACTTTTTTTCTCATAAACACCATATTTCCTTACGCATTTTATATAACTAGGTAATTAAAAAACTCTCATCTTATTTATGTTGTTTCCCTGCTGCTGCTTCATCTTGTTCCAATTATAATATCCATACAAATCATTCGCAAAGAACATTACAAAACAAAAAACCATCGGCAAAAACGACAGATCATCCATCGACGCCAGTATCCAAAGAATAATTAAAACAATATCATTGCCTGCATACGCAATCGCATAATAAGGGCTTCTAAGTATCATCAGACTTGCCGCAGCAAACGATGTTGTAATGGAAATGGTACTAAAGAAAAGATTACTCGTACCAAAATATTTTAATATAAAATAGAATAAAAATGTTACAATCACAGTCAACACCGCCACTACAAGCACATGCCATTTCCTTAAATGATTGACCTTCACTTCAACGTCCGAATACGGATGTCGAAGCCAGGTCACAACCGCCATTGAAGCAGTTGGAAGTGTCATTCCAAGATAGGTAATCATCTCCCCATAATATCGAAATCGAAACGACACCATGGCATATAAAATGCTAAACAAAACGGTCAGCATCTGTCCGATTACATTTCCCTTTGCCAGGAAAATCAAAGCAGTCACACCTACTAATGAAGCAATCAAGGATAACCAATAAAAAGAACCCGACACAACAAATGATATTGTCACAACCAAAACAGATGTCAGCCATAATGCCCAATCAAATTTTGTAAAACTTTCTAACGATTTTTTTATATGCATTTATACTTCCTCCCAACATACAAAAAGCATTCGCAACATATCTTCTAAGACCTAACGACATGTTCTCGAATGCTTTCTCGCATTACACTACCCGGTGGCAGTCACTCTATTTTTCATGATTTTGTATTGCATCTAACGCCGCATTTACTTTTACAATCTGCTGCTTTGTTGTCTGATATCCAACAATTGTCATAATGATATCTGTAATAACGAATCCCATTATAACACAAGGTAATGCTTTTGCATAGTTTTGCAATTGCCACATAAATGTAACAATCGGAATCCAAACAACACCGGTTGTTATGTAATAAATCAAATTTTGAAGAACAAATCCCAAACGATCCACTTCATATATAAATAACATTGCAGAAAAAACAAGACCAATCAATCCATACAATAACAAATCAACACCGTACGCCATACCATATGATGGAAACATTGCCAAATATTCAGGCGTCAAATGGCTATAGGTTGCGCCTACAACACCTCGCACAAAACATTCAATAAAAAAATTGGCAAGCATTCCAAAAAATGCCGAATATATAAAAGAATTTACACATCTCTTTAACATTTTCTTTCTCCTAATTAATAAATCAGATTCCTAAGGCCTGTTTTAATTTTGTGACATTTCTTCTTGATGTATAAGTTTCACTACCATCTCGCATAAGAACACGAATCGTTCCCGTCAAACTCATATCTAACTTTTGAATCTGTTTCATGTTAATAATTTCTGATTTTGATATACGAATAAAACGTTTATCATCCAATTCCTTTTCAAGTTCATATAGTTTTTTGGGTACAGTATAGATGCCATCTTTCCCCTTCGCAAAAACCTTTTGTTTTTCCGAATAAAAACTTACTACATCCTTATACGGTAACACCGTACGATCACCATTTTCTGCCTGCACAATCAAATCCTGATTCATCAACTCCGTGATATCCTTCATCAAATTGTGTACTTCATCATCCATTTGATTCTTGCAAACATGTATCTCAGCATCCTTATATTTTTCATTTATCACTGCCTTTATTTGCATTTTTCGTTCTCCCTGCTGGAATTCCTAATATAAGCGTGCGCAGCACTGGAATTCTCGATATAACTAGATACATAATCGTTGTTAGTACTATCATACCAAAGAAATTCACTACATAACAAGCCCCAATTGGAAGCTTCATCTTTTCTGCAGAAAAAAATGCCACCACTGCCAAGCATGGATAATGCAACGCATAATAGCCAAAATTTGCTTTCGTCATAAATGTGGTAAATTGATTTTGGAAATTAAACCAATCCTTTGCAACAGAAAAAATCGCAAGGATTGCAATCCATGCATATAAGTTTGTATATCCATTTTTTAATACAGACATCGTCGTGTAATTCACACTCGTAAAAATGTTATCCGTAGCCTGTGGTTCAATCACTATTTTAATATAACCATAATATGCAATTGCACAAACAAATGCTGCAACTGTCAAATATTTCTTAGCACTTTGAAGCATATCAATCACTGCATCATTAGAAAACACATAATATCCCATCAAAAAGCAATTCACATAAATTCCATTACGATATACCTCGATAATTGGTGTATTGAAAACCCAGGAACTTACCCAGAAACTCAAAAACAAGATGAAAAACCCCCACCATTTCATGTTTTTACAAAGTATTTCCAATCGATTTTGCTTGTCAATCTTTCGTACCAAAACTAAAACAATAGATGCCAAAAACAACTCTTGTGCAAACCACATCGGACCAATTCCCGATAAAGAATAAATCAAATACTTAACAACACCCGGAATTTTATCTCCATTTCCACCAAACATATCTGAATAATAATTCGTGATGCTTCCGCAAATCCATCCAAAGAAAAGCATAACAAAAATTGACGGAACCAATAAACGTCTCACACGATTTTTCAAAAATTCCTTATTTGTTCTCTTTTCCAAAGCATATTTTGCAGATACTCCCGCTACTACAAACAACAATGCCATAAACCAAGGATAAACCAAATACAAAAAACCATCTAACTTTGCAATTCCCTGTATACCAAAATTAGACAATACCCCTTGGCTATTAAAAATATAGATTACGTGATATAGCATCACCAACCCAACTGTCATCCAACGAATATTGTCTAAATAATTTTTTCTTTCCATACACATCTTCCCCTTTCATTGCTATCAACTTGCTGAACTCAATATAGCGAATTCCTTCTTTTCCTTCAACAAATTGTAAATGAACGGTTGTTTTTGAAATATGAATGGTTTTATTTTAGAACCGATGTCCTCCGCCACCAGAATGACCGCCACCAGAATGACCACCACTGCTAGAACTTCCACTACTGCCAGAACCTCTAGCATACGCAACCAAAATTCTAAATGCAACAATGATAATAAAGCATACAAGATGGATCAACTTACCAAACCAGTTCCGCGTGTATATAACCCCTTCCAAAGAACCCAGTTCATGTTCCACATGCTCACTACCCGTTTTTGCATGATTGCCTGGTTTTATTTTAATATTCACATCTGCCGACTCAGCAAGCGCTTCCACATTTGCTTCTGGCGTTTTAGAAAGATATTTCAGAAAATAAAAATTTAAAATCAATGCAATGACAAGTGCCAATAAAATGTTTGTCACAACATGCATTGACTTTGGTGCTGTCACCACAGGCACATTCCCATCATTCTTACCTTTCGTGGTTGCTACTCCTGTTTCCGCTCCAATCATTTTCCATGCATTTACACAACAACCATAATAATCCTCTTTTGAAGCATATTTGTACACGCCATCGCAAATAGAAGCAGCTTTATAGTTCGATAACTTATCAACATAATTCTCCATTGTTACAATTTCAATGAAACGTGTAGACATATCAATAACAAATATCACACCGTCCGTATAGCCGCAAAAAAGTGTATACTGACTCTTTGCATATCGAATGGTATCCTCTTCTGATGATCGATTTGAAGCATCCGATGAAATAAGTACAATAGCATTACCATCTGGTACATTTTCCTGCATACGTGTAATAATTCCCTGCTCTTCTTCCTCCGATAGAAATCCCGCCTCATCAATAACCAAATACTGATTTTCACGTGTGTCAGCCTTTACGGTTATCGGACTGATTACAAAGAGAATTCCCACCAGCCAAATCATATTCCACACTAATTTTTTAATGTACATTGTCATCCCCTCCTGTTCGTTCAAATAGCGGCATTGGCTTTGTTGCAATAACATTGTGATAATAAATCAAATCAATAAATACAATCGCAATTGCCGCCAGCTGAGCAAGACTGACAACATAGTAATATATGTCTAATGGAATGCCTTTGAGCTGCATAGCTACAGAAATTGTTGCCACAATGGGAATTCCAATAAACAGAAATCTTCCTTTCATCAAATCATGTAACTTACGAGTCCTCAATATACTACCAAACATAACAACCCATAAAGAAATCGTTGTAATCAGATTCACTGGAATCGTCGCTTCTGTGCCATAATGAATCAGCATTGCTTTTCCATAAGAAATAATCGCTACCGCAAGACAACAGCTCCAAATAATCCTGATAACCTGATGTACTTTTGTATTTTGTGCCTTAACTTCTTCTCCTTTTTCCAACTGCTGTATTCCTTGGGCAGCCTCTTTAAACTGTAGCACAGACAATTCACGGTCATACACTAAATACACAAACAATGCAAGAATATTGACAAACATCACAGCAAATTCCGGTGTCAAAAAAGAAACCTGATTCAATAAAAAGAATAGTGGTAACGCAGTTAACAAAGAAAACAACAAAAACTTCCATGGTGAAGCTGGAATAATAGCAGCTGCCTTTCCAGTTTGCCCATTAATCGTAGCATACGCCATACGCTGACCAAATCGTGTTGCCATAAACCAAACAGGATGATACCCTACTTCCTTTTCAACGGTCTTACTCGCAAGAACCGACTTAACCACAGTCGGAGGATTTAGCTTCCCAATATTATAAAACCTATAATCTTTATTTTTACGAATCTCTGACAAAACGGTTTTGGTCGATATCATAGATGCTTTTTCCTCGTAAATATCTCCCTCAACATCATATGTATCTGCATAAAATCCACTGATATATCCAGGCGAAAAATCTCTTTTTCCTTCCACATCAAATGGCGCAATTGCAAGGCTCAACGTATCATCAAATACTTTTGATGCATCAAACGTCATTCCATTATAAGTTGCATCCACATTGTAAATGCAATGGTATGTATCCACATCTTCCGAGAGAACATTTACCTTCACGGTCTCACCTTTTAATCGAAGATCTACATCCTGCTTTTGATCATAGGACCAATATGGCATATAGATTCCGCGAAACGCACTTGTCACACCTTCATTTCTTAATTTATTTGGTGCATAAATAGACTTTTTAAGCAAAGCCTTATAGGAATCGATACACTCACTCTTTGTCTTTTGAAATGGTATAATATATTGTGGTCTTGATACCTTCGCAATTCTTCCATGCAATATGGTGGTATCACCACAATATGGGCAAAACACAGCTGCTTCATTTTCATCTGCAACCACTTCCCCCATACAATTGGTACATTGGTAAATCATCGTATCAAATACGTCCGCCGCCTTCGCTTCTTCCGCTTCCACATGTTCTGGTTCTTCTGTACTTCCGCAGTGTTCACACAACATTTTTTGGGAGGCTATATCAAACTTCAGATTTGCCCCACAATTTTCACAATGCTTCATGTCTCTCTCCAATCTTTTGTACTTATATATATACTTGATAAATAAAAATTACTACAAAGTAAAAAATCTCCTTAACTAGTATTTAATTACAAATTTTTATGCTTTTCAAGAGCAATTTCGTCTTTTTATCTATGCACATGACAAAATACCCGCACGTGATCTTCCTTGTACAAATCATAGGTATATCCATTTTTTTCCAAAAGTCTCTTAAAGTACTTTCCGGATGGACTCTCCTCTACCATACAAAAACCTGTGTCCCGAACCTGACTCTGAATAAAACGTAAAAAGATATCCTTTGCGATTCCTCTTTTACGAAATCTTGGTGAAATATAAAGCTCCTGCAAATACGATGCACAATCTTTATCACCTATCTTCTGATCTGGAACCGATGACACAAAAAGCCCCGCAATTTCATCACCTACACATACCACATACGACGCATCACAAATACTTTCTCTGATTTCATCAACAAATTCCTTACCAGTATGATTCAAAAGATCCGAATCAAACTCTGCTAGTTCTTTCAAATACGATTCAAACAAAGTTTCAAACGCTCTCGGAAACTTTGTTGCATATTCTAAATGATACCCATCGCGTTCATCATTTGCATTGTCATAAGGCCACTGACATGGGCGAATTGCCTTTAATAAATATGGAAACTGTTGATCAAACTCCTCAAGTTCTGCATCGTCAAAACTACAGATATCTTCTGGTTCTATAAATTTACCTCCTGGTATACGTAATGCATCCTTTTCAAACTCCAATGCCATAAATGCATCAAACACATTTCCCTGCACATCCGTTAACCCTAAATCCCCTGCTCTCATAAAACCGAACTTTGGATAATATTCTGGTTCACCCATAATAATCACACCTGGATATCCCGCTGCTTTTACCAATGGCAATGTTTCCTTTAAAAGTTTTGATCCAATCCCATGATTTTTATACTTATGATCTGCACAGAGCGGACCAAATGATGGAACCGGAATTTCACGACCATCCACAACAATCTTGGACATAAAATACATAATCAAACCTGCAATCTTCCCATCTACTACAGCCACACGACTGAACTCCTCTAAGAACAACGGATGCGTTCGAAGCGTATGTACCATAAGATGCTCATCACATCCTGGTGCATACTTGTTGTAAAACGAACGTCTTACCATTGCTTCTGTTTCAAAATAATCACTTTCTACTTCTTTTCTAATTTCTATCTTCATTTTCTATTTCCTCCTTTTCATTTTATTCAAAACATGTTTATTTGCGAAACCCTTATTTTATTTTGAGTTGTACATATTTACAATTACCATAAAAGGACTCTTTGAGTACGTCAATACTTAACAAGTGCATTGCACGAGTTTAGTATTGCTACGTACGAAAGAAGCGCAAGCGTGTCCTGTATGGTTTGGTAAATATGTACAACTCAAATTGAATTTTGAAATTACACTCGTTTGATAATCAGCCCAACAAAGGATAGATACGCATCGACTCCCTTTTCAAAAAACTCACCATCACGAATTGCAAATTCATGCTCAGATTCAAACCAATCCTTCCACGCAACATCAAAGCTATCCAGATCAAAATGCTGCACAATATCAAATTCTTCGCTTTCTCCCAGCAAATCCAACCACCACTGTCTGCTATGGAACAAATCATATTCGCTTTCTTCTCCGTTTACCCATTCCATCATCAATGCATTCTCTTCCCCATGGATTTCTTCCTTCAATCCTGGCATTGCAAGAATTGCCACTCCACCCTTCTTCAAATATGGAAGTATCTTTGTCTGAAAGAAATCCCTCTTATTTGCAAAATAGTGAAACGAATCAATACTTACAATCGCATCAAAATAATCATGTGCAAACGGTAAATCATTTGCATCTGCATGAACCGGAATCACCTGCTCGTCAATTCCCCATTCTTTAAACTGCTCGTAGTTTTCAGTTGCTGAAATCCACAAATCTGTCGCATATACATTTGCCTTTGCTTCCTTTGCCAAATATAGACTTGTCAAACCTCTTCCGCAACCGAGATCCATAATCCTCAAACCATCTTCTATTGGATACTTATCTAACATTTCCTCTAACAATCTCATACTGTTTGGTCCCATCAAAAACTCTTTATTAAATAATTCTTTATACGAATCTGATTTTCTCATGTTCATCATTCCTTTCTCTTCTTACTCTCCCAATCTGTCGCTCACACCGAGCATATACTATAGCTTCCACGCATCACTCGTGTTCGTGATAAATGGTTTCCTCGGTGTACTTGCGCTCCATATCATGTCGAATCTTTCGTGTTTCTACCGAATCAAATACAATTGACATATCATAATCTTCCGGATACAATTCCTCCGCCTTTACATGCAATTTCACACGCTTATGATTAATATAGAACTTACGTCCAGCTACCTGTACTCGCATCACACCTTTGTCATTGATCGGCTCACATACAATCCCAATCTTCTTCTCTGGAAATACAACCACACTATCACCAATCTGAAATTTACTACTTAACTGTGAACTTGTATGTGGCTTTTTGATTTTTGCAATCTTACTAGTATTTTTCTTTTCTACGGAAGCATGCTGTTTAAATGTATACTCACTCACTGCTTTCTTACCGTAAGCAGCCTCCACTGCCACCTTCAACATTTCCTCTGGCATTCCAAGTCGGTCTGCAATATAAAACGCACAGCTCTCACCAGCTTCTCCAATCACCATCTGATAGGCTGGCATCAAAGTTTCCTTGTCAAATGTCATTCTCGCATTAACAATTCCCTCTGTCTGATTTGCGTATTCCTTCACCTCTGGATAATGAGTTGTCACTAAGAAATTGGCACCACTTTTGCGAAGTTCCTCTAAAATTGCAATCGCGATTCCCATTCCTTCTGCCGGATCTGTACCCGAACCTAATTCGTCCATAATCACAAAACTGTCCTTGTTAATCTGACTCAACACCTCTAACACATTTTTAATATGTGCTGAAAATGTTGATAGGTTCTCCGACAAATTCTGTCCATCTCCAATATCACAAAGATAAGCAGTGTTCATACAAATATCCGCACTCTTACAGGTAACATGCAAGCCACACTGTGCCATCATACAATTGAGCATAACTGTCTTAATTGCGACTGTCTTTCCACCAGTATTAGGACCTGTAATAACAATTCCCCGCTCCGTCTCCCCTAGCTGAAACTGAAGCGGAACATTTACAGTTTTATCCATCAGCGGATGTCTAGCATCCTGTAAGGCAATCCTTCTTTCCAAGTTAATCTTTGGTTCCACACAATCTAGCTCTAAACTTAATTTACCTTTCGAAAAGATGAAATCGAGTTTTTCCATCATTCGCATATTTTCATGCATCGCATCGACTGCATCTGCTACCATTGCTGTTAATGTGTATAAGATTTTATATACTTCATTTTCTTCTTCAATCTGTAAAAGCTGCAATTTTTCAAAGTACTGTGCTACACCTAACGGTTCAATAAAAAGTGTTCCTCCTGTTGCCGATTTATCAATTACACTACCTGGAATTTTAAACTTACATTCTTTTTTTACAGGAACACAAACACGTCCATTTCTTGTCGTATAATAGCTATCTGCCATACAGTCTTTATGATTTCGAATCGTCTGCTCCGCTTTCTGTTTCATCTGCTCTTCACAACGTACCATTTCCATACGAATCTCAAACAAATCCTTAGATGCATGATCGTCCACCATTTCGCTGCGAATCTGTCTGGCAATCTCTTCACGTAAATCAGTCTGTACGTCCAAATTCTCATCATAGTACGCAAGTGGATTGTCAAACTGCTTACCACGAGCCAAATAATCTCTCAGTCTCTCCACAACAATTAGTACTCTCTGTACACGCTCTAACTGATACGGTGTCAAACAATCACCTTTTTGTGCAGCCTCCAAAATGGTCTTAATTTCCGTTACATCCTGAAGTGGTGGTGTTCCCAACTGTTCCATCATCTCTTTACTATCCGTTGTATCTCTTAACTCCTTGCGAAGCTCGCTCTCTACAAGATAAAACGAAACGTTCTCAATCTTTTCTTTCGCATGCTCTGTTACTGCCAAGCCTGCCCAAATATCTTTCACCTTATTAAATTCAATCTGTTGTTCTGTCTTCATTTCTATCACTTCTTTCCTGACTCTTTCAAACTACAATAACTGTTCTTTTTCGATTCGATTTACCTGCATTTCACTTGATTACGCTATAGATAGAAATAAAACAAAAAACCATGATATCTTAAGATATCATGGTTAAATCCACATCCTGTCCATTATCCCACACATCCACTTCTGCCTTGGGAATAAACAATATATAAGAAGGCAAGAATCCCTTTCTCTCAGAAATTCTTCTCGACAACCATAATATTAAGCGTAATAAAATAAGGCTAACAATTTGCATTGTTAACAAATAAGCAGATTTCTTGCGTCACAAATAAAATGTGCCCCGCACATCATCCACTCTTCCTATACAATTGAATGCAAGTAAATTACATTACCACGCTTAACATAAAGTTCCTCCGTTATTCTCTAAATTGACATCATTATAGTGTTATAGCTTATAAATGTCAAGTAGTAAAACGGATTCTTCGCATTCCGCTTCGCTCCATGTTAAAGAACGCATCCTGAATGCAAAAGGAACTCTCTTTTTTATTCCTTCTTCAAGCGTTCAAGTGCCTGTGCCATCTTTTGATTCTCAGATTTTTCCTTCATTAGAGTAATTACCACACTAATAACCGTACAAATAACATAAGATACAAAAAATCCAATCCATGCTTTCACGTCATCCATCGGAAACCACGAAAACACCTTTGCAAATAATACAATAATCAAAATCGTGCTTGTAAAAAAACAAACAAATCGCAGCACGATCGACATTCTTTTAATTATTCCATCTGTCATCAAAATAATTTCCAATAGTGATAACAAAATAGCTAACCCTAACAACTGTTCTAATGTATGGAAAGAAATTCCTTCTCTCCCAAATGCAAACAAGGTGGAGTAAGGCTTTGCCACTTCTCCTATGAAATTACCAAAAATAATAAAAATAACAACAATTACACCATATGTAGAAAATACCTGACCCAGGTAATTAAAAATCGTTTTCTTCTCTTCCATTATTTCACACCCAATCTCTTTCTAAGTTCATCTGCATACATACGAGAAACCATAATTTGATCTCCTCCCTGCATCGTCACTTTGATTTTTCGGTTCAAATCCGCTTTCATACTTTTTATTTTTTTCAACTGAATCAGACAAGATTTGCTTACCCGAAAAAATCCTCTCTCACATAACTGTTGTTCTAGCTCATACAATTTCAACTCAGATTCATAAACACAATCTTGTGTATAAAGAAATGTCACTCGTTCTACCGCCTCAATATACAAAATAGTTGTGGCATCTAACATATATATTTCACCATCTTTTTTTACTGCAATCTGCATATCTAACATGCGTATCATCGACAGAAGCTTTTCAATATCTGGCGTTAATCGCGGACAGTCGATTGATATCTTCACATCTTCTATTTTCTCATCTACATTTATCTCTATTTTCATAATGACTCCAACCCATTTTTCTTATATGCTACAAAAAATAGTATAACAAAAACAAATAAATTAAAAAAGAGAATACTTGTTGACTTTACGCCAATTCTATCAAACTGCATGTGCTCAAATAACAGATTCATTTGTTGTGTATAAATAATTTTCGAAACCTTTTTTATCGTTTCATTAAACATAGATAACATTGGCAAAAACGAAAACAACATCATGATTGGCATCACAACAGATGTTGCCATCATTTGATTTTTTGCAAATACACCAATTGCTGCACCAACCAGAATCGAGAGGATAAATCCAACTCCCATCGCCAGATAGTAAAATCCCAATTGTTCACCGTTAAAATGTGCGCACATACCAATTACCGAAGCTCCAATCATGCATATTCCCCACACATAACTTCCAACACCTAACAAATATTGCACTGGTTTCACATTTGCCATCATCAAAACACGCAATGTATTCTTTTCCTTTTCCTCCGATATGATTGCGGCTACAGAAGTAAGTGGAGCCATTCCCATATACATTATCGAAAAGAGTTTTGCAAAAAAGTGTTCTGGCATACCCTCAAGCTGAATTGCATTTTCCATAATAACGGTCATGATTGGAAACAAAACAAACTGAATCAATATGGTTTTATTTTTAAAGGTATCAAGTAATTGTTTTCTCAAAATGATAATAATATTATTCATAACGATTCCTCCTCGTACTGTATCAGCACGACTTACTCCTTAATCATTCTTCCTGTAAGTTCTAAAAAAACGGTTTCTAACGTCGGTTCTGTCGAATGAATTGCTTGCACCGCACCCTCTAACATCAAATCGTAAAGACGCTTTGCAGACTCTGCATTGTTAGGCAGTTCCTCGTCGAATCCATTATACAAATGAATCCTCAATCGTTTTTGATGATTATATCTTCTACAAATTTCCTGCGGTTTTCCATATTCAACAATTCTTCCTTCATTTAACAACGCCACATGGCCACACAATTTTGTTGCCTCCGTCATATCATGTGTGGTTAAAAAAATGGTACATCCTTCCGCTTTTTTTTCAAAAATTAACTTATGAATTTCTTTGGTTGTCGCTGGATCCAAACCACTTGTTGGTTCATCTAAAAAAATAATTTTGGGATTTTGCATAAATACACGTGCTAACTGCAAACGACTTTTCATTCCCTTAGAAAGATTACTTGCTGGTAGCTTTATCACCGATTCAAGCCCTACATCACAAAGTGTTTTTCTCACCTGATTTTTTGAAATTCCATAAATGTCTGCAAATATTTTTAAATTCTCATAACACGACAATCGCTCATATACCCCAAACTGATCCATCATAATTCCAATTTGCTTTTGATCCCTTCCAGTAAGTTCGGTAACATTTTTATCCATTATCCTGACATTCCCACTGTCATATTGTAATTGTCCCGTCAATATCTTTATTAGTGTCGTTTTACCTGCTCCAGAAGGTCCTAACAATCCAAATATTTCACCACCCTGAATCGAAATATCGATTCCTTTTAAAACTTCTCTTACCTCATATTTTTTATATAATTGTGATACCTGTATCATGTGATTCACACTCCTTTATCACTTGTTGAACTCAACATATCACACAAAAAATATGTCTACAATGTGCCAATACATAAGTTGCCAAATACGCAACATAACATGCACATTTAGCGAGCAATCCAATTATCTATTGTCGTCTCCGGCAATGCCAGGTATAATAAATCTTATTGATACTTACTAAAAAAGGTAAGCTCTCTTGAACTTTCTTGTTTCAAAGAGCTTACCCTTTTTATTACCATTCTTTCAACAAAGAATCAATTTCTACTTGAAATGGCAGCAAATCCAATATATCCCGCTGCATATCAACACCAGGATATACCTCCACTAGCTTTAATCCTTTTTCGCCTAATTCAAACACACAACGCTCAGTGACATACAAAACCTTTTGCTTGTTCACACGTGCACGTTTTGCCGAAAAACTGATGCTTTGTACATTCTCTACCAACTTTGGTATACTACCATTTTGTTTTATTGTAACTTTATCATTGTTTTCATCCACAACAAGACCCTTTGTATTAAAAGTCAGACAAAACACAACAGTTCCCGTTTTAGCAGTAATATTGGCAAAGCCTCCAACACCAGCAAATGCACCTGGTCCGCGATGTGCATTTACATTTCCATATTGGTCTACCTCAATACCACCCATAAAACAGATATCTAAACCACCATTGTTATATAAATCAAACTGATTTGCCATATCGTTCATGGAATCTGCACCAATTACCGCACCAAACACAGTACCTGAAGCAGGGAATCCTCCAACACCGCCAGATTCTACTGTCAAAGTGATTTTGTCAAGCATGCCACTTTCTCTCGCATACTTTGAAACAATTTCAGGAATTCCAACACCAATATTTACGATGTCTTCTGGTTTTAATTCCATCGCTGCACGCTTACCAATGATATTCCCCGCAACATTCGTGACACTTTTTGCAGAAGTACGTTTTTCTAACATTTCACTCCAATCCTGCCACTGCGCATATGGAATATCAAAACTACCTGTTAACGACTCAAATGCAGCGTGTCTCGGTTCTGGTTTTACCTGTACAATGGCATCCACAAGACATCCTGGAATAATCGTATTACGCGGTCTTGAATGCGTACTAACAACACGGTCAACCTGAACAATAACCTTTCCCTCATTTGCCTTTACTGCCTGACAAATGGACAACGCATCACCTGACATATACATATCATCGAAAGAAATATTTCCCTTATAATCTGCCGCGGTTCCCTTGATCATTGCAACATCAATCTTTGGCAATTTGTAATATAAAAATTCTTCACCATCTACTTCAACATGCTTTACTAAAGAATCATCCTTTGAAATACGGTTGATTCCTGGTCCATCAATTCTTGGATCCACAAAAATATCAAGTCCCACCTTCGACAATGCCCCCGGCAAACCACCTGCCTGTGCACGAATTGCATGGGAAATACAACCAAGTGGTAAATTATAAGCCTCAAATCGATCTTCTAACACCAATCGTTTTGTGCTAAACATAGCACCAAAGTGCCCACAAATCAACTTATCGACAGCACCTTCTCGAATATATCCTTCCGCATTCTTATTTTCGTCCCACACACCAAATCCTGCACTTGAAATTATGGTCAGTTTCTTTGGTGATCCGGTTGCCTTGTATCTACGATAAATTGCCTCATGTAATGCTACTGGATTCTCTATTCCCAAAAAAGAATTCAAGCAAATTACATCTCCATCCTGAATAATATCAATCGCTTCATCAGCTGTCATAATTTTGTACATGTTATTTTCCTCTTTCAAATTCTATTCGATAACTATTTTTACTCTCTATCGCTTTTCTTCCCGAAATCAACTCTTGCTATCATACCACAAAAATTTTATTTTTGTGCTTCCTTCGCTTTTTCCTGTTCCTCTAACTTCTTTGATATTGCCTGCTTTAAATCCAATGCCTTATCCTTCAAACGTGGAGAAATATCTCTCTTTCCTACTACATTTCCAAGCATACGCTGTGCATCGGAATAATGTCCCACACCATATCCCAATTCCGCAACCAAGTAAGAAACAGTATATTCGTCCATTCCGCACATTGGAAAATCCTCAGAAGAAAATGCACTCATAAAATGCTTAAATGCATTCTTCAGACATTCCATCTCATAGGCAGCTAGTTTTTCTTTCTCTTCCTCTGACAACGCCTCATCCGGATCTTCAATCCTTGCTCTGACTACCCAAGCCAATTTAACACAGGTATATGCAATGCGACTCTCTTGTACATTTGCAGTCACATCACACAAATATGCCATTTTATATCGTTTCAATACCTCATCATAGGTATATGCATCCTCACTAAATGTAACTGGTTGAAACATAGAAACAATCTTCTCTCGAATTTTCAATTTCTGCGCAGGTACCATTTCATTAAAATATCGTGCCATTGCCGCATATCCACACATCGGACACATAACTGCATCATACTTCGTTGGATTCACACCCTCGCAAATCGGACGTAAATATGCACCCTGATCAATTCGTCTCGCCTTACCTGTTTTCACACTCAACGACTTAAACTTATTCCCACAGACAGGACATTCATAACTTTTCTTTAATAATATTTGCGCTTCCCTCTCAAGACTCATATTGTCGCTCCTTTTCATCCCCTGTAAAAAAATACACCTTATATCTGTATATCGACATATTCTCGACTTATAATTAGGTAAAACGAATTCATCGCATTCCACTTTTCTACATATTCAGAAACCGATGACACTTCTCAGATTAAATGACTTATTTTCTCTGTTATTATAACAAATGGTTTCCTGGCAAACAACCAAACCAGAAACAAACAAAAAATAATGAGAAAAACACTCTGTAGATTTGTATGCACAGATGGAAGAATATTGGTTCCAAACTTTAAAACACTATACACAAATCCATGGAAAATGTAGATTGGCATAGTTCTTTGTCCATAATATGAATATCTTTTTTCCTGAGTTGGTATCACAAGCATAACAAGAAATAACAACAAAAAAGAAATTGCATAACAAGCTGCTCGAACACATATGCCTGAAACACAATCCATATTCATTTCAGCATAAGAATATCTTCCATAAAAAATATACGTAGACAACGCTCTATGTCCTGAGTCTAAAAACAAAAATATTATCCCTATAACTATAATCCCAACTGCCAGGCACCGATATTTTTTGTTTTGATATTTTTTTAACCTGGTACTATCAAATGATCTCCCTGCCAGAAAAAATGGAAAGAAAAATACAATTCTTGGAATGGACAAAAAATTTCCCAATCCACATAATCCAATCAACAACCCAGCTATTATTGATATATATATGTGTCCTGGGATTTTTGATACAATCGGCGCCACTAATCTCCATGCAAACAATGCAATTAAATACCACAACGAAAATTTAGGTCTATCCAAATATAATTTTGTTTCCTTATGTAATAATAACGTATACAACAAATAATACAACACTTCATAAACAAAATACGGAATCACAAGTCCGGATACTAGTTTTTTCATTGTATATCTTTTTTTTGAAAAGTAACCTGATATAAATATAAATGCTGGCATATGAAAGCTTACAATAGCCCATTTCAGTTCATACAAATACATATTATTTTTATAATTCTGTTCAATCAAATGACTAATGACAACCAACACAATGAGCAATGCTTTATAATTATCAAATAAATATTCTCTCTTTTTTGATATCGCTTTCGTCTCACACTGTTCCACTGACACATTCCTCCTAAATTTCTGTCTGTCATATTAAATAAAATACACACTGAACATGCCAAGTATACACCAGATTTTATTCCATGTAAAACATCGAAAAAAATGGTTGCACATCTTGCGCAACCATTCATCACATTTTTCAAATCCATTTACCATGACTAAAAAATTCCTCCTTTATCTACCCTGAAACAAAGGAGGAATCATTCTACAATCTTACCCAAACGAGAAATATAAACTACATATTAAACTGTATGTTGACGCAAGTCTGCCACTTCGCTTGTAAGCTGATCCATAATTTGTGCAAACTCTTTTAACATCTCAACATTTCTATCACTGATTTCACTAGCTTCCTGTGAACTAGCACTAATCTCTTCACTTGTTGCAGACAATGTATTCACGCTATCTACAATCACATTATTTGCATTACGAAGCGAACTTACTTTCTCACTAATTCCTACGATCTCTGCTGAAAGTTCAGTAATTTTACCAGTAATCTCTTCAAACTTCTCAGAGGCAATGCTTGCACATTCATTCTCTTTATTAGAAGACTCTACACTTGCTTCTACTCTCGCTGTAACCTCCTGTGCATTGATAGAAAGTTCTTCAATTAATCCTGTAATATTCTCTGTTTCTTTTCTAGTCTGCTCCGCCAAATTACGAATCTCATCCGCAACAACTGCAAAACCTTTACCAAAATCACCTGCTCTTGCAGCCTCAATCGATGCATTCAATGCCAATAAGTTTGTCTGTGCTGAAATACCCAAAATAATACTTGTAATACCACGTACCTGCTCTGTCTTCTGCTTCAATTCAGCAGATGCACGCTGCATCTCTGTACTTTCATTAATAGAAGCATCTACCTGCGCAAACAAATCCTTGATTGCTGTAGTACCCTCTTCCAACGCATTCTTTGCTTCCTGTGTAATCTCGACAATCTTTTCAGTGCTATCATGTGTATTATCAATAACATCCTGAATCTCTTTTGTCTGTACCGTCTGATTCATAACAGCTTCTGCTGTCTCTGTCGTTCCATCCACAATATAGTTCATCTTTTCATTCACTGTACTGTTAAATGATAAAATCTGTTCCAACGAAGCATTCATTGTATTCGCATGTTCACCAACACTTGCTGCAACATTCACAATCTCTGTTGCCACTGTCTGATTCTTATTAGCAGCTTCTGTAACCTCCCCAAATGAAGACTCAAAGAATGTACTTAATAACTTCAATCCCTGGAATGTTGAAACCGTTACTAATATCGTGATAATAATCTCAATACTAGCACTTTCTATCACTTCATCCATCACCTCAGTTGTTGAAAAAGTCTCAATCACACGAATCAGATTCGTAATCACAAAAACAATGGATGGAATCAAAATCACTTTCTTATCCAATGCAAAAATGAAAACCAACAAAAATGGAATCATATATGGAAAACTTGCTCCAGATGCCCCAAGCACTAACATAAAGAAATAAGGCACTGAAAAAGCAATCCCAACGTACTTTGTATATACCAGAGTATTCTTTTTCTTAGTATATACGACAACGCCTCCGATATAACCAACCAAAAGACAAATTATAGGTATAATACTTTGAATTGGTTTTGTCGTAGTGGACATCTTTAACTGCGACATTAAACCAATGAATCCAAACAATGTCGTAATCGTATGTACCAATAAAATAAGTTTGTTTGTTCGTAATAAATGTTTTTCTTTCATAACCCACCTCCGCATTTGTATAGCAAAAATTTGCTTCATTTGTCTGCTAGCTAAACCTAACACGGCATGCGATTATTATATCACATTCGTCTTTTTGTATCAATATCCCGTTGCATTTTTCACTTTTTTCGTCATTTCAACCAAGTTTTTGCATCTCTACCATGCTTACTGTGTTCCTCCAGCTTTATAATTATAAATTGGTCGAATCACTTCCTCAATTCTTACCGTCTCCTGGATTACAGAAATCATATCCTCAATTCTTCGGTATGCAAATGGCGACTCATCCAATGTATCTTTGTTCACACAAATCGAATATATTCCTTGCATTTCCTTCTTAAATGCCGAAAGTGTATGATGTTCTTTGACCTCTGAACGACGATAAACACGACCAGAACCATGTGGTGCTGACTGATTCCATTCCTCATTTCCAAGTCCTCTTCCCAAAATAACTCCATCCTTCATATTCATTGGAATAATCACTTTTTCATCTTTCTTAGCTGAAATTGCACCTTTCCTCAAAATCGGTACTTTCCCCGAAAAATCCACATAATTGTGAATACAACTATACTGATTCTCCACACGCCATTTCATACCACCAACGATTTCTTCTACCATTGCATCTCGATTGATTGCCGCAAATTCCTGCATAATTTCCAAATCATGCAAATAATCATCCAAAAGCTTTCCAGATAAACAAGTCATCTCATATGGTGCATGTCCACCTTCTTTTTTCATCTGTTGCTCAAGCTGTCCAGCTTTTAAATAATAATCCGTCACTTCCATACCCAAATGACGGCTCCCTGAATGAATCACAAGATAAAGACTTCCATCGTCCCCTTGATCAACTTCAATGAAATGATTTCCGCCTCCCAAAGTTCCGATACTTCTAAGCGCTTTTCCATTATCGATTTTCTTTGCACATCGCATCTCATCAATTCTTGTTCTCGAAGCCATTTTGTGCTCTTTTTTTCGAATTGCTCCACCAACTGGCACCTGTTCTCGAATCACCTTGTCCAATTTTTGAAATTCCACATTTTTTGCTTTTATTTTCGCAATCGTTAATCCACATCCAATATCCACGCCAACCAGATTTGGCAAAAGGGAATCTCCAACTGTCATAGTAAGACCGATTGTCCCAACTTTTCCTAGATGTACATCTGGCATCACCCGAATCACCGACCCTTGCGCACTTGGGTGATTACATAGCATTTGTATCTGCTTTCTTGCATAGTCATCCATTGCATATGCTTCATTTTCACATGTATATACAATGGCATCTGTATATTTTCCATATATTGTTATCATAAATAATTCCTCTTTCCTTTCATTAAGTGCTTTTTTAGACACAAAAAAAGCACCCTTATTCAGGGTGCTGAATGACTCTCTATGAAATTCCATTGGAAAAATATCATGAAATCAATATTCTAAAAGAATTATCACAAAATAAGAATCAAAATTCTATCGAATATAAATTGGAGTAACACTCAGCCCCATATACAACGTTATTAAATTACTGTTCTTCTGATTCATACGTGACATAGTGTCCTCCTTTCTAAACCTGATTAATCTGTTACAAACAAAGTTCGTGCTCTTTGCAACAGTAAATTAACAAATTTATTTTTATTTGTCAACCCTGTTATGCATATCATGCGATTATTTCTTCACAGTAATTGTCTTAACCTTACTCCACTTAGAATAATACATCTTTCCATTGTGGTCTGTCACATAAGTTCTAACACGCACATAATATTTTTTCCCTGCCTTGAGCGACGGAATCGTTACACAATCCACTCTCACATCTGACACATTATAAATCTTATTTCCTTTTTTGAAACTCTTATTGGTTGAGTACTGTACCTGATACCCTACCACAGTTGACTTGCGAGACCACTTTACAAATAAACTTTTTTTACTAACATTAGAAGCCTTCTTTAACGAAATTGCCGGAATCTCAGACAATGATGTATTAAAAGAATAGTTTCCTGTATTCGTACTTTTAAATGTAATATAATAGGTTCCCTTTGGGCAGAAGTATGTATATACACGTTTTCCCATAGGCACATTTGTTTCACTATAAGAAACGTCACCTTTTGCACTTTGAACAGATACATCCATCTTCTTAATCTGACCATTCACATTCAATTTCAAAAAAACGTTTTTCTTTAACTTTACTTTATAAATATCTGTATCATCGTTCACTGCAAACTGACCTTTTCGACTCTTTTTCAGTGTATAAGAAGATGCACTTGTCACCTCATTATTCTTTTTTGTATTAAACTCATTTACTGTTTCACCAGAAGCCTTAAAAGAATTCACAAATGCATAGTTTACCTCTGTATTCTTATATACATTCTGCCACATTGCAATTTCATATTCACCAGCCAGCAAATCTACGGATACTGTATAGGTTCCATTTCCAACCTGCTTGTAAATCATATTGTTGCCTGCTTTATCGCGGATTACAAAACAACTATTATTTACATCACTATCTGCATACGTAAATGTCACTGCAACCTTTCCCGACTGTTTCAATGTAAAATCATAAATAACTGACTCACCCGCAATCGTTCCGCTATAATTCTGATTCCACTTGATTGAACCATTATTGATTGCATCTGCAGCCACTACCTTCTGTGACGTAATAATGACTAAGCAAACCAAAGCCACTAAAAACATACTCATTTTTTTCATTATTGTTTTCATTCTTCGCTCTCCTTATTGATCAAATCGCCGAATCACATTCCTCATATATCTACCAATCGATTTATATGTAAATATTCAACATCTCTCAAAGTATCATAGATTATAATACTCGTAAAGTGAATTTTCATTCTCAAATATACAAGCATGCCCCCACTAGCGAACGGCTTTCAACACAAAAAAACTCCAAAGACGGCATCATACGACACCATCCCCGGAGTAAAATCCTTTTTATGCGAAGTAACTTTTTGTAGCACCTATAGATAAGCTTTCCTTCTTTGCATTATACACATGTATATCCGCCATCAATCGGAAGGATAACACCTGTTACATAAGACGCTTCATCACTTGCAAGGAAAATAGCACCTGCATTTAGTTCGCCGCTCTCTCCATATCTTCCAAGTGGCACTGTTGCTTTCATGTACTGTGTAAATTCAGCGGTCTTTAAAGTATCCACTGTAAGCTCTGTTTCAAAATATCCTGGACAAATTGCGTTACATGTAATGTTATATTTGGCAAGTTCTGCTGCAACCGCTCTTGTGAAGTTCACTACTCCACCCTTAGAGGTATGATATGCAACTGTATCCATTGCTGTATTACCAACCAAACCATACATAGAAGCAATATTAATAATACGTCCATAATTGTTCTTCTTCATAATATTACCGAATGCACGTGTTACATAGAATACACTACTCATGTCTGCTGCAATTGTAAAATCCCACTCTTCATCTGTCATTTCCAACACACCAGCATTCTTAGCAGAACCAGCACAATTCACAAGTACATCAATCTTGCCAAATTCTTCTTCTGCCTTCTTGGCAGCGTCATCTACCATCTTTGGATCTGTAACGTCACACTTAATCGGAAGACATTTCACACCCATCGCACGAATCTCTTCTGCAAGCGCTTCTAATTTTTCTACTCTTCTTGCTGTAATCACAAGATCAGCACCCTGTCCTGCAAATCCTTTTGCCATCTGTGCACCAAGACCTGAAGACGCACCAGAAACAACAACTACTCTTCCTGTTAAATCAAACATTATAAAATACCTCCTTAACCTTCTTTTGATGATGACCCCCGTCATCTCAATATACTTATTATACTACTTTTCCCCCATAAAACCACATAATATTATATTTCTTTTTGATTATTTTCGATATAATTTTTCAATACACTATATGGATATCTCGAACCAGCTTTGATTATCTTCTGCTCTCGCACCTGCAAAAAATCAACAATATTTACCTGACGTTCCCCACATCCTGGACAAATAACAATATTAAAATAACACGCTCTTTGTCCTGTCGGAATTTGCGATTCATCCTCAATACGCACAGTATTGTGCATATAATATTGTGCAGTCTCCTCATGCTGTTCATCAAAGCGACAAGGTAACACATATAAAATAGATTCCCGTACTTCTAAGGTTGCCTTGCAATTTTTGCATTGTTCCTTTGAGTTGTATAAATGATTCTGCATACAATGTATCAAAATAGCTGATAAATGCTTCAGAATTGCTCCCATATTTCTCCCCTTACCACGAATTACGCATTCTCATTTTGTGCTCTTTTGATAATTTCACAATATGTATCTGCCTTTGAGATGCCTGTCAAAACCTTTTCTGATGTTAAACTAAACGCCTGATTCGACATAAATGTTGGTATTCTCATATTCACCTTATTATACGCAAACTGAAAATAAACCTGTGTTGTACCACCTAATGGTCCCTTCACATAATCACTCTTCACATTCGTAACATCCTTTGCATCAATAATCTGCACAACTGGATTAAATGAATTAATATATGCAATCTTACCAGTCAACTCCGAAATTGCAACAATCGATGTATAGGCATAAAACATATGACAATCGCCAAGATGTTCCTTCTCTATTGCTTCATTCATTCGTTTTTCAATTTTCTTCTTATAAATGCTAATCCGAATACCCGCAAACCAGATTAATGACAGGATGGAACCCAATATAAAAACGCCTAGCACAATACCAACAACAACATTTCTAGATACCTTTGCCAAAGCCACTGCTGCTACTATACTAATCACCAAAATTACTGCCGCTTCTTTTATTATCTGAGTTACATCTACTTTTTTCATCGTCTCCCTATCTTCCTTTCGTTTCCATTTATTTCTTTTGTAACAATTCTTCTATGCTTCTTCTGCTTCTGTTTTTTCTTCTTTTAACAATGGTCTTGCAATCTTCACATTGAAAAACTCAATCAATGGTCCCATAAAAAATGCTGTAATGATCGTTCCAACACCTACTACTGTCGGAATTGCACGCCACTGTCCACCGCCAATTAAGAAAATAACTATTCCTAGTATAACACAAACTAAATCACACGCAATACGCACATACTGAAACTTTCCAAGCTTCCATTTATACGCAAATACAATTGCCACTGCATCATATGTTGATACACCCAAGTCTGCTGTCATGTACAACGCAGAACCAAAACAAATGATGACAATACCAACCAAAAGGCAAAGCGCTCTGACAACCATAGAAGGATTCACAAACACGGTCTGCAAAAATTCATAGGTATACTGTGTAATGTAACCCAACAAAAACAGATTGATAAAAGTTGCAATACCAATATTATGACGATCCACCACCAAACTGAAAATCAACAATACCGCGTTCACAATGACATATAACGTTCCAAACTTGATAGGAATCAACTGATCCATTCCACTCATAAATGACTGAAACGGGTCAACACCCAATGCTGCAATTTTGAAAATTCCAACTGCAATCGCACAAATAATGACACCAAACAATGACATTCCGATTCTTCTCTTTAACATACTCTGTTCCTCCTTTTGTATCAGTATGTGATAGTGATAACACATTTTACTTCTTCATTACCACTATTGAGTATGTCACATATTTTCACACATTGATATAATATAGATTTGCTAAAATTGTAAAACCCTATTTTATCAATCCTATTGTCCCTATCAAAATGTATTTCTCCATAATTTCTATTTATCAGATTTCTTCTTACTAAATAATGAAATTAAATCTTTCATATCCACTTTTCCATCTTTGTCCTTCAAAAATCCCTGTACAATCTTAATGACACCCGGCATATTATTATTCACATATCCTTCAATGAATTTTTCAATCTCATCCAGTTTTGCAACATCTAACTCGCCTGCATCAATCTTTTCAAATACCACAATACTTGTCTGACCAAGTAACTCTACAATCGAAACCGCAACTGCTGCATTAATCACAGATGCACCAAGGGTGATACCTGGAATTGCTTTAATCATATTAATCGCTGATTTTGCAACCATACCGACTGTTCCGACAGACACCAGATATTTGATTAATGTTCCAATATTTTTCTCATCCTTTTTCCAACCATATGTAGATGTAATGGAACTAATCATGGCAGTTTCCAAAAGACCAAGTGGTGCTGCATCAGGCAATGGCAATGGAACCGCACCAATCACACCAGCAGAAGCCGCGGACACATTTGTAATCATCTGAGCCTTTAACATTCTCTGCTTCTTCCTAAATTTCTCCTTAGCCTCATTCGTATCAAAAATCTGCAAAGCCTCATTGGTCTTTTCATTCAACTCCTCAATGCCATACTGCGCCAGAATATAATCATCTGAAATCATATACGGTTCTGCAACAACTGGCACAATACCAGCAACATGAATGCCCTTTCCATACTTTGCAAATTGGATTTTTACCATTTCCACATTTTCTTCGTTCTTCGTGGTTTCAATCGATTTTGTCAAAACAACAATAACTGGAACATTTTTCATATCTGAAATGATACTTTTCAAGCTCTTGATATTATCCTTATGCAATTTACCGCTAGATGCCTCCACACAATACCATACACAACCAATTGTATCGCTTGCCTCTGCATCATCCTCTTCACGCAAGCCTTTTCGCACCAGCTTCTTCATGTCTGATAAGGTCTTTCGCTGATTAAACCAGTTATATTCAAATCCTCTTGTATCAAACAGATTAAAGTCCAACACATCACTTTCGTATTTACAAATCTCACGCGTACCAGAATCACCCTTAATAATTGTCGCAAACTTCTGACCCGCAATACTATTGACAAGTGTGCTCTTACCGGCACCTGAAATGCCCACTAACAGTACATTTTCTTTTTTCATAATGTTTCGTCCTCCGACTCAGTTGTGTTTTATTCAAATTCTACTTCTAACACATAATCGATTTCTCGCAGCTATGCAATCTCCTCCGAATTGCGTTTGATTTCTTCTACTACATTCATAATTTCCTTTGCTGTCAACATATCATTTTTAAATAGTGTGGTAATACTACCAACCGAACGAAACGGTTCGTTCATAAGTACACTATTGTCTTCAATATTACCATTTGCAACAATGTAATCGATAATCAGATTTACAAAACGAATCTGGTTAACATTCAATTTTTCTTCTGATAGAAATGCACTAAACGCTTCATTTACAACTTGTCTGTCAACCCCTACAATTTGACGTACCAAGCGACCAATTGGTGTATCACCATATTCTTTTTCGTAATCCGTCTTTCCTTCCATTCATCAGTCAGTTCTTTACGCATCTCAATGGTCTGAAGTCTTTGATTAATCCATCCTTCGGTATATCCTTTAGCTCTGTAAAAATCAGCACCTCTCAATATTGCTTTTTCTGGATCAGCAATTTCATCAAGTCGCTCGCTACCTACTTGAGCCAACCACATTTTAAATGGTTCAGCTTTAGGAGAGGGGATAGATTGTATGATACGAAGTAAATTTTTTGTATTTGCAACATCCATCTGTTAAACGCATTTTGCCATCTGCTGCTTTCATTTCATTCCATTCTGTTCGAACTTTTCTATCTTCGAATAATTTGATTTTGTTATCTTCCATACACTTACCTCATCCGAAATATTGCTGCATCAAACTGTCAAATAATACTTGTGTTTCATCAAGAGCCTTCTGCACTGCAACTTTTGATTAGTCGACTTGTTCTGCAAAAGCAACGAACTCTTGTCTCAAGTATACCATATAGTCAGCACTACGCCCACCTTATTCTTTAATGATAGTTCCAGTCATTTGATGAATTATACGAAGAATTGCTCTGATATGGTTCGAAAGCTTTTTTTGCTCCAAACTCTACCACACCAATCAAGCACCCAAACAAACAAATTACAACCACAATACTGCCAATAAAACGTTTCATGTGGCGTTTCCATTGCGCTTTCCGAATAATTAGTACCTGTTCCACTTCTTTCACTTCTGCACAGATTAATTTCCGAGTCTGTTCTTCATCATTTGAAACATATTTTAACTTCGTATTCAAACCTTCAAGTCTCGCATCCCCTTGTTCTTGCGCAACCTTAGCGGCAATCGCCAATACAAACTCCACGCACAGATAAACTGAAAACGCAAACCCAATAAACCAAATGACAAATCCTACCACAGATAAAATTGATAATCCTACTAAATTAAACATAAGCATCCTCCTTTGTTTTGAAAAAAAATAATTGTTGCTCTTTCATCGTAACATCTGTCTTTGACAGAACATGACAAAACACAAAAATTTTTCTAAAAAAAATGCTATATTTTTTCAGATTCCCATCTTATCGCTTCTTGATTACATTTCGAACATCATATTTTTCAATCAATTCCGACTCTTCATCGTACTCATAAACCGTTGCAAGCTTCATCGAAAAATCACTTTTACAATATTCCTTCCACAGCTTTGTAAGAGATTTTCCCGCTGCACCAGTACCCTTGAAAATCTTTTCCCATGCAGATTTATTATTCGCCCAATTTTCCGCTTTATAGGCTGATTTCTTAGAATTTATCGCTCTCGCCATGCGCGCCATAATGTCTACCTTGTCTGTAGAATAGGTGTAATCCAACCACAACCAAAAACGGTTTGCACTAGAATAATGATTCTCACTTTCACAAGTTTGAAGCTCCCAGGCGCTATCATTATAATAGCCACCCTTATATGCATACACATATCTGCAATAATCCGCAAAACGTTCAATCATATATGTATCCTCACCATATGATGGCACATAATTCCCATCCCACTGTGTCTGAACAATATGTGCAAATTCATGTGTCAGGCAGTCATAATCATCCTTATAACCCTTCAACCACTGATCGTGCAAATGCACAATGTTTTCATATGCACAGGCAATCTCATAGCCCTCGTTCTCCACCACAAGCACCACTGTTGTCGGCGTGTCCTTGACAGCAAATCGCTTATACATTTGTGGATAGCAATACCAAAATAAGCTTGTACATGTCTTCAACTGCTTTGCTGAGGTTTTACTTGCGTAATTGTTGCCGTTCCAACCTTTTTATTGTTCTTATACGACACCTTATAATCCTGATTTTTAACTAATTTTTTGTTATGATATGATACCGTAACACCTGGTTTGATTGCTTTTCCAGTATAGGTATATGTGTGTTTTGCAATCGTAATATTCGTATTACCAATTGGGATTGCAGCATGTGATGTAATTCCATTCACTACCACAAGCATTGCAGCTAACAAAAAAGTAACAAGTATTTTTTTATATTTTTGAATCATACTTTTTTATCTCCTATCTTCTCGTTCTGTTCAAATCGTTTCAATGAACGCAACAACAACAACAAAGACAACACCATGCAAACCATTTCTTCCACAGGTTGTGCGTGAATCAAGCCTGTATATCCCCACAAAGAATTAAATAACAACAATGCTGGAATATACAAAATCAGTTGTCTCACAATCGTAATTCCAAACGAATATAATGGTTTTCCCATCGAGTTAAATGTATTTCTTGCCATGGAAGTACCACCCACAAACGGAAGCATCAACATCGCTGCTCGAAGTGTTTTTGCGCCAATAGAAATAACCTCTGTCGAGTCGGTAAAAATGCCAATCAGGTATGGTGCAAAAATACCAAACACAACCATAATGCAAACTTCTATGCTACTAATCACAACAACTCCTGAACGAATCAGTACTTTCATTCTCGAGAAATTCTTTGCTCCATAATTGTAACCCATAAGCGGTTGCGCACCTGCTGCAAACCCTTGATAAATATAATTTCCAAAGCTCATAATCTTGTTTGAAATTCCCATTGCAGCAACGGTCAACTCACCATAACCAGAAGCTAAGTTATTATTTACAATCATCGCTGTTGTTGTAAAGATCTGTTCTAATGTATGCGGGATTCCAACCCACATAATCTCCTTGATAATCTGCAGATCCATATGAAGTAATTTTACAGATGGCGTGAGCATTGTCTTTTTTCGAATATAAAACCAAATAAAAACAAGCACGCCAACGGCATTTCCAAGTACTGTCGCAATTGCTGCTCCTTTGATTTCCATCTTAAATCCAAAAATGAAAACTGGGTCTAAAATAATGTTTGCAACTGTTCCCGCAATCATACCCACCATAGAATACATGGTCGAACCTTCACTTCGTAGTAACTGACCAATCGCATAGTTCCCCATTGTAAAAATGGCACCAACAAACATCACAAGCACATACTCTTTTGTATACAAAAAAGTATTTTCCTTGGCACCAAGAATTGTCACAATCGGATTCAAACATAAAAGCCCTACCACCGCAATGATAACACTGCTAATCACAATCAATTCAAACCCAATTGTCAACGTATGATTTGCTTCTTCCTTCTTCTGTGCTCCAATACATCTTGCAATATAAGAAGCTCCTCCATTTCCTACAATACTTGCAACAGCAACCATAATCATCATAACCGGATATGCCAAATTCGTAGCTGCAAGCTGATAATCATTGTGAAGCAATCCCACAAAATAGGTGTCTACCAAGTTGTAAACGACCATAAAAAGCATTCCCATCGTAACTGGAACACCCATTTTCAATATTGCCTTTGACGGTTTCTCCTCCGCCATAATATAAATTCTATGATCTGCCTCTACTGCTTTTTGTTCCTGTTCTCTACCCATCTTCTGACCTTCTTTCACCATATACAGATTATTCTAGCCCTATCTAGTTATTTGTCAATCCTTAGTAAAAACTTTCATTCATCATACGAATTGCTTTATTCTAAAATACAAAAATGAAGCTGCCACCTCATAAATAAATATTTATGAAGCAACAGCCCCTGTATATGATATAAAAAGGTAGGAAACAATTTATTCAACACCCTTTAAGACGTCTACCAAATCAAGCTTCTTGATTCTCTTTTGGAAGATAAAACCAACAAGCATAGATACAATCAACACAAGTAATGCAGACATAATATACACCTGTGGTGTAATCGGAATACTATAATCAAACTGATCTCCATTACTATTCATCATGGATTCCAATGTTGCCCTTCCAAACGGAGCTCCAACAAGAATTCCAATGACCGTTAACCAAACATTTTGTAATGTTAGTATACTTCGAATCTGTGACGTCTGAAGACCAAGCACCTTCAATGTTGCAAACTCCTTTATTCTTTCATTAAATGACAAGTTGCCGCTGTTATATAAAACAAGCACAATCATAATCACAGAAAATCCAACCATAAAGTACAAAAGCAAATCAACAACTTCCATACTCGTATCAAATGCATCTTTCAACTCCTGTCTCGTCATAACATTAGAAACAAACTTCTCATCTTTACAAAATGATGCATCCTGATCCGTTGCCAAAAACGAAGGAATAAACTCTGCGCCCGTTTTCTCATAGTCTTCTCTTAAATATGTAATACCCTGACTTTCAGGAGAACGATTGATGACACCAACCTTTGCCTCATACCAGTCATTTTCCGAATAAATATGCCAGTAAATAGTATCCCCTACAGATATTCCCATATCCTCTGCCACCTTATGACTTAATGCAATCGTTCCTGGTTCTATCGAAAGGATATTTTGTTCTCCATCAGTAATATTAAAATATCCCTTTCCTTCTGTAACAGTAATACCCTGTTTTGTCTTTTCTCCTGATTTTGCGCGTTTCTTTTTCGCAATCTCAACCTGATTCATCATAATCAATTCGCCATCCAAATCATCGCACAGCTTTTCGGCATCACTTAATTTTACATCGCCCGAAAAAACAACCTGATTTTCAAAATTCTTTATCTTTTCAAAACTCCAGACAAACATTGTATCAACCAGCAAATTACATGCCAATCCATATACCATCATCAGCATGCCAACTGCAGTTCCAACCACACCCATAAAAGCACGAAGCTTTGCACGGGAAATGTCACGCAAATTATATTGTGTATAAAATCCAAGCTTATTCCAAAATGGTAATTTCTCAAATATACAATGTTTTCCCTGTTTCGGTGGTGCTGGACGAAGTGCCTGCGCTGGTTTAATCTTCATGATTTTTCTACATGTCACATATGACGCTAATGTACAACTGGCAACCACAATTAGCATAACAAGAACACCTTTTTCATTAAACCCAGCCTTCCAGTTTGGTAAGACATAAAAAGTACTGAACATGGAAACCATAAAGGATCCAAATCCTTTAAGTCCAACATTCAAACCAACAAGTGCCCCTAACAACGACAGAACAAAACTATAACTGATGTAATGAAAAACAATTTTACTCGTTTTTAATCCCATCGCATTCATTGTTCCAATTTGTGTACGCTGCTTTTCTACCATACGCCCCATTGTTGTACTGATTATGAGGATTGCCACCAAAACAAATACACCAGCAAAAACAGATGCAAATGCATCATGTTGTTTTAATTCTGCATCAAGACGTTCCATTCCAACGATAGAGGCTTCGTCAATCATAACAGCATAATTATTTTCAATCGCAGTAGCAATTTCCTCCTCATAATCAAGTGCATTTCCATCCTGCACCCTCACAATCATTTCCGTGTAAGGCATTAATTCGAACAACTTATCATCGCTGATTTTTTCCACACGCTCAAGCAACATTTCTTTTGTAATATCCTCAACCGTCATTCCCATATCAGCAAGTTTTTCTTCAACCTCTTTTAAAAGATCTGTTTCTTCCGAAATTTTCTTTGCAGTGATTGTTCCATTTTCTATCAAATGATTTGCGTATTCCCGAACAGGAAAACCTTTATACGACATGTGCGCAAATGTAATATTCTCAAGGAATACATCAGGGTCCTTTTCAGCTTGTCTAAATTCGTATTCAGGCGTTTCTCCAAGACCTCGAATTGTTTTTGTCATCGTAATTCCGTTATAACTAATTTTAAACGAATCCCCTACAGACAACTTTCTCTTATCTGCAAATGCTTTCGAAATCCAAATGCCATCTGCGTCATCTGGATCAAAACCATTGCCCTCTATCACAAAAATCTTATTCACACTCTCTTCATCCTGAAGATACAAGTCAACCTGTGCATCATCTGCATCAGGTGCAGTAGCTTGCACTTGCGTACGAAGTTGTGCTCCTAATATAAAATCAAGCTTACTAACCGCATCCAAATTATCTTTGGTAAATCCTTCTCCATAAAGCCAACCATCTGCTACATTGGTATCTTCATGAAAGGATTCCATCGCCTGTCTCCCACCAATTACATTTGCCTCAAATCCAATATAACAGACCAACGCAATCATGGATAACAGAAAAACAGAAAAGAATTGACCAAAATTTCCTCTCATTTCACGTAGCATTTTTCGAAATAGCATATTACCATTCAACCTCCTTTACAGGAATTGGATGTTCATTCACTTTTATCTCACGAATTTTACCATTCTTCATTCGAATCACTTTATCTGCACATTGTGCGATGTCTGCATTATGTGTAACCAAAATAACAGTTCTACCATATTCTTTGCACATCTTCTGCAATAATTCCAAGACAATAACACCTGTCTCTGAGTCAAGTGCTCCAGTAGGTTCATCACCTAAAATAATCTTCGGATTTTTAGAAAGTGCTCTTGCAATGGAAACACGCTGTTGTTCACCTCCCGACATTTGCGAAGGAAACTTATCTTTACAAGATTCCAATCCTACCATTTTCAACAGTTCCAACGGATCCATAGCATCCTTTACAATGCTCTTCGTCAACGCAATATTTTCATAAGCAGTAAGACTTGGAATCAAATTATAAAACTGAAATACAAACCCAATTTTCTTTGCGCGATACTCTCCCAGTTGTCTATCGTTCATCCCAGATACTTTATCACCATCCACAATCACTTCTCCGCTTGTCGGCTGATCCATTCCACCCAACATATTAAGCACTGTAGACTTTCCTGCTCCTGATTGACCAAGAATAACAACAAATTCACCTTCTTCAATCGTAAAATTTACATGATTCACAGCATACTGTATTGCATCTCCCGAACCATATGTTTTTACAACACCATTAAAATTAACCATTGTACTTGCCATTTCTCATCACCTCGTTTTTTCAACGAAGAAGAACGCCTCCATTCTTCTTCGTCCAGTTATCTTTTACGAAAGACTTGCAAGCTGTCTTCCAAGATCTTTTAACGCCTCAATTGCATCCTCACTTGGTGCACCATTGCAAATCACACCTTCTCCTCCTACAACCTGTGCACCATCGTTGCCAACTCGTGTTACCCAGTCATCCATCCATTCACCGTTTCCCCATCCATAAGAACCAAACAGACCAATATTTTTTCCAGAAATCTCTGTGTCCATCATCTCCATAAACGGTTCCATTTCCATTTCTTCTAACTGCTCTGCTCCCATAGATGGACATCCAAGCGCAATCGCTTTTGCTTCCTCTAAATCTGCTACATTTGCTTCGGCAACACTTAAGCAAACGGCTTCGGCACCTGCTTCGGCAACGCCCTCTGCAATATGTCCAGCCATCATTGCTGTATTACCTGTACCTGTCCAATAAACAATATAAACTTTACTCATCTTAATTCCTCCTGTTTTTAATATATCTTTGTTTTTGCTTATTTTAAAGTTTTACCTTTTTTATTGTAACGGCTAAACCGCTATCTCTCTTATAGATTTTCCTTCAAGCACTGCCAGAACAGCATCCTCTCGCAATTGATCATAGCTGCCAAACAGAACTTTTTTCTGTTCTACATTTTCATATACTTTCCAATAACCAACATATTGACACCTTGTACCATCCACATCATTCAAGAAACCTTCTACATCTTCAAGTGGATAGCCAAGGAAAGCACCTGTCTCATGTGGGAACCCCATCTCTCCTTTATAAAATGCCTTCATACGATTGGCTAATTCAGATATCATATGAGCCAAGTTGCCTTCGCTATATCCATAACTTTGTAAAAATGTATGAATTTTATGATTATGAAGATGCTTACACAACAAATTTTTACGGTACAGATACACCAATACCGTATCCCCTTTTTTTGCAAGAAAACGATACAAAATACCAGTTCCCTTCAAAAGCCTCGATAGGATTGCACACTCTTCTTCCCAAAGTGTAACGATACAGGCAAATCGCTCTTTTTTTATTAACGTTGCACAGTGAATTGCAAGCTTCATCTCTAAATTCTTTTGAACATCTGCAGACATGCGAAACGCTTTCATCTGATTAATTGGCATATCTTCTCTCCTCACATTTATAGTTAGCCTCAACTAACTCGTACACTAGGTTAGCCCAAGCTAACTCATTTGTCAATACTTTTTTTCAAAAAAAAGAAGCCTTTCGGCTTCTTTTCTGTTATATACGTTATAAATTACAATTGTAAACAGCAATCCTGTGTGCAAAACAAACTTTATTCGTTCTCGTCTTCCACCCCTATTTCTCTCGTCATCTCAACGACGAATAACTCCTTTTTTTCTTTGTCATTTTTTATTTTGTATACTTGTCTTGTGTGTAATTCTTTACTCTCGATGGCATAAGTCACAACATCTGAATTCAAAGAATCCTCACCATTTTTCACAATATAAACATCTTGCATACTATCTTCATTTCCATTCAAAAATGCATGTTGTTTGTCCTCACGATCCACAGCAACAACGAGCTGTTCGTCTGTCTCTTTGCCGTACTCATCGATTAATGGCAACTCAATTTGATTAACAAAATCTAATGTATGCATCTCTTTTTCCATCTCAGATTCTGATGACTCATCCCGCACATCAGATGCTGTCACCTCATCCTGTGCCTCAGATGTTGTCACCTCATTCATTGCCGAATCCGACACCACTTCATCTTTTGCACTAGAACCGCATGCTACTGTAACCATACAAACAACTGCCAATCCAGCAGCACATGCAAACTTTGACACCTTCTTATAACTTAAAATATTTTGAATTCTCATCTTTACCTCCATTCCGCCCAATCCATTTTTACTAAACTGAATTGGTAATACCATATACACTGGTTGCGCCTCCTTTGTCGCATAGGATACCAGTGACATACTATAATCTTGTTTTACACAATAACCTAATTTATCAATTACGATTTCATCACAGCGCATTTCTAAATCTGCACTATACACAAGAAATGCACACCATACCAATGGATTAAACCAATGCGTTGCAACCGCAAGCAACCCAAGTAATTTACTGAAGCAGTCTCCTTTTTGAATATGAACTTTTTCGTGCATGATCAAATACTCCTGCTCTGATTGCGTAATATCTACCGGTAAATAAATGCGTGGATTTTTCAATCCCATAGCAAGTGGTGACTGAATCATTTCACTTTCATATACATTATCATACAATCTTCTTGCATGCGTTAATCGTTTTTTTAACTGTATATACTTCACTGTAGTAATACCAATAACCAGCACCACACCGGCAATCCAAACCACTAACAAAATTTGCATATAAGAAAAATGAAAATCTGAAACCGGTACACCCTTTTTCATTAGATGACTTTGACGAACTTCCTGCATGTGTTCCGTGTTCACAGCCTGCGTTTCAACTGTTAACGCCTTCTCTTGCTGTTGATTTTTCAAAACATTCACAAGTTGTCTCACTGGCTGCACATTAAAAAAGCTAAAATCGGACTGCACATTAATTGGACATAGCAATCGAAATCCGACTACCAGCCACAGCAGACATGTATATTTTTTCGGAAGCTTTTTCAGACAGAATCTTGCAAGAAACACAGCGACAATTACAAAACTTGCCTGCATACTCATTTGAAGTATTTTCATCATAAATAAATTCATATTGGCACCTCAGACTATTCCTCTTTACAATATTGTTCAAATAAAAAAATAGAATCCTATTAGGTTTATAATTATAAACTAGATGTAGTTTATCACTGTAAACCAACTTTGTCAATCCTAAAAAAACAAAAAGAGAGGAACAAACTGTCCCTCTCTTCAATCAATCTTTTCCTTAAATATGATTTGCAACCTCAAAGGCATCCCAAATTGCGTACATAATATTCGATACCTTCTTTGCATCTCCTAATAAGTACAACTCTGGAATCTCAAATTCCACCTCATGATATAGTGCATCTTCCTCTTTGTATCCCACTGAAAGAATTACACTGTCACAAGCAATCTCTTGCTTTCCATCTTTTGTCTCTACCGAAAGCTTACCACCTTCGTAACCAGTTACCTTTGCGCTTGTTACAATCTCAACGTTATTAAACGGAAGTAATGCTTCTAACATATCTTTATTTGCATGACAAAGTGGTCCATTTACTGCCATGATCTTATCTAATGCTTCTACGATGGTAACCTTTTTGCCCATCTTTGCCAACCAAAGCGCTGTCTCACAGCCAACCAATCCGCCACCAACGACAACAGTTGTTTCACCTGGATCTTTTTCCTTCAAAAGCACCTGTGATGCAGTATAAACACGAGAATCATCTCCTAATGAGAATACCTTTGGAGTCGAACCAGTAGCCAAAATAACCGTATCATATTCGCCTTTTCGAATATCATCTGCAGTTACTTTTGTATTCAGTGTAACAGGAACCTGTAAACGCTCCATTTCCTGTGTATACCAATCTGCTAATGCAATATCATCTTCCTTGAAATCTGGTGCACCACCTGGAATCAGGTTACCACCAAGTCTTGATGAAGCCTCAAATAATACTGGTTTATGACCACGTGTTGCAAGCACTCTTGCTG
>JAUNJF010000002.1 GCA_030533405.1 Eubacteriales bacterium
AATTTTCAGGGTTGTTTTGTTGTTTAATTATCATTCAGTTTTCATTGTTCTTGTGTGTACTCAATCCATTCATTAAGTAACACATTCTGCGTTCTCACTATTATGTTAAGAACAGCGGAGAGGGTGGGATTCGAACCCACGCGCCCTTGCGGACAAACGGTTTTCAAGACCGCCTCGTTATGACCACTTCGATACCTCTCCGTGTGTCTGACTTTGTTTCTCTCTGTCAGCGACATTGACTATAATATCACTAAGTATTCACCTTGTCAACAACTTTTTTTAAATTTTTACAAAATTTTTTACAACCCTTATATCTTCTGGGGTTGTGACCTTTATATTACAGTAATCACCCATAATCATTTTTGTTTTTTTGTGTAAAAAACGTTCCATAATCATGGTGTCATCTGTAATATCCCGCTGCTCACTTTTTATCATCATTTCATATGCACATACCAAATCACTATACACAAATCCCTGAGGTGTTTGCACCTGCCACAAAGAATCTCTCGGGGGAGTATCCACACTATATCTCTGTCCATCAACAATCTTAATCGTATCTTTTACTGGCACTCCTAATGTACAGCATCCATATTTACTTACCATATGTACAAATTCATGAATCATTTCCTTTGTAATACAAGGACGAGCAGCGTCATGAATCAATACATGTGTTGTTTGATTACAGGCGCGCAATCCATTCCAAACTGACCAATAACGCTCTGTTCCTCCCTTTATTATCTTTTTAATTTTTTCAAAACAATATTTGTTAATAATATTTTCCTGGCAGTATTCCATATATTCATCATTTGTCACAAGAATAATATCACTGACTTCACTATCTTCAAAAGCCTTCAGTGAATAATAAAGAAGCGGTTTCCCGTCCAGTTCCATAAACTGTTTTGGAATCTCCGCTCCCATTCTTGTTCCTTTTCCTGCAGCCAGAATAATTGCAGTTACTTTTTCCATTTATAGCCTCCTACATACGTTGACCAATCTTTAAATTCGGAACAGCATTCAAATCCAATCCATGCGAAACACCATTTATATACGAATAATACCCTGCAACACCAATCATAGCTGCGTTATCTGTACAATAAATTGGCGAAGGATGATAGAACTGTATTCCCTCTTTTTCACAAGCCTCCTGCAAACTTTCCCTCAAGGAACTATTGGATGCCACACCACCCGCAACAGCCAACTTTTCTATACCAAGTTCTTTTGCTGCAACAATCGCATGTGTCGTTAACACATCGATCACCGCATACTGAAAAGACGCTGCAACATCTGCACGATTTATTTCAACTTGTTTCATTTCACACTGATTCAAATAATTTAAGACTGCCGATTTTAATCCACTGAAACTAAAATCATATGGATTATCATCTACCTTTGCTCTAGGAAACGCGATTGCATTTTTGTCTCCTTCTTTCGCCAGCGCATCAATTTTAGGACCACCAGGATACCCTAACCCGATTGCTCTTGCCACTTTATCAAATGCCTCACCTGCTGCATCATCTCTTGTCTTACCTAATATTTCAAAACGATCATAATCCTCAACCTTCACGAGATGTGTATGACCTCCCGAAACAACCAAACACAAAAAAGGTGGTTCCAAGTCTAGATTTTCAATATAATTTGCGGCAATGTGTCCCTCAATATGATGTACACCTACCAAAGGTTTATTTGCTGCATATGCAATCGCTTTCGCTTCCGCTACACCAACCAAAAGTGCTCCCACTAATCCTGGTCCATAAGTTACAGCAATCGCATCTATATCTGCAAGCTTCTTATTTGCTTTTTCTAGTGCTTCTTCAATTACATAGTTAATTTTTTCAATATGCTTTCTCGATGCAATCTCTGGTACCACACCACCATATAATTTATGTAATTCAATTTGAGAATAAATAACATTTGAACATACTTCACGACCATTTTTCATTACTGCTGCAGCTGTCTCGTCGCATGAAGATTCAATTGCCAGTATATATACGTCCTTTTCCATCATTTTTCTCCTTTATTTATTCGCATTTTTCGGTTTTACTGTCTGCCAACCCATAATTTTCCAACGTTCCATTTCATCTTTCCGTAGCAAATATTCCTGCTCCATCGTAACGGAATCTGTACCAACCTTAAAGTTCAGTAAAACCTTTGTTTTTGCATATTCTTTCCCTTCTTCTTTGTTATACTGAATCTGGCTGGCTTCTTCTAATGTATAACCAATAAATTTCTGTTTTTTTTCTTCGTATAATATAATATCAGTTTTTAACCCATTCAATTGGCGATCTGCTGGATTATTCGCCAACAATTCATCATCCAACATCTGTCTCATCTGACTATTCAACTGACGCAATTCTTCATCAGTACAACCCCCACTATATGCCATCTTTAAATATTTGCAATATGTTTTCATCATTTCTCGAACTGTTTTGGGATAGTTTTCCGCAAAGTTATTGTCTAAAAGTTCTTCTTTTTCGGTTTTTGTCGTTGTACCTTGTTTGTTTTTCGTTTGATTGCTCAAATATGTATAATATCCCAGAATAAAGACTACAATCACTAATACAATCATAACAAATACGTTCGTATTTTTCTTTTTCATAGACATCACCTCACATCTAATCCTCTAGTCCTCAAATAACAATGTTGTTGTTCTACGATCCTTTGCAACAATCGTATTCTCAAAAATAGATTTTACTTTGTCTTCATAATCCTGTGGACGAACCAAAGATGGCGAATAATGCGTTAACCACATTTCTTTTACCTCTGCTTTTTTTGCCAGTTCTGCCGCCTCATAAAATGTCATATGTTTATACTCTTTCGCCTTTGATTCTTTCTCTGGTTCTCCATACATTCCTTCACAAATAAACAAGTCAGAATCTTTTGCATTTTCAGCAATACTCTTTGTCGGTCTTGTATCCGTACAATATGTTAGTTTGATTCCTTTTCGAGCAGGCCCTAATACCATATCTGGTGTATAGACATTTTCACCTTCTTCTATCACTTCACCCTTTTGAAGTCTGCTCCAAAAGGATACCGGAATTCCTTTTTCCTTTGCACGTTCCGCATCAAATCTTCCCGCTCTTTCCAACTCAAAGCTGTAACCATAACATGTAATATTATGATTCACACGAAACGCATTGATACGAAGTCCATTGATTACAAAACTTTCCTGTTCATTTTCCAATTCAATAAAACGTATTTCATATGGCAATTCAGGAGCTATCATACGAAGCGCATTCACAATTTTCTCTAAGCGTTTCGGACCAATCATGGTAATCGGTTCTGTTCGTTCTGCATTTCCCAAAGTCAGCAACAACCCTGGCAGTCCACTTATATGATCCGCATGGAAATGCGTAAAACAAATGACATCAATTGGTTTTACACTCCATCCCTGCTGCCTGATTGATACCTGTGTACCCTCGCCACAATCTACTAACACATTCATTCCATTATAACGCAACATCATAGATGTCAACGCACGATGTGGCAGCGGCATCATTCCACCAGTACCAAGTAAACATACATCTATCATTCCATTCCTCTTTTCTACATTCTAAATTAACTCTGTCGTCTCATGGTGTTCGACAGGAATTTTAAACCCTTCTGTTATTTCATCCATACAACATTCGCACAAAACAAATTCATACGTAACGCCATCCTTCTTTGAAAAATATCCCCAATTTTTATGCACACAAATATAGTCTTCCAATACAATTCCATTTTTCTCATTCAACATTTTTCCACATCGATTACAGTTCATACTCTCATCATACCTCCATGCAGTCTTTTCTTCTGATTTCATTTCACACATAATTTATGGTATCTTAATCATTTCAGAAAATCTAGTGGTAATATCTGTTCATGATATCTGGTAATCCCACCTGCATTCCATAATCAGAGCATCCTCGCGAGGATTACTATAGTAATTTTTTCGAATCGATAAATCTGTAAATCCATTTTTTCTATATAAAGACATTGCTCCCAGATTACTCATCCGAACCTCCAAAAGCATCCGAATTGCACCACATGCCTTAGCCCGCTCCATCACCGTTGTCATCAATTGTTGCGCAACACCTACTCTACGATAGGATTGTCGCACAGCAATATTTAATAACTCCGCTTCATCCGCAATCACCATAATGCCTGCGAATCCAATCACCTGCGATGTCGAAATATGTTTTGCAACAAAGAAAATGTTATTCTCATATTTTAATACATCCTTTATTCCCTGCAAACTCCAATGTTCTGGCAAACTCTCCCTTGCAATATCATATACATCCTGACAAAATTCTTCCTTCAACGGAACGAGTTCTATTAAATCATTACATTCCATTCTTCTACTCCGCCTGTGTCTTTTCCATTCGCTCCCGTTCCGCCTGAGACATTCTTAAATAGTTAGGCTGAAATGCACCTGCACTTACGGTCTTTTCCTTTTCCCAATAATCAAATGCACGAACTGCAATCGCAGAAGCTCTTTGCTTATTCAAATGTGCCGGTGCAAACGAATATGGCACTTCCATCTTTTGCGCAATGATATCACGATAAACTGGAACACCATCTCCCAAAAATACAACTTCTTGTCCAATCAAATTAAGCGCCTCAATAATCTCCTCAATGCCAATCGCAATCTGATCCTTAATCACACATAATTCATGTTGATTAAACTTGTAAATTCCCGTATATACCTGGTTTCTTCTAGCATCCATCAACGGGCAAATTACAGCATTTGTGTCATACAAATTCATCGCAATTCCTTCTACTGTTGGTATACCAATCAATGGTTTGTCTAATGCAAGACCTAATCCCTTCGCCGTAGCAGAACCAATTCTTAATCCAGTAAACGATCCAGGTCCCTCCGCAACTGCAATTGCATCAATCGTATGTAAATCCACTTCTGTCATTTTTACAATTTCATCCATCATTGGAAGCAACGTCTGAGAATGCGTTTTTTTATAATTCACGGTGTATTCTGCAATCAGATTTTCGTCTTCGACAATTGCAACAGACGCAACCAATCCTGAACTATCCAAAGCTAATATCTTCATATTATTACCTCTCATATATCATTTAGATTTGTTCCACCTTTACCAATCGATAATCAAATCCCCTGTCCAAATCTTTTTCAATTACAATTTTGGTGTAATGCTCTGGCAAAATATCTTCAATTAAATTTGCCCACTCAATCAGACAAACACCATCTCCATATAACATATCGGTAAATCCCACTTCCTCCATTTCTTCAGAATCTTCAATTCTATATACATCAAAATGATAAAGTGGCAACCGCCCCTCATCATACTCCTGCACAATGGTAAATGTTGGACTATTCACACTTTCTGTTATACCCAATCCCTTTGCAAATCCCTGCGAGAACAATGTTTTTCCCACACCCAAATCACCAAGCAGACAAAACACATCCCCTGGTTTCGCTTCTTTTCCAAGTTCATACGCAATTTGAAACGTATCTTCTGGTTTTTGACTATCTCGTTTTATCATTCTCTCCATTATCCTTTCAAGTTTCCCTTCAATTGCACGTTCGTATTCTCTGTATACGTCTTAATAATTTCCGGAAAAATTTCCAAATCCTCATTTACCAATTCAGCCTTTGGAAAAATAAATGCATACATCGGTGTACTATAAAATAAAAATTGATTCTTTGTTTCTACAATCTTCATAAATTGATTCCACATAACAGTCTGAGATTGTTCCTCCTGCGAAATTGTTACACCCTCAGAATCGATCTGATAATGCAATGGTTTTTTATAGGCTTTATTGCGTCGAACCTGCCCTCTCGCTCTACTATATAAAATGATAGGATCCAAAAAAACAAACCATATTGCAACCAACACAAGCACAGCCCTTGTTTGATCCGTCAATGATGCATACCGAGTAATCAATATAATACATGCAGCAATTGACATTGCAATTCCAATCACTCCTGATAATTTATGATACGCATGATACATAATAAATCGATACAGTTCTTTTACCGTCATCTTTACCGAAAATGAAATGCTATCTTTTTTCATATCCATTTCGTCCACCTTTTTATAAAATCATCGATAACTGAATTCTTTTACGCTCCAAATCCACACTAAGCACCTTAACCTCAACAATATCACCAACACTTACTACTTCTAACGGATGCTTAATAAATTTCTTATTGGTAATCTGGGAAATATGCACCAAACCATCCTGATGCACACCAATATCAACAAACACACCAAAATCAATAACATTACGAACAGTTCCCTTTAATACCATTCCTTCTGTCAAATCTTCCATATCCAATACATCTGTACGAAGAATTGGTTTTGGCATTTCATCTCGAGGATCACGTGCCGGTTTTTCCAACTCCTTGATGATATCATCCAACGTTACTTCTCCTATACCCAAATCTGTAGCTAGCTGTGCACGATTTTTTGCAAGCATAGAAAGACCAACCAATCCCTGGCTTGTAATATCCGACAAAGCATATCCCAGCTTGGCAAGCAGATTCTTTGCAGCTTCATAGCTTTCTGGATGCACACTCGTTGCATCAAGTGGATTCTTTCCACCCTGAATACGCATAAAACCAGCACACTGTTCAAATGCTTTTGGTCCTAATTTTGCAACCTTTAATAATTGCTTACGATCCGTGAACTTACCATTTTCCTCTCGATACGCCACAATATTTTTTGCAATTACTTTACTGATACCTGACACATATTCCAAAAGTGACGCAGATGCAGTATTTAAATCCACACCGACTTTGTTTACACAATCTTCCACGACACCTGTTAATGTATCACCTAATTTCTTTTGATTCATATCATGTTGATACTGCCCCACTCCAATCGACTTTGGATCTATTTTTACCAATTCAGCCAACGGGTCTTGCAATCTTCTCGCAATCGATGCAGCACTTCGTTGACCAACGTCAAAATTCGGAAACTCTTCTGTTGCCAATTTACTTGCCGAATAAACAGATGCACCCGCTTCATTTACAATGACATACTGTACCTGTTCTGGAATTTCTTTTAACAACTCCACAATAACTTGTTCCGATTCACGAGACGCTGTTCCATTTCCCACAGAAATCAATGTAATTCCATACTTTTTAATCATGTTATGCACAATTTTCTTCGCTTCTGCAATCTTTTTTTGTGGTTCTGTTGGATAAACAACAATGGTATCTAACACCTTTCCTGTCGCATCCACAACTGCCAATTTACATCCTGTACGGAATGCCGGGTCCCATCCCAACACAACCTGACCAGCAATCGGTGGTTGCATCAATAACTGAGCCAAATTTTTACCAAATACAGAAATTGCACCATCTTCTGCCTTTTCTGTCAACTCACTTCGAATCTCACGTTCAATTGCTCCTGCAATCAATCGCTTATAACTATCCTCAATTGTACGTTTTAACAAATCCGTTGTATTAGAATTCTCTTTCACAATAACTTTGGTTTCCAAATAGCGAAGAATTCTCTCTTCCGGCGCCGCAATCTTTACTGTTAAAAACTTCTCTTTTTCTCCACGATTAATCGCCAAAATACGATATCCTGCAGCCTTACTAATTGGCTCTTCAAAATTATAATACATTTCATATACTGACTTTGCCTCTTCGTCTTTCGCAGCAGTGATCAGCTTACCTTCTTTTACAGTAATATCTCTAATGTATGTTCTGTATTCTGCTTCATCCGATATATTTTCCGCAATGATATCCAATGCTCCCGCAATTGCCTCGTCAACCGTTTTCACTTCTTTCTCTTCAGAAAGATAGGCCTTTGCCTCCTCCTCAATTGGTGAAGTAGTCATTTGTAAATAAATAATATTCGCAAGTCCCTCTAAACCTTTTTCCTTAGCAATTGTCGCTCTTGTTCTTCTTTTCTGCTTATACGGACGATACAAGTCTTCAACAGCAACCAAAGTCATCGCATCCATAATCTGCTTTTCTAATTCTGGAGTCAACTTTTCCTGTTCTTTAATACTTGCAATTACTGTTTCCTTACGTTCCTCCAAATTTCTCAGATAATTCAATCGTTCATATAAATCACGAAGAATCTCATCATTTAAGGAGCCCGTTACCTCTTTACGATATCGTGCAATAAATGGTATCGTCGATCCTTCATCAATTAATTTGACCGTTGCCTCTACCTGACTTGTTTTGATGCCCAACTCTGATGCAATCACTTTGATTATATCCATGTTTCTTTCCTCAATCTTTCTTATAAGTTAATCTTTTTATAACGGAAGTTCTATCGTCTTGTTCTTTGCTTCATATGCACGATAGGAAACTCCTGCCATATTAAACATCATTTTTGATGCTATCGTTGCTTCTGTATCAGAATATTTATCCGACAAATAAACAATCTCCTTAATTCCACTTTGAATAATTGCTTTCGCACATTCATTACATGGAAATAGTGTTGAATAACACGTTGCTCCCTCTAGAGAGCCTCCGCTATAATTCAATATCGCATTCAGCTCTGCGTGACACACAAAGAAGTATTTATTCTCTAACGGTTTCCCAATTCTCCCCCAAGGCATCTCATCATCATTACACCCTGAAGGCATTCCATTATATCCCACTGATAAAATTTTATTATTCGCATCCACAATACATGCACCGACTTGTGTACTTGGATCTTTACTACGTTCTGCGGATAGCAATGCTATTCCCATGAAATATTGATCCCAACTCAAATAGTCTTCTCTTTTCATAACCATTCCTCCTGCGTAAACCAATATATTCCTATCATATTTCGCATATTTTTTATCATACCACACAATATGCGGTTTCGTAAACATTTCTTATCTTTTTCCTCAAGCTTTGCTTTTTGCGCAAGTTTCCTCATAAAATCTACAAATAAAAAAAAGACATAAGCTCTAACTGAACTCATGTCTTTTTTCTTATATCTGATTACAGATTAACGATCACCTAATCCGAATTTGTCATGTACCGCATTCATAGCTTTCTCTGTATGCTTCTCATCAATCAATACAGATACACGAATCTCTGATGTAGAAATCATCTTGATATTAATTGCCTCATCATATAAACACTCAAACATCTTGGCTGCAACACCAGCATTACTCTGCATACCAGCACCAACAATGGAAACCTTTGCCACATTCTTATCTACATCAATCTTCTCATATTCATGGAAGTGTCTTTCTACAATTTCAACTGCCTCATCAGCATTATCAACTGCTACAGTAAACGAAATATCTTTTGTTGAATCACGTCCTACAGACTGTAAAATCATATCTACATTGATATTATGTCTAGCTAAATGATTGAACAAACGGAACGCCACACCTGGCTCATCCTTTAATCCAATCAAAGCAATTCTAGCTGTATCCTTATCTGCTGCCACTCCACTAACAAGCATCTTTTCCATCTTTGCATCCTCCTTAACAACGGTACCTTCTGAAGTATTAAGACTCGAACGAACAACCAACTGTACGCCCTGTTTTTTTGCAAGCTCTACGGAGCGATTGTGTAATACACCTGCACCAAGCGTTGCAAGCTCTAACATTTCATCATATGTAATCTGATCTAATTTTCTAGCAGTTGGAACTTTACGTGGATCAGCTGTGTAAACACCATCAACATCTGTATAAATCTCACACGCATCTGCATTCAATGCTGCAGCAAGCGCTACCGCTGTCGTATCCGAACCACCACGACCCAATGTAGTATAGTCATCGTATTTATTAATTCCCTGGAATCCTGTTACAATGACAATCTTTCTCTGATCTAATTCATGACGAATTCGCTCGCTATCAATTCTCTTGATACGCGCATTGCCATATACAGATGTTGTATGCATTGCCACCTGAAATGCATTCAAAGAAACAGCCGGAACACCTAAATTGTTCATAACCATTCCCATTAACGCTACTGACATTTGCTCACCAATTGTATAAAGCATATCCATCTCACGCTTTGGTGGATTAGGATTCATGTCTTTTGCCATATCAATCAATTCATCGGTATATTTACCCATCGCCGACAAAACAACCACCACATCATTGCCTTTTTTGTAGTCCTCAATACATCTGTTTGCTACATTATACATTCTTTCCTTGTTCGCAACAGAGGTACCACCAAACTTCTTTACAATTAACATTTGATTCGTTTCCTCCTACTTGTTAAAGTCACCCAGCACAGGTTCCTACTTTTATTTTATAAATCCACACGAATTACGTTACATACCTGATCAAACTTTTTAATTTTTTCTGCAAAATCGCCCTCTTTAATTGGCTTTGTTACAAATGCAAGTTCTCCATCAACACCCTTTGCTCTTACATATAAAACATCACCAAAAGTTTCCTTGATCACAAACTCATCTAACGTGTCATCATCCTTCATACGAACAAAGAACTTATTTTCACACTCTTCAAACACACCAAGCTTTGTTTTTCTCTCTTCCCAAATTGTCATAATGTTTGTTCCCATATGCTTTACAGCATCTACAACATCTGACACGACCGCACTGGCAGTTGGTAACTTACCAGCTCCACGACCATAAAACATGACATCATCTAATACATTACCATGTACAAAAATACCATTAAATACACCATTTACACCAATCAACGGATGCTTTTCACCAATTATAAAAGGCGCAACCATTGAGTAAAATGTATCATTTACCTTTGTGCTTCTACCTAATAATTTAATTGATGCATTCAACTCTTTTGCATACTTCATATCAACATCTGTAATTTTAGTGATTCCCTCTGTATGAATATCTTCGTAATCAACCTGCGCACCAGCAACCAACGAAGTAAGAATTGCAATCTTACGACATGCATCATATCCTTCTACGTCAGCTTCAGGATTACGCTCTGCGTATCCCTTATCCTGTGCCTTTTTCAACACATCGTCAAAAGCGTATCCTTTTTGTGCCATTTCAGTCAAAATATAATTGGTTGTACCATTCAAGATACCTGTAATCTCTGTAATTTCATCTGCTGTAAGCGAACTGTTTAACGGACGAATAATCGGAATTCCGCCACCTACAGAAGCCTCAAACAGATAATTTAACTTCTTCTCTTTTGCAATTGCCAAAAGTTCTGCACCATGTTTTGCAACCAACTCTTTATTGGACGTACAAACACTCTTTCCGGCAAGAAGCGCTTTCTTAGAAAATGTATATGCTGGCTCAACACCACCCATAACCTCAACAATAATATCCACTTCTGGATCATTTAAGATAATATCAAAGTCATGTACTAATATCTTCTGAACTGGATCTCCTTCAAAATCACGCAAATCCAAAACATATTTTACATTAATATCCTTTCCTGCTCTTTTATTGATACTCTCATGATTCGTATTGATTACCTCAACAACACCTGAACCAACTGTACCATAACCTAACACTGCTATATTAGCCATAACTGCCTCCTTATTCTTATGCATTCTAAAATGCCTCTTTTACTGTTGATTTTCAACAAACTTATTTAATTTGTCTGTCATTTCCTGTGATAAAATACGATTCACATCAATCGCAAGCACAATATCATTGCCTACTCGTAAAATACGATCCAAAAATGTTGTCTCTTGATTTGATGCGACATCTGGCATTTTTACAATTTTATCTGCTTCCATCTGCTCAATACCCAAAACCACGTCCACTTCATACGCAATCACAGTACCAGCACTTAACGTTACCAAAAGACTTTTTTCAGTTCCCTTTGACTGTTCACTCATTTTAAACCTTTTTTTCAAACTATAAACAGGGATAACGGTTCCACGAAGATTGATAATTCCATCTACGCATTCCGGAGCATTTGGCACTGGTATAATCCGATAGTCTTTTTCAATGCCACTTACACATGATAAATTCATTCCATATTTTTCCTGTCCGAGTTGAAAAACAATATACTTCATTTCTTCCATATGCCTAATCCTCCTTATTTAAACTTACCCACTTTAAATACGCATTCATAAACGGATCTACATTTCCATCCAACACGCCACCCACATTACTAATCTCTTCATTTGTACGATGATCTTTTACCATCGTATATGGTTGCATAACATAGGAACGAATCTGTGCACCAAATCCATTCTCCGTCACCTCACCACGTATATCATTTAATTTTTCCTGATTCTTCTGTTGCTCTAGCACATACAACTTTGACATCAACATTTTCATTGCCTTGTCCTTGTTTTGATGTTGCGAACGTTGATTTTGACATTGTACAACAATGCCTGTCGGAAGATGTGTAATACGAATCGCAGACGATGTCTTATTAATATGCTGTCCACCCGCACCACTTGATCGATACGTGTCAATTCGTAAATCTTCATCCTTAATATCAATAGAGATATCCTCATCAATGTCCGGCATCACATCGCAAGAAGAAAATGAAGTTTGTCGTTTACCAGCGGCATTAAACGGCGAAATACGGACTAATCGGTGAACACCCTTTTCTGATTTTAAGTATCCATAAGCATTCTCACCATTAATCTGAATCGTTACAGACTTTACACCCGCTTCATCGCCTTCTAAATAATCAAGCACTTCTGTGGTAAATCCTTTTTTCTCAGCCCAACGAGTGTACATTCTCATTAACATACCCGTCCAGTCGCAGCTTTCTGTTCCTCCAGCTCCAGCATGCAATGTTAAAATCGCATTATCCTTATCAAACTCTCCTGATAAAAGAGTTGCAATACGAAGCGTATCAAAATGTTCCTTAAACGCATTCATCAACTCTTCAATCTCTGGCAACAAAGAAGCATCATCTTCTTCATCCGCCATTTCAATCAAAACACCCAACTCTTCATATTCGTCTGCAACCTGATCAAAAGCTTCTAGTGTATCCTTCAACCCTTTTACAGTCTTCATCACTTCATTAGAACGTTCAACATCATTCCAAAAATCAGGAGCCTCCATATCAGCTTCTAACTCTGCTACCTTATCTTTCTTGATAGGGATGTCAAAGTGAATCCCTCACTTCCTGTATAGGGCTTTCATATTGAGCAAGCTCTGCTTTATATGCATCGGTCTCTATCACAGAATCACCTCTTTCTATTTGATATTACATCAAAAAACATCATTTATTGTAAATGAATTCCTTATTCATTCTTTCCACAACACTGCTTATATTTCAAGCCTGAACCACATGGACACATATCATTACGTCCAATCTTTGCTGTCTTACGTTTAATTGGTGCTTTCACAGATGTATCATCCTTATTGGTTCCTGTTACTTTGGCAACCTCTTCTCTTTCAACCTTCTGTTCCACACGAATATGCATCATTGCCTTTACTGTTTCCTGACGAATGGATGCTGTCATATCATTAAACATATCATATCCAGCAAACTTATACTCTACAAGCGGATCACGCTGACCATATGCACGAAGTCCAATACTTTGACGCATCTGATCCATATCATCAATATGATCCATCCATTTACGATCAATTACCTTTAATAAAATAACACGCTCTGCTTCTCGAACCATTTCTGCTTCTGGGAACTCTGTTTCCTTTTCCTCGTATAATTTTACACAAGTTTCCTTAATCTGCTGAATCAACTCTTTCTTCTGAATATGATCAAGTTCATCCTCTGTAAACTGAATTTCTGGGATTGGGAATACATCTAAAAGTTCGCGGTTAAATTCATTCATATCCCATTCTGCTGGTTCTAAATCCTCTAAAATATTACGATTCACAATTTCTTCAACCGTTTCACTAATCATGTTCATGATTACATCACGCATATTTTCTCCATCCAATACACGACGACGTTCTTTGTAAATAACCTCTCTCTGATCGTTATTCACCTGATCATAATCTAACAAATTCTTACGAATTCCAAAGTTATTATTCTCAATCTTCTTCTGCGCTTTCTCAATGAAATGTGTAATTGTCTTGTGCTTGATTTCTTCTCCCTCTGGGATATTCAAGCTTTGATACATTGTCATAACACGCTCCGAACCAAACAATCTCATCAAATCATCTTCCAAAGAAAGATAGAACTTAGACTGACCTGGATCTCCCTGACGACCAGCACGTCCTCGTAACTGATTATCAATACGACGAGACTCATGACGCTCTGTACCAATAATACGCAAACCGCCTAATTCCTTTACGCCTTCTCCAAGCTTGATATCTGTACCACGACCAGCCATGTTTGTTGCAATGGTTACTGCATTCATTTGTCCAGCATCCGCAACGATTTCTGCCTCCATCTCATGGAACTTTGCATTCAAAACTTTATGTGGAATATGTTTCTTTGTCAAAAGACGACTTACTTCCTCAGAAGAATCAATTGTAATGGTACCAACCAATACCGGCTGACCCTTACGGAAACATTCATTAATATCCTCAACAATCGCATCCAACTTTTCCTTTTTGGTACAGAAAATAGAGTCATCCTCATCAATTCTTGCAATCGGAAGGTTTGTTGGAACCTCTACAACGTCCATTCCATAAATCTCACGGAACTCGTTCTCCTCTGTAAGTGCAGTACCTGTCATACCCGCCTTCTTATTATACTTATTAAAGAAATTCTGGAATGTAATGGTTGCTAATGTCTTGCTTTCACGACGAACCTTTACATTTTCTTTTGCTTCAATCGCCTGATGCAAACCATCTGAGAAACGTCTTCCAGGCATTACACGTCCTGTGAACTCATCAACGATTAATACTTCTTCATCTTTTACAATATAATCTTTATCCTTAAACATTAAGTTGTGTGCACGAAGCGCTAAAATAATATTATGCTGAATCTCTAGATTCTCTGTATCTGCCAAATTCTCAATATGGAAGAACGACTCTACTTCTTTCACACCCTGTGCAGTCAGCATAATCTGTTTATCTTTTTCATTTACAAGGAAATCTCCATCTTCCTCAATATCAACACCCATAATGGCATCCATCTTTGAAAGTTCACCATCACCTTGTCCACGCTTCATCCTTCTAGCTAGCAAATCACACATTCTATATAATTCTGTTGACTTTCCACTTTGTCCAGAAATAATAAGTGGGGTTCTAGCCTCATCAATCAATACAGAGTCAACCTCATCCACGATTGCATAATGCAAATCTCTCTGAACAAGCTGCTCCTTATAAATAACCATATTATCTCTTAAGTAATCAAAACCAAGTTCATTATTTGTCACATAGGTAATGTCGCAATTATATGCTTCTCTTCTCTGATCATTCTCATAGCTATTCAAAATAACACCGACTTTAAGGCCTAAAAATTCATGAATCTGACCCATCCATTCAGCATCACGCTTTGCCAAATAATCATTGACTGTAACAACATGAACACCTTTTCCCTCCAAGGCATTCAAATAAGCAGGAAGTGTTGAAACCAAAGTCTTTCCTTCACCTGTTCTCATCTCTGGAATTCTTCCCTGGTGAAGCAAAATACCACCCATAATCTGCACTGGATAATGTTTCATTCCCAACACACGATATGCAGCTTCTCTAACAGTTGCATATGCCTCCACCAACAAATCATCCAAGGTTTCACCCTGCTCTAATCGATTCTTAAATTCTATTGTTTTACCCTTCAGTTCTTCATCGCTTAATGCCTGCATCGACTCATCCAAAGCGACAATTTTCTCAACCAATGGTGTAATTCTCTTAATCTCTTTCTCACTATGTGTTCCAAATACTTTTTCAAAAATACTCATTTTGTCTTGACACTCCTATTACTTATAGATAATCATACTTGGTGTCATTCTAACATCATTTATCTCAAAAGTAAAGGGCTGTCCGAAGACAGCCCTTACAATCATATAAAATACAATATTAACATTCTGGTTCAATCAAACCATATGTATTTCCTTTTCTCTTATATACCACATTCACTTCATCTGTTTCTGAATTACGGAATACAAAGAAATTATGTCCTAATAAATCCATCTGTACACATGCTTCTTCAGGATCCATTGGTTTCACCGCAAACTTCTTTGTTCGAATAATACGAATCTCTTCATCATCCGGAATATCCTCTTCCATGAAAGTCTTCTGGAAGAATGCTGCACTCTGTGCCTGATCTACCAATTTTTTCTTATGTCTGGAAATCTGACGTTCAATTACCTCTGTTGCCAAATCGATTGACACATACATATCATCACTAACCTGCTCTGCACGAATGATATTACCTTTAATAGGAATTGTAACCTCTATCTTTTGTCTCTCTTTTTCTACCGAAAATGTAACCTGTACTTCCGTATCTTCATTAAAATACTTCTCAAGTCTATCAAGCTTGTCGTATACCGCAGTCTTTAACCCCTCTGTAACCTCAATATTCTTACCACTAATAATGTACTTCATATCTGTCAACTCCTTCTCTGTCATATTATACAAGCCATATCAATGGATTGTATGCCTAAAAAGCTGTTTTTAGGTCTTTCAATCAGCCTCTCCACTAATCTCCCACAAAAGGCTTATTATCACAGAACCTACCTGCACCTTCCGTATCAACTGATTGTTAGATTCATTATACCACATTTTGCATATTTTTCAATCATTTTCCCAACTTTTTTTGTGGATTTGTAACTAACAAACCACTTTATCTTAGCGTGAGTATATTCCCTCCTTGCATCTCATTTTTATTATTTCATTATTCTATTAATTCGCTATAATTTTCCGACAATTCTTTTAGTTTTCTTGCACTTTTAGACATTTACAATGTCAACTCTTTTTAAAAATATGTTTTTTTTCGTCATTTTGTACAGAACATTTTTTCGACATTTTCCTACATTTCTAGTACAAAAAATACTTGCAAACATGTGGATAATGTGGATAACTCTGTGTATAAGTCCATTTTTCAGCTTTTTTTCAACTTTTAAAATGTGTATAACCAGATTGCATAATCACTTTACATAATAATTTTCTTTTCATTCTTCCGAAAAAGGCTATTTTTTTGTGCAGTTTGACAATTTTATGTTTCAATACAGTTTTTTAAATATTTCGAAAACTTAATTTAGCATTTACAATTGTGTGTCAACAAAAAAAACCTTTGACACAATCGTATCAAAGGTTTTCTATATTATTCATATTGTAAAATCAATCCCAAATAATTCTTGCTGCTCCACATGGTGTACGATATCCAATGTTGGATACAATAATACCTGTTCTACTACTACTAGCATGTACAACCTGTCCACCACCGATATACATGGTTACATGTCCAACGCTACCACTGCCATCACGATAGAATAACAAATCTCCTGGCTGAATGGAATCTAAGCTAACATTTTGCAAGCCAGCCATCTGCGCTGCTGCTGTTCTTGGAATACCATAACCAAAATGTGCATATACACTCATTGTAAATCCTGAACAATCTGTTCCATTGGTAAGACTGGTTCCTCCGTATACATATGGGTTCCCCACAAACTGTAATGCAAAATTAACAACCTCCTGACGCTTTGTACTCGTCATCTCTGCAAGTCTTGCAGCTTCTTCACGTTCCTTCTGGAGACGAATCTCTTCTTCCTCTGCTACTGAAATCGCGTGTGCAAAACCATATGAAACATCTACATATTCTGAGGAAACATACCCTTCAATATCAGAATCCACCCTCAAATATGTCCAGCCATCTACATCATCATCTCTGGAAATCACTTCATATGTCTCACCTTCAGGAATCTGTGTTAAACAATCACTGTCCTCCTTCTGTTCCGCACGAACATTCAAAGTGACTGTATTAACCTTTGCAACCTTAGGGCATGTCTCTTCTGCATAAGCACCTGCTTGATCCCCAAATAAAAGAAAATCATTTCTTACATATCCCATTGTAATTCCTGATTCAATCTTTGTCCAGGTATCACCCTTTTCAATTACTAAGGCAATTCCGTGAACTGGAAGACTACCCACTCGTTCAGATTCCTCATCTGGTTCCTCTCGAACATTCACTGCCTCTTCAACATAAGCAAGACATTTGCCCTCAAACTCAGGATATTTGCAAGTCGGTGTATTATCCTCTTGCACAACTTCGGACTCTTTCACTTCCTTGATATTCAAACTTGATATATACTGATCTAATGCATAAGTAATGCCTACTGTCGAATCATCTAAAATCTCAGCGTTACTCACAAACGATGACCCCATCATGCAAGCTGCGCCCACTACACAAATCATACTTTTTAAAATGGTATCTTTTCTCACAATAAACCTCCTTTTATTCCTTATCTAAAGTTACTTGTAAAAAAGACATACTACTACTTATAATTGATGAAATTATAACAAAGCAAGTATTACTTGTCAATAATCGATAAAAACACAAAAGGCTATTATTGAGAACTATTCATCCTCAACAATAGCCTATCACTTCCATCATACCATATTCTACCATCCTACAATCGAATATCAATATTCTGTCCAACCATTGGATTCACCGAGCGTTCCAACATCTTAGTCAACGCTTCCCCATTCTCCTGATCGGTGCTCATCGCCTTGTCTAGCAACGCAATTCCAACCGCTGTATTCGTATTGGCATTCGATAACACTGTAGACGATAATCCTAATCCCTGAATCTCCATACTACTACCCTCTCTCCTAGTTCTGTAACGATTACATTTATTATAATATTATGTTTACTAAAAAGCAAGCAGTTTTTTCATCATTTCTACAATTCACGACAAAGAAAGCCTTGATTTTACAACGTTTTTGCAACTCACAACGACACATTATATCATTTTTACAAAGACCAAACACCTCTATTACGTCAACCTCTTTTTTGTCATAAACACATCTTCTTGTATCTATTGTATGCCTTTTCCCCTAGCACTTGTGCGCAAGCATAAAATTCCAATAGTACTAAAAACAATCGCAACTACCATCATAATAACGCAAGTCATCCCATCAAATTGTTCTTCTGAAAAAAATGAAATTTTTTCTCCGTAATAAATTAGTAGCACTGCAAATCCATTATTCAAAAAATGCATTAGTGACGATACCACCAAACTTTCACTCTGCAAAACCGCATATGCCAAAGCAATACCCAACAGCATGGTCGGAACAAACTTAATCAAACTCATATGACTAAACCCAAACAATACAGAAACCAGCAAGACGGTTTTAGTCGCATTCATTTTTTCTCTACACGCACTTAAAAGATATCCACGGAACATGATTTCTTCACAAACTGCTGGCATCAGCGCAATCAAGAGCAAACCACCCCAAAACGGAATTCCATCTAAAATATGTAAATATTCATCATTTAGACTTTGGCTATCTCCTGGAAAAATAGCGGATAGTAACGCACTAATCAGTAACGATGCACTTCCCACACCAATCCACAAAAAGGCACCACCCACCACATGCCTTATGCCAGGTAATTGTAGTTTAAAAATCTTCTTCGGATATGCTTTGATGTACACACTTGCTACAATTGGTAGCAATCCAATAAACAATTGTGGAATCACCAATCCTATTTTCGGATGTTTCACAGAGAGCATGCCACCAATATAAATCATCAGCAACAAAGCAACAACAAGCACCAACAAACCTTCCGCAATCGACGGCACACTTCCTTCTTTAATATTCTGACGTCGTTCGAACAGCTGCACTCCACTCATCGATTCTCCAAACAAAACCGACTCACTGTTATAGATACTTGCCAAAACACGAACAGAAACTAACGCATAAATGATGTTACTTAACAATACAATTAAAATCAAAGAAAAATCATATTTAAACACCAAAAGATTCTTCATCAAAAGACAGATATTCGCAACTGGAATTAATGCTGTTGTAGTTGACAGTTCAACATTCGGAATAAAACCAATATACCCTGTGAAAATTACAACAAGTGTTAATGGTGTAATATAATTATTTGCTTCTTTAAAGCTCTTTGCAAATGCGCATATGCACATCACAATCGCACTCATAAACAATGCAAACGTCATAACACAAACAAGAGAAATCAAAATTGCAGGAATAAAGGTAGATAAGTGAAACTCCTGCGTCGTATCAGACAAAGCACTCACCGTAGCATACATGTATGCTGCAACACCACCCATAGAAATGATATTAATCAAAACCGAAACCAGTGCAATGGTTGCAACAGACAAAAACTTACTCATAATCAGTTCCATACTACCAATCGGTAAGGTTAACAATGTTTCCATTGTTCCCCTTTCCTTTTCTCCCGCTGTTGCATCAATTGCAGGATACATCGCTCCCATCAAAATACTCGTGATTAACAGAAACGGAATAATACTTCCTAAAATACTACCAATAGAACTCTCACTGCTCGAGCAATCCGTCAAAACAGACTTGGATGGATACAACATTTTATCCACATCTAATCCTAACTGCTTCACATTTTGTTCTGACTGATACTTTGCTAACGCATCGATTTCCTTTTCTAACATATCGCTGACACTGGATGAATCCGTCACAGCAGATAAATAATGTACTTCATAAACGACCTGCGAATCCGTTACCGAAGTCGTTAGATATGCATCTACAACTTCATTTTCCAGATCCTTTTTTGCATCCGCTGTTTTCTTTTCAGAAATCTCATAGATTAACCCATCCGAATCCCCAGCTATCCAATCATTGAGTAGTTCCCGATGCTCCTTTGATACATTTTCATATGCAATGTGATAGCTTTTTTCTTCCTGCGTTGTGATAATCATCGTTGCCACCTGCATCCCAACAAAAAACAATAATGGATACAATATCACAGGCAATACAACCATCGTCAATATCGTTTTCTTATCCCGAATCACATCTAATATTTCTTTTTTATAAAGAATTCCAAGTTGTTTATAATTCATTCTCTTCGCCTCCTTCCATATAGGCAAAGAACGTATCTCGCAAATTAGATGTATTCGTTTCTTTACGCAATTCCTCTGGCGTCCCCTGGGCAATGACCCTTCCTTTATCAATCATTACAATTCGATCACACAAAAACTCAGCTTCTTCCATATAATGTGTGGAATACAAAACGGTCTTTCCTTTTTCACGCTCTTCCTTCATAAAATCAATAATCGCCTTAGAACTGATAATATCCAGTCCCAAAGTTGGCTCATCAAATATATAAATATCTGGATCATGCATCAGACATCTGGCAATCGATGTTCTCTGCTTTTGACCAGTAGAAAGCTTATCTATCCGATTGTCCACAAAACTCTCCATTTGTAGCAATTGTGTAACCATCTCAACACGCTCATTTGCAGCTTCTTTATCATAACCATAAAGCTCTACAAACAAAGAAAGAAGCTCTCGCACGCGAAACCTTCCATACAACTTCGTATTTTCAGAAAGATAACCAATATGCTTTTTCAATTCCTCTTGCCTGGTCAGCTCCTGATCACCCACTCTGATGCGCACCCCCCCCTCTGTCGGCTGCATCATACATCCAAGCATTCGAAGGAGCGTGGTTTTTCCAGCACCATTCGGTCCTAGGATTCCCAAAATTTCACCCGAATTTGCTTCAAAATCCACATGGTCAACAGCAAAAAATGTTTCTTTTTTTCCTTTTCCTTTTACCCTCACAAATTCCTTTGCGAGTCCGTCCGCAATAATCATTCCACAGTTCCTGCCTTTCCAGTCTCTCCTTCTATGCTGTTTCGTCTTATTTTTCTTTGATTGCAATCGCTTCCATTTCAATTAAAACATCCTTTGGAAGTCTTGCAACTTCTACACAAGAACGTGCCGGAAATACACCTGTAAAATAATTTGCATAAATCTCATTTAATGCAGCAAAATCGTTCATATCTTTAATAAACACTGTCGTCTTTACCACACTCTCACAGCTTGCACCTGCAGCTTCTAACAAAGCCTTCATACTATCAAATACACGTGTTGCCTGCACTTTAATATCTCCCTCAACAACAACACCTGTCTCTGGATCAATCGGTACAACACCTGATGTATAAACCATTCCATTTACCTCAATCGCCTGTGAATATGGTCCAATTGCCTGTGGTGCCCGATCTGTCTTAATCTGATTTTTCTTCATGATAAATCCTCCTCGTTAATATATAACTAGTAGATTATTGTACAACTTTCAACAACCTAAATTGAGTCTTACAATAATCTACTTAACATTTATTGTTTTTTCCTTGATTTCAATCTTACCCTGCTTTAATAAACGTCCAATTGCACGCTTAAATGCATTTTTACTAAGTCCCATCTCTCGTTCAATAATCTCCGGAGACGCTTTATCTGTAAATGGCAAAACGCCATCATATGACAAAATTGCCTGATAAACCATTTCACTATCTTCATCCATCTGCTGATAAGCAGGTTTTGTTAACGACAAATTCATTTTGCCATCCTCACGAACACTAGATACACGTAAATCAAGCACATCGCCAACTCTTAATTTCTTATGAAGTTCCTGTTTCGGAATCAGTCCCTGATACTTGTTATCCACCGCAACAAATGCGCCAAAGCTTTCATTGATCTGGTACACATACCCCTGCACGGCATCTCCCTTTTGATAACTTCCATCTGTGGATAAATGTTCATAAAGCTTCATACTCACACATGGGCGATGACTCTTATCCATATACATGTATACTAAATATTCATTACCCTCGCGTACTTTTCCAACCATTTCCTTAAATGGTAATAAAATATCCTTTTCGAGGCCCCAATCCATAAAGGCTCCAATACTTCCTACACTCGCTACTTTTAATTTCGCAATCTGTCCTAGTGTAATCAGCGGCTTATTCACAGTCGCAATTGGACGATCTGATGAATCAAGATATACAAACACTTCAATCTCACCACCAGCTTTCAAGCCTTCTGGCACCTGTTTTCTCGGAAGCAAAACTGCATCCTTATCACCTTGATTTTCCGCCAAATATACACCAAACTCTTTTCCGCGAACCACGGTAAGGGTCTGCCATTTTCCAATTTCTATCATATTCTCTCCTATCTCTTCCTTTTCCTACATCATTTCCATAATTACATATGGTTGCTGTTGTTCATCCTCAAAAACAATCTGCTCACAATCCCCACCACAATATACAACCGGAATCATGTAGTCACCAAGCGTTGCTGCTTTTCGATAATCCACACGCATTTTTGTAATCGCTTCCGGATTCTGAACATACTCCATCGCCTCTGTCACATATCGTCCATTATTCACATGAGAATTGGAATCAATAAAGGAACGCCTCACACGAATCGCATCGTACCTCTGCATCGACGCGGCCTCAGCTTCCTGCATCACTTTAATCTTTCTCGGTGCATATTCCATATCGAGTGCAGGACTCATCTCGTATCCTTCTACGTCTTCAGGCTCTGGCTTCATCGGACGAAGATTTTCTACATCCATAAAAATCCATATTGAATTTGCCCTTGCGATTTGTTCACCCTGTTCATCCAAAATTTCAAAATTTCGATATCCATATAAACCCTTAAAGTCATGCGGCCACGTTCTCACTCGAATCCGTTCTCCATACGAAGGATAACGAACAACTTCTATCTGCCAACTTGAGAGGAACCACGCCCTTCGATTGTCTTCTAAATTTCTGACTCCTTTTCCAATAGAATCAGAATGAAACAACGTACAGTCCTGAAAAAAATGTGTCAACATTGCCATATCAACCAATAGATTCTGACCTACTTGAGAATATGTAATTTGCCTCGTCATTTCAAACATTTGTTATACCGTCCTCTTATTCATTTACAGTATCTTTCATTATACCCTAAACTTCTTCCATTGGGTATCCCCTTTTTCTCTATTCTTGTCTTACTGTTTGTATAAATGTTTTGATTTTTTCGAAATCCTTCTTTCCATCTGTTTCTACACCAGAGCTTACATCCACTGCATATGGCATCGTTGCCTGCATTGCAGACCTCACATTTGCAGTATCCAAGCCCCCCGCTAAAAAGAAAGGTCTACGCACATCCTGAATCAGACTCCAGTCAAAGGTTTCCCCTTGTCCCAATCCTCCGTCTAACAACAAATAATCACAAGGAAATTCCATGGCACGTGCCGCATCTTCTTTCGAGCGAACCACAAATGCCTTGATAATTGGTTTATCAGAATGTGCACGAATCCTTGCTACATATTCCTGCGTTTCATTTCCATGTAACTGTGCAATCTGGATGACATCATCCTCCAATAACTGAATAACCTGTTCCACTGGTGCATCCACAAAAACACCAACCGCTAAAATATCAGAATCCAATTGCTCTCGCAACCGCTTCGCCTGTGCAGGAGAAACATATCGTTTTCGCCCCTCTAAAAAAACAAATCCAATATAATCAGGCTTACAGGCATTCACATATTCCACATCCTGTTCTGATTTTAATCCACAGATTTTAATTTTTGTCATGATGCATCCTTCTTTCCGCGCAATTCATCCAACATTGCTTTCTTGTCCGCAGCACGCATCAAAGTCTCACCAATCAAGACTGCGCTAACATTTGCCTCTTCCAAAACAACAATATCCTCACGACATTTTATTCCACTTTCTGCCACAAACAATACATCATCCGGAACCAGGCTTCTTAGCTTTTTACTATTTTCAACATCCACAGTAAAATTCTTCAAATTACGATTGTTCACGCCAATGATTCTTGCGCCTGCTCTTAATGCTGCTTGAATTTCTTCCTCGTCGTGCGCCTCAACTAAAGCCGATAAGCCCAATGTGTCACAAATCTCAATATAACGTTTGATTGTTGCTTCTGGAAGCAGTGAACAAATCAGCAATACTGCACTCGCACCTAATAATTTCGCTTCATAAATCATGTATTCATCCACTGTAAAATCCTTACGGATGCAAGGAATGGAAACCGTATCCGTAATCTCCTTCAAATACTCATTTTTCCCTAAAAACCACTTTGGCTCTGTTAAAACAGAAATACATGCAGCACCCGCTTTTTCATAGTCTTTTGCAATATCTAAATAAGGGAACTCCTCTGCAATCACACCTTTAGACGGAGATGCTTTTTTGCATTCACAAATAAATTGAATTCCGTCTTTTGCTAACGCCTTTTCAAATGGAAATCCAGTATCACCAGGCATCGCAAGTGCAAGTTCCTTCATCTTTTCCAACGAAATTTCTTTTTTTGATTTCTCTACTCGAATTCTCGTAGCATCCGCAATCGTATTTAATATATTTGACACACTATTCACCTTATCCTTCCTAATCTAAACATCAAATAATTACATTTATTTCAGCAACCAAAAAACGAATTGCTGTACATACCAAATATATGCACAGCAATTATCACACTTTTTATCGATTACTAACCGCAATAAACTCTTCTAATTTTGCAATTGCGCTACCATTGTCAATCAACTCTCCTGCAAGCTTCACACCATCCTGGAATGTATCTGCCTTTCCAGCAATATATAAGGAAGCACCTGCATTTAATAATACTGCGTTACGTTTTGGTCCACGGTCTTCACCCTTCAATATACCAAGTGTAATCTTTGCATTCTCTGCCGGTTCTCCACCAACCAAATCCTCTTTCTTACAAGTTTCAAATCCGAAATCTTCCGGCGTAATCGTATAAGACTTGAATTCTCCTCCACCAAATTCACAAATAAATGTCGGAGCACTCATGGAAATCTCATCCAACTTATCTTCTCCATATACAACCATTCCTCGTTTTACACCCATATTACTCAAAACATGTGCCAAATGTTCTACCAAAGACTTGTCATATACACCCAACAACTGATATACAGGTGTTGCAGGATTTGTTAAAGGTCCCAAAATATTAAATACGGTTCGAATACCTAATTCTCTACGAATAGCACCAACATATTTCATGGAAGTGTGATATTTTTGAGCGAAGAAGAAACAAATTCCAATCTCCTTTAAAAGTTCAACACATTTTTCTGGCTCTAAATCAAGATTCACACCTAATACTTCCAAACAATCAGCAGTTCCACATTTTGAAGATGCAGCACGATTACCATGCTTTGCAACCTTTACACCACCTGCAGCCATTACCATAGCTGATGTTGTAGAAATATTGAAACTATGTGCATTATCTCCACCTGTACCAACAATTTCCATAACTTCCATATCGTGTTCAACCTTAAGTGCATGTTCTCTCATCGCAGCTGCACAACCTGCTATCTCATCAATGGTTTCTGCCTTTGTACTTTTGGTTGATAGTGCTGCCAAAAATGCAGCATTTTGTGTTGGTGTTGTTTCACCGTTCATAATCTCATTCATAACAGTATACGCTTCGTCGTACGTTAAATCCTGTTTGTCTACAATTTTTACAATCGCTTCTTGAATCATTTCCTAATCCTCTCTTTCTTTAACCTTTACCTATAAGCATCCATTCTGTCAAAGAAATATCACAAAAAAACTTTTCTTAAACACAAAAAGTCCTTGACAGAAACAAATCTGTCAAGGACGAATTCTCTATAATCCGCGGTGCCACCTTGATTCACAGCTATTGCTGCACGCTTATTAGAATACTAACATATTCCTGACAACTGACGTGTGCCCTACGTTGCAGAATACTCAGCGAATTGTTCGCCTTTGACTGCACCCTCCGCGGTCCATTTGATAACTTGTTTTCCACCTGTTCTCAGCTAATCAGGCTCTCTGTAGGAGCATCATTACCTTTATCTCCGCTTCAACGGTTTACCCTGTTAAATTGAATATATCATAGCATACTCGCCCAATCATGTCAACGAAATATAAATTTCAACTTTTTTAATTTTTAGTATTGACTTTCTTTCCAGAATGTGTATAATAATGATTTGTGAGCAACAAAGCTTACTAATGGGGTATCGCCAAATGGTAAGGCAACGGACTCTGACTCCGTCATTTCAAGGTTCGAATCCTTGTACCCCAGTATAAAAAGAGTAACTCGGTGAGTTACTCTTTTTTCTTTTTAGCAAAGTCCTCTATTTTTATCAAGATTACAAATGACATCGGCAATTGCATTACCGATGATTCCCGCTTGTCATCCCAACATTTTCTTCGCCTCTTCTAATAATTGTGTTGCAAGCCATTCTGGTTTTTGCACCTTCACGTCCGCTCCAAAGCCTCTTACCCACCGAATCACATCTGGTGTAATTGCTGTCTGCGCATAGAAATGTAATCCTTCCGAGTCTTCCTGCATTTTTTCACTTTTATTCGCCTCATATTCCTTTACATATCGAATTGCATCTCCCTGAAATAAAAGCGATAATTCTTCAACCCGACCACCCCTTAAACGGGATAAAGAATCATTTTCCTGCAACGCCTGCATTTCAGTATTTTCAAACTTTTCATCCAACATAACAAGCGACTGCATTCTCGAAAGACGGAATCTACGAATCTCTTTTCTCAACTCACAATATCCTTCCAGACAAAGATTGGCATCAATCAAAAGCAAACGATACGGATGTACAATTCGCTCTGTAGAAGAATCACTCGAAAAACTATAATAATCTATCTTTATTTTATTCTGGTTATCAATCGCTGTTTGAATCGACTTTTCAATCTTCTCATCTACAACACCTTTACTGATCCCAACAGTATCCATTTGTTTCACATGTTTTCCCAACATTTCAAACTGTAATCGGTTTAGAGATGTAGACTGTTCTACCATGCGATCAATAAATGTAATTGCATGTTTCCCCATACTAAGATGACTATATTCCTTTAACATCTCTTTGGCAAATGCCAACGAAGCCAAGTCCTCAATCGTGAAATCTACATTTTTCAATGTATACTTATCTGCAAAATAATAGGTTTTTCCTCCGCGCTCATCCTCACCAATTCCATAATTCAGTGATAATTCATCGATATCACGCATAATGGTTCGCTTACTTACCTCAATATTCCAATTCAGTAATCGTTGTCGAATCTCCTCAACCTGATATCCCTGTGGATTCTCCGACAATAACGATAATATATATATCTGTCTCTGCGACACAGACATTTCTTTTCCACCCATCATATCTGACATTTCTCTTCCTCCTGTTAATATGTAATGACATTTGCAATTACTTAAGCAGTTCATGCTCCATTTTCATCTTTAGTACACGGTAAACCGCCTGGTCAATCTGCTCCTCTGTAATCCTTCCTTTTCGAATTCCTTTTTTTATCCCTCTCATAGATGCCTGAAAATCCGCAGAAAAAATCATGTCGTTTCCTGCTTCCAATGCTTTTTCCGATGCTTTTGCCAATGTCATTTTATCCAAAACAGCACGCATATTCAAATCATCCGATATAATCACACTATCAAACGCAAGATCCTTGCGCAAAATATCATGCACTGACTTCGACAAAGACGCAGGATTCTTATCATCCACCGATTGCATCACAATATGGGATACCATTACCATATCTGCACCAGCTTTTATTCCTGTCTGAAATGGTTTGAAATCAATATCCTCATATTGCATTCTCTCTCTCGTATCTTTTATATATACCTCATGTGTATTTCCATTTTCTCCATATCCTGGAAAATGTTTCACACAACTGATACAATTCTCTTTTTTCATTACAGAAACAACTGTTTTGACATATTTGGAGACTGTTTTTACATCTCCCGCTGCCGAGCGGGAATACATATAAGAGCTTTCCGAAGTCGTAACATCTGCAACCGGATCAAAATTGACATTGATTCCAAGTTCTCGCAACAACGCAACCTTTTGCAGTGTCTGTTCCTTCACCAGCTTCCAGTTTTTTTCATTTCCAAGTTGGCGAGCACCATAAAAAGCTGGAATCCCCGCATTTACCAATCCCGAAATACGGCTTACACTTCCACCCTCTTCATCCACACAAACAAGCATCGGATAATTAGATACCTCCTGCAATTGATCAACCTTACCACGTACCTGTTCCACTGTTTTTCCGTTAAAATCAACAGAAAATAAAATCACGCCTCCCGGTTGAAATTCCTGAATATTCGCAACCGTAATATCCTTTGGATTCGTCAAAATCATCAACTGAGAAATCTTTTCTTCCAACGTCATCTGTTCTATATATTTTTGAATCCGTGCATTTTGTTTGTTCTCTTTTTCCTGCTTCTCTTTTTGAATTTGCTCCATCTCCTGTTCTACCAGGGTTTCCGAATATGCCAACGGCAAACCTTGATAGACGGAAGCCTGATTCAGTTGTACTTTTTCACCACTCATTTCACCAAACGAAAAAATCGACAAACAACTACATAACATCATTGCCCAAGCAATCAACTTCATATTATTCGGAATCACCTCATCAACAATTTTATTTTTTTACAAAACGGAACCGATTTCCACAATGCCTTACGAATTTGAATCACATGCATTCTAAGCATTTGTACCTGTTCTTCTGTTATCATGTTCTCACTATAACTAATCTGTTCCAAACAATGACTACATTCCTGTATATCAACCTCTACTGCATAATGATCAACCATATAACGAAGCTGTTCCATATGACTCTTACATGCATCAAATGACACATCGCACACACGAATGCGGTCACATACATCTGCATATAGCGCAATCAAAGCCTCTATTTGATTTTTCTGATGACATTTTTGATAACGCTTTCCCTTGCGCCACGCCATTTTCCCAAATGCTAACAGCATAAATCCAAGGAAAACACTCAAAATAATATATACAACAAATAAATAATCTGTTAAATCAATCTCTGAAACCTGTGGAATATCATCCAATACCGTATCCTCTCCAGAATAACGCCACGAACCCGAAAAGGCTGACCAGAAGTCCTCCTCATCCGACTCTTCCATACTACTTGGGGTCACTTCAACCACTTTCCATCCAAAGCCATCAACATATACTTCTACCCATGCATGTGCCATGGAGTCATTTACTTCCACATCCAATACAGCCGATTCACCAATCATGGAATATCCGTTATAGTATCTATAGTAATCCTTTGAATCATCAATCTCAGAAGTCAGCGCCGCCTCAAGCGAAAACGCATAGCCTTCCACATAACGCGCTGGAATTCCCATCTGTCTGAAAATCAAAGTCGCTGCCGATGCAAAATGCGCACAATATCCTTTTCGATTCTTTGTTAAGAAATAGTTGATAAAATCTGCATCCCTTGGAGTTGCACCTGGCTTTAACGTATACGGAATATTATCTTGAAAATAATCTTTTACCGTCTGTAAAATCTCATTTTCGGTCATAGAATCAGTTAGTCCGATTCTCTCACACTCCGTTTTAATAATCTCCTGATTTTTTTCAGGAACCTCTAAAAAGACCTCATCTATCTTCGATACATCCATCTGGGTAGGATACTGATTACCAAACTCTGGCTCCCAAACCACCTTTGGGTAATAATGATATTTTTTCGTATCATATAATGCAATCCCTTGCGAAGTTGGCATCAAACTATGATTATTATAAATGGAATAATCCGGAAACGCAGTATAATAAGGATAATACAAATAAGCCACATTCGCACCCATGTTACGCACTTCCATAATACCGTCTGCACTATATTCATCTCCAGATTCTCTTTTGTCCTGAAGATAAGTTACTTCATTTTTTAAACTTTCTTCCTGAAAAATCTCTGTATCAGACAACCCAGCATAAGGTCGTTCTCCCTCACTTACATATTCTGTCGCATCACCATAAATGCTTTCCCACTGATTATCTCCATATCTTCCACCAGTATAACCCTTTAGATATACACCCTCTACACTATACGGTGTATATGTAACGATCAAATCCGTCCGATAATCTGCACGCACCGTAGAAACACCACCTAATTTACCACCACTCATACCACCGACCGATGAATAGTGATTATAAAGGCCTTCAAAACCAAGCAAAATAAAATTACCAATCGTTTCTTTTGTTCGGTCTCGCAATGTATCCTTTTTAAAGAAACCATTAAACTGTGCAACTGGAATCAACAATTCTACCAGAATCACCATACAAAAAAACATCACTGTAAATGTGCCTAATACCTGTCTGAATATCCCCGCATCCTGCGTATATGTCACATGATTCTTCTTGAATCCCTTTACACGAAATGGTGTATCCCACGCAAATACAACAAAATGCCCATTGCCTTTAAACACCATGACCGCTATATAACCGATACACAAAGCCATGCTATAAAGCGCAGCTGGTGTTCGTTCCATATATAATGGAATTAACAAAATCGGAAACGTAAACAACACTGTCCAGCCCAAACTCATTGTCGAATACATCCAGATATTCAACACAATAATCATGACCATTCCAACAAAAATAGCAACAATCGCAATGGTTGTGTACGGATTATCAATTTGCACCTCATATTCCTGCACACCAGACAAATCAAAATAGCTTTGTGCACGCTGCAGTATACGATTGACAACTGCATAAAACCCAGAATTCGCATATACTCTATAAAAATAAATCGCCACAACAAATACACCGAAAAACAAAATATATCCCAAATCACGGTATATCATCTTCGATGTCGCATATAAAAACGAAAAATATGTCGAAAGTACCAAATAACTTATGAGCACCAACCCCATATTATATGAAATATCAAACGAAGAAAGAAAGCCTCCAACCGAACCAAACACAAGCATACACACGATAACAGAACGCAAAAAACAATTTACAACAATGTTACCATTTTGCATGGTAGGCTTTTTCAGATAAATTCCTCTTGTCAAAAAGATATCGCCTTTATGTAGTTGTTCTTTTTTTCGTTTTCCAAACAACATTCATTTTTCCTCGCATACTATTTCAAAACAGCAACCACACCCTGATTGCCATACACAACATTCTCTTCCTCTGTAGTTCCAGGATAACCAATATATAAATAGGTGCTTTCGTTCGGAACCTCTTGCAAATACATCTCTTCTACAATCCCCGCATTTGCATAACTTTTATCATACAAAACTCCGGAAAACCATTCCTGCCGTTCTACTTCATTTCCAATATAAGTACCAACCAATTCTTTCAAATTCATACTATAATAAAACAACGTAAACGGCAGATTTTGCTGAACAAAGGATTTTGTGATGCTATCTGTCAACTCTAACACAGACTCCAAACGCATCTCATTATCATTTGCCAGTTCTACAACAACATTTAACTGCATTGCCGAAACACTAATACGTTCTTTCACCATCAATTCATCTTTTTTCACAGATAATTTCCAATGAATATTTTGCAGTTTATCACCTGGAATATATTCTCGAATACCACTCACTTCTGAAAAATCATATCCCTTTTCCTTACTCTCCACTGCCTCAGAAACACCTTTTAAATAAAGTTGTCCCGCTTCCTGATTTCTCAGTTCGCCCTTTGGGAGAATCAGACATTCCTTTTCCTCATGAATTTTTAACTTTGTTTCAAACATACCAGTTAAATCCATAAGCGTAATCTGCTTTGCGCATACCAACAATCTTCCACAATAATCCATCTGTAACGGATAGGATACATTCGTCTCTGTTCTCGCTCTCATTGGCATGTTCAAATCATGATCCCCTTCATATCCGTAAAACGGATTTTCCACCGTCAAACGAATCGTCGCATTCACAATTGGAAAAAAAGTGTTATTTTTGATTCGAAAATACACCTTTACCTCGTCCTTTTTTTCCATAGGTTCCACCGGCATTGTAATATGAAATTCCATCGTTTTCTTTACACGCATCAATGCAATTACACTATAAACAGGAAACAAAATCATACCTATCATCAACAAAAAATTGATATAACTATGAAATATCACCATAATATAGACATTTAGCGCAAATGCAAATAAATACCGTAATATATTGCGAATTTTCCTAAATTTCATGAAATTCTCCTTTATGTTCTTGGTACCTTAACCTGTGAAAACAAAGATGCCAATGCCTCTTCCACATTCATTCCTTCCGCACGTGCTTTTGTACTTAATTTCACACGATGTCCCAATACATCAAAAAATACGCTTCGAATATCTTCTGGCGTCACATAATCTCTTCCATGTAATACTGCCATTGCCTTTGTCATACGCAAAAGTGCAATACTACCTCTCGGACTTGCGCCCATAGAAAACAATTCACTTGTTCTTGTCCCTTCAATCAATGTCACAATATAATCATAAATCGAATCATGCACATACAACGTATTCGCTTTCTTTCGTAACTCCACAAATTCTTCCACGGTAATTGCACTCTCTAACTGCGATAATGGATTACTTGCATTATCTTTTAAAATATGAACTGCCGCATCGTGGTCCGGATAGCCCATAGAAAGACAAACCATAAAACGATCCAACTGTGATTCCGGTAACATTTGCGTTCCAGAAGAGCCCAACGGATTCTCTGTTGCAATCACTGTAAACGGGCTAGGTAATGGTCTTGTCACACCGTCCACAGTAACATTTCCTTCCTCCATAACCTCCAAAAGCGCAGACTGTGTCTTTGGCGAAGTACGGTTAATCTCATCTGCCAAAAACAAGTTACAATACACAGCACCTTCCTGATATTCAAACGTTTTCGAATCCGGATTATACATAGAAAAACCAACAATATCACTTGGCAATACATCTGGTGTAAACTGCACACGTTTGTATGTCAACGCCATAGATTTTGCAATGGACATTGCCAAAGTTGTCTTTCCCACACCAGGGATATCTTCTAGGAGGATATGTCCACCAGCCAACATTGCCGCCAATACTTTCTCTACAATCTCCGACTTTCCCTTTACAGCCTTTTCGATTTCCTCTTTTACCTGTATCATTTTATTTCCCATTCTAGTGATTCCTCCTAACCTCTTCCCATAAAAATGCTACATGCGGGTATGACGATTTACGTATTTTGCCTTATATTTTGAATACACAATCGTTTGATCCTTATATAAACTATAATATCCCGAAGCTGCATAACTAATGGATACTGCAATCAAATAATAAGAAACGCCCTCAAATCCAAACAACTCAAATGCAATTAAAATAGATGTAATTGGGCAGTTCGTGACGCCACAAAAGACCGCCGCCATTCCAGCCGCAGCACAAAGCGATGGTGATAAATGCAAAAGATGTCCCATTGTACAGCCAAATGTAGCACCCACAAAAAAGGATGGTACAATCTCGCCACCTTTAAATCCTGCCCGCATTGTAATTGCTGTAAGAACAATCTTCCAAAAAAATGCAGTTGGATTCGCTACACCATGTTCTATTGCATCCGTAATTCCACCAATACCAGCGCCCATGTAATCTGTCGTACGTAAACACAACGTAATTGCAATAATTACTAAACTGGCAATGATGACACGAATATATTTGTTCTTTAATTTCTTATGAAACACAACACTTGTCTGTTTTAATACAACACAAAAAACAACACTGATCACCGCACATCCGATGGATATAACACCCATCTTACATCCTGTTGCAATTGTCAATTTCGGAATGTTTGTCACATGAAACACCTCTGGATGGATACCCATACCAGCTGCAAAGTTAGATGCAACCAGTGATGCAACCACACACGGAACCAGTGCGGTATAATACATAACACCAACACTCACAACCTCCATAGAAAATATAGCTGCAGCCATCGGCGTTCCAAACAATGCCGCAAACGCAGCACTCATACCACTCATAACAATCACATGCCGATCCTGTTCATCCAAGCGAAACCATCTGCCCAATTGATTACCAATACTACCACCTAACTGAATGGCGGCACCCTCTCGTCCTGCCGAACCACCGACTAAATGCGTAATTGCCGTTGCAATAAAAATTAGTGGTGCTGATCGAAATGCCACATCATCCTTAGATGTAACAGTAGAAAACACCTGATTCACACCACCATCCTGACGACCAATTTTTTTATAAAGAAATACAATCAAAACACCTGCCAAAGGCAAACACAAGAATATCCATAGATGATTCTCACGAAATGATGTAACTGCTGATAAAACAAACGAAAACAGACTACTAATTGCTCCCACAACAACTCCAGTTATAATAGCGAGCAAAATCCATTTAAACAAGCTTTTGGCATCTTGCTTCACTCTTCTCAAATAATACTGTAATAATATAACAATACGACTACTTTTCTCGCTATCATTTTCGTACATGTTGCTCCTCCAAATCAGCCACATCCATTCATTTATTTGGATGTCTCACCTGTGTTTTTCATAAAATATTTATTGCCATACATTCTTGCATCCGCTCGTTTGAAAACATCTGCTACACTCTTATCTTTTTTACAATCAAATGTTGCATAACCCGACGCTACAGATACTTTCTCATATATAGCCTTACCTTCTTGTTCCGTCTCATTCATTTTCTGCACAAATTGTTCCATCAGAGCTTCTCTTGCTTCATAATCCGGTCCTTCCAAAACAACTGCAAATTCATCGCCACCAATTCGATATACTGCACTCTTTTTGAACGTCACACAAATCAACTGGCTTGCTCTAACAATGTAATCATCACCTTTTTCATGACCATACTGATCATTTACCTGCTTTAACCCATTTACATCAAAAATTGCAATTGCAAATGCATAATCATCATTAGACGCAATCCCAGCTTCCAAAATCTCTTCCCGACTTTCATACGCTGTACGATTCTTGACATGTGTTAACACATCCGTCTCTGTCAACTCCAATAGACGATGATGCAATACCTCAACCTTTAAATCATTTAAATGCTTCGACAACACAATATTCATACGCGAGACATATTTTCTTAACGCGCCCGTTTCCTTCACTTTCTCATAATCATCGCAAAAGACAATATATCCCATTGCCCTCTCATCATCATGTAATGGCAAAAAGATAAACAAACGATTCTTCTCCGTATCCACAATCTGCGGAACAAGCTTCTTTGTTTCAAACTCTGAAATGTTTTTTACATTCCCTTCATCCATCGAAAACACCGCATTCATTTTTTCTGGATATCCCTTTGTGCGAAATTTCTTATCATGATTATGTACCATTTTTTCAAACAATGGGTCTAATATAATATGAAATGATTTTTTTTCATATACATTATTGCCTCCATATATTTGACAAAAACTCTTACTCAAATCATTAAACTCTTTTCCTTTCATTACACCACGCTCAATATTGGTCATTCGCAACGTGAAGCTTGAATCATTCATACTCTCTAAAAACTTCCTACGCCCAATGGATCTACGAACGGCATCAAAATCCTTTGCGCACACACACCCACAACTTTCACTCGAAACAAATTCACAGTCTACGACATGCATTCGTTCACATGGTTCTCCATTCCAAATTTTCTTTAGAATCAGTGCACATTTTTCTCCAATCAAATCCAACCGCTGATCAACGGAGCTTATCGACGGCGAATATACCTGCGCCAGGAATTCATTATCAAATCCAGTAACAAGAATATCCTCTGGAATTCGCATACCACGCTTTCCAAGTTCTTCACAAACAATCATAGCTAACATGTCATTCACACATACAATTGCATCTGGAACATCGCCTAAATCTATTCGTTTATTAAATACCTGAAGCACACCATAAGGCTCCCAATTGGTATAATATATATTTTTCTCCTCTAATTCCAATCCATGCTCACGCATTGTATCCTGAATCGCCTGCAATCTAACATTAGAATCCATACTATCCCGACTACCCGCAATATAGACAATGTTCTTTACGTGATGCACATCCAAGATATGAGCACAAAGATCTCTCATGCCAATTTTATTATCAGCTCCAACAAAGTAATGCTGCCCATCGTCCAATCCAGTCAAAATGACCGGGATGTTTGCTTCATCACATCGTTGTTTTATCTCATCTAACATTTGTGGAAAATCTAACCCATTCGCAAAAATAAGCGCTGCATCAAATTCTTTTAAATCTGGCAATTCAAAAATGTTCAATTCTCCTATTGTATTTTCCGCATTGTCATTCAGCGCTGCATGACATAAAAACAAGTATAAATCTACACTTTCCTTTGCAAATTCATCTCGCAATCCCAATAAATACGGATATAAAATTTTATTCGACCATCCTGTGGCAAAAATCGCTATTTTCTTCTTTTGCTTCATTTTATCACCAACCCATCAACCCCCACTTATCACAATACCCCTAATATATGTGGCGATTTTCCGTCCATTTTATCTAGATACAATATATTATTTAGTTTATCACTTTTTCTCTTTTCGTACAACCAAATTCCACCATATCTTTGCCCCAAAAACCAAATAATTTGTTAATATTTTCTATACCAACCAAAATACAAAAAACACCTCGCAAAAGGAAGCATTGTTCACAAACACAAACACTTTCACGAGATGTTTTTCAGAATACATTATTCGATTATATTAATCCTGTGCTACTACTTCTTTGTAGAACTCAGTAATATCTTTACGTTCTTCTTTCGTATACGCAATTGCTGTTCTAGGATGCTGATTCAAAATACCTGTTAATAAATACTGTAAATCATATCCCCAAACAGTTCCCTGCTCTTTTAATGGTACCATATAATTCTCAATAAACTTAAGAACCGGATATAAGTTGTATTTTGGATTACGAAGGAAACCAAGCAATAATTCCATTGCACAGTTACCAGCACCACGTCCCATTGCAAGATATGTTGCATCTAACCAGTCAACACCATCTCCAACAGCCTCTACTGTGTTTGCAAATGCAAGCTTCTGGTTATCATGTGCATGAATACCAATTTTCTTATTATACTTTGCAGCAACGTCCAAATAAATGTCAGCAAGTCTTGCAAGCTGCTCTGGATATAAGGAACCAAAACTGTCAACAATGTAAATAACATCAACTGGTGATTTACCAAGCTCCTCTAATGCCACACGTAAATCCTTTTCCTGCGTATTAGAAATCGCCATAATATTACAAGTTACTTCATATCCTTTGTTTGCTGAATGCTCAATTACATCTAATGCAGATGGCATCTGATGTAAATATGTAGCAACTCGAATCAAATCAATTGCACTATCCGAACGATTTACAATATCCTTCTTGTAATCACAACGTCCAATATCTGCCATAATGGCAAGCTTCAAATCTGTATCATTTTCACCAACAATACTACGAATGTAATCGTCATCACAGAATTTTAATTTACCAAATTTATCCTCATCGAACATGGTCTTATCTGCACGATATCCAAGCTCCATGTAGTCAACTCCAGCCTTTACATTCGTCTCATATAAAGCCTTTACAAATTCGTCGGTAAAATAAAAATCATTTACCAAACCACCATCTCTCAATGTGGCATCCACAACTTTAACTGACTCACGGTATCCCATTAACTTAGAAATCTCTTTCATGTTCTAACAACTCCTTTACTTTATATCCTTATGCATAATAGCATTTACTCTTTTTCACTTTAACGCATAAAAGCATTAAAGCGACTTGTACACTATAACACATCTTTTTTGATAAGGCAAATGTTTTTTTTCACTTTTTTATGATTTCTCTAACCTGCGCCAATGATAAACCTTCACGCTGTGCTATTTTCTTCAATTCCTCAAACTCCATTTTTTCTCGTAAAACACCATACCCTCCAGACTGTTTGACATGTATCGGTCCCCACTCCGAATCAACAGAATATTCTCGTCTTCCCAATATCATACGATTACATACGTTCTCTCGAATTCCGATTGTTGTCGTATACTGAAATATCGTCCTTGCCATTTCCTTTCGCTGCCCTTCCTTACATAGTACTGACAGCATGATTCCAGTTCTTCCCTTTTTCATGCCAATCGGAATGGTATATACATCCAGCGCTCCCCGCTCTAGCAAAACATCCATCGCATACGCCAAATCCTCACCTGTCATATCGTCAATATTACAGCGTAACTCTAATACCTGATCTTCCTGCTCCAAATTCCTAAACTGCGCCTCTTCTAAATTATTCATTCCAATCTCCTTACCATTCATATGTATTTATTGAGAAACCCTCGATAATCCAAATTTTGTTTTTCAATTCCTTAACTATATTTTTATTATTTTATCACAATCTTCATCATTATAAAAACGCTTACAAAAAACTTTTTAAGATAATCCTTTAAAATTCTTTTATTCTTTGATATTATATGTTATATTGTACTAAAAAATAAGAAAGGTAGACATGAACTATGGAAAAAAATCAACCATTGGTAACAAACATTTATACTGCTGACCCTTCAGCACATGTATTTGATGGTAAACTTTATATATACCCATCACACGATTTAGAGCATGAGTGCGAAGATAACGACAACGGCGATCAGTACAACATGGAGGACTATCATATCCTTCGTCTTGACGACTTAGATTCTGATTGTGTTGACTGTGGTGAAGTATTACATATGAACGAAGTACCTTGGGTATCACAGCAGATGTGGGCACCTGATTGTGCTTATAAGAACGGTAAATATTACTTATACTTCCCAGCTCGTGACAAAGATGGTATCTTCCGTCTTGGTGTTGCTACTTCAGACACTCCAGATGGAAAATTCGTTCCTGAAGAGAACTACATTGAGAAGAGTTTCAGTATTGATCCAGCTGTTTTAGTAGATGATGACGGACAGGGATATGTATACTTCGGCGGTCTTTGGGGCGGTCAGTTAGAGAAATGGCAGACAGGCACATTTGTTCCAGATGCAGAGGGACCAAAAGGAAACGAGAAAGCATTAGGACCAAGAGTTGCTAAGTTAACTGATGATATGCTTCAGTTCAAAGAGGATGCAAAAGAAATCGTAATTCTTGATGAGAACGGCGAACCACTTAAGGCTGGAGATGAGGACAGACGTTATTTCGAAGGTCCTTGGATGCACAAATATAATGATACATATTATTTATCATATTCAACTGGTACAACATGTACAATCGTATATGCTACAAGTAAGAACCCAGAAGGACCATTTACATTCCGTGGTAAGATTCTTGAGCCAGTTATCGGTTGGACAACACATCATTCAATCGTTGAATATAATGGTAAATGGTACCTCTTCTATCATGATTCATCATGGTCAAGAGGCGTAAGCAGTATGCGTTGCGTTAAGTACACAGAAATCGAGTACAATGAGGATGGAACAATTAAGACAATTAATCCATACGCAAACTAATACATTTCGTATAATGAACATCAACAAAACAGCACAGGAATTATCCTGTGCTATTTTGTTATTCTACAACAATTTCACAACCTTATAAAAACAAAGGAGCAGATAAATGAAAAAAATACTTCAGGTTTTTGGATTGCTTATTTTTTCCATCCTGACACTGATTGCCATCTTTTTAGAAGGACTAACCGTCTATATGAGCACCAATAAAACAACAGACGATTATGTCCTCATACGAGCTTCTCTCGTTTTTGTACCTGTTATCCTTATATTCGGATGGATTTCTATTTTGCTTTTCAGACACTTATTTCACTTGGTAAATACCGAAAAAAAGCTAGAAAAGGTTGAAAAGCGAAGAAAACAAAAGGCTGAAAAGCAACAAAAACGTGATGAAAAATACAGGATTTATTTAGAAAAAGAGCGACAAAAAAAGGAAGCAAAATTCAAACAATATTTAGAAACACAGGCAAAAATAGAAGAACAGAACAAACAACAACAAGCCAAAAAAAATTCTATTTTGCGTAACCAAAATATAGAAAAAGAAAGACAATTAAACGAATATAAGCATATGCGTCAAAGAGAAGAAATATTGAATATTATACGATGTGAGGATTCCGGAATCGAAATTCTGATTGGTTTTCTCCTGTATCTTTCATCTTATGTGTATTTTTTTGCAGTTGCGATTGCTGCTGCACAACCCTTAAAAAACACACTAACCCAGCTCTCTATCACAACTAAATTACTATATTTGGCAGCTATAACAGTAATCGCATTTGGAGGTTTTTTCACCTTAATTTTCCTTGGTGTTAACCTAAAAAAACAGACATACGACGCCAGACAAACCATTTTTATCAAAACACAATCTGGGCACTTGTATTACTGCAAGCTTTTTACAGAATTCATAGACGCACAATATACTGGTAATAAAGTTATACGCATTATTCATAATGCTGATATTGCAGAACAAAATGATGAACGTGTCCGAAAAACTGTTGCATATTCGAAAACGGAAGAATTTACCAATATGCTAACACCTTTATTACATGGCGAAAAAGTGGATCTGCCATATACGCATATATTTGAGGATTGTGATCATCCGAAAATTTGTGAAAAAGGAATTTTCTTTCATACCCTCCTATATTATGATCCTGAAACGGACCAAACCAAGAAAATCAAAATCCATCGTAGTCTATATAATAAAATCTAAAGCAAAAAGACAGGAGCAAAGAGATTTCTCTCATATATCCTGTCTTTTTATAATTTTATTTTCTTAAATACACGCTATCTACTCTGTCTATCGAAATATTTTCTTCAAAAAATTAAACAGTCCATGTGACCAGACTACAAAATCATGCGCACCTTCTGTCACATAGAAAATATGATCTGTTCCATTTTTTTCAAGTGCCTTATGATATCTCTCTGGTTCTGTTCGGACTACCATGTCCTGATCACCTGTCGCAATCATAATAAACGTCGGATATTCCACTGACCATTTCAACGTTTCTTCCGTTAACAATCCCGGTTCTGACATAAACGGATTTGCATATGGCAATACACCAATTGCTGGGCTAAACGCACCGACATACGCAAACAACTCTGGATGTGTACAACTAATGTATAACGTTTCTCTGCCACCCATGGATAATCCACAAATTGCAGTGTGCTCTCTCCCCTCTAAAATCGAAAAATGTTCTTTCATATACGGCATCAGACATTCTGTCAAATCCGTAATAAACGAATCAAACGCATGAAAATGTTCTAATGTAAAAATGTCATCGGGATCCTTTCGATCATCCTTTCTTGCACGAACATTCGGAAGTACCGCAATCATTTTCGGAATTTCTCCATTCGCCATTAGATTTCCCAACATTTCTACCGGGTTTGCACCAAGCCATTCCTCCTCATCGCCACCAATTCCGTGTAACATATACACAACTGGATATTTTTCCTGTTGCGAATAACCTGGGGGAAGAATCACATTGGCATTTCTTATCGATTGCGTAACAGATGACTGGTAGGAAATCAATTGCATTTCTCCATAGGTAACTCCCTCCTTCTTTGTGCGTACGTCCTTTGGAATATCATATATTTGCTTCATTTCTCTTCTCCCTTTTTCATTCAAAATATATAAGAAATTGCAGGTTTTGCAATTTCCTACTAAATGTTAGATTACATACAAAAGGGCAAGCGCACGTTCATCGCCTGCCCTACATGATCGCATTATCCTATTCGCTAAACTTCCAGCTCTTCACCTCGAAGTCACTACCCTCAAATACAAAGTAGACATCATGCTTTCCATTAACAGCTGCTGATAGCTGTGCCTTCGCAACAGAAAGTGTATTTGCGCTTTCTGGTTTCACTTCTACTTCTGCAACTACATCGCCCTCTAAGGAATCGATGCATACATAAATTTTACCAGAACCTGTTCCGCGTACCTCTACCTCGATTGCATTTGCGCCCTTGTCAGCAAAATTCGCACCATATACGCCAATCCAGCTACCAGTTGTAATATCTGTAACAATCATGTCACCTGAACCATATTGAATACTCTGCTCACCATACTGTGTTGTCGAAATTCCAGCCATAATTGCCATGGTTGTTGCATCTGTCTTTTCATACGGATTCAGGCTTCCAACCTGTGCAACACCTTTTCTGGTCATTGTAATTGTCTCAATGTCTCCATTTGCATCCAAATTCACAGCATCAATACCAGTACAACGATAGCCCTTTAATACTCCCATTGCTTCCTCAGAAATTCTTGAGTGATATGCCATATATAACTGTCCTTTGAACTCAAACATACAGTGGTGATTATTGCCACCCAAGCCAAAGAAAAACTCTGGATTCTTTAATACTGGCTTATAAAATGTAAATGGTCCCAATGGCTGATCAGAAACCATAACATTGATTTCACCCTGATCGTATCCAAGCTCTGGTCTCTTCTCCTCAGGAATAGAGAAGTTAGAACAATATGAATAATAGTATTTACCATTAATCTTATTAATTCCAGAATCCTCAAACAAATATGCAACATTCTCAATTGCAATTGGATCTCCATCTAAACTAATCATATCCTGACCAAGCTTTGCCATTCTGGCCGTTCCAGGATTCGCAGCCTTATCGTCTGATGGTACACCACCACCAAAATAAATATAAGCCTCCCCATCATCATCCATCAATACCGCTGGGTCAAATAACCATGTTACCTCTGCACATGTAGGTGTCTTTTCTCTTGAAATCAATGGTCCATTGATTGGATCTGTAAATGGTCCAATTGGACTATCTGCACTCAATACAGCAATTCCATTACCACTATTAGCAAAATATAAGAAAAACTTCATCTTACCATCAATCTCTTTATATGCTGCAGCTGGAGCCCACGCATTGTTACCCCATGTAGCCTGTCCTTTACTAGACGCCGCATACACGCATCCATGATCTGTCCAGTTCACCATATCTGCTGAAGAAATGACATTGATTGTATAAATATTACTATAATTATTTTCAATAATTTCACCATTCTCGTCATACATAAAATCGTCTCCGGTCATGTAAAGATATACACGTCCATCGTAAACCAAACCATATGGATCTGCACCAAATCTCTGTGTCATAACTGGATTGGCATCCCCAATTCCCTTAAAACTCTTTTTCAACTCCATGTTTGAAATTCCGCTCATATTTATTCTCCTTATATGTAATTATTTCCTTACCGTATATTGTGTGAATCTGATTTCACATCTAAATTTTATTATACAACACTGCATTTCCTCATTCAAGAGTACGATTTCAGGATTTCCATATTCTTCCAACTTATTTTTGTGCAAGTATATCCAAAATTTCCATCGGCTTATTCACAAATAAATTTGCACCCTGCGCTCTCAAAAACGCTTCATCCCGAAATCCCCATGTAACAATAATGCTGTCGATTTCTGAATTATTTGCTGTTGCAAAATCCACTTCAGAATCCCCAATGTAAACTGCATCTTCCGGTCTCGTCTGCATCTGTTTCATCGCCATATACACCATATCAGCAGCTGGCTTTCTTGCAATTCCTTCCTGTTCTCCTACCGCATAATCCACAAGTCCTGTGAAAAACTTTTGGCACAGCTCCTGTACTGCTGCATCTGCCTTGTTAGATACTACAGCAATCCCATAACCTTTTTCTCGCAATTCTTTCATCAATTCTATGATGCCATCATACGGCTTTGTTTTGTCATAGCAATGTAGTTGATAATAAGCTTTCATATCTGCAAACATCTGTGCAATTTTCTCTGCATCTGTTCCTGCCACAGCACTTCGCTCTACTAATTTCAAAATACCATTTCCTACAAAGGTTCTTACCTCTTCTATGGTTCGTTTTGGCATGTTATGACATTCCAATGTGTGATTCATTGCATCTGTCAAATCCTCTAAGGTATCCAAAATCGTTCCATCCATATCAAATATCAACAATTTCTTCTTCATGTTTTTCCCTCCTTGTATCATAAATTTTAGGTAATGGAGAAACTTTATCCTAACATAACATCTAACAACATCATAAGCGAAAAACCCAGTGCAAATGAAATGGTAGAATGGTTACTATGCTCTCCCTGTGCCATTTCCGGAATCAATTCTTCCACTACCACGTAAATCATCGCACCAGCTGCAAAACTAAGTAAATATGGCATAACCGGCACTACAAAACCTGCAGCCAAAATTGTCACGATGGCACCAATGGGTTCTACCGCACCTGATATGACACCACCCAAAAAAGCTCTTTTCTTAGAAAATCCCTCTGCCGCCAAAGGCATAGACACAATAGCGCCCTCTGGAAAATTTTGAATTGCAATACCTATGGCTAAGGAAAGCGCCGCCGTGACCGAAATTGCCTCACTTCCAGAACGCCATGCTGCAAATATCACACCAACAGCCATTCCCTCCGGAATATTATGCAGAATCACTGCCAAGAGCATCATCGACGTCTTTTTGATTTTTACTTTTGCGCCCTCTGGTTCATCGCTGTCGCGGTGTAAATGCGGAACAGTATAATCTAATAACAATAAAAATCCCATTCCAAGTAAAAATCCAATCACTGCTGGAATCACTCTCATTTTTCCCATAGCAGATGCCTGTTCTAGTGCCGGTAATAGCAAACTAAAAAAGGAAGCAGAAACCATAATACCTGCCGCGAAACCTGTCAGTATCTTCTCTACTGTCTGATTCATGGCACCTCCCTGTTTTTTTCCTTGTGGTAGAAACACCAACGCTGCACCCAAACTGGTTCCCACAAACGGAATCAACACTCCAATCAATAACTGTTTCATTTTATGCGGCCTCCTTACTGTTTATGCACCTTTTACTCCCAATTTCTTACTGCATCTGAATAATACTGAATCAATACTGGCTTCGTCAGACGATTCACCTCAATCGAATCATTACTTGCCAACATCTCATCTTTTCCAAATGAAAATAATGCAGGGATAGACTGCTCATTCAAATAGTTTGTATCAACTTCCAATTCATATGTATCATCTAATTCCTTTTTGGAAGCCATATTAAATCCCCAGTCACCAAACGCAGGCACCTGTAAATGATACGCATTTACAAAGAACCCTTCACTTTCTAAGGTTTTGTTCACGCACCAAAATGCCTTGGTTGCATAATATGGACTCGTTGATTGCACAACCAAAACGCCATCGTCCGTCAATGCATTATGACACATTCTGTAAAACACATTGGTATATAACTTATTCAAGCTTTCATTGTTCGGATCCGGCAAGTCCACAATAATGACATCATACGCAGTGTCATTTTGTTCCAAATATTTATATGCATCTGTATTAATGATATGCACACGCTCATTGTTTAGCGAATTCTGATTCAAGTCTGTAATAATGGGGTTTTCACTGCAAATTTTTGTCATCTCAGAATCCAAATCCACCAGGGTAATCTCTGTCCCCTCGTATTTTAACAATTCTCTACAAGCCAAACCATCTCCACCACCAAGCACAAGCACTCTATCCTTTTTTGCCGCTTTACTCATTGGAATATGCACAAGCGCCTCATGATATCTGTATTCATCTAACGAACAAAATTGCACATTACCATCAATAAACAAACGAATATCATCTTTATGTCTTGTCATAACAATATGCTGATACTGCGTTTGTTCCGAATAAATAATCTGATCACGATACATTCCGCCCTCTAAACGGTTGGATAATTCATCTGCAAAAATCATACCAAACATCATCTCAATGAATAACACAATCACGACCACCTGATATAATTTTCCATTCTCAATTCTTTTCTTATACTTAAAGATGATAAGTGCAGCAGCCAAAAAATTCATAGAACCTGCTAAAAATGCTGTTGCAATATATCCTAATTGTGGCAATAACAATAATGGAAATGCTACAGAACCAAGCAAACCACCAATATAATCAAAACTAAAAATGGAGGAAAGTGTGACTCTCAAATTCTCCTCGTCATTTTCAATAATTCTTGTCAACAGAGGAATCTCTGCACCAACCAAAATACCAATCAAAATGATTTCAATATACATTATCAATTGATATTGCTCCAGATACACATTGGCTAAAAATAGAATAAACGCACTAATTCCGCCTAAAATACCCACGCCAATCTCCACCAGGACAAACCAATTAAATAGCTTATCCTTTATATATTTTGACAAATAAGAGCCAAGTCCCATTGCAGACATATATAGTCCAATTGTGATGGAATACTGCAACGTACTATCTCCCACCAAATAAGAGCTGACAGCACTAATTAATAACTCATAGCAAATAGAACACCCTGATATAATCAGTGTCGTCAGCATTAAAAGTCTATATTTTTTCATGCTACATGATTACTCCACTAATAACGATTGCAAGGCCAATAAAGATTCCAAATACCATAATACCAGCTGCTTCATTTCCTTTTCCAATCTCTTCATTCAAATTATACTTTTTGTTAAATAAGTTAACTAACACATACCCTACCATGAAAAAAACAATTCCCACTGCAAAGTAAATGATACTATTGATCAATCCTGCCCCTAACGACTCCTCTGCCTGCTGCACAGCTGGTGACATAATTGCAGCACGAAGAATTGTGCCTATTCCAATAAAAGAACCAGCCGAAAACCATCCAACTGCTGTATTTCCCTTTTGTATCTCTGTCGGAAAATGACAAGGAACAATCAAATCAATCAAAAAGTTACCCAACATCATCAATGCGATTCCCGCAACAGAATACACAGCGACTAAAAATAAATCATTTAAAATCTCCATACCTTTTCACAACCGCCCTCTTGCGGCATTCCCCTTTCTATACTTAACTATGTCTATTTACCATAACTTGTTCCACCACCGGCAGCAACACGTGCTCCAATGCTTTCCTGTCGAACGGTATCTGAATAAGAACTCAATGAATCTCCATAATTGGTATCTACACGCGTATCACCAAAATTCGTAAAAGTTGATTTACTACTTCCAAAGGACCTGGAATCCTTGTCATAACCATTCGTATAATAATATCTTCGATAGTAGCGATAGGTATGTCTGTTTGATCGATATGGTGTCTGATCGCTACCATACACATATTTACGACTCGACACCTGTACCATTGTCTCGTCATACTCAGATGTATAAATCAAACAGTATTCCTTCGATGTCAAAATGGCAACACTATCATCCCCGTCCTCTGTATTTTGTTGCACACTCTCTACATTACCATCCAAGGCATAAATAATATTTTTACTTGTATCCTCTATGGTGTTATCCGTCGTATACACCTGTGCTTTTTGTGAATCTGCTCCTGTTATCGTCGTCACATACCGAAATTCACTATTAGAGCGAATCCACTTTTCAATACTTAATTTAGAGTTACCAGTAAACAACCCAATCACAGCTGGTAGAATAGAAAACATAGAAGAAAACGCTATGAATGCTAAAATTAAAATAGCCTTTCTTACCATCGATTGACTATTATTTGCTTGATATCCAGATGTGTTTTCACTTGCGTGAGACATCACATAAAACTCTTCCCGATCCAAATAATATCCGACACTTTTTTCCTCGCCATCATCCCAAATTTCAACGGAAATAATCTTTTCCTCTGTATCATCTTCATACTCTGTAAAATATGCGCTATCTCCCGTCTCAACATCTACCCGTCCCCAGGCTCTGGCAACCACTTCCTTCCCAGTATCTACCTGATGATAACCAGCCATATTTGCATATCCAACAACCTCTGAAATCGAATACTCATCATACGTCGTATCAACACTTAACCACTTTTCTCTTCCACTTCCTACTTGAAACAGTCGATATTCCGTCCACATTTTACCATCTGCTGTATTACGATAACTAATCTTGCCAACAACCTCATAGGTGTCACCATCAACCCAAAGAACGTCACCTACAAAATAATCCAAAAAGCATGCCTCCCTTCTATCCCAAATCATCTCGCTGTATCTTTCGTTCAACCGATTGCACTTCCATCTCCCTTGCATCAAACGCAATCTTTAACTGCTGTGCCAATTGCTCCGGAATCGTTTCCTTACAAGAAAAAATATCAATCGCCGCATATCCAAACTCTGGCCAGGTATGTATCGAAAAATGTGATGTGGTAATCACAGCAATATACGATATGCCAATCGGTTCAAACTGATGTACACACTCTTCCACAATCTCCGCACCAATCTCTGCAACTGACTGCTGCGCAATCCTTTTTATACAATCTATATCATTTAAATAATCTTCCTCACATCCATGCAAATCCACCAACAACTGATATGCCATTTTTTTCCTACTTTCCTACATCATTTGTTATTTTTTATTTTCTCATTTTACCATACTGTATCAATCCTCGTAAAGTGGCAAACAAACTGGTTAACACCCAATCAACAGCATCCTCGCACATCAAATGATAGAATCGGTTCTGTTTTTGTTACTTATACCGGAGAAGAATATCCTTGGTAATATGACAAAAAAATACCCCTTACATAGACTTTACTTACCACGTCTACTTAAGGGGATTTCTTTCTATCATTGTTTTTTCTATGCGGCAATATCTTTTTTCTGATATGCCAACACACCAATTATGATACTTATCACCGTTACACCGCATCCTATTCCGAGCAGTGTTGTATCCAACTTACCACTTGAAAATATATCTGCTGCATTACAATAATAAAATGGAGTAATATATTTTGCATCTTCTATTGCCGGAATAATACGACACATCATTTCAAGTCCAAACATCAAAATCGCAAATCCCAACCCTGCACCAAGCAAAGTTCTCTTTGTTATTGCGGAAATCATATAGCAAACAGAAGCAATTTCCACCTGCATCAAAACAGCTGCAATATGATACTTTACAAAAATATCAATATCAAACATCTGATTCATCCATACAATTGTAATATAGTTAAGAACTACCTGTATCAGGTTAAACAACACAATCATAATAAGCAAGCCTGCATATTTTTCAAAATAAATCTGTACTCTTGAAACCGGCAATGCATTTAAAAATTCAGCCGTATGACCATTTTCTTCCTTCGATAACATTCCAATTCCGATCAATGCAGCAAACATCGCCACCCCAAGATTGAACACAATTGCAATTTCTGTTCCGTAATACCCTTCCATTGTCGCAAGACTTAATTTATCCATTCCAATCGCCTGTGACATGGCTCCCATATTAGAATAGCTGTCTGCTAATTCTTTCACCGAATCCTCTAAACTATGATATAAAACAATACATCCAACGCTACAAAACGCAATACACAAAAGCCATATCATAAATGTCTTTCGATTAATTTTTAATTCCTGCCTTAACAATCTCATATCGACCAACTCCTTTAAAACGAATCCTTCACATTACATTTCACAATTTTCTACTTGGTATAATAACTCATAAAAATCTCTTCCATATCTGGTTCTTCAATCACAATGTCTGAAATATCATGTCCTGCAAAACTTTGAAATAACACATTCAAATCACCGTTATATAAAAACTCTTCCATCACACCGTCTTTCACAAGCTTCACAGACTTACCATGTCTCTTCGTCAAGTTCTCTACGGTATCTGTGCAGACAAGCTGTCCCTCTCGGATAATCGCCACATGCTTACAATATTTCTTTATCTCCGTCAATACATGGGATGACAAAAAACAGGTCGTTCCCATTTTGTTGTACTCCATAATCAGTTTAAAAAACTCTGCCTGCATAAACGGATCCAGACCACTCGTTGGCTCATCCAAAATAAACAGCTTAGGTCTATGTTGCATCGCACATACAATTCCAATTTTCTTTCGATTTCCAAGGGATAACTCTTCTATCCTTTTTTCTCCATTGATCTGCAAACGTTCACAAAGCATTTCTGCTTCTGCTTTACAATCCATTTGTCGCATATCCGCTGCGTACCGAATGACATCTTTTGCCTTCATCGTCGGATAAAACATAACTTCACTCGGAAGATATCCAATATTCATTAACATCTTCTTTCGTTCCTTTTTTGCATCCATACCAAGTACATTGATTTCTCCCTCTTGGTATTGCAAAAGACCTAATATGCTTCGAATCGTAGTCGACTTTCCCGCTCCATTTGGTCCCAAAAACCCAAAAACATCTCCCTCTTCTACCTGCAAGGTTAATCCTGTAACGCCTCTCGTCTTTCGATATTTCTTTGTCAAATTCTGAATATCAATTGCATATTTTGCTGTCTCCATATTTTCATCTCCTCTTTCCCATCGTTTAATATATAGGTGCTTGCGAAACTCTCAATTTACAAATTACCGTTGTTAAATATCCCAACTTGGATTTGTTTATATTTAACAACGCCCAATACACTAAATTGAGTTTCACAATCACCTATATCTAATCCAATGTCTTCTTAAAATTTTCAAGATCCTGATTCAATACTTCTGTATCCATTTTCCGTTTTAACCTATACACCCAGAACACAGATACGTAGCAAACCAACACATACAGAAAAAATCCACCATTACTAACCACGCTGTGATCCGTCCAGTTTAACACATAATGCAACACCGTGTAGATCATCGTACACAACAAAATACATCCGATTGTCTTTGGTGTTATTTTTTCACTCTCATCAAAATTATCTAGCACAAACACCTGTACATAACCCATAATATAGGTTGATAAAATCATTTCTGCCATGTGCAAAATAGAAACACTATATTCCCCTTTTATCAACCAAAACATACATACATAAAACAAAAACGCGAAAAAATACAAACAAGCCTTAAATTCAATTCCAATCTCTGCCCACACATATCTTTTAAACTTACTCATTCTCCCTCACCTCTCAATACTTCACGAAGCTGTCTTGCATATCGTCTTGAAATCACAATGTGTTCATTGTTATCCATGCAAGCATCAATTCGATTTCCTGATAAACTTTTTAATGACAAAATGTGCCGTATATTGATAATCATCGCTTTGCTACATCGAAAAAAAGATGCATCCCCAATCACTGTCTCAAATGCCCGCAAAGACATGCAAATGGTATAAACATTATCACCCGTATATACATATGTTGTTCGATCAATACTTTCCATATATAAAATGTCAGTTGGACTTAACAACACCTGTTCCCTGTCTTTAAATACAGGTATTTTTTTATTCCCATTCAAAACAAAATTCGCAAGCTCATGTACAAACTCCGTTTCCTCTTTATAACGAATAATAACCTCTTCTTCTCCTGTATCAATTTGCTGTAATGATAATTTCATAAGCGCTTCCCTCGTATAATTTTGATATATGCATCTTAATTCATAATCCAAACAGAATCAATAGGTCATTACGTAAGATGCACTTTTGGATGTGCAGGTTGCATAGCTACATACCTTAGGCGAATATAACTCTGAAGAGAATGCATACGCCTATAAATGAACAACACATCAAAAGATTTCCCATAAAGTAAAAAAGACATATCCAAACAGACATGCCTTTTCGTTTCATTTACAATATATTATTTTTGCGTACAATATACTATGAATATATGCACGATCTCTACCACACAAATCTATGATTGTACATTTCGCCATTGTCTACAATCACATCCTGTGCCGTCATACTCTTATTTACAACGGTTAAAAAATATACCCATTCTGCAGCCTCATCCACGGTTGCCCATTTCTTTAGCGGTGTCATCGACATAATCTCATCCCACATTTTACCATCCTGCATTACTGGTGCATTCAATTGTGTGATAACTCCTCCAAAAGATATACTATTGGCAACAGCGCCATATTGGGCAATCTCTTTTGCAGTCCACTTTGTATAAGACAACACGCCACCTTTACTGGCTACATATTCTGGAAACTCTGCACCATTATGTGCAGAAACTGAAGCCTGATTTAAAATTGCACGAATAGAAGGCTGTAGTCCATAACGATTTGTACAGTGCATAACACCGCGAAGATTCACATCAATATCCCGCATATTCTCCATGCTTTGCACACCTGCATTATTAACTAATATATTAATATCTTCGATTTCAGGTAGGCTTTTCGCATCTGATACATCACATACATAATGTATGTAATGCTCATGTTCAATCGTGGCATCCTTTTGATCTAACCCAAATACCTGATGCCCTTCCTTCAAATACTTCTTGGCAATTGCCTTTCCCATTCCAGTACTACTACCCGTTACAACAACCCTCATTCTTTTTCCTCTCTATATAACCTTGTTATCGGAAAATTGCGAAATTCTCTAATACAACTTATTCAAGTCGACGTTCACGCAACCTTTTGTAGAGCAATGTATTCACTACCCACATTCTCTTTTTCCCATTTTTTACAAACAGAATATCCAATCGGACTAAAGATAATCTCACATAACAATTCCATCACTGCTCCAATCAAAGAGCAAACTACACATTGTACCAAAGTCCATCCGAAGAAATTACGACTTACAATCAATGCAAAGCACATGTTGTCTACAAACTGACCAATCATTGTAGACGCATAGGTTCGAATTGCATATGCAAAGAAATTATCCTTTTTTAAATGCTTACCAATTCCGTGATTGACCAAAGCATTTACAATACCTGAAACCACAAATGCAATCATGCTTCCAAGCAAAATATACCAAGTTCCTCCAATTGTGCTATTAAGCGCATCATTTACAATCTGATTTTCGTAAGTGTAATATTCTCCCCAGTTTCCTGGTATTGCAGCAACAAATGCAAGCAATCCAGCCATTGCAAAATTAATCAATGCAACAGCTACGGTCATCTTTACTGCAGCTTTCGGACCAAATCGCTTGGTCACCATATCCATACACAGGAATACAAGCCACGACAAAAGAAAACCACAATCCAGCGCAATATAGCTGCTTCCGGTTCGAATCTCCTTATTCGCAAATAAATTCATGAAAATTACGGATAGTGTGAATAACACCATTACAATAGATGGAACACTACGAAACAGTTTTTTCGTGTCTTCCCAGTCACTTTTGATTCTTTCGACTAACATATTTTATTCTCCTTAGTTTTGATTATAGACAGGATGGTTACGAACTGTCTTGGCTTTTCGCCAACGCTATTCTATAAAATATCTGCTTATTTGTCAATCGTTATCAGCCTGGAATTAATATTTTTCCTCCTAACTTAAATAACCACAATCCAACTGGAATCAGAATTAAGGTACAACAACAGGCAACTGCCAATACCCATGTAATCAACGTAATCGGCAAACGAACAAATAACCAAAAACAGGCTTTTAGAATTGCTCCTGTAATATGATACGCTAGCCAAAACAAAACAGTTAATAGTATCAAAACAATAAATAAAAGAATCATATTTTACACCTCACATCATCTAAACCACATTGATTCCCACTATGAATACTCTGGTGGAATAAAATTTTGGGAAACATTATTTTTCGACTCGTGAATCACAACTGGCGCCGTCGAAAAATCCTTATAATTGCCCTTACTATCACCCAAATCATTTGATTTTTTAACCATAATAGAAATGATCAGGTATGCCAGCACCACACCAAATGCAATTCCTAACAAAGCACCTATTACGCCCATTAATGATCATCCTGCCTTTCTGTCACCAAGTTTTTGATTGCGTTCTCTGTTGTCAATGTTTTACTCATTTTATATCGTTTATAATTACCTCTTGCCATGAGCCACATCGTACCGATTATCACAGCAATAAATGCAATTAGCTTCCCTGTTGCCTCCGAATCAATCCCTGTAGAAAAGAGTGTCATGCCCACAATTCCAAACAAAATAGCGAATATAACTGCCATTACACCAAATACTGTCATTTCCTTTTTCTTATCACTTGGCACAGCACCAACCAACTTTCCCGTCTGACCATTTACCATAATTGTATAATGTTCATTCTCCGCCCGGAATACCAGAAACCAGGCTGGTAATAACGCATATGAAGTCTCCACCATTTTATACTGCGGATTGGAACGAATGATATTTTTGTTTGATGCAGAAATGCTTTTTAATACTTCTGCATCAAACAAAATTTTAGCTCTTCCCAGCGCCATATTACGCATTTTAATCTTATCATCATCGCTACAATCCGCATAAAATCCTGACAAATAGCCTTCCTGAAAAGGAATCGCTTCCTGTACACGATACGGTTCTAAACGCTGAGAGGATTCATCATTAAATCGTTTGGATGCATCGATTGTAATCCGTTCAAAAGCGCAGGATGCCTTTCGATAAAAATATCGTGTCCTAGAGTTCTTGCCACTTCCAACCGTTCCTCGCACAACCAAACGATCTTTATAATCAATATCATATAACCAAAATGGCACATAAATTCCACGCAGCATTTCGACTTTAAAATCCTTGATTTCCTGTGGTACAAAAAATCCCTTATTTAAGGTATCACGAATTTTCTTTAACGCCTGCTCTTTTGTCACTGAAAATGGAATTATATATTTCGGTCTTCTACATTTAGACACACGGCTAAACACAATTGTAGGTTGACCACAATACGCACAAAACGTTGACGACTCCACATTATTTATCATCAATTCTGCACCACATGCTGTACAGGTGTACATATCACTTTCCATGTACTCATCATCTGCATCCTCTGACGACAATCCCATTTGCAGCTGTTCCATCGTATCTGATGGATTATCCATTTCCTGCTTGCTAATTGTATCACGCATGTCCTCTTCTGGCTGCGTACCAAATTGATTCTCATCAAAATAACTATAACAAAACTTACAAAGCATCTGTTTTGAGTGCACGTCATATTCCAATGCACCATCACAATTAGGACATTTTATTATCATTTCTATCCTCTTTCCGAATCCTTGCTATTTGCAATCTTCTCTTAATCTTTTGTAGCATACTTCTTCGCTTTCTTTACCATATCTTCATTCACTTCACCTGCACCATATCTCACCTGTTCATAAAGATTAGACAATTCCTGAATATCCACCTGTGCACATGTTTGAATTTCTTGTTGTAATTGCCCACACGTCTGATAGGCATCTAACGAAATGTCATTTTGATACTGGTATATTTTTTTTCGATAATATTTTCGCACCTTTTCTGCTTTACTCAAAAACAACTTTCTTTCTCTTTTTTTTCCTGCAATGCGTTCCCCTTTTTCTTTCTTCTTTGTCGAAATACGCTCTACAACATCTCCGCTATCATTGGTCTTCTGCATCAAAAATCTTCCAAGCTTTATCATCAAAACAATACAAACCGATATGAAAAATGCGCCTATGATCATCCAAACAAAATACACACCCCAACGGTCTGTATATTCCAAAGCATCAGGTATTTCCTCAGGTGTTTCCTCTTCAAGTTCTAAATCTGGAATATAAAGCGTTGAATCCTCCAAGTGAATCATACGCAACAAAAATCGGATGCCATTTATCATCGCATTCACGAAAAGACCAAGCAAATCAAATTGTCTGTTGATCAGTAACAAAATGACAAAAATCGCACTTACCGCCAAGACCGTAATGGTATTCGCATACAACATTCCCCGAATGGAAATCGGTTTATATTCCTGAGAACAGTTTATGTATTCCATCATTCCATCAAGATAGTGCTGTGCCAAAAACAGTACAATCAATTCAATCGCCGCCACCGTAAGCTTAGAAATTAATGGTTCATGATGTATGATTGTTCCATAAATAAGCGATATTGCACATGTAAAAACATACAGAAATATAGAATCCAGCGCTGGTGAAATTCTTCGCTCATTTCCCATATAGCGATAGGAGCTTAAAAGCTGAAACCCTCCAGCAATCACAAAAATACCCTTTATTGTAAAATGATATGGCAGCATCCAAATAGCTACGCATACAGGAATACTTGCTACGATTAACACAAAATTTCGCTTTGCCACATCTCTTACAATATAACATACCGAAAAAATACCAAACAAAACAAGCCAAACAACAAAATTCAATTCCTTACGAATAAACAATGCATTAATTGTAATCAAAATAATATAAGCAACAATGGTTTCCGAAAGTAACGCCAGCACTTTACGTATTCTACGTATCCATTTCATCTGCGTTCACCTCCCATCCCTCGACATACGTCCGATCACATTCCATCGTATCTCGATGATCATATGGTACAATCATATGTAGATCCACACCACGATTTTTTAATTCATCCAACTTCTCCAGTAAATCATTTTTGTAATATGGCGAAATAACAATATACGTTATATTCGACGCAATTGTATCCTGCATCTGATCCAAAGTTTCCATAAATGTATCATTTTTCAACATCGTACCGATCCTTGCTAAATACTTATCCACCACAACACTGTGATCCCTTGTAGATCCAGCCTGAATCATTCCCTTTTCACCTGTTACAACATCCAACCCATTTGCAAACACCATAACCGGCACACCCATCGCCACAAAATCCTTTGTCAGGGTACTCGCAAGAGAAATCGAATACTCACGGAGTTCATCTTCCCTAAATAAAGTATATGCATCTAGGTTAATCAAAATTGAAACTCGTTGCTCTGCCACCTTATTATACATATTAACTTTCAGTTCCGAAGTTTTCGCACTTGCCTTCCAGTTCACACGTCCCATACTGTCCGTCGCGCTATAATCTCGAATTCCACGAAACGAAAAAGGATCCTCAATAAAAGAACGCTTCGTTTCTATCTCTCCTAGCATGGCCTTTTCAAATTCAATAATCCAGGTATTTTGCAATTTTCTTGGCAATACATAAATTGTTGTATCAGTATCATAATTTTTTGCATAGGTTTTTACAAAAAACAAATCCTTTACCACTGTATTGACAGATGCAATTTCAAAATAGCCTCTTCTGGTGCCTTGAAAACCCAGCTTTCTTGTTACTCTCTGTTTTCCCATAATAGAAAATGCTTCGCTTCTATAGAATAAATCTGTTACAGCGGCATGCTCCATATCATCAAACACAAAACTCTTTGGTGCTGATAATTTTAGATTAAAAATAGGCAAAGGTAACATTTTTGCATTTTCAATAATTGCAATCACACGACTACTCTGTCCAGCTTCAATGATTGCATCCTCATACCAAACCTTTACATTTAATTTTCTGTCCCATAATTTTTCATATAGGTATCTCTGCCCATAGTAAATTCCTATAACAAAGATTACAATCCAAATAATCAGCATTTACCTCTCCCATTTCTCAACTGGTACTTCAATCTTTTCGATGATCTTCGCTATATACTCTAATCCCTGATGATAGCTATTGCCTCTTCCAACTACGGAAACACGGTGTCCCCATACAAACGGAGCAAGCTTTTTCACATCATCTGGAGTCACATATTCTCTACCTTTGATTGCTGCATACGCTTGACAACAACGAATCAATGCAAGAATTCCTCTTGTACTGACACCAACCTCAATCGTCTTGTCATTTCTTGTCTTCATTGCGATATCAACAATATATTTTCTTACCACATTATGCATATAGACACTCTTAATTTCACTTTTGATAGCCTCAACATCCGCAATTTTACAACACGCATCAATATGTTCAATTGGATTATCTGAAATATAACGTTCTATAATCTCTAATTCATTTTCCTCACTGTTTGAACCCATTGAGAGCTTCATAATAAAACGATCTAACTGCGCCTCTGGCAATGGATATGTACCTACTGTTTCAATCGGATTTTCAGTAGCAATTACCATAAATCCCCCTTCCAGCTTGAGTGTTGTTCCATCGATACTAACCTGCTTTTCCTCCATTGCCTCTAATAAGCTGGACTGTGTTCTGGGCGTTGCTCTATTAATCTCATCAGCCAAAAGCAAGTTCGTAAATACTGGGCCTTTTACCAATTCAAACTCTCCCTGTTTTTGATTAAATACATTCATACCAATAATATCTGTTGGCATCAAATCTGGCGTAAACTGTACACGTTTGAAATCACCCTCAATACTTTTTGCCAATGACTTTGCAAGCATTGTTTTTCCTGTTCCAGGACTATCCTCCAACAACACATGACCACCCGCAAACAATGCCGTTACAATCAGTTCTATAACTTCTTCTTTTCCTACAATTACCTTTGAAACATTACCAATAATCTGGTCAGATAATTTTTTAACATTTTTTTCGCCCATCTTCTTCTCCTTATTCTATTAATCCATCTTTCCTCTACTTTGTAAAATACGCTTTCCAATCTCCTCATACATTGATTGTTCTAAATAAGTAACCGGGTGCGCAGAGTCTATCATCTTTGCCAAAATACGTACCATACCCGTTGCAAGCTTACACTTTCTACGAATCGGTCCTTGTTCATACGAAATTTGTTGAATTTTATAATATGGTATCCATGTAATCTTCTTTTCGAAACAACCATTCACAAGCAATAATTCACGATCTAACAGGCATATTCCCTGCGTATAAAATGCCATAAACAAATTTAAAACAGAGGTTCCAATCAAAAATACACCAACCACATATATCACATAAATTCCCCATTCAACCGGAATATGAAACACATTGTAATGTCCCACAACTACCATTAATACAATCAAGATTGCATAATAACATACCTTTCTTGGTAATTCCGACCAGATAGATGCCTTACTTCTTTTATGAATCTCACCCTGTTCTAAATGAAATTCTGGCAACAACACCGCAAGCTTTTCTCGCATATCCTGCTCCGTCTCAGCAAGTAACAACATCGAGTTTTCTTTGTTTTCATCACCTACACCTACACAAATCAACTCTACAAATTGTCTCTTACACACTCTGGAAACCAATGGTGATACAAGTCTTACCGCATTAATCTTATCAACAGCTAATATATATTTTCTTTTTTTTAACAACCCATGCTCTAAATGAATTTTATCTCCCACGCGTTTGACACGGAAATTGTAATATACAAAAAAATCCTTAATCAGACTCTGTGCAACGGAATACAAAATGATAGCAGCCGTAGTCAGTCCACCGATTGCATTGGCAATGCCATCTAACAACAGAGTTCCTGTACGAACAAGACGAAGTGCTACGATTACCACAATGATTGCAGTTAAAATAATCAATACTGCACTCACGCTTGCTGTATAAACACAATGCATAATGATTTGCTTTGGGGAGTACACAATATCGTAATTCATTTCTTCCGCATTTTGCGCCGTAGCCTCCTTTTCTCCCGCTGCTTTTTGCATACGTTCCATCACAACGCATCGGAACCACTCTGCCTTTTCCTTTCCTAATACAATTCTTACGTCAGTTTTATCCGCAGTTGTACGCGAGTTAGTATCCAACTTAATCACATACGTATTCATGATTCTCTCAAAAATGTTCTGTTCTAAGTTAATATTCGATATATTTTTAATTCCAATCGTATTTTTCTTGCGATTGATTGTTCTACGTTCAAGTACAATTGCGTCTTCCTCAATCGAGATCCACGTCTTTGCCCATACGATATTTTGATACAAAAAACAGAGTAACAAAACAACAAACACAATGCCAAATGCAGCCAAAAAATTCACCAGATGAAAATCGCCTCTCATGATGTCCTGCACCATATTTGACATGTTATTTGCCTGTCCTAAAAAGGCAACAAAACAAATAACCAAAAAACGCCCCATATTTTCAAAAACAATGCTGTAGTGACAGCGGAATTTATTCTGCTCCATGCGCTGCCTCCCTTTCCTCTACAACAATTGCATTGATACGTTTCTTTAAATGCTCCGATATCTGCTCTGCAACATTTTCATTCAAATACGCAATTCGAAGTTCACCACCTGCAGTTGTAACCATTACTTCTTTTAGCTTGAATGCTCTAAAAATAGGACCGCTTGATACCTCAATTTTGTGCAAACGTTCAATTGGAACAATCTCTGTTTTAATTACAATCAACCCTTTACGAACTTCAATGCCATCCTCTGTCAAGCGATAGCGATATCTCTCATATCTTAGCTTTGGTGCAATCAATACATAAAGCAAATATATACCTAAAAATCCATATACAAACCAAGACACAAAATCCGGCAACTCCTCACGAATTATAAAATATACAGACAACACACAAATTGCAGTTATAACAAACCCAATCACCGTCTTCACATACATACAAATTGATGCTTTTTTTCCTAGCTTTTCGTACTTCATCATCGTTCTCCTTTTTTTTCATAATACAACCTGTTTATCATACCATTTTCTGCTAAATCTTTCAATGCACACAAGTCACAAGACATTACATGCAAAATACTTTTCCCAAATGCAAAAAACCACCCAACATGTACGCCATCCCATAGATGTGCTACACATTAAGTGGTCTACTCTCTATTCCTTAATTCGATTCAACATGTGATATCATAGATGCATATCGCTTCAACTGATCTGGACAAATTCTTCCTGTCATAATCAATTTCACATCACTATTAATACTCAAAATCTCTTCAATATCTTCTGCATACAGGATATTATAATCCATAAGTCCTAAGACCTCATCCAAAATAACAACATCAGAGCTTCCTGTATCAATTACTTTTTTTGCATAATGAAAACTATTCTTTGCTTTCGCTCTTTGTTCTTCTCTCTCTTCATAAGTCAGTTCCCTATATGGCTTCAAGCTATTTTCAAAGGTAAAAAAGTTAATCTCTTCAAATTGATCCAAAATACTATAATCTGCATCTGTTCCCTTTAAAAACTGCACAATTGTTACGGTTTCACCGTTCCCAGCCGATTTCACTGCAAGACCCATCGCTGCCGCGGTCTTACCATATCCACCGCCGTAAATAATATGCACATTCTTCATTTTGTCTCCCTCACGTCAATGCTTCCTGCTATTCTTCTAATCAATACATCAGTTTCCAAAACCTTGTTTCAAGATTATGATATATCCTAGCACAAACATATACAAAATGCAATGCCAATTCCATATAGCTTTTTTCGGTGTTATTCCTTATTCCAGACATTCCATTTTACTTACTGATACTTCGTAAGCAACACGATTGATAACCTCTTCATTTTCTAATTTCTTCTGGTATTCACGGCTTTGAATTCTTCCCCAAACTGCAACATGCTCTCCAACTGAAAGCTTTCCTGCAAATCTGGCATTTCTACCCCAGCAAATACATGGAATATAGTCTGACTTTCCATACGCACGATTTACTGCCAACAACACATCAGCAATTTCTCTTCCTAACGGTGTCATACGATAAATCGGTGCCTTACAAATATATCCATCCAAATAAATCTGATTTGGATGTTGCATTTCATCATCATCATTTAAAATATTAAGTTCTCGAACAAACAGTGAAAGAATCAGGCGGTTTTTGGTTTCCTCATGCTTATTGTATGAACGAAATTGTCCCTTCGCCTCAATTTTTTCTCCTAGATGAGATTGTTCCACATCAATCAATCGGTCCGAAACCATTAGTGGAATAACATCTGTTGCATCACTTAATCGATTCACCAGCAAATCCACCATATAAAATCCCTCGCCAAATATTTCATGGCTAAATGTAAACTCTGAAATAATCTCCCCTGCCACTACTGCCTGATTGTTGCTCAATATTTTTTCTGTCATTTTGTTTCTCCTTCCAAGTACCTCAATATGTTTGATTTCATAATAAATGTGATCCACTCATTCACATGTAGCTGCAGCTGCTGAAACATTTATCATGTAATATATCTTAGTACAGAAGTTCGTTTTATAGAACGGGGATTTTTCTTCTAAAAACATCTATTTTTGTCGAATTTAGTTGAGTCTTTGTCGCAATGCTTCATACATCAACACCGTTGTTGCGGTTGCGGCATTTAACGACTCTACCTTTCCAAGCATCGGAATTCGAATTTTCTGACTAGTTGCATTTGACATTTCATTTGTCAGACCATTTCCTTCATTCCCAATGACAAATACTGTCGGATTTCTATAATTACCGTCATAAAAGGTTGTACCCTGTAAATGCGCACTATACGTCACATATTCCAAAGCATTCAGTTTTTTTATAGAATCGACCAGGTCTTCGACATAGCAAAATGGCACGCGAAAAATAGAGCCCATCGTCGAGCGAACCACCTTGGGATTATAAATATCTACAGTCTCTCTACTCATGATAATCCCTGTTACACCCGCGCCCTCTGCCGTTCGTAAAATGGTGCCAAGATTACCAGGATCTTGTAGATTTTCCAATGCAATCACAAGTGGCATCTGTCCATTTGCATCTACCGCATTCCGCTGTTTAATTCCACACACTTCTTCCATCGTATAATGCATTCTTCTCACAACACTCACAACCCCCTGTGGCGTTTTCGTATCTGTCATAGCGGTCATTACATGGTCAGAAACCAGCTCATATTGTACATCAGATAAAACCGCTTGATTCTTACCACAAAAAGACTCCGTCACATAGGTTTCCACCAATAACTCCTTTGGAATCTCCACAAACATACGAATGCCCTCAACCAAAAATACATCTGCCTTTTTGCGTTCCTTGGCACTCTTTGCATATTTTATTATGTTTTTTATCTTTGCATTCGATGTACTTGTTATCATCCCTTTACCTCTCTCATATCGATTTTTCCAACTTTACACTCGACATTTTTTTCTCCCAGTAATTCCGTCATTTCCTTTGTAAAATCCTCATCGGCAGACACTCTAAACTGTCTTCCCAATTGTTTTAATTGCTTTTCTTCTTTCAGATAAATAATTACCTGATCTTTTCCTGTATGTGCATCCAAAATATTGTAAATCTGATTTTCTTTTTCCAGCCATGCCTCTTTATGATCCAATTGCAAATACACATTTTTCGGCACATCGTCAAATGATACCAATTTTTCTAGCAGGAATTTTACTTCTCTTTCATTGACCGACGCACGACCATAAACCAACACCTTTTCATCATTTTCTAATTGCTTTCGGTATTGCTCGTACTTTCTTGGGAATACCACAACCTCCACAGAACCAAACAAATCCTCCAGGGTTACAAACGCCATATTCTGATTGTTTCTTGTCATTTTCACAGTCTTTGCTGCAATCATACCACCAACCACATACATACTACCATCCTGTACATTGACGCCTGCTTCTTCCACATCCTCTTCTTCAGAAACCTCCTGCATAAAATCTGCAGTTGTGGCATTTGTATTCTTTTTCATTAATTCCTGATACTCATCCAAAGGATGTCCACTGACATAAAATCCAACAACCTCTTTTTCGTAAGTTAAAAGCTCCATCTTATCATATTCTGCCACATCCGGATAAGGAATTTCAAAATCTTTTCTCTCATCCTCTCCTAAGAAATCCATCAACGACATTTGTCCTGACATAGCTGATTTTTTCTCTCTGTTCACAGAATCAATCAAATCGGAATACACCATCATCATTTGTCTTCGCTTCACCCCAAAGCAGTCAAACGCACCAGATTTGATAAAGCTTTCGATGGTTCTCTTATTCACTTCCTTACCAGATAAACGACTGATAAAATCCTTTAAATCTTTGAATTTACCATGTAATTTTCTCTCTTCCACAACTGCATCAATGACAGATTTCCCAACACTCTTTAAGGCAGAAAGACCATATCGGATGCCTTCCTCGCACACCGAAAAACTACTAAATCCTTCGTTGATATCCGGCGGCAAAATCTTAATATCCAACTGCTTACTTTCATTAATATATTTCAGAAGCTTCGTTGGATTATCCAGTGTGGAAGTAATGAGTGCAGCCATAAATTCCTTTGTATAGTGTGCTTTTAAATATGCTGTTTGGAATGTTACGACACTATATACCACACCATGTGATTTGTTGAACGCATAAGCTGCAAAGGTTGTCATTTCATCAAAAATTTTGTTGGCAACCTTTTCCGAAATACCATTGTTCACACAACCTGGCACATGCTCTTTGGGATTACCGTATACAAAATTTTGACGCTCCTTTTCCATGACATCCGCTTTCTTCTTCGCCATCGCACGACGCACCAAATCACTTCGTCCCATCGTATAGCCAGCAAGTTCCATAACAATCTGCATTACCTGCTCCTGGTACACAATACATCCAAAAGTCGGCTCTAAAATCTTTTTCAACTGCGGACAATCGTATTGAATACTCGCAGGATTTTCTCTGTTTTCTATATAAATCGGAATAAAATCCATTGGACCTGGTCTATATAATGAAATACCCGCCGTCAAATCCTCGATATTTCTAGGTTTTAACTTTTTCATGAAATTCTTCATACCATCACTTTCAATCTGAAAAATTCCATCTGTTTGTCCAGAACAAACCAAGTCATAGGTTGCCTCATCCAATTCATTTACCTGATCAAAATCAACAACTTCCCCTGTACTTTCTTCTATATTATAAATGGTATCCTGAATCACTGACAAATTACGCAAGCCAAGGAAATCCATCTTCAACAGGCCTAATTCTTCCACCGTTTCCTTTGTAAACTGCGTTGTTGCAAAGCCTTCTGATCCAAGCGATAATGGCACATATTCGTCAATAGATTTCTGACCAATCACAACACCAGCAGCATGTGTTGATGCATGTCTTGGCAATCCCTCCAACTTTTGTGACATTTCAAGCAAATAACGAACATCTGGTTCTTCTTCATATGCCTGCTTTAACTCTGGCACCATATCAATTGCCTGGCTAATTGTGATTTTTTTGCCATTAGGACCAATTGGTACCATCTTCGCAATTCGATCAACTGCCGCATATGGCATATCCAACACTCTTCCAACATCACGGATAACCATTTTTGCTGCCATCGTTCCAAATGTTGCAATCTGTACCACATTATCCTTACCATATTTACGAACAACGTAATCAATGACTTCCTGTCTCCGTTCTGGACAAAAATCCACGTCTATATCGGGCATGGAAACACGCTCCGGATTCAAAAAACGTTCAAACAGCAAATCATACTTGAGCGGTTCTACTTCCGTAATATTCAGGCAGTAGCTCACGATTGCTCCAGCCGCTGATCCTCTTCCTGGTCCGACCGGAATATCATGATCTTTTGCAAATTTAATAAAATCCCATACAATCAAAAAATAGTCAACAAATCCCATTTTTTCAATCATATCCAACTCATAATCCAATCGTTTTTGTACTTCCTCTGTCACCGGCTGATAACATCTATGAAGCCCTTCCTCACACAAGGCACGCAAATAAGACTGTGCAGTAAAACCTTCTGGCACATCGAACTTTGGCACCTTTTGCTCACCAAACACAATCTCAACATTACAACGCTTGGCAATTTCACCTGTATTATCAAGCGCTTTTTTTGCATACGGAAAAAGCTGTTCCATCTCCTGTGGTGATTTCAAATAATACTGACCACCATCATATCGCATACGCTCTTCATCTTTTACTTTTTTTCCTGTCTGAATACACAATAAAATGTCGTGTGCTTCCGCATCATTTTTCTCAACATAGTGAATATCGTTCGTCGCAACCAATTCAATTCCTGTGTCCTGCGACAAACGAAGCAGCCCCTGGTTCACAGTCTGCTGGTCCGCAATTCCGTGATCCTGTAACTCCAAAAAGAAATTATTCTTACCGAATATGTTCTCATAAGAAAGTGCTGCTTTTTTGGCTTCTTCATAAAATCCCTGTCTCAGGTATGTAGCCACTTCACCTGCAAGACATGCTGAAAGCGCAATAATTCCTTCATGATACTGCTCTAATATTTCCTTGTCCACACGTGGCTTGTAGTAGTATCCTTCTGTAAATCCTCGCGAAACAATTTTCACCAAATTATGATATCCGATATCATTTTCAGCTAATAAAACCAAATGAAAATAGCGTTCCTCGCCCTTACCAACTTCTCTGTCAAAACGAGAGTTTGGCGCAACATAAACCTCACATCCAATAATCGGCTTGATTCCTTCCGTCTTTGCCGCCTTATAAAAATCAATGACACCATACATCACACCATGATCTGTAATCGCGATGCTATCCATTCCCAATTCCTTAGTATGTTTGATCAGTTCTTTAATCTTGGAAGCGCCATCCAACAAACTATATTCTGTATGCACATGTAAATGCGTAAAACTCATGATATCCTCCTTAAAAAGGGAGTCTCACCCCAATCCATCATCAAACTTTTTCTTTCCGTACCGCTGGTGTTAAAATCTCGCTACGAATATAGGCAAATGTTTTCTCCTCACCCTGTTCCGCAAGCATTCGCAATAAACGCTCCAACAACGCCTCAGTCTCTGGATGGATTAAATATTTTCCCTTCGCCTTTAAAAAATATGTCAACGGAAATGTATCATTATAATCCTCTCGATTATAGTTCTTACTTGCTGCAACACGATCACAAAACATCTCTACAACATATTTAACAGGCATTTTCATGCCTGTCATTCCGCCATTATCCAAATCATAATCAATCCAATATTCCAAATGATGTCGATTGCGCCCTTTGTGATGCAACCAGGCAGATGTATAACCTTTATCCTCACGTTCTGCATTGTTCGGACTTCTTGTTCCCTGAAAGTACTTTGCGCCAACCAAAAATTCTGTCGGACTATATTTTGATATATCATGCATAAGTCCCTGTTTGATTAATCCTAGCTTAAAACAAGATTTCATCACCAGCCACTTATGATGATTAATTGTTCTTAAATGTGACAACCACTTCATGTTTTTCTCCTCTTAGAAATTCCAAAGCCCATACAATGGAATATTTAAAACACCCTTTGAAAAATTCAATTCATCCAATGATATACGAATCGCCATGCGGTTATTATAACGACTTCTAAACACTTTAATACTCTGTGCCTTTCGACTAATTTTCGATTGCACATCCACTGGCACAACCTCTCCCGAGTCCTCAAATACAAAATCTACTCTTGCTGTTGCACCTGAAATCCAAAAATACAAATGTTCCACCGTCTTGTTCATGGTAAGCTCCGATAACACCAGCTGTTCCAAAATAGCACCATTTACATCATTCATCAAATCATCCTGCAAACGCACCTGTGAATGGCTTACACCGCACATCACACGAAGTAATCCATGATCTAAATGATACAATTCAAATGACTTTTCATCCACCTGCTCAAATAATGGCGCAACCCCGTCCTTAATACGATTCACTTTCCGAACAAAACCCGTATCCACTAACCAGTTTACAGATTTCTCGTACTCTCTTGCTCTTGCCTTCTCATCTACATACTGATACATAAACTTACGATTGTCTTTCTCCATTTGCGCCGGAATACTATTCCAAATTCGTTTTACCTTTTCAGCAAGTGCATTGGGAACATATTTATCAATATGTTCGTTGCTTCTAGTCAAAATTGCTCTTAAAATAGCATCCACACGATTCATATCATGATTCTTAATATAATCCAATACAACAATTGGCATTCCACCTGTCAAATAGAACACCTTTAAATACTCCGTAATCTCATCGATAATAGCCGGATCAACTGGCTCCATCTTCTGTCGTTCAATCTGCTTACACAAATCCTGTGCTTTATTTGCGGTTAAAAACTCCTCAAAAGTCATCGGATATAGCGTCAACTGATGCAATACATCTACATACTCTGCCTCATGTGCAATCGTTCCAACTGTTGTTGCAATCATGCAAATCGGCAAATCAGGTCGCTGGCGTTTCAGGCTCATAATGGCTTCGATTGCCTTTGGATATAACTGCGGTTCATCAAAAATCAAAATGGTTTTATTTTCCACAAACGTACGATCGCAATACATAGAAAGCGCTGCCAATAACTTCTCCGCTTTTACTCGAGTTCCTTGCTTAAATAAAGAATATACTTCCTCATCCTTTTCAAAATTCACATAGAAAAGTTGCTGAAAAAATGCCTGACCAAAATCAATCATTGTCCAGCTTTTTCCAACATCCTTTGCACCTTTTAAAAGCAAAACCTTATCTTGTTCATTTTCATTCCACTCCATTAAATCATTCATTATAATTCGGTACATTGCGATTCCTTCCTTCCGTTCAATATGTATGCCTTCTAACATGATTCTCCGCCATCATTTCTTCACAAAAATCTAATCCTAATATATCATTTTTTTGTTTCCCTATCAAGTAACAAAGCCTTCCTGACAGAAAAAAAGAGAACCTATTAAGACCATCTCTTAATAGATTCTCCTATCTAATCATATATTATACGAATACTAAACCTTCATCTTCATCCTCATCCTTGCTGATTGACAACATGCTATTGTCACTGCTACCAGAAATGAGAAGTGTAAGTCCAATACTCTTACCAGCTCTATCGCCACTTGCTACATAAATCTCACCAGATTCAACTAATGTAAGTGCAATTTCCAATGCCTGCTCTTTGAAACGCATAAGCTCTCGACGATCAATAGAACTTAACTTGAATAAGTACTGGTTCTTTGTACTAATCAACAAGATACTATAACGATTGTTACCTGCTTTACGTGTTAACATACCCGAACCAACCATTCTAGAATTTGCAACCAAAATCTCAGCATTTTCTTCACTTGCGTACTCTTTGTAAATCAAGTTAAATACCTTATTGTATTCTTCTTCATCCTCTACACGGACTGGCATTTCTGCAACCGCAAATTCTACAACAGAATCGGCAAAACGAATAGTACCACCTTCATCGTTAATTACCGCTGTACAACTCTTAGGAACCTGTAAACGGAAGAACTTATTCTGAATCACCTTATTTGCACTATTCTCAATTGGATTCAACAACTCTTTGAATTTCTCTTCAATCATATGCATAGAAGATAACGCCTCAACATCACCCTGTTTAACAACTTCCTTCAATGTTTCATACAATTCAACAGTCTGATCATCCAAAACATCTACAAAAGAAAGTACCTGCTTCACAGCTGGGATATAACCCTTCTTTGCCACATCCACATACAATCTGTGTTTCTCTTCTTCTGAGACACCCTGTGAAATCTTATGTTCAATAACCTGATACAAATATTCCTTACTAAATCCTTCATATCCAGCCTCATATGCACGATAGAAGAAATCCAAGCTTCGAATCGGACCATTGTAACCCTCTTCCTTTTCCTTGTTCTGACAATATGCACCATACTCATAATTTGCCTGAACATGACCAAGCTTAATTGCTGTTAAAAATGCATGCTCAATCTCCTGCTCGCTTGCCAAATAGAATACCTGCTCTTTTTTATTCATAGCAACCTTAAATGCAGTATCTGCAATACCTTCCTGTATTGCTCTTTCCCATCTATCAATCGTTGCCTGTAATTCTTTCGCATCACCAATACTCTCAATATCACGAATATAAGGCTCTGCCTCAAAAATACCGTTCTCCTGTGCTTTGGTTAAATAAGCAAGTGCCTGTTCACCATCACGCTTACCATCAATCAAACCATAATAGTAAATACGTCCAAGATAGAACGGAACACGCTTATGACCTAAACGATCTGCACTCTCATACCACGCTTTCGCATTCTTGTAATCCTTAATCTGCTGATCATAAATATTACCAATCAAGAATGCCAAATCTGGATCTTTATTAGACTCAAATAACTGTCTTGCATAATTCAATGTCTTGTCAATATCACGATATGGACTATCCTCATCAAAATACAACTCAATCAAAAGATAACTTGCTTTGCTACTTCCGTTCTGAATTGCTTCTGATGCATTGTGCATCGCTTTCTCATAATCTTCCATATTATAATAGTACACAGCCTCATTATAATACTGTACTTCTGTACGATTTGCACTCTTATCACTTAACAATGTTGGGATAACAAAAGCAAACGAATTTGCCATTTCAAAAATAATCTCATTGTATTGTTCCATAATCTCCATGGTAGAACATACAAATCGAAGACATGCCCAACGATTCTTTTGCTTAAATACAAATGTAACAATACCTTTGTCCATATCCTTATGGTAGAAACGAGCTGAAATACCATTTGCATATTCTGTAATATATGGTGTGATGTTCACTTCACAATCATATGCATCATTTTGATAGAACAAATAATCATCAATGGTACGTTCCGATTCCTTTGGAACCGTTGTATATGTTACATAAACTGCAAAATCTGTATAGGTATGGCTTGGTGCATAATACTCCTCATCCGTATCCACATCAATACTCTTTACCCAATCCTTAGGTAATTTATGGATATATCCTTCTACCTGATCATGCACATAAGTGTACTGATACTGCAACTGTGTAGCATCCTGTGCCTTATAATGAAACTCAATGCCCTTTGCTTTACGTCTTTCAGAAATCTCAGAATAAATCTTATCCTTTTCTTCAAATTCAATGCTGTCTGCATGTGTCTCATTATACTCTATACGTTCAACCGCTGCCTTCGCCTTATCATCACCCTTATCAGCAAGCTTTTGGTACCATTCCTTTGCCTTTGCTGTATCAATCGGAACAACAAAGTCACTCTTGACACCATCTTCATTCACACGGTTTAATCCCTGCTCATAAATATCACCCAAACGCATATATGCCTGTTTTACATCATGCTCAGCAGACTTCTCCAAATACGTAATTGCCTTTGAAAAATTCTGAACATCTAACATCAACAAACCAAGCTTGTAAAGCAACTCGCCATCGTCTACCAACTTAATATAACGCTCATAATACTTGATAGAAAGCTCTCGATCAACATTTGCTTTAATCTGCTGATACTTACCAGTCTCATATACCTCACCTAAAATCTTAAGTGCATCACAACCATAATGCTGATATTCTTCTTCCATCAATCCAATATCTGCAATCTGATTCAGTGCCTTGATGGCTTCCTCTGAAATACCATGCTCTATCAATTCCATGGCCTTTTCATACTGACGCTCCATATTGCTATGTTGCTGTGCTGCTGCATTCGCTTCCATTGTCTTTTTTATAAATGGAATCTTGTTTAAAATCTTCGAAAATCGACCCATAACTCACTCACCTTCTCTTTATGTCTAAAATAGTTATATTTCTCATATTTCCTATTACTACATAATAGCACAGTGTGGACTAAAGGGCAAGCAATGGTTACTTATCACACTGTAAATATTCTGCAAGATTTTCTACTGCTTCCTGCTCATCCACGCCTTCTGCCGAAATAACAACTTCTGAACCATTTGTAAATCCTAAACTCATCATTCCCATAATGCTTTTTGCATTAATCTTCTTGTCTCCTGTTTCAATGAGCACTTTACTTTCAAACTGGCTTGCCTTTTGCACTAACACTGCAACTGGTCTTGCTTCTGCATCCGCGTTTAACTTTACACATACTGTCTTACTTGTCATTTTTCTTCCTCCTACTAATAAGTATTGTCTCCATTTTCTTTTCGAATGGTTTGTGCAATACTGCTTATCTTTCTTAATCTATGATTCACACCAGATTTTGATACCGGTGGATTCAGCATTTCTCCAAGTTCTGTTAAATTAGCATCCGGTTCCTCCAAGCGTAATTCTGCAATCACACGTAAGGAATCCTTTAAATATTTCAACCCCTTGGTTTTCTCAATATATTCAATATCTTCAATCTGCCTTCTTGCGGCACTGACTGTTTTCTTAATATTGGCTATATCACAGTTGTTACGACGATTGATATCATTTCTCATATCCTTTAAGATGCGAATATTTTCCATATCCATCAATCCCACATAGGCTTCCATAATATTCAAAATATCTACAATCATGGAACCCTCTTTCAAATAGACAACATAGTACTTCTTGCGTTTTACAATCTTTGCATCCATGGAAAATCCATTAATCACATCGCGAACCACTTCTGCCATCTCCCGATTTTGGACAACAATTTCAAAATGATACGCCTTATTTGGATCATTTACCGAACCAGCTGCCAAAAACACGCCTCGAATAAATGATTTCTTACAACAATCCTTTTGAATCACCTGCTTGGGAAATCGACAATGCTGTAACGATATCCCATGTGATGAAACATAAGTAATCATATTCTCTGGCATGTAGGATAATTCATCCTCATCGAGCCAATCTTCTTCTAACAATTCTACATAATCAGATAATTTGATAGTAGATAATAATTTATCCACCATGTCCTGATTCGCAATTTCTATATATTTCGAATGCCTTTCATAAACGACATCTGTACCAAACACCAACTCAATCAGCTTACACACCTTGTCTGCGATGGCATCATTTTCTGGATGCAATACAAAGGTCACACCATCGTCATGTAAAACAACCTCACCGATTGCCATTGACAGTGCTAATAGTTCTGCTATTTGGCAATGCCTTGCCGAACCAATATGTGCGCCAATCTCTTCCTTTACTTTTGTTGAAAATGACATTTCTTTATCCCTTTCTGATTCTGTCCTTTTCAATATCCCTGTGTTCTTTTCGAACACTATATGAAAATTGCTGCATTTCATCATACACACCGTTTGCCAAAGTTACGGAACGATGTTTTCCACCTGTACAGCCAATTCCCACAACCAATCCATTCTTTCCTTCATTAATGTAATTTGGGATCAGAAACTCTAATAAATCTGTTATTTTATTTAAAAACTCTTTTGCGACATCATATTGCATCACAAAATTACGAATCGGCTCATCATTTCCTGTGAGTGGACGAAGCTCCAAATCATAATATGGATTTGGCAAAAAACGAACATCAAATACTAAATCTGCATCCTTTGGTATGCCATATTTAAATCCAAACGACACAATCGAAACAATAAAATTGCTGTATTCTGCATTTTCTACAAATATCTTATCGAGTTCTGCCTTCAACTCTCTTGTCAGCAGACTCGTTGTATCTATAATATAATCAGCCTCTTTTCTTAAAAAAGCAATACGGCTTCTTTCCTGCTTGATTCCATCCTCCACACGGCCATTTCTTGCCAACGGATGATTTCGTCTTGTCTCCTTGTAACGTTTAATCAAAACATCATCATTAGAATCCAGAAACAAAATCTCATAATGATACTCTAATTCTTTTAACTGACGTAAGCATTCAGAAAGCTGTTCTAAATACTCGCCACTTCGAATATCTACACCAATTGCTACATCATTGATATCATTATCTTCCCCATACGCAATTTGCGCAAATCGTATAATCAACTGTACTGGTAAGTTGTCCACACAAAAATATCCCATATCTTCCAATGTATCTAGTGCCTTACTCTTACCCGCACCACTCATACCTGTTACAATTACAAATCTCATCTGCAACCCCTTCTAATGCTTCTCGCTACTTCTACTGTCTTCCCACCAATTTCACTTCAGGTTCCAGTGTTACCTGATATGCATCATAAACCTTATCCTGCACATCCAAAATCAGCTGCATCACATCCTGCGCTGTTGCGCCTCCACGATTTATTACAAATCCACAATGCTTTTCCGATACTTGGGCACCGCCCACCTGATATCCTCTAAGACCTGCATCCATAATCAGCTTTCCAGCAAAATAGCCTTCTGGTCTTTTAAATGTAGAACCTGCGCTTGGATACTCCAACGGCTGTTTGCTTCTTCTTGCTTCTGATAATTCTTTCATCTTCGCACGAATTGCGCTCTTTTCTCCATCCTGCAAACACATAGTTGCACCAAGCACCAAATAACCATTCTCTTCCACCACACTATGACGATATCCAAAATCCATCTCATTACATGACAATTCTAATATGTTGCCAGCGCCATCTAATACCTGTACGGATTGAATGATATCCTTCATCTCACCGCCATATGCGCCAGCATTCATCATCACAGCTCCACCAATTGTTCCTGGTATTCCCGCTGCAAACTCAAAACCAGTCAATTCCCTTTCACATACAGCATTACCAATGGTTGCAAGCATTGCACCAGCCTGCGCTGTTACTTTGGTTCCCTGTATTTCATATGCCGAAAAATTACGGGCCAATACCATAACCACGCCGTCCATGCCCTGATCGCTTACTAACAGATTGCTTCCATTACCCATTACAAAAAATGGTACATTCTGTTCCTTGCAAAGGCAAAAAACACGTTGTATCTCCTCTACTGTAGAAGGCAAAACCATCAGCTGCGCTGGTCCACCAATCTGAAAGGTTGTATGCTTTGCCATTGGCTCCTCACATCGAATATTCTCTTTTCCTACAATACGAGTCATCTCGTCTATCAAAGTCTGATTCATAACTATCCTATCCGGCAATCCTTCTATTTCTATAATGATGGATTCCCTTTACACTTTCCTTCCCATTATATTCTATACATCTATAGAAAATCAATGTACTATATTACAAAAAAAACGAAAGCGACAATCGTCGCTTTCGTCTTTTTGCCCAATTTCTTCTTTACTTTGTTAAGATGGCTTCCGCACATCCGTATATTCCAGCATCATTTCCAAGTGTAGCAAGCAAGAATTTGGTTTCTCTGCATGCATGAAATACATATGGTTTATAATACTTCGCAACCGCATCAATTAAAATACTACCTGCTCTCGATACACCACCACCGATAACAAATGCCTCCGGATCACAGACACAGGCAACCGATGCCAATGCTTTTCCAAGTATCTTTCCATGCTTTTCTACGATTTCAAGTGCCAAAGCATCTCCCTCTTTTGCAGCATCAAATACATCCTTTGCAGTTACAGTCTCCAAATCACGAAGCTTAGATGCCTTATCCGTTGCAGACAACATTCTCTGTGTGATTCTTGCAACACCTGTTGCAGATGTATACTGTTCTAAACATCCTTTATTACCACAGCCACAAGTTTCTGTTTCTTCTTCATCTACACAAATGTGACCGATTTCTCCACCAGCGCCATTTGCTCCAGATAACATCTTTCCATTGATAATAATTCCGCCACCTACACCAGTTCCTAATGTAACCATAACAATAGACTGATAACCCTTTCCACCGCCTTGCCACATTTCACCTAACGCAGCCATATTGGCATCATTTCCAACCTTAACTGGCAAACCAAAAATCTTTTGGAATTCTTCCTCTACATTAAAGACACCCCATCCAAGGTTTACACAACGAAGCACGGTTCCATCATCCTTTACTGGTCCCGGAACGCCTATTCCAACACCGACAACTTCATCCTTTGTTACATTGTGTTCTTCTAACTTCTGCCCCATACTCTCGGCAACATCTGTTAAAATGTATGTTCCACCATCTTCTTTACGTGTTGGTATTTCCCATTTATCGAGTAACTCTCCCTCTACTGTGAAAAAACCAAGTTTCACTGTCGTGCCTCCGATATCTGCCCCTAAAACATATTTTTTCATATAGCGTTCCTCCTTCACGAATCCCCATTTTGTCCTTTTAAGATGTTGTTTGTAACACGATTATAAATCTCCTGAGCCGCATTATAGCCCATCTCCTTTTGACGATGGTTAACCGCTGCAGACTCCACGATAACTGCCAGATTTCGGCCTGGACGAATTGGAATATTATGCGAAACAACCTTATTACCCAAGAATTCTGTATATTGATTCTCTAATCCCATACGGTCATAATTATTGTTCTTATTCCACTCTTCCAGATTAATAACCAAATCAATGCTTTGTGTCATCTTTACACACTCTGCACCAAACAACGCTTTTACATCGATAATTCCAATACCTCGAAGTTCAATAAAATGTCTGGTTACCTCTGGTGAAGTACCAACCAACGTATCATCTGACACTTTCTTAATCTCTACCACATCATCTGAAACCAAACGGTGTCCTCTCTTAATCAATTCCAAAGCAGCCTCTGATTTACCAATGCCGCTCTCACCCATGATTAAAACACCAACACCATATACATCAACCAATACCGCATGAACCGAAATACGCGGTGCCAATTCCACATGCAACCAACGTACAGTCTCATGTACAAATGATGATGTTGTCGCATTAGACGTCAATACAGGAACACCATATTTTCTTCCTGCTTCCAATACATAATCCTGTGGAACCAATCCTCGACAAAATACCAAACAAGGAATCTTGTATTGAAATAATTTGTCGAATACTTTCATATTCTCATCCGCATCATGAATACTATTAATATACGCATGCTCAACATTACCACAAATCTGAATACGATTTGCATCAAAATGTTTGAAAAAACCTGATAATTGTACAGCTGGACGGTTAATATCCGGGTCTGTAATCAAAATTTGATCTGTATCAATCTCAGGAAGATGATTCACAAGATTCAACTTCTCAATAAATTGTGTTAATGTAATTGAATACATAACTCCCTCCCATTCCTTTCAACCCAACATTTTTCGTTACCGCACATTATAACATACATCCAATACAAACTCTAGTAGGATTTTCTAAATCTCTTTTTTTACCACACATCAGCTATTTTTCCATTTGTTTTCTCGCCTGAAGCATAATACTGGAAATTTTTTTAGAAAGATAACCATTTAACGCACCAGTCACCACACCCGCCACAAGTAAAACTGGTAAATATGATACGATTCTGACATTCCAAAGCACAACCATCGCTGCTAAAATCTGACCAATATTGTGAAATACACCACCTGCTACACTAACACCGATCACAGAAAATACAGACACCTTTTTACAAAATAGCATGACAAAAAAACTCAGGATACCACCAACCAGGCTATACAAAATCGATACACCATTTCCAAACAAAAGACCCATTAACAAAATACGTACAACAGAAATGCCAAAGACCTCTTTTGCAGGAAATAAATATAGACCTACCACAATTACCAAATTTGCAATTCCAAGCTTTACACCAGGAATCCCAAAATGAAATGGTATCAACACTTCCACATAGCTAAATATCATTGCCAACGCCACAAACACGCCCATTTCTGCTACTTTTTTTGCCATTTTTCCTTTGTTCCTCCCTATAATATGTAGGTGATAAGGCATCTATTGCGAAATCATATCCACATCATCTTCATCTGGCATTCCCTGATCTGACGATTTTACCTCCACAACTAACTCATGCGGCAGGCAAATCAGGCTCTTATGTCGATCGTTCGTCTTCCCCTGTTTTACACAATATCGATCCGGACAATCTGCATCTACAATCCAAACCATGCAGTCCTCAATTCGCACTTGATTATATCCCTTTTCCCCCTTCACCATGATGTCTTGATTTTGATCTAGCGAATAGGTTCCATATTCTTTTCCATCTAAAACGATTACGACCTGATTGCCCAGTCTTGTTCTACCAAACAAAATATAACAGACACCTGCTAACATGATAAAACCAAGTATTAACCACAAATCTTTCTTATTCACCTTTTCACCCCTGCAAGTATATATCTCTGCTTTTATCTAAACAAAAAACTGTCGTCAGCACAAACTAACAACAGTTTAAGGTCTAACATTCTTCCTTATTCAGTCAATAAAATATTAGATTGGTTTATATTTTGTTGCGTGCTCCTTGATACGCGTTTTGCTCTTCTTTACCCCAGTAATAATGGTAATCACAATTCCAATCACACTGATGACCGCACCAATGATAATTCCAATGATGGACTTTTTATTTAACTTCATCTTGTCTTTTGCCATTTCTGTTTCCTCACTTTCTTCTTAACACTTCTATTTATAGTTTACCACAGCTGATTCAAAAAACATACATTTTTTATCTCAATTGGAAAAAACTCTAATTGAGATAAAAGTCGATGCGTATTCCAGTTATGAAACATCATTTCATAACTTTTCCTCGTGAAAAAACGAAAAAATAGCTGTCGCTACCGCATTGGTTACACCCTTCACTTCCATCAGTTCTTCCACCGACGCATGTTTAATCTTATCAATCTCCTTAAAATGCTGCATCAACGCCTTGCGTCTGGCAGGACCTACACCCTCTATATCATCCAAAATACTGTGTACCTGCTCTTTTCCTCGTAGCTGTTTGTGATATGTAATTGCAAAACGATGTGCCTCATCCTGCAATCTTGTAATCAATCCAAACACCTCGCTATTCTTTGGAAAATTGATTTCCTCATTATTGTAATATAAGCCTCTTGTTCTATGATTATCATCCTTTACCATGCCAGCGACCGGAATATGAAGATTCAACTGTTCCAATACACGAAGTGCAACATTTACCTGTCCTCTTCCACCATCCATCATAATCAAATCGGGCAATACATCAAAGCGCTCATCCGTAAATCGTCTCGTCAGCACCTCTTCCATACTTTTGTAATCATCTGGTCCAGATACCGTACGCAATTTAAACTTTCGATATGCATTTTTTCTTGCTCTTCCTTTTTCAAAAACGACCATAGACGCAACGGATTGGTATCCACTTGTATTTGAAATATCAAATGCCTCCATACGGTCTGCACTTGGAATCCCAAGCATCTGTGCAATCTCGTTAGTTGCACCCACCGTTCTGGCAGTTTCTCGTTTGATTTTTTCTAAATCACGAGAAAGCACAACCTTTGCATTTTCTCTTGCTAAATCGACTAATTTATGTTTTTCACCCTTTTGCGGTGTGATAATATGCACTCTGCCGCCTCTTCTAACTCCCAGCCATTCTTCTAAGAGTTCCTGTTCTTCAATTGGAAACTCCGTCAATAATTCATTTGGTACAAAAGGCGTCCCATTGTAATATTGCTTAATAAATGTTGTTAAAATCTGACTACCAGAATCTGCCACAGCCCGCTCCACATGGAAATGTTCCCTTCCAAGCAATTTCCCATCTCTGACAAAGAATACGGAAACAACCGTTTCTTCCTCTTTTCTTGCAAGTGCAATGACATCCCGATCAATGCCCCCACTTTTCACAACACGCTGCGAACCAGTCACATGCTGCACACTTTCAATCAAATCCCGATATTGGGCTGCCTCCTCAAACTCTAATTCCGCAGCCTTTTCTTTCATTTTTTTCTCTAAATCAGCAATTACCTTTTTGTAATCACCATTCAAAAAGCCAAGTAGCTGTTCTACTCTCTTTTTATAATCTTCCTTCGAAATATAGCCCTGACATGGCGCTGCACACTGTTTCATCTGATGATACAGACATGGCCGGCCTACGCCAATCTCTTTTGGAAGTGATTTGTTACAGGTTCGAATCCCATATAATTTCTGAATCAGTTCAATCGTATCCTTTACTGCCGCCGCACTTGTGTATGGTCCAAAATACTTAGCACCATCCCGCTTCATCTGCCTTGCAAAAAGCACACGTGGAAAATCCTCCTGTATTGTAACCTTCATAAACGGATAACTCTTATCATCCTTCAACATGGTATTGTATTTTGGATGATGCTCTTTGATTAGATTATTCTCTAACACCAACGCTTCCAATTCTGAATCTGTCACGATATACTCAAAATAATCAATCAGTGTAATCATTTTTTCTATCTTAGGACTTCGATTATTCATCTTCCGAAAGTAAGAGCTCACACGTCTTTTTAGATTAATTGCTTTCCCAACATAAATGATTTCATCCGTCTTTGCGTGCATCAAATATACACCCGGACAATCTGGCAATTTTTGTAATTCTTCTTTTAAAACAAATCCTTTTTTCATACCTGTGTTTCAGTTGCCTCTTTCAAAGACTCACCAGTAATTTCCTCATAAATCTTCATAAATTCCTTACCAGTAATCGTTTCTTTTTCAATCAAATATTTTGCAATTTCATCCAATAGATGTTCATTTTCTTTCAACATCTGATATGCCTTATCATAAGAACGCTTAATCATATCACGCACCATATCATCAATCTTTGTGGCAGTTTCTTCCGAACAATTCATAGCACGGCTACCATCTAAATAACGACTTTGTATCGATTCCAAAGCAACCATACCCAGCTCATCTGACATACCATATAAAGTAATCATACTACGTGCAATATTTGTCGCCTGCTCAATATCATTTGACGCACCTGTTGTAACAGAATCAAACTTAATGGCTTCTGCAGCACGACCCGCAAGAAATGTTACAATATTCTCTTCCATTTCTGCTTGCGTTTTTAAATATTTCTCTTCCTCAGGCACCTGTAGAACATAACCAAGTGCTCCCATGGTTCTTGGAATAATCGTAATCTTCTGTACTGGTTCTGTATGCTTTTGCAAAGCAGTACAAAGCGCGTGACCAGTCTCATGATAAGCAACAATCTCTTTTTCTTTCTTGCTCAAAATACGATCCTTCTTCTCTTTACCAGCAAAGACCACCTCAACAGACTCAAACAAATCACCCTGACTTACAAACTCACGTCCAGCCTTTACGGCTGCAAGAGCAGCTTCATTGATAATATTCGCGAGATCCGCGCCAACTGCACCTGATGTTGCAAGTGCAATCTCCTTGAAATCAACCGTCTCATCCATCTTAACATTTTTCGCATGCACTTTGAGGGTCTCAATACGTCCCTTTAAGTCTGGTTTCTCTACTACCACACGACGGTCAAAGCGTCCTGGACGAAGCAACGCTTTATCCAAAATCTCAGGACGGTTGGTTGCTGCCAAAATCACGATACCCTTCGACGTATCAAAACCATCCATCTCAGAAAGTAACTGATTCAAGGTCTGTTCACGCTCAGAATCTCCGCCACCATATTTGCTATCACGACTTCTACCAATTGCATCAATCTCATCAATAAAAATGATACATGGTGCCATGTTATTTGCCTGTTTAAACAAATCTCTCACTCTTGATGCACCGACGCCAACATATAACTCCACAAAATCAGAACCTGACAAGGAGAAAAATGGTACGTTGGCTTCTCCTGCCACAGCCTTTGCAAGCAAGGTTTTACCAGTTCCCGGAGGACCCACTAGCAAAGCACCCTTTGGTAGCTTCGCACCAATCTCCAAATATTTCTTTGGATTGTGGAGAAAATCTACCATTTCCTTTAACGATTCCTTAGACTCCTCCTGACCTGCAACATCCTCAAAGGTCACGCCTGTTTTCTTCTCTACATACATTTTAGCGTTGCTTTTACCAACACCCATCACGCCGCCACCTTTTGACATGGAGCGTGTAAACAACCAAATCACCAAATAAAATACAGCAATCATGATTACCCATGAAAGAATGTTCATAAACATCGCAGAACCACTTTCATCAATCGCAACATAATTCAAATCGCCCTTTTCTTTTGCCGCCTCTAAACGGTCTACCAAATTCATATCTGATATTCTACGCACATAATACGTGGCATCTGGTTTAATTTTCACCTCATATTTGGAGCGTTCCTGATCAGACTGCTTAACGTTGTCTTCAGTCGTTTTCTCTTCCGCCTCTTTATTCGCATTCTTTTTCGCCTTAACCTCTAAACGCGAACCAAAAATCTTCACCTCATCCACAACACCGTCATCTAACATGGTCAGGAACTGGCTATATGAAATCTCTTCTCTTTGTCCAGCCTGATATCTGGCATAAACAGTGTAAAATAATAATGTAAGCCCAATGGCAATCGCTAACATAAATAACATGCTCTTGTCTGGGCCCTTTTTGTTCGTGTTCTTATTATTTTGATCCTTATTTTTATTATCTTCCAATCCTTTATCCTCCTGCTGCCTGTCTATCTAATAGAAATAATACCCACTTATTTCGTTAACATACCATATTATAATTGGTATTTCTTTATTTCGCAATTTAATTTTCATGTATATTTTGTGAACGTATGGTTCAAAATATACTGGATATATCTAGATTTTATGCACCTCCAAAAGTTTTAATTGACATTATAACTTCAATCATATAAAATACTTTCAAGTTATAAATAGATTTATATAATATTGTTTACAAAAAGGAGAACAAAGAAATGGCTGTCAAATATGTATTTGTAACAGGTGGTGTAGTTTCTGGTCTCGGAAAAGGTATTACAGCTGCATCCCTTGGAAGATTATTGAAAGCAAGAGGTTATAAGGTTACTTGTCAAAAATTTGATCCTTATATTAACATTGATCCAGGAACCATGAATCCTATCCAACATGGTGAAGTATTCGTAACCGATGATGGTGCCGAAACAGATTTAGACCTTGGCCATTATGAACGTTTTATTGATGAAAATTTGAACAAAAAATCCAATGTAACAACTGGTAAAGTATATTGGAGTATCCTACAAAAGGAACGTCGTGGCGACTTTGGTGGTCACACTGTACAGGTTATTCCTCATGTAACAAACGAAATTCAGAGTCGTTTCTATCGCAACCCAGAATCCGCCGAAACCGAATTTGCAATTATCGAAGTTGGTGGTACAGTTGGAGATATAGAAAGTCAGCCATTTCTTGAAGCGATTCGTCAGTTCCAACACAATGTCGGGCATGAAAACTGTATCATGATTCACGTTACCCTGATTCCTTACTTAAAAGCATCTGGGGAAATGAAATCAAAGCCAACCCAGGCCAGTGTAAAGAACCTTCAATCTTTGGGAATTTGGCCTGATATTTTAGTATGTCGTTCCGATTATCCATTAGATGATGGTATGAAAGATAAGATTGCACTATTTTGTAATGTACCAAGCGAATGTGTCATTCAAAACCTTGATGTGGATGTATTATACGAAGTTCCACTTGCCATGGAAAAGGAAAAGCTTGCCAATGTTGTATGTAAATGCTTAAAGGTAGATTGTCCAGAACCAGATTTGGCAGATTGGATTGCCATGATTGACCGTTGGAAGAATCCAGTTAAGAAAGTAAAAATTGCCCTAGTTGGTAAATATGTATCTTTGCATGACGCTTACATTTCTGTTGTAGAAGCATTAAAACACAGTGCAGTATCGTGCAATTCTGATTTAGAGATTTTGTGGACTGATTCCGAACAGATTACAGAATCCAATGTGGCAGATATCTTAAAAGATGCTGACGGTATTATCGTACCAGGTGGTTTCGGCGATCGTGGTATTGAAGGTATGATTTGCGCCATTCAATATGCAAGAGAACATAATGTTCCATATCTTGGTCTATGCCTTGGTATGCAGCTCACCATCGTAGAATACGCAAGACACGTTGTTGGTTATAAGGATGCACACTCCAGCGAATTCAATCCAAGCAGTATTCATCAGGTGATTCATATCATGCCTGATCAGGACGGCGTCACAAACTTAGGTGGAACCTTACGACTTGGAGCTTACCCATGTATCTTAAAAGAAGGTTCTAAATCACATGCACTATACGGAAGCCGCGAGATTACAGAACGTCATCGTCATCGTTACGAAGTCAATAACGACTATCGAGATGCTTTAATCGCAAACGGCATGGAATTGGTTGGCCAGTCACCAGATGGTCATATCGTTGAAATGATTGAGATTCCTTCTCACCCATGGTTCATTGGAACACAGGCACATCCGGAATTCAAGTCAAGACCAAACAAACCACATCCTTTATTTACAGGATTTATTTCCGCTTCATTAGAAGCAAGCAAACAAAAATAAGCAAAAAAGTACGCGGATTTTCTTACCTCAATCCGCGTATTTTTTAATATTCAATTCCTTTTCTCGCCATAATTCCTTTTTCATATGGATGCTTCTGCATTTCAAGTTCTGACCAGTAATCACACACCTGCATCAATTTCTCCGAAGGATTTCTTCCTGTCATAATCAACTCAACACAATCGGGAATCGTATCCAAAAACTGATGAAACAGTTCTTGATTCATCAACCCATATTGTAACGGATATGTCACTTCATCTAATACCACAAGACAAACTGGCGTCCCCAAATCATCCTCCTTTGTTTCCTTTGCATACTTTGAAACTTCCTGCATAATCTTTGATAAAATCTCATTATGATATTGCGTAATCGCCTGTTTATCCTGCTCGCTCATATGCTTATAAAACGGAAACTGTTCTTCTACTCTTAAAACCCTGACACCAGAAAGTCCCTGCAACACAGCAAGTTCACTTGTATCATTTCCCTTCATAAACTGTGCAAACAACACTGGTCTGTTCGCTCCTGCCATACGAATGGCGGTACCAATGGCAATACTGGTTTTCCCTCTTCCATTTCCCGAATATAAATGTATCATGTTCTATCTCCTCCAAAAATCATGGATGCCCCATAGGAATATGCCTTTACCTGTTGTTTTCTGCCCTCAACATTTTGATTCAGTTTTCTTTTTTCTTCCATCACCTTTCGAAAACTACAGCTGATATTATTGCACTGTGAACAATCATGGCAATCGCTCTGTTCCCGTATTGACGTATAATCGGCTCGAAACACCACGCTTTTTAAAGGTTTTAACATTCCTTTTTCCCAAACGACATCCACAGCATGTAATAATTCATCACATTCCGCAAGCTTTGTCATCTCATACTCTTCTAAAAAATGATAGGTTGATAACCACACACCCTTTTTCTCAAACACAGTTTCATTCATATATGCATAAGCCTTTGATAACAACTCCATGGACAAACACTCCATACAATAGGAAATCGAAAGCTGTTCTCCATCCATGGTTAGCTCCTGCAGACTGTCATACCGTTTTCCAAGCGTGGCAACTCCTACAACGCCATCCGTTTCATACGATATAGCTGTATCTACACACATCATTTCACATACAAAAAACAAAGTTGCCTGAATCAATTCTCTATCATTTCCCTCAAAATGATACCGTTTGATAAACGCATCCGTATTGATTTCATTATATGGTATTTTATATGTTTTTTTTACAATCATGTTTATCACCCTTTACAATATTAAGCAATCGTTCCTTTGAAAACTATCATAGCCCACCTTTCCTTTTTGTTCAAGAAAAAATCAGCTTTTTTCTTGACCTGCCAACCAAAAAATACTACTATATATATAGGTATGCTTATATACTTGTACGCTGTACATCTACTATATCTATTTCATTCGTTTAGATTGCAGCGGGAAAGGAAAATATTATGAAAACACCATTTGTAACAAAAGAACAGATTACAGAGATTTGCAAACAATATCCAACGCCATTTCATTTATACGATGAAAAAGGCATCCGCGAAAATGCAAAAAAACTTCATCAGGCATTTTCATGGAACAAAGGATTTAAAGAATATTTTGCTGTAAAGGCAACTCCAAATCCAACCATCTTGAAAATTCTTCAGGAGGAAGGGTGTGGAACAGACTGCTCTTCTTACACAGAGCTTTTAATGTCAGATAAATGTGGATTTTCCGGAAACGATATTATGTTTTCGTCAAATGATACCCCAGCAGAAGACTTTGCACTTGCAGCAAAGCTTGGAGCAACCATCAACTTAGATGATATTACACATATTGATTTTGTAAAAGAGACATTAGGTGCGCTTCCAAAGCGAATGAGTTGTCGATACAACCCAGGTGGAAAATTTGCACTTGGAACAACGATTATGGACAATCCTGGCGATGCCAAATACGGTATGACACGTCCACAAATCGTGGAAGCTTACAAACAGATGAAAACATTGGGCGTAGAAGAATTCGGTATGCACGCATTTCTTGCAAGTAATACTGTAACCAATGAATACTATCCAACCCTTGCAAAGATTTTGTTTGAGGTTGCCGTTGAGATCAAGAACGAAACTGGCATTGCACTTTCCTTCATCAACTTATCTGGTGGTGTTGGAATTCCATACACTCCAGACAAAGAGCCAAACGATATCCTTGCCATCGGCGAAGGCGTTCGCAAAGCATACGAAGAAGTTTTGGTACCAGCTGGAATGGGCGATGTTGCAATCTACACAGAGCTTGGTCGTTTTATGTTAGCTCCATATGGTCACCTTGTTACAAAGGCAATCCATGCGAAGCATACACACAAAGAATACATTGGTGTAGATGCCTGTGCCGTGAACTTAATGCGTCCAGCCATGTATGGTGCATATCATCATATTACTGTTATGGGCAAAGAAAATGCTGCCTGCGACCAGACGTATGATGTCACTGGTTCTCTTTGTGAAAATAATGACAAATTTGCAATTGACCGTAAGTTACCAAAAATTGATATAGGCGACATTCTTGTCATTCACGATACAGGTGCTCACGGATTTGCAATGGGATATAACTACAATGGTAAATTAAAATCAGCAGAGATTCTTCTTTGCGAAGACGGTTCTACCAAAATGATTCGTCGTGCAGAGACACCAGAGGATTATTTTGCAACACTTGATAACTATTGGAATATTGAATTATAGGGGGATATCATAGATGGCAAAACGCTTAACCATGATGTTACTACGCAACTTTTTCTATGTACCAATCATACTCATTCGCTTATTATGGTATGCAAAATCCGACAAAATAAGCGAAGAAAAGAAGTATTCTCTTATTCGCCTAATCGGTAATCGAGGATGCCTCAAAGGAAATGTTACTGTTCATGGCTACGGCTTTGATAATCTACCAAAAGAATCGGGATACATTATGTTTCCAAATCACCAGGGACTTTTCGATGTCATGGGGCTGGTACATCTTAACCCCACTCCATTTGGTGTTGTAATCAAAAAAGAAGCCTATAAGGTGCCACTTCTCCGTCAGCTTGTTCAGACAATGGGCGGACTCTTTATCGACAGAGATGATGTAAAACAGGGCTTACAGATTATTAACGAAATGGCAAGTCAGGTAAAAGCAGGACGTAATTTTTTGATTTTTCCAGAAGGAACACGCTCTAAAAATGGTAACAAATTAGGAGAGTTCAAAGGTGGCAGTTTCAAGGCTGCAACCAAGGCAAAATGTCCAATTGTACCAATTGCTATCATTGATTCATACCTGCCATTTGACCAGAACACAACCAATCAGGTAGATGTTCAGATTCATATTCTTCCACCAATCATGTACGAAGAATATAAACCAATGAAAACAAATGAAATTGCAGATTACGTAAAAGAAAAAATCCAAAAGGTAATTACTGAAAATGAACACAATTTTAACTGATTCTAATTTCATATACTATCACAAGAGGCTCCTAAATCAGGAGCCTCTTGCTAAAGATGCCTTTATTTTTTTGTTAGCACATAATTCACCTGAGATGCGTTCGTACCTTGCCAAAAGTGCAGACATCGTCCGACGCAAATATTATAGAAATTCCATTTATATTCGTGGCTTAATCGAATTCTCTAATTACTGCAAAAATGATTGCTATTATTGTGGTATTCGAAAAAGTAATTTACAAGCAAAGCGTTATCGGCTATCCAAACAAGACATCCTTCGTTGTTGCAAAACAGGATATGCGCTAGGATTTCGTACCTTTGTGTTACAAAGCGGCGAAGACCCCTATTACGATGATGAACGCATGTGTGATATCATCTTTAACATTCACAAGCAACATCCTGATTGTGCCATCACGCTGTCTCTTGGAGAACGCCCCTATGAAAGCTATAAAAAGCTCTTTGTTGCCGGTGCAACGAGATATTTGCTTCGACATGAGACGGCCAACATTACACACTATCAGACACTTCACCCGGATACCATGTCATTCTCAAACCGGATGAAGTGCCTTGCACAACTCAAGGAAATTGGCTATCAGGTTGGTTGCGGTTTTATGGTTGGTTCACCTAATCAGACATTAGAAACCCTGGCAGAGGATTTACTATTTATACAGGAGTTTCAGCCACATATGGTTGGAATTGGACCATTTATTTCTCACCAGAACACACCTTTTGCCAACAAAAAAAATGGCACACTTGAGGATACACTTTTATTACTGAGTATCCTTCGTCTAATGCAACCGACATTGCTGTTACCAGCAACAACAGCGCTTGGCACCATTGCTCCAAACGGCCGCAAGCAGGGCATTTTAGCTGGCGCAAATGTCATCATGCCAAATCTGTCTCCAACAGAAGCTTGTAAAAATTACACGCTCTATGATAACAAGCTATATAGTGGTGATGAATCCGCTACGGAAATTTCAAAGCTTCAACAGCACATGCAGGACATCGGCTACCAGATTGTTGTTGACCGTGGAGATAGTCCAAATGTATAAATTCAAGGAGGAAGTATGTATAATCCAGTATCAACAAAAGCAGAAGAATTTATTGACCATCAGGAAATATTAGATACGCTATCCTTTAGCGATTCAAAGAAAAATGACAGAGCTTATATTTTAGAAATTCTTGAAAAAGCAAAGCTGCGCAAGGGACTTTCACACCGCGAAGCATCTGTTTTGCTCGCTTGCGAAGAGGATGATTTAAATCAGGAAATCTATTCTTTAGCAGAACAAATCAAAAAAGACTTTTACGGAAATCGTATTGTAATGTTCGCGCCTCTTTACCTTTCAAACTATTGCGTAAATGGATGTGTTTACTGCCCATATCATGCAACAAACAAACATATTCCAAGAAAGAAGTTAACACAGGAGGAAATCCGAAAAGAAGTCATCGCACTTCAGGATATGGGGCACAAACGCCTTGCAATCGAAGCAGGAGAAGATCCTGTCAACAATCCAATCGAATACATATTGGAATGTATTCAAACCATTTATTCTGTTCACCACAAAAATGGGGACATTCGTCGTGTCAATGTTAACATTGCAGCAACGACAGTTGAAAACTACAGAAAACTAAGAGACGCTGGCATTGGAACCTATATCTTATTTCAGGAAACCTATCATAAAGAAAGCTACGAAGCATTGCACCCAACGGGACCAAAACACGACTATGCATACCATACAGAAGCCATGGATCGCGCAATGGAAGGCGGCATCGACGATGTTGGTCTTGGTGTATTGTTCGGTTTAGAGCGCTACCGCTATGAATTTGCGGGTCTCTTGATGCATGCAGAACATTTAGAAGCTGTACACGGTGTTGGTCCACATACCATTAGTGTCCCTCGTATCAAACGCGCAGACGACATCAATCCAGATGATTTCAGTAACGGCATTGATGATAACACCTTTGCCAAAATTGTCGCATGTATCCGAATTGCTGTCCCATACACGGGAATGATTGTTTCAACCAGAGAAAGTAAGGCCTGTCGTGAACGTGTCTTACACCTTGGCATTTCCCAGATCAGTGGTGGCTCCAAAACCTCTGTCGGCGGATATTACGAACCGGAACCGGAAGATGAAAACTCATCTCAGTTCGATGTTAGTGACAATCGTACACTTGATGAAGTGGTCCGTTGGCTCATGGAACTTGGTTATATTCCAAGTTTTTGTACAGCATGCTATCGCGAAGGACGTACTGGTGACCGCTTTATGAGCCTTTGTAAATCGGGACAAATTCAAAATTGTTGTCTGCCAAATGCCCTTATGACCTTAAAGGAATACTTAGAAGATTACGCAAGCCCTGAAACTGCTGTACTTGGCAACAAAATGATTACGCAGGAACTGCCAAATATCACCAATCCAGTAGTAAAAGAAAAGGCAGTTAATCAATTAACTGCCATTCATCAGGGAAAACGAGATTTTCGTTTTTAACTATTCAATTTCTTTCATTTGTAAATTCAAATCTACAGGACCAGAAATACCTGGAATCTCACCACTTTCTGTGTACTGCCAAATATTGAACTCATATGGCCAATCTGGTTCGTCCGCATATTGTGCATACCAGATTGGATATTGATAAACAGACTCAATATCGACATACAAAGAATAATACGTACGATATGTGTACATCATCGGTGTATAACCAGCATTTCGAATGGTCTCTAAAAATCCAAGGGCAGCCTGTGTGTGCTGCTCTTTTGACATATCATTTGTTCTTGCATCCTCAACCATCGGATCCTCTCGATCTAACACAATCGGATACGATAAATGATAATCTGCAATTCGACTCAATACAAAATTAGCTTCTTCCACGCCCTCTTCATAGCTTGTTGCCTGAGAATAGAAATACACTCCAACTGGCACACCATTTGCCGTAGCATCCTCTATATTCGTTGAAAAATATCCATCCTCAACCAATCCACCTTTTGCACCATATCCTCTATACCCAACACGAATCATAGCAAAATCAACCGCTTTCGATGTACGTTCCCAATCAATGAATCCTTGGTGTTCCGAAACATCAACACCCACCTTACTGGAAAACCCATCTTCTGTCACATATCGTTTCACATTGGAATCCGTCTCCAAATTCGAAAAATCCCAACTATGTCGGCTAATATTCGGACTAATCTTAATTTTTTGCACCTCACCAAACTTATCTGTTACGATAATATAACTGGCGTGTAAAAAACGTTCATAATTATCATTACTCAATGCTTCCATACTGTCATTATGATACCCCGGCAAAAGCGATGTACTCATCGAAAACGCTTTTCCCATTCCATAATAATCCTTCTGACAGCCTGTTAGAAGCATACATATCAAAAACACACTTAGTGTCACTACTTTTTTCATTCGTTTCGCTCCTCATTCCATCATCTGACTTCTTTCGTTACACATTCGATATTATACAATATAATCAGAATCACTTCAACGAAATTTCTATGTAAAAATTCTTAAAAAAATCTTTCAGTCTCTCTTTTTTTGTTTCTTTTTACCAATTTTTTGATTGACTTCCCCCCTTAAGAATGATAAAATTACTAAGTATTCATATAAGGAGGTACTTTTTCATGAACAAAGGTACAGTAAAATGGTTCAATTCAACTAAGGGATTTGGTTTCATCACAAACAGTGAGACTGGTGAGGATGTATTCGTACATTTTTCTGGTATTGTTGCAGAGGGATTTAAGACTCTTGATGAAGGTCAGTCTGTAACATTTGACATTGAGCAGGGCGCTAAGGGTGCTCAGGCAGTTAACGTAACTGTTGAGGCTTAATTTCAATACCAGCTTTATAGATTGGTAAGTAATTGAACAAATAGGACCACTACTTTCGTAGCGGTCCTATTTTTTTTACTTTATAATAAATATACAAAATATATTGCATAAAATGCCAACATCATAATTCCCCATGTTCTTGCAAGTGTCTTCGTTCGAAATACTGCCAGCCACAATACAACACCAGTAAACACTGCAATTGCAGTATCAATTACAAATCTTGCATCAAACAAAGTCGGAATAATCAAGGAAGACGATCCTACCACAAAAAGGATATTAAAGATATTGCTGCCTACAATATTACCAATCGCAATATCAGCATTTCCTCTTTTGGCAGCGATAACTGATGTCACCAGTTCTGGCAAAGAAGTACCAAGTGCCACAATGGTTAGTCCTATAAAACGCTCACTTATCCCAAAATATCCGGCAAGCGCCCGTGCACTATCAACCGTAATCTTACTCCCCCATATTATCAAAACACCGCCAGCTACCGCAAGTAACAACAAAAGCCAACTACTTCTTTTCTCTTCCTGTTCATCACTCGCTCCCTTTTTCGCAAGAAAAAACAGATAAACCAAATATACCAAAAACAAGAGCCATAAAATAATTCCTTCTACTCTATCGACAAGTCCTCCTGTCATTCCCATTATCATTAAAACAATCGTAACGAAAATCATATACGGAATCTCAATAAAGAAGGTCGACTTTTGAATCGTTAATGTTGCAATCAACGAAGATATTCCTAAAATAATCCATATATTTAAGATGTTGCTACCCACAATATTACCAATTGTAATTTCCGCATTTCCCTCCAATGCAGCCGTAATACTGACTGCTGCCTCTGGAAGGCTCGTTCCCATTGCGACAATCGTAAGACCGATTACAAGTTGGGGAATTCCATACTTTCGAGCAATTCCAGCCGTTGCATCCACGAACCAGTCTGCACCCTTCACAAGCATTCCAAATCCAAGCGCAAGTAATAACATTCGAACAACAATCATACGCTATCGCTCCGCTCCTTCTTCTGTTCTTGCTCATCCTCTTTGGTTCCACAATACTCCGCAATAAAGCATCCAACTGCAACACTTACAGCAAGAACCGCCATTGCAATCACTAATATGTCCATAGCTCACACTCCTCTGTGATTCCATATTAGCATATGCAAAATAGGGCTACAACGATAGTCATATTTCATCTTTCGACAAAAAATACACTTTTTTTATTTTTATAAATGTAACACTCTCTCCTGAATCTCCTGCGTACGTCCCTGATTCCAAAATTGTGTTCCAATGTAGCCACAAGTACGTCTTGCCACATTCATCGTATCCTGGTCATGATTACCACAATTTGGACACACCCAAACAAGTTTTCCATTCTCACTCTTGGAAACCTTAATTTCTCCATCATATCCACATTTCTGGCAGTAATCACTCTTAGTATTCAGCTCCGCATACATAATATTGTCATAAATGTGCTGCATCACCGCAATAACTGCATCAATATTATTCTGCATGTTAGGAACCTCAACATAGCTTACTGCTCCACCCGGAGACAGTTTCTGGAACTGTGATTCAAAGGATAACTTATCAAATGCATCAATCTCTTCTGTAACGTGCACATGATAGCTATTGGTAATATAATTACGATCTGTAACACCCTCAATCATACCAAAACGCTTCTGTAAGCATTTTGCGAACTTATAAGTTGTTGACTCAAGTGGCGTTCCATATATACTGAAATCTATATTCGTTGCAGCTTTCCACTTCGCACAAGCAGCATTCAAACGCTCCATCACATCAATCGCAAACGGAGTTGCCTCTGGCTGTGTATGTGAAAATCCTGTCATATAACGTGTACACTCGCAAAGACCTGCATATCCCAATGAAATAGTAGAATATCCATCATATAACAGCTTGTCAATCTTTTCACCCTTCTTTAATCGTGCAAGCGCACCATACTGCCAAAGAATTGGTGCCACATCCGATGGGGTTCCCTTCAAACGATTATGTCTGCACATCAAAGCCTCATAGCAAAGCTCTAATCTCTCCTCTAAAATCTTCCAAAATTCATCAATATCACCCTTAGATGAGCACGCAACATCCACCAAATTAAGCGTTACCACACCTTGGTTAAATCTTCCATAAAACTTCGGTTTCTTCTGCTCATCCTGATATACTGTAAGGAATGAACGACAACCCATACAAGGATAACAATATCCCTGCTTCAAATCCTTCATCACCTTCTCAGAAATATAGTCCGGAACCATACGCTTTGCTGTACAGGTTGCAGCAAGTTTTGTCAACTCATAATACTTACTGCCTTCCTTCACATTATCTTCCTCTAATACATAGATTAGCTTTGGAAATGCTGGTGTAATATATACACCCTTCTCATTTTTCACACCGAGAATTCTCTGCTTTAACATCTCTTCAATGACAAGCGCAAGATCATCTCTGGTTCTTCCCTCTGGAACCTCATCTAAATACATAAATACGGTTACAAATGGTGCCTGTCCATTGGTTGTCATCAACGTAATCACCTGATACTGAATCATCTGTACACCGCGCTTAATCTCTTCTCTCACACGCTGTTCCGCAACATTGGCAATCTGCTCTTCATTTGCCACAATACCAGCCTGTTCAAACTCTTCCGTTACCATTCTAATATATTTTTGACGGCTCACATCCACAAATGGTGCCAAATGCGACAAGGTAATACTTTGTCCACCATACTGTGAGCTTGCAATCTGTGCAATACTCTGTGTTGCAATATTACATGCTGTAGAAAAGCTCTTTGGCTTATCAATCATGGTCTCGCTGATTACTGTACCATTTTGCAACATATCCTCTAAATTCACGAGACAGCAGTTATGCATGTGCTGTGCGAAATAATCTGAATCATGAAAATGAATAATTCCTTCTTCATGTGCTTTCACAATCTTCTCTGGCAATAAAAATCTCTTGGTAATATCCTTGCTGACCTCGCCTGCCATATAATCTCTTTGCACACTATTCACTACAGGATTCTTATTGGAATTCTCCTGCTTTGCTTCTTCATTATTACATTCAATCAAACTCAAAATCTGTTCATCCGTAGAGTTTGCCTTACGAACCAACGCTCTCTTGTAACGATATGTAATATACTTTCTCGCCACCTCAAACGCTTCAGTATTCATAATCTCATTCTCTACCAGATCTTGTATCTCCTCTAAGCTAAATGCTCGGTTATAGCTTCCACAGGTTAACGCAACCTTCTTTGCAATCTCTCGAATCTGCTCTGAGGTCAACCGATCTTCCTCAACAACCTCTTTGTTCGCTTTCTCAACAGCTGCTACAATTTTTGTAATATCAAAAGCTTCCTCCGTTCCACTACGCTTAATAATTCTCATGATTCTCCACCAACTCCCTATTTCTACATTCATTTACATAATTATTGTGCTAACCATTTTGATCAGCACAACATCTTGTGTTATTTTATATCAACTAACCTAAAATTGCAAGTGACAACTTGGAAAAATAATCCATCATTTTCCTTGTATTTCCCACCCTCTTGTATATTTTTCACAATCTTTTTCGGGATTTTTAACATTATATTTTTAACTTCGTTTCATAAGCGTTCTTCCTCATATGTAGCCTCAAAGACATCCGCCTGAATAATATAAATATCCGTAAAATCGTCTGGTCGAATTGCCAAATAATCCCCTTTCGCCCCATAAAAATAATCTTCTCCACGGCGTTTTTGAAACACCTTGGTTCTCTGTTCCAATCGCTTCACATAAATGCCTGCCTGTGGCTTGGGGTAACACACATACGCATACTCGTCCAAACTGATATATTCCCCACTCTCTACAAGCTCTGCTGCAGGAATATAATCCGTCATACGCGCAAACAAATCAAATGCTTCCCCCGTCTCGATATAGGTATCCTGAAATCTTTGTGCAGTAATATCATAGATTTCGCCCCGAACGCCAATCATGATATACAAATCCTCCGCTGCTACAATCACAATCCCAGTTTCATTTTCCAAAGTCTTTATACGAATCTGCTGACCAGCGTCTGCAATATCCACTGTCCTTACAAAGGACCATCCATCCGTTCGCTTCACATATCTTGGATACATCAAAATCTCATCCTGATACTGCTTTGCATACGCCTCAGAATCCACAACCTGACAATCCCGAAAATAGCATTCACTACGATACTGAAAATACAACTTCCAATCCGAAAAATCTTCATCTACCATCAGTGCCTGTAACATAACAAATGTAATTTCACCACTCGCGTGTATTGCCGTTCCTTTTACCAAACCAGATTCCGGCATCACATCACGTAAAAATTCCAAGGCTCTTGTCTGCTTATTTTTGCTATAAAAGGATAAACAAACACAATCTTTTTTTTGCCCCACAAATAATAAATACTGCATGGCATATAGCTCCATATATGCGCTATATACATCTTCATCGTCATCCAGCCATTCTCCGTCTGCCCGCACAACCATCGCAAGCTTTTCTGCTTCGTAACAGAATGCTCCAAACTCGTCATCTAATATTTTCCAACCCGAAGCATCATAATTGATCATATCCGTTCTGCCTCCCTTCTTACAAACTCCTGAAATGCTTTATTAATATGTGTAAATCGCAATATCACACCATCCTGTCCCATTTCTACAATCTTGGCATAGACATCCGAAAACAACATGCTTCCCTCCTGTGCCCATGCCATAATTTTTACATCTAAAAATTCTTGTAACCCAGAAACATCCTGTTTCTCAAAAACAATCACAGCCCGCTTTCTAGAACACTGTTCCAACCAGCCTTCTATCGCATGTCCTGTTACCATCTTATCCTCAATCGGATATAACATAACAGAAATCTTTTGATGCAGTGTCAGCAAAACATCCTCTTTTTCATATTCCAAGGCACATTCCTGTTCCTCACCAATCCCTATAATCTCGCAAATCGGAATCGGTTTTTGCACGCCTTTTACCGTAATATCAATCTTACTCTTAATCCGTACCGATTCTTTTGCTTTCTCTACCAACTCTCTTGACGCAAGCACCTGCCCACCAATACTATAACTTTCTATTCTGGAGCATAAATTCACATCCTGTCCAATCACATTGTAACGCATCATATGCTCTGCGCCGACATTTCCAACAAACACCTCTCCTCCATGCAAGCCAATTCCCATCTCCAACAATGGATACCCCTCTTTCGCACAAAAGGCATTCACTTCTTTCATCTGGTTTTGCATCAAAATAGCCGCTCGAATCGCATTTTCCACCTGCATATCAGAATGCTTTGGTGCACCAAATACCGCAAGAATCGCATCTCCCAATAATTCAATTACCGTTCCATGATATTGCTGAATCACTTCCATCATATTTGAAAAAAAATGATTTAAAACCCTTGTCACCGCATCCGGTGCCAACACTTCTGAAACAGATGTAAATCCTCTTAAATCAGCCATCATAATCGCAACAGAACACCGCTGTCCACCTATCACAGCATACTCTGGACTTTCTATCATCATCTCCACGACTTCATCTGAAAAGTAACGCCCAAACAAATGATACAACAGCTCATTTCTTGCCTTTAGCTGCTCATTTAGCCGTTCAATCTCCTTTGCCGCCATCAAATCACTCGCCTGCTTTTGCAAAACACGCTCATAGCTTTTTGTCATATCATACTGCCAGGCAATTCTCTCCATCCGAACCCAGTCACTTTTCATCAATGGTTTTTGCATCACAGCCGTTGCACCCTTGTCATAACACAACGCTTCCTGCTCTTTACTTGTAGATTCCATCATAAATACAAGCGGAACACCTGCTGTATTTGGTTGTTCCTTTAATAGCTGTATCACAGCCTCACACATCTCATCCTGCAACTGATAATCCACGATAACTAAAGACGGCGCTTTTCGTTTCGCCGTCTCTATCTCCTGCGTTTCAATTATTCCCTTTTTCACTGCATCGACAGTAAGCATACAAATTGCACGCATACTCCCCATTTCATTAACCTGTCGCTGCACTGCAATCAGTTCTTTTTTATCTGTTCCAATCACCCAAATATTACTCACTTAAACACCCACCCATTGTTTCTCATCACACAAGGTTTTCTATCCACATTTATCTTCTCTGTCTGGAATGCCAAAGCGTATCCTTTTTATCCACTTCCACAATCGTATTTTTTCCTTTACACTTATCACAAAGTGTGCCGAATCGAATTGCTGCACCACACTCCGTACAGGATATTCGCTCTGAGGCATACTGCGGAATCTCCAAAAATTCCTGCTTCAAAAAATGCTCAACAGAATCTCTCGGTACTCCTGTGGCATTTGCAATCGCAATTGCTGACTTTGCTCCATGTTTTTCTAAATAATTACGAACCGTTCTTAAATAATCATAATTCTCTTTTCCACAATCTTCACATCGATAGGTACCAACCGTAACGAGCTGTAGTCCACCTCCACAATATTGACACAATGTAGGTGCCGGATTCTTTGAAAATACAGCCGTCGCACTCCGATGCGTTCTTTTTTTACTTGTCACCTTCACCGTATCGTTGACCGTTTCCATCTGATTTTCCACAATCGGTGCCTGTTTTACACATTCCATGCTGATATTCTGACTCGTACGAAACAACGACCACAAACGCTCCTTCAACTGCATTCTTCCCTGCTTCTTATTCTCAAAATAAGAAATCGTTTGCACATTGTTCAAATAAAATGTGAACAAATCATTCAATGGCGATGCATCAATTCGAACTGGCACGATAATCTTTCGATGATTGATTGCACTATCAATCTCCTTCTCTACCCAAATAGAACCCTGTGACGCTCTGGATACAAATAACAAAAACACATCACACTGCTTGATTGCACGTGGAATCTCTTTTGCATAATTCGAACCCACAGGTATCATCTCTGGTGCCTTCCAATAGGATATATCCATTTCCGAAAGTAAGTCCGTTGCCCAGGTAATCTCCTTCTTATCCAACGAACTATAGCTTATAAACACTTTCTTATGATCTGCCACAAAAATCACCCCACTACTACGAATAAACGACCCTGTTACGGCCATTTTGTTTTGCCTGATACAGATTGTCATCTGCCTGCTTTACATTTTCATCTGATGTCCGCTGTCCCAACAACGGTGCTACCCCAAATGACATTGTAATCTGAATCACCTGATTATCATATTGCACACTTGTCTGCTCCATCTGCTTTCTTATATTCTCCGCAAATGTCACCGCCTGTTGCACATCTATTCCATTCAACAAAAAAACAAACTCTTCTCCACCCCAGCGAACCACTTCGCCACCATTTGGAAGATTTTTCAATAATATATCCGCCACATGCATCAAGACAGCATCCCCTGCATTATGCCCATAAGTATCATTTACTTTCTTAAAAAAATCAATATCACACATCACAATTGAAGCCTGCTTTGTGTGTTCATCAAAATTCTGCACATAATAATCATAAAAGCCTCTCCGGTTCTTCAATCCTGTAAGCTGATCTATCTGTGCCTGTTCATATAACAAATGTGACTCCAATGTCTTACCACAAAATACCGCCACCATTGCTAATCGCTTTTCGTCAGTTTTTTCAAATCCAATCGGATTACCCTCATCATCCATTTTATTGATTGCCTGAAATGCACCAATCACATGCCCCTTTTCATTGGTAATCGGAAAACACAAAATGGAACGTGTCACATAACCAGATTCCTTATCTACAGATGCGTTAAACCTCTCATCCTCATATGGCGAATTGATGCATATTGTTTCCTGATTTGCAATCGTTGCACCCACAATTCCTGTTCCCTCTGGAACAACAATCTTATCACGTCCTGATGCAGTCAAGGTCCAGTACTGGTGCTTGTTCTTATCCCAATACCAAAAGGAAGCACGATCACAATGCACTAACGTTCTTCCAAGCTCTGTCAACAACTCTAATGTTTTAGAAAAGCGTTTCTCATTTACCAATTGACTCATATAATGAAAAATCTGCTCCAGTAATTGTTCTGCTGAATGTAATACATCTTTTTCCATATAAATCACCCCCACGTTACCCTGGTAGCGTCAAAAGGCCTCCTCTTTTTTCCCAACAAGACCTTTTTGTTCTAAAATCTTATAAACGTCTTTTCACCTTTATTTTGCCACACCACTATACTTACCATATATTTTATTATTACCTATCTTTTTATAAGCACGAACCTTTGCATAGTATGTTTTATTCTTCTTTACAGATTTCACAATCTTTGATGTCGCATTTGCTCCCACTGTATATTTTTTTGTTGTTTTACTCGTAAATTGTTTGTTAGTTGAAACAAGAATTTCGTAGCCACTGACATTTTTCTTATCTCCTGTCCAACTAATTTTAAGAGTTCCCTTTGTATACTTAAGCGACACCTTTTTAATTGTTTTTGGAACAATTTTAAATGTCTTTGTTATCTTTCCTTTGTACAAACCTTTGCCTATAACAGAAACATTTGCAATTCCTGTTTTCTTATTATTTGTACAAACAACATCATAATCCTTCCCTTTTACCAACGTCACACCATTTAATACTACTTTGAACGCAGGAACAATTTCTTTTCCTGTAACAACATAAGTACTTTTCATTCCATTAACAGAAGCCGTGCTAAGATCTGTTTTCGCCACAGGTTCTTCATATGTATACTCCTCAAAATGAATGTTTGCATATTTAAATGGATCTGGCGCAAAAGAAGGATCTGCCACCGCGGCTAAAAATTTTATTTTTTCCCAATCTTCCTTTGTTCCCTCATAGTATATATCCTTTAAATAAATTACATATTCCTCATAAGTGGTCTCATCATAACACATAAAATCCGTAAGCCAAATATCAGTAACACTCTTTGGAATCGTGATACTTTCTAATGCTGCATATCCACAAAATGTATTATTCCCAACTGTAGCATCTGGCGGAATGGTTATATGTTTCGTTGTATAGTTATTTTCAGCTTCTCCTTCAGAACTGGTAAATCCCTGCGCAGCCCCCTGACCAATCTGAACAACTTTATATCCTTTGTATTCACTAGGAAATACCACATTCTCATCTATGTCATTCCAAATGAAAATAATACACTTATCTGTTGGATTTCCCTTGTCGTCTCCTAACACAATATATCCATAATCTGCATCAGACCCTTCCTCAGCTCCCCAGTCAGTCCACTTTGGCCATACCGTCTGCAGATAGTAATCGTCTTCCTGCGCATTTGCAGTCATACATGTCATTATCACCATACACACAATAGAAAAAATTGTCAGAAAGACATTTTTATTTCGTTTTAACATTCTCATAAATACTCCCTCCATCACTACCTAATGTAAAATCTTTGTTTGGTTCTTCAAATACTCCAAGGATTTGTGCTGCCACTGTGGCGACGTCGTCTCGATTAACACACTACAATTCGAAAAATATGTCTGGTACAAAGTTTCAAATCTGCCCCAATCCATGGCGCCATCTCCAATTGCCAAATGTAAATCATGTTTTAAGTCATTGTCGTTGACATGCACATGTTTCACATACGGTGCAACTGCCTGCGCCCACGCATCCACATCCTCTCCAAACACCATTGCATGCGCATAATCAAAGCAAATGCCATAATTCGAATACCCTGCAAGTTGCCTCGAAATCTCACACAAAAGGTCTGGTGTAGCATCAAACATATTCTCCAAATACAAATCCAACTCCTGATAAGCGGTCAACAAGCCAGAAAGCACCTCCACTGTATTTCGCACTACATCTTCCTGATATTCTATGGAATCTAACATTGGATTAATATTGGTGTGAAATACAACACCGCTCACACCCATGCGCTTTGCAATCTCCATACTCTGCCTCATACGATACACAGAAACCTCACGAATCTTTGGATCATTGCTAAATACAACAATATCCATAAATGCCCCATGTAATGTACTTCCCTCAGGAATACCATATTTCATATACTGCCTGATGATCGACTCAATCTGCAGTTCATCCTCTAAGACAGAAGGCTGAAAAAAATCATTGATTTCAAACGCCACATGATATGCATTTGCCAATGCAATATAGTCTGCTAACTGCTCTACCTTGGATACAATCATCCATTTTCCCATATATCAACTTCCCCATAAGTCTTTCAACCTGATACCTAACTCACAGCTACCAACAAACTCATTATTTTTCATTATACCATAGACACCCCTCTGACACAAACGGATTCTTGGCAAAATTGCCTTTTATATTGTAAAATTTTACAAATTCATTTGGTAAAATTTACTATTAACAAACAAAAAATAGGAGCTTTCAAAAAGCTCCTATCCTAATATGCCGGCGACCGGAATCGAACCGGTACGGGAGTATAAGTCCCGCAGGATTTTAAGTCCTGTGCGTCTGCCAGTTCCGCCACGCCGGCAACTAAATTGTATACGTGTAATCACACGTAATGGATGGAGGTGGATTCGAACCACCGAAGCAATATGCAGCAGATTTACAGTCTGTCCCCTTTGGCCACTCGGGAATCCATCCATAGAGTGCAATACCATTGCACCACCGAGTTCCTATTATATCAAATAACCAATAACATTTCAATCATTTTTTTCATTTCTCTATTCCTGTGCCTTTAATACAATAGCAGAAATTGGTGGAACCGACAAATATAATTGATTATTCTCAACCACATAGGTTCTTGGCTCCATGATATAAGACTCTTCTGTTGTGAGAATCAACTGCTTCATCACACTTCCATTGCGAATGCCCAACTGATCCACACTCAATCGTAGTTCCATCTGCTCATAGTTATTATTCAGTACAATAACCATTTTGTCTTTATGATCAAATCTTCCATAGGCAATCAACTTGTGAGCGCCATGTAAAAAGATAACCGAACCATATTTTAATACTTCGTTTTCCTTGTGTATTTTGATAATGTCTCGATGAAATAAAATCAAATCCTTATCTTCATGCCCCCATGGATAGGTTCGACGATTATCCGGATCTGTCCATCCACACATACCAGCCTCATCTCCATAATAAATCGTTGGAGCTCCTGGCCATGTCATCTGAAATACAACCGCTTCACGGAAAATGCCTTTGTTCACGTTCTCATTTGCTGCCTCAGCACCCAATGTATGCAAACGACCCACACGACGATTGGTTCTGGTCAGAAAACGTGAATGATCGTGATTAGAAAGCTCATTCATCGAAACCTCTAACGACTGCTGATGAAAACGACTCATATGATGTCTCATAGAACCCATAAATGCATCCGGATTACCTAGCAAATCGCCACGGAACTCGTCAGAATGCTTCTCCACACCTGTTAAAAACCAGGTGATCGGCTCCATAAATGCATCATAATTCATAACCGTATCCCACTGGTCACCCTGCAACCAATTGTACGGATCACCATAATGCTCTGCTAAAATAATTGCCTCTGGATTTGCTTCTTTGACAACCTTACGAAAATCTCTCCAAAACTGATGGTTAAATCCTTCCGAATGTCCTAAATCCGCAGCAACATCCAAACGCCATCCATCTACATTAAATGGTGGTGATACCCATTTCTTTGCAATTCTCAATATATAATCGTATAGTTCCTGAGATTCCTCGTAATTTAACTTTGGCAAGGTATCATGTCCCCACCAGCCATCATAACTTGCGTTATATGGCCATGCATTTTCATCGAAGAACTTAAAGAAACTACGATACGGACTGTCTGCATTTGGATATGCACCTGGTTCATATCCTGGCTGATTCTCATATAAACACTCACGATCCAACCATTTGTTAAACGATCCACAGTGATTAAATACACCGTCTAAAATAATACGCATACCGCGTCGATGAATCTCCTCTACCAATCGACAAAACAATTCATTACTCGCTTCCAAATTCTCTTTGTTCGTTACACGATTCACATAGCGGGTAGAATTCTTATTCACGGTATCTCCGTCTTTTAAGCACTCACTATCATCTTTTACAATCTTACCATAATGTGGATCGACATAATCGTAATCCTGTATATCATACTTGTGATTCGATGGCGATACAAATATTGGATTCAGATAAATGACTTCTACACCTAAATCCTGTAAATAATCTAATTTGTTCATAACACCCTGCAAATCGCCACCATAGAAGTTACGAATATCCATTTCCTTCGGATTCTCACTCCAGTCCTTGATTTGTCTGCAGGTGTCTCCTACATAAAAATATTCCTGATCTAATACATCATTGGACAAATCTCCGTTGCAAAAACGATCCACAAAAATCTGATAAAATACAGCACCTTTTGCCCAATCCGGTGTCCGAAAGCCTGGCATAACACTAAAATTGTAATTCGGATTATTCTCATCCTGCACACCGATTTTATTGTAATAACAGATTGCATTACCGGATACAATTTCAAAGTAATATTCTACCTTGTCTTTCACAATCGGCGGAAGTTCGGCACCATAATAATCAAATAGATCATCACTTTCCACAACTGCCATCTTCGTACGACATCCATCACATATTACAAAAACATCATCTACATTTGCCTTTGCTGTTCGAAACTTTACCGTTACCGTATCACCCGGCATCGGCTCTGCTGGTATACGGTACTGCTTGGTTCCATCACTGAATAATGCACCTGTATAAATTGCTGGTTTATTTTGAAACACATATGTTTGCACCTTTTGTGCATGTGTAAATTTACGAAACACAAATCCCACGATCCCGTCCTCCATCTCATAGTCCCCTCATATCATGCATGGGCGAGCTTAATTTCATAACCATTTCCTATATTTTACTCCAAATGTAAAAATATAACAAGTAAAAAGGACAGTCAACCGATCGACTGTCCTTTTCTGGAGAAGGTATTTTTTTGTTACTTATGGGGTGTAGCAAAAAAACTATATAATGTATTGGGGGGGGTTACAAGTATTATTATACGCATTCTGCTTCAAAAGTGTTCACAAACAATTATTTTTTTTTCAGATTCTTTTGTGCAAATCGTCAAAACCCTGTTTTTTACCACCCTGTTTTCGACCTTTTTTTGTGTACATTGTTCAAAAAGACCGATATTTGCTCCATCCTTTTGTGCCACACCAATAACAAATTACCCATTAAATTTCAAATAAAGATTCAAATTCTGCTCGATCAATACGCTCTTTTTCTAACAAACGCTGTGCACAAGCATGTAAAACATTCACATTTTCCTCTAAAATGCTCTTTGCTTCTGCATAACACTCATCAACAATACGCTTTACCTCTCTGTCAATCGTTGCAGCTGTGTTTTCGCTGAGCATTCTATGATGACCAATATCTCTTCCAACAAATGTTTCCTCTTCATTATCTGTCTCGTAATTAATGAGTCCTAACTCATCTGACATACCATACTTAACAACCATCGCACGTGCGGCTGCCGTTGCCTGCTTAATATCCTGTGATGCACCCGTTGCGATATCATCCATAATCATTTCTTCCGCAATTCGTCCACCTAAACATACCTTGATGTCATTTAACATCTTTCCTCTTGTAACATGTACATTATCATTTTCCGGAAGCGGCATTGTGTATCCGGCTGCCCCCTGACCAGTTGGAATGATGGAAACCGTATATACAGGACCTACACCATCTAATAAATGGAATAACAATGCATGACCCGCCTCATGATAAGCTGTCACCTTCAAATCTTCTTTTGGAATGACACGAGATCTTCTCTCTGTTCCAATTCCGACCTTGATAAATGCTTTATCTACATCCTCTTTGATAATATACTTACGACTATCCTTTGCTGCACTAATCGCAGATTCATTCATCAAATTCTCCAAATCTGCTCCAGCAAATCCAGCTGTTGTTCTTGCAATCTCATGTAAATCAATATCTTCCGCAAGTGGCTTATTCTTTGTATGAATCTTAAGAATATCCTCTCTACCCTTCACATCTGGCTTACCGACAGCAATCTTACGGTCAAAACGACCTGGTCGCAAAATCGCTGGGTCTAAAATATCCACACGGTTTGTTGCTGCCATGACAATGATTCCCTCATTCACAGAGAAACCATCCATCTCAACCAACATTTGGTTTAAAGTCTGTTCTCTCTCATCATGTCCACCACCTAAACCAGAACCTCTTCTACGTGCCACAGCATCAATCTCATCAATAAAAATGATACATGGTGCATTCTTCTTTGCTTCTGCAAATAAATCTCTTACACGGGAAGCACCAACACCGACAAACATCTCCACAAAATCAGAACCAGATATTGTAAAGAACGGAACATGTGCCTCGCCTGCAACTGCTTTCGCCAACAAAGTTTTACCAGTTCCCGGAGGACCCACAAGCAAAATTCCCTTTGGAATTCTTGCACCAAGCTCTACGTATTTTGCAGGACTTTTCAGGAAATCAACCACTTCTTCTAAATCCTCTTTTTCCTCTGACAAACCAGCAACCTCGTTAAATGTCACATTGTTATTGGCATCAGAAATCATACGCGCCTTACTTCGTCCAAAGTTCGACATCGAATTACCGCCACCTGCTGCACCCTGCATACCTGCAAACAGCATAATCACAATAACCAATCCAATCACACCAATCAAATACGGCAGCAATTTTTCCAGCAAGCTCGGACGGACTACATCACTCATTTCAAAAATGACCTTCACATTATAACTGTCACGTAACCTGACATATAATTCTTTAAATTCCTTTACATCTGTTACGTAAAACTGTATTCTGTTTCCATCCTTCATGCCTAACACAACAGTACCCGTCGGCACCTCTGCATTCTGCTGTAAATACACCGTTTTGACTTTTCCTGCTTTCATATCATCAGAAAAATTCTTTTCAGTATACTTCATGTTCACATTCTGATTTCCACCCTGAATCAAATACAACACGCCAAAAATCAAGGCAAAAAAGATAAGGTAAGAAATCAAACTTCTTTTCATATTCTTGTTCATATCTTGCTCCTTTTATATTACTCCTGTACCACACCTACATATGGCAGGTTGCGATACTTTTGCGCCCAGTCAAGTCCGTATCCTACAACGAAACGATCTGGAATCACAAAACCGCAATAATCTGTCTCCACATCTGCAGTTCTGCGATCTGGCTTATCCAACAATGTCACAATCTTGAGTGTCTCTGGGTTTCTGGCAAGTAATAATTTTTTCAAATGGAATAACGTGTTACCAGAATCCACAATATCCTCAACAATCAAAACATTCTTGCCACAAATGTCCTCGTCCAGCTCTTTCTTAACAGTAATTTTACCAGCTGAAACCATTCCGTCTCCATAAGAGGAAACCGACATAAAATCTAGTGTAACTGGCACGGTTATTCTCTTCGCTAATTCACATGCGAAAAAAACACTTCCTTTCAGAATCACAACCATATGTAATTCTTTTCCAGCGTAGTCCTTGCTAATCTGCTCTGCCAACTCGCAAACCTTTGCATCTACTTCTTCTTCTGAAATCATAACATCAATCTGTTTTTCCATGATTCTCTACCTCGTACCTCACTACTAAAACATACTTTGTTTTATCACTTATCCTATGATTATTACATCTCCTAAGTCCTACCAGCCAAATCACTTCTCGTTGCATTGCAATAACCCACGTACTTTGTCGTTGTTCCCTCGGAATCTTGCAATCAATAAAATATCTGGAAATCTTTTTTCGATTTCCCTGTTCATTCATCACAAAATAATCCTCTGCCTCAGGTCTTCTGACGCACAACGTATCTTTAATTGTATCACAGTCATAGAATTTCGTATAGTTATTTTTGGAATTTACTGCCTCCATTTGCAATTTTTTCCACTCTTTTTCTCCTAATTGCTGCCGGTCTATATATTCTACATATATTTTTCCGCCATTTGGTAATACAATTTGTTCATTTTCCTGCATTTTTATTTCGTATTTCCATTCCTCTGTCTTTTCTTCAAAGCATTTCCGAATTGTCAAGGTTTCATACGTCAAAACTGCTCGCATACCATACGGCAGATTGATTTCTTTTCCACTTTGTGCATCTAACAGCCGAGTCAATGCAAAAACATGCTCTTTTGCCAAATCCTTTTTTTGCCCACAAACTTTTGCCATCATTTCGTAAAGTACAGCTCGCACAACCAATTCATCCTGTTCTCTTAACAGATTTCGATTGGTAGAACAACTCATGCCTGACATAGTTTGATCAGACTCTGTTACCACATGTAACTCCATATAATTTTTCACAATTCTTTCAAAAAAGCTTTGATACATAGCAGCTGTCGTAGCAAACTCCGCAATATGCTTTCCCGCCTGCGCATTGATTTTTTCTAAATTCGGTATCACTACATTGCGTAATCGATTTCTGCTATACTGATTCTCCTGATTGGTAACATCCTCAAACCATTTTATCTGTTTCTCTTTTACAAACTGTTTCAGTTCCGATTTATCAAATGGCAGCAATGGGCGAATCACGGTAAACTTCCCGCTTTCCACATATGAAACAGGATGCATTCCACTCATTCCTGATAAATCTGCTCCACGAATCAAATGAAATAATACCGTTTCCGCCTGATCACCCATATGATGCGCTGTGGCAAGCTTTGTCGCATTCACCTGTTTCATTTTTTTTAAAAAGCACTGATATCGAAACGTTCTTCCAGCCTCTTCCTCTGACATCCCCCATTCTTTTGCCAATTCAGGAACATTCCCCTCATATAAAGAATAGTCCAAATCATACATCTGACATAGCTGCTTTACATACTCCGCATCGCGCTTTGCATCCTGCTGCCGAATTCCATGATTCACATGTACGACATATATTGAAAGTGCATATTGTTTTAAAACTTCTTTCATAAGCAGCAATAAACACACAGAATCAACACCACCAGACACGCCCAATACTACTTTATCACCCTGATTTAACATATGATATTCTTCTATCTGCTTTTTCATTCTTTGAAGCATAATCATCCTCTTCTTACGTACACTATTTTTCCCATAATGCAGCGACCAAAATCGTGCTATCATCTTTCCGCGGTTGCATCTGAATTTGTTCCAAACACTCCATCATACGTTCTGCAAATCCCTGCGCATTGTGTGTATCTATTTTCGAAATCAAATCCGCCAAATACGCATCTCTATCCTCTACCAAAATACAATCTAATATTCCATCACTTACCATCACAATGATATCCCCATGATAAAGCAATCTCGAACAGGTGTCAAACTCCACCTGCTCCAGCACACCCATCGGAAGCGATGTAGATCGAATGCACTCCACCTGTGTACCATGTTTGATAAAGGTGGTAGATGCCCCAAGTTTAATAAAATCTGCCACTCCCGTATATAGATCTACCATTGTCAAGTCGAGCGTCGAGCTAACATTTCCATCCTCCAAAAAACTGATAAAGGAATTTAATAGTTCAATCGCAAGTTCCCTCCCAAATCCAGCCAGCAACAATTGTTCTAACAAATCAACCACCTGTTCACTTTCCCAATAAGCTCGTTCTCCACTTCCCATACCGTCCGACAGCATAAAAACCGCCTTTTGCGTGTCCAGTTTTGAAATAGAAAAATTATCTCCACACATTCCTTCCCCATTTTTTTCTTTTCTCATTACGCCTGTGGTAAGCATATATTTCCCCTGCTCCATAAATGTCAAAAACTTTCCCTCTCTGCCCACAAGCAAATCACCTGCACCAACACATACCATACTCCGATCAAACACTTCGCCAACCTTACCCGCCAGGTCTTTTCCTGTTACCATATGTTTTTTCTTTGCATAACAATTCATATATACGCAAATTCTCCCATCTGCATTCTGAAATGCCATCACACGTAAAACCGTAACACCAAACCGCGCCAGTTGCCGAACAATCGCCTGTTCAAACATCATTCTTCCTTCTATCGGCTCCACCATTTCATCCGGAAACGAGACAATTGCCTCACCCACACGCCCCAATTGCTTAATGAAATTTTTTCTCATTTCCTGCAATCGATTGCTTTGGGATTCTACCGCATTTAACAGCGATAATCCATCTCCACTGATATACATATTGCTCAATCCACCCAGTTCGATATCATCCCGCTCCTCCTCATGCAGTTCTAGCATCTTTTTCATGGACAAAAATACCTGTCCAAAATCATACACGCGATTTCCTACAATTTTGCGCACCATCATTTCATCTGTCGCAGCAATTTGTTCCTGTGCCGTTTTTCGCGTATATTTTGCCATTTTTCTACTTAGCAGTCGAAACAACATTGTTGCCACCATAAACGTAATCAAAAAATCAAATGGCATAGTTTTGGCAGAGCACCCAAAGATTCCCACTAAAAAAACAGAAAACAAACCAAGCATTTCTTTCATGGTACATGCTCTGACTTTCCAAATCTGCAGTCCACATATTCCCTGTTCAAAAATCAATGTTGCACAAAATACAATCACACTCTCCAAACAGGCATATAAAATACAACGGTCATCCTTCGTCACAATATATTGATACGGTACTGTAACTGCCCATAGTACCACTCCACTTGCCAACGCCAGCTGCACACGATTGGTAAACAGTTTTTTTCGGTCTGTCAATTCCAACACACCAATTAAAAACAACAAAATGCTTCCATATCGCACCATCCCCACAAGGCCAATCCGAGAAAAGACACCTAACAAAACAATGATATACATCGCAATTCCGCTTTGTTTTTGTAAATATGTTGCCATAAAAAAAGGCACAACAAAAGGACACATAAACAGCAATTGGCATCGCGCCACCAAAAATGCTATTACATGTATCCCTACTCGTTCTAATCTGTCCTGCATTACTCATCCCTCCATACAGGGGACAGTATATGCCTAATAAATGATATAATCTGTCATATTCTGTTGCAAAAAAACGCACAAATCCAAATTAATTCGTCGGTTCTAATAATATCTCATCTGGATATACCAGGCCAAGCTTATCCTTTGCTACATCTTCCATGTATTTCTTTGTCTGCATGTATTTTTCAAGTGCCTCCAACTCCTCAGCCCGTTGTTCTTCACTTTTTATCTGTTGTTCAAGTAAAATCTTCTTTTCTTCCAGAGCTTTTTGTTGACTCTTTAGAGAGTAAAGCTTTACACCTACGAAAACACAAAATACAAATACAACAAAATAAATCAAAGGTAAACCTTTCTTCACTTTTCTTCTTCTCTTTTTTCTTCGGCTCACCATTCTCACCTGCTTTTATTATCTACTCTTAATAGCCATTTTAACTTGTGTTAGTATATTTTTCAATCCCTTTCTCGCCCATCTAAGCAAAAAAGCAAACGGCTTTTTGACATATTTCATTCCTCGTTTCCAATATGGAACAATTTTATATGCGGTAAAAAGCAACAATTTACTTAACGTGAATGCATACACAAGAAAACCTAACAGCAACCCCAAAAAAGCATATGCTCGCAATATTCCCTGATTATAAGCAAATAGCATACGAAATACAATCCATGCAGTCATAATCCAAAAAAGCAAATCCTCTACATCAACAACCCAATCTCTATGCCGAAAAAAAAGACGCAAAATCCGAACCAGATCATATACCATTGCAAGCATTGCACCTGATGACATACAAACAAAAAATAACTCCATCTCATCATAGATCAGCGTAGCCATAGCTTCACCTACTTAAACAAACGCATAAACAAACCATTTTCGTCCCGAAGCCCTGGTTTCATATCGGAATATGTAAGAGAATCAATGTGCCCATCCACTTCGACCTCTCCTTTTTCCAAAGTCAATCGCGTTACATTCAATTCGGCCCCTTTAATGAGTAAAATGCCTAATTCTGTTTCCAATAAAATCTCATTTGTATCAAACGATACAACTGCATTTACACCTGTAATAATACCTGCTTTTCGATTGGTAAGTGTTATTTTGTGTCCCTTCACATTATTACGAACATCTTCCATAACCTGATTACCCTTCCAAATTCATGTCCTATATTCCTTTTATTGTATGAACAAAAATTGGGAAAAATGTATCATTTCTAAAGATATTTAAACATTTCTTTCGCATCCTCTTTTTTCGTAGAATCCACTACCTGTATAACCTCTACGCTTACATTCTTATTACCAAACTCAATATCAATTCGGTCTCCAACCTTAACATCTGTGGATGCCTTTGCCACCTTGCCATTTACCATTACTCGACCTGCATCACAAGCATCATTTGCAACGGTTCTTCTCTTAATAATTCTTGACACCTTCAAATATTTATCTAATCTCATTCCCTTATATTCTCCTATTAACCCAAAAAAAGCTGTAACACGCTAACGCATTACAGCCTTGATAGTCTAAAACAAAAATTATTTGTTAACAACATCCTTTAAAGCCTTACCAGCTTTGAACTTAGGAGCCTTAGAAGCAGCGATCTTCATTGACTCACCAGTCTTAGGATTACGTCCCTCTCTTGCTGGTCTCTCAACTACTTCAAAAGTACCAAATCCAACTAACTGGATCTTCTCACCCTTTGCTAATTCTTCAGCTACTACATCAGTAAATGCCTTTAAAGCCTTCTCTGCGTCTTTCTTTGATAATTCAGTCTTCTCAGCCATAGCTACAACTAATTCTGTTTTGTTCATAGGAATAATTCCTCCTCTTAAAAATATATAGTAATTCTTGTATACTCGTCCCTACTGGGCAAGTCCTAGCAATAGTTATACAGCTTTGCCCATAGTTTGTCAAGCAAATCCCCCTATCCTTCGGTTTTTTGTATAAAATAACAGAATTTTCCATCCATTTTCTCGTTAAAAACTATGACATTTGCCGTCATCATTTGACATTTTTCAACATATTTTCTTTTGGTTTTTTGTGCACTGTGTCCAATCAGCCTTCCATCTGACGCCCCAAAAAATTCGCTGCAATGACCGCCGCTTTTCGCTCAGTTTCTGTTAAAGTCGCCTTTTCATCCTTATTCAGAACAATTACAGCACCAATCGCATCCCCTTCCGAGATGATGGTCTGTACAATCTGACCCTCATATGACTCGTCATTATCACTTGTAATGCGAATATATTTTTTCTCTCCCTTTTTTGCCATAATCGCTTCCCTGTCATTAATGGCTTCCTCAAGCTCCTGATGTAATGACTTTCCAATCAAATTTTTCTTCGGCATACCAGAAACAGCAATAATCTGGTCGCGATCCGTTACACAGACTGGATAACCAAGAATCTGCGCTGTTGCATCCACATACTCCTGTGCAAATATGCTAAGTTCTCCAATCGGCGAATATTTTTTTAATATAATCTCTCCATCTTTATCGGTAAAAATTTCCAACGGATCGCCCTCTCGAATACGTAGTGTCCTTCGAATCTCTTTCGGCACCACAATTCTTCCCAATTCATCTATACGTCTTACAATTCCTGTTGCTTTCATGTTTTTTTCCTCCATCTATATACTCATGTTGTTAGTATCTGTAAGAACCGAGGAAATATACACCAAACTTCTTGATTTTTATACTATTTATATTGCAATCAATACTCATAAATACTATAATTAGTATATCTAATTTTTGTAAATGTATTTTGTATATGGGGATTATCAAATGAAATTTTATCAAACAAGTATCGGAAAATACTTTATGTTTTTTTCATACTGTATGATTTTGGTTATTGCATTGGTATTTCGACTCATTTCGACAGATGCGATTCGTACTAGCAAAATAGAGGACACTAAAAACCTCCTACGAACATTATCCGTCGGATTAGAAAAATCCTACGAATTATTAGACACGGAACAGAAAGGATTTTACCAAATCGGTGACCAACTTTATATAGGAAATGAAGAAATCAATGACAGTACTTTTTTAATTGACCAAATGAAAAAAGACTCTGGTGTTGATTTTACAATTTTTGCAGAAGATTGTCGAATCGCAACAACAATTACCAAAGAGAATGGCGAACGTTACACCAATACCAAAGCTTCTGACATTTGGACATCTCAGCTTCAATACGGTAAAGAATACTTTGACGAAAACATATCTATCAACAACATATCCTACTTGGGATACTATACACCTATGAAAGATATTGATGGAAATGTTATCGGTATGTTCTTCGCAGGACTCCCAATGGAAAGCATTGAAAACACACTTCAATCTATGGGAAAAAAAATGTTCATCACATGTCTTTTAGTTTGTATCGCTGCATTTTTCATTATCAGCATTGTAACCAGTCGTTTCCTTAAATATCAAAATGGACTTATGACATATCTAACGGAAATTGATGACGGCAACTTTACACATACCATGCCAGAATGGATTACCAAACGAAATGACGAATTTGGTATTTTAGGACGACATATTATTGCCATTAACAATTCTTTATCTAACACGATTGAGAAAGACAGCCTGACACAGATTTATAATCGTCGAGCAGCCATGAAACATTTAGATCAGTATTTTAAGAAAGCCAATACGACAGATGATTCCACCTTTACATTTGCAATTGGTGATATCGACTTCTTCAAAAAAGTAAATGATACCTATGGGCACAATTGTGGCGATGTCGTATTAAAACGAGTTGCTGCTATATTGGACGAAGGTACAAAAGATATGGGATTTGTTGCAAGATGGGGTGGCGAAGAATTCATTCTCGTATTTGAGGACAAATTGCAACCGTCTCTCGAACGATTAGAGCAAATTCTTAATCAGATTCGTAATGAGGTCATTGTTTGTGACGATAAAGAGATATCAATTACCATGACATTCGGCATTATCCAATACAAAGCACCACAAAAGGTGGATTGGATGATTAGTTATGCAGACAAGCTTTTATATTACGGAAAAGAACATGGTCGTAATCAGATTGTTTCACACACAAAGCTAAAACAATAAAAGTGTAAAGGCTATCGTTTCTACTAGAAACGATAGCCTTTTTTTCATACCTTCTTCTCAACTAATGCCTTACCATACCATTTTTTCTTACGCCAACGATGCAACACAATAAATCCTCTGATACACTCATCTGTTGCTGTCCCCATAAATACACCAGCCACGCCAAGTCCAGCCGCAATGCCTAATCCATATCCCACTGTAGCACCTAACCCCCACATTGTAATCAGTCCCACAAATAACGGATACATATAATCGCCTGCCGCTTTTAAACTATTTACAACTGTCATATTCAGGCATCTACCAAACTCTATAAATATATCTACTAACATAATATAAAATGCCAAATGAATGATATTCTCATTACTCGTAAACAAACGCAATGTGTATGGACATAAAATCCAGTTAACAGATGCCAACGCCACAGTAATCGGAAGTGATATCTTCAACGTTCGGAATACGCGTTTAAATGCAATATCTTCCTTCTGCGCTCCTACCAAATGACCGATGATAATCTGTGTCGCCATAGCCGATGAATTCGAGAAAATCATCGCAAACGCAATCAGTGAATTACAATATATTCTCGCATTTACCGCCTCATTACCCATAGAGTTGATAAACGACAATAACACCAACTGATACATGTTATACGATAAGTTCTCGCCTGCAGAAGGCAAACCAACCTTTATCATCTTCACAAGCAACTCGCCTGGGAATGGACGAATATATTTCAAAGCAATCTTACCAATTTTTACCTTATAAAATACAACCAGAGCTACTGTAAGCGCCACGATACGCGCAGTAACTGTCGAAATTGCTACACCCGCCACACCCAAATCCAAGTGTTTGAGTGGTCCATATAAGAATATATAATTGCCCGCAATATTAATTAAATTAATCACAATGGATATGTACATACCAACCTTGGTATATCCATTACACCGCAAAATCTGCAGCATTACATTATAACATGCCTGTAAAAACAAAAATCCACCCACAATATTGATATATACCAATGCATTCGGCTTCATTTCCGCTGAAACATTTAGCATGTCCATAAAAAATCCTTTGCCCACAACAAGACCTAAGCTTAAAACACCACCCACAATCAAGTTCACAACAAATGCCAATGTATAAATCATATTCATCTTATCATAGTTCTTCGCACCCAAGTACTGTGCAACAACAACCGAGGTCGCAGTCGCAATGATATTAAACATAATAATCATTAAAAACATAACCTGATTTGCATTACCAACTGAGCCAACTGCATTCTCGGAATAATGACTTAACATCAGTGTATCAATGTTATTCAATAATATATTTAAAAACAATTCTACAAACATCGGACCAGCCAACACCATCAACGGTGTGTTCTCGTCAATTGCCCGTATCTTCTTCTTTTCCATAATATGTTCCAATCCCTTTCCTACCATCTCTGTTGCTCATTTATTGTCGGCAAAAACTATAATATCATGATATTTTTTTAGCAACTACTTAGTTTTTGTTGTTTTTTGCCCCAATTCTGTCATTTTCATTCATTTTCATAACAAATTTTGACCTGTTATTAAAACGGATGCTTGTTTCGGTTCAAAGAATTCTCAAAAATAGAGGGTTCAGAAATTCCAAACCCTCTACATAAAACCTCTTATAATTTCCCCTGTTCTGCCAACTGCGTATGATGCTGTTCCTTTACCTCATACATGGACTCATCTGCCCTCTTGAAATGATACCAGATATCATTCTCGTCTGTCGGAACTACCTTTTCCACGCCCACACTGACGGATAACGAAAATGGTATACTTTGTTCCTTGATAGCCTGTTCAAGGTTCTCATAAATCCGATTACAAATGCTATCCATCTCTTCACCTGATGGACATTCTCCTAGTACAAAATATTCATCACCGCCATATCGAATCAATACCCAATCCTTTGGAAGCGTGTTGGATAACACCTCTGCAACTAACTTAATTGCTACATCACCCTGCAAATGTCCATATCGATCATTAATAATCTTCATCTTATCAATATCGACAACCATAACAATCGATTCTTTACCCTGCTCCTTTAAGCTTTGCAAAAGCGGTATTGCATACCGGTCATATGCGACTCTATTATAAATACCCGTCAATCGATCACGCTCTGACAAACTCTGCAACTGCTTATTTGCAGACATCAATCTTGCAGCCTGACGAATCTGCTCAAAAGCCCCATCGATATCATCCTCAATCGCACTGAATGAATAATCATAGATATATCCCAAACAATCATCAAACACGACAAAACCATAGCATTTTCCCAACTTTTGTACTGGAAGAATAATAAAGAAATGATTCACTCCTGCTGTATCACTCAAAGTATCTAATACTTGACTCTTTTCTAATTTATAACTTGGCTTGTATCCTGCAGCATCCACATCACAAATACATACCAACTGATCATCATAACCTTCTGTCCGAACTTCTTCCTTTTCAAAATCTAAGAATTCCTCATTGACAAAAATCTTAAAAACATCGCCAAAATACTTCTCAGTACCTTTAATAATACCTGATATCGTTTCTGACATATGTTCAAAATTCTCAACCGCTACCATTGCATCACATAATGTCGACACAAATTCCAAAGAAAGTACTCGTTCAAGTGAATTCGTATGATCTTTTACAATTAAATCTCTAATATGATATACAAACTTATCATCCTTTGACTTGTCTAAACATCCACAACTTTCCTTGTAAACTGGTCTTGTGTCAAGCAATACATATGGATTGGTAATCAAACCATTCATCTTATCTACAAGATTATCTACCGCATAAGCACCAACCTTGCTCCAAGAACGGTGTACAGACGTAATCGTTGGCAAGAATCTCTGGCCTGCCTGTAAACCATCATAACCACTTACCAAAACATCTTCAGGAACACGAATGCCCATCTCTGCCAACTGTGAGCAAACACCAATTGCCATGTCATCATTCGCACAAACAATCGCGTCAGGCAGATAATCATGTCCTTTAATCCACTCCTCAATAATCAGTCTTGCCGGCTTATAGGCATAAAACGCATTCAAAATACAATCAGACGCCAATTCAATTCCGTTCTCTTGCAATGCCTTTTGAACACCTTGTAAGCGCTCCTTCGTATCCTTGTTCTCTTCAGGACCACCCATAAAAAGGAAACGCTTTGCTTGATGCACATCTAACATATGTCTAGCCACCATATAGCTGGCCTCTAAATTCTCCGTCCCAATAAAATCAATACCGTCAAGCTTATATTCAATAGAAATTGCAGGTTTTCCAGAAGCAATTACTTCTTGACGAAGATATTCCACTGCAGCTTCTGAATTAAATGTTCCTGGTAAAAGAATAATTCCATCAAATTGGTTCACATCTGGCAAATGATAAATATTGCCCTCTCCCTCTGAAAACAACACACCGCGTACACCCACTGCATATCCAATATAGGAAAAAATGTCTATATTCAATTCGAATGCTTTGCTACGAATACCTTCTAACACCAAACGTAGAAACTCCGTACTCCAGCCATTTGCAAATACAGCGATTCTTTTTTTCATACGCAATATCCTTCCAATCATTATCACCCCTCATACCCTGAGGGTCTCCGCAAATAAAGCTAGTCATATTTTACCACATTTGCCATCATTTGAAAAGACATTCATTCGTCTATCAACACATATTTCGACATCACGATTTCGTATATAACGAAAATGGTGCATTCTTTTCACGACTTGTATATGCTCTCTTCTCCAATCCATTTCCACTATTGATTGCAGCTTGAATTAGGCTTTTGGTCAAATCTGGAACATCGTCCCGTTCTAAAGCTTCTTTCACTGATAACCACACCACCTCACTATTTTCATCTCCATCAGACATTGCTTCTCCCGACACATACTCCGCGCGAAATGCAACATACCAATCATGCACATTAAATCGGATCCCGATAATCTCCTTTGGTTCCACCACAACATTGGTTTCTTCCATATATTCTCTTTTCAATGCATCCTGTGGAGATTCTCCGTATTGTACATAACCACCAGGAATAATTAACTTTCCTTCTCCTGGTCCGTAGGTATGTCTCCCCAAAAGCACCTTTCCTTCTCGAATCACAACACCTGTTACACTTTGTCCCCAATTTGTATTTTCCTGTTCCATATTCACACCTCTTGTTTTCATAATAAAAATCCCCTGTTTTGTCAGACTCCTCTTATATTGCCCAACAAAACAGGGGATCTATTCTTACTTATACTTACTCTTTAATGTTACATCAAATGTTCCCGCTGCACCATAGGAAAGATCATATTGTTGAAAGAAAACTACTGCCTTATTTCCTTTTTTCAAGTAGAAATTACATTTATTAGCAGATAATTTACTCAACGCATTCTCATAAAAATCAGCATTTTTATACTTACTTTTTAATCCACTTCGAATCTGCTTTGTAAGCGTCTGATTGTTTCCTTTGCATACATCTGTCAACTTCAACTGCTTTCCTGTTTTCAAGCTAAACGTATAACCATTTACACCATGATTATACACACCGCCCTGGTACCATTCATATGATATGATAATGCTAATCACACCCTTGTCATTGTATGTCACCTTAGATGTGTACTCATTCAGATATGTATCATCGCTATATCTGTATTTCACATCAGTCTCGGCATTACCAGCTGGCATACTCTTTAATTCACTATCACAAAGCGCCTTGAGCTTTTTATTTATTTTTTTAACAGCAACTGAATTACCCTTTAAAATAACACGTTTATATTTCTCTGAATCCTTAATCGTAACCTTGCCACTCGTATAGGTTTTACTTTTATCATATGTCTTATAATAATACTTAGCCTTTGTTGCTGCTTTTGCCTCCATTGGGTTTGTCACAAAAAACAGACAAAACAACAAAAGAGAACAAACACCCCATTTTAATACATTCTTACGATTCATTCCTATTTCTCCTTTTCTATACAATATAATCTAAACAAGTTCTCGTCGCTGTATAAGGACGCACCTTACCATCCGCAACAGCTACATGCTCTGGATGCACTGCATAACCTTTCAATGCCTCTTCACTTTCAAAGGTTGAATCTAACATAACATCCGCATTCGAGCTAGCCAATCCGTTTGTATTTACCTTAATCTCAACCAATCCTGGAATTTTACCCTGAAGTCCCTCTAAGCCTTCCTTGATACTAGCTTTAATCAATTCCTTCTCTTCCGCAGAAAAATCATCCCTCAATGTCCATAAAATTACATGCTTAACCATGATACGCCTCCTTTTCTTAGTAAAACGGATCCTTCACGTTCCGTTTCGCTCCATGTTCAGGAACCAATGATACTTCGTATGTCATCAATGGTGGCTTTTTACCCCCACTGATGCAAGCATCTCCCATACCCCCACCTACGTCTCCACGACTTAGAGGTTGAGGATTGCTTGTATCGGTTCAAGTCGGCATCATTTTACCACTAATTTTCTCATTTGCCAAGTAATGATAATGGGGATATTACAAAATGGAAAAAAACATCTTGCAATATCCCCATTACTCTCAAACCATTGTACTGCACAAGATGGGACTTGAACCCACACGAGTGTTACCTCACTAGAACCTGAATCTAGCGCGTCTGCCATTCCGCCACTTGTGCATTGTCCTAAGACTCATATATAGTAACGCAAATGTGCCGAAAAATCAACCCATTCCATACATTTATCCCATTTACTTTATCGTATTGCTATGATTCAACACCGAAGTACTATATAAAAACAGCACATCCTGTTCATCAAACTCTACAAATTGCTTCAATAACTGTGGCGATAAATATCGAATATCCACCAATGTAATCTTTTGATAGCCTTCTGCAAAATATGGTGCAATACTACTGCCAAACGAATCTCTAAACACAATCAATTCTTTATCTGTTGTTGCATTGGGATTTTCAATCGTAAGCAAAGACTTTGGACCAGACAAAAAGATTTCATATGCATCTAATCCATATGCGCGTTCCATATCATAGATTGTACCCTCTTTTTGTGTTTCATAATCAAACACACGGCAATCCTTAAAAAGCGGCTGTTCCATATAACAAAGCTTCTCCGCCTTCATCGGCAACGCTGACTGTCCGTAATACACCCCATAAAATGGTGCATCCAATTCTTTTACAGAATACTCTAGTGTAAGAGTTGTTCCCATCCCATCAGCAATTTTTTGTGCAACCTTCAAAATCTTTTCCTGACGCCAGTGCGTATCCGTCTTATAATAATCCGCCAGTTCGAGTTCTGACATAATATCAATGTACTTGGCATAATCCATAGACGCTGTCATCGTCTCTGTCAGCTTTGCATAATCCATGACTGGATATTCATGTTCTTTCGCAAGAAAATAATTCTTATCTGGAATGATGGATACATAAACTTTTGCATCCGACTCCTTCAAATACAAATCATATACAAACTGAAAACGCTTTGCCGCATATGCCAACGATTCCATATCCAGCTTTGGTTCCAACTGAACAGCATATCCATCCTCGACATAAATATCATTGTTATCCTTCTTTTCCATCACCGTATACGCCACAATTGACTTTAATGTACGGAAGCGTTCCCGAAGCGGAAACTGATCTAAACTATAAGATTCAAATGCGCGCATAAAGCTTCCATCCGCAACAGCCTCCTTTGTCATCGTAGGAAACTTTGCAAGCTTGCGTCTCTCACTCACAGATATCTCATCTACAGGCTTTATCATTCCCCAGCACCCAAGCCCCAACAAAAAGGCAGTCACCAAACCAATTGTAAGTATATCCTTTAATCGATTCTCCATATTTCTTTATACCCTTTATTCTTTTTTCTAATTTGTTTAAAAACGGAAATATAGGAATGGATTATATGACCCATCCACTAAAAATGCCGTCGCCACAGCAAGCAACAAAACAATCCAAACAGGTTCAATATAGCTGACCACCTTTTCTCCTGCCTTATATTTGCACACTCGTTCCAATATCCTCTTTGGCAGTGGCGTCGCGCCCACCATTGCAATCACCAATAAGAATGCATAGCTTTTCAGATAGTACATTGTCGTAATATTAGAAACCCTTCGCGTTGCCATTCCAAACATATAACTAAAAGATTCTCCCGCTGTCTTCAAATCCACCGAATCAAATAGCACAAAACTAACAATCACGAAAAAGAGTACATATACATGTTCAAATGGTTTGATTTTTTGCAATATCGTCAACAAGCCTCCCTTTTCCACCATCAGTAACACAGCAAACATCAAACCCCAGAGGACAAAATTCCATGCAGCTCCATGCCATAAGCCTGTCGCCATCCAGACAATAAACAGATTCCGAAACCATTTCCATTTCACAACACGATTCCCGCCTAATGGAATATACAAATAATCCCGAAACCACGAACCCAATGATATGTGCCATCTCCTCCAAAAATCGGTGATACTATTTGCAATATACGGATAATTAAAGTTCTCCGGAAAATGGAATCCAAAAACCTCTCCTAAACCGATTGCCATGTCACTGTAACCCGAAAAATCAAAATACACATGCAAAGTGTAAGCTATGGCATATACCCATGCGAACAAAATCGTCTTTTCATCACAATCCTTATATATTGCCACCAATTCTCCCAACACATTCGCAATCAACACCTTTTTAGACAATCCCAGCACAAATCTTCTTATGCCTTTTGCCACACCATGCACACTATGTGTTCTTGTAGCAAGCTGTTCTTCTATATCTCGATACCGCACAATCGGACCCGCAATCAGCTGAGAGAACATTGTCACATAAGCAGCAAAATCAATAAAATTCTTTTGTGCAGGCACTGTTTTACGATACACATCCACGGTATATCCTATAATCTGAAATGAATAAAAGCTAATTCCAATTGGCAGCGCAATTTTTAAAAGTGGAAGCGACAATCCTGTCACTGCATTGATATTTTCAATAAAAAAATCAACATATTTACAATAACAAAGCAAGCCAAGACTAATGGTTATGGACGTCCACAACCATGCCCTGGCAATTTTTTGCTGTTTACTTTTTTCAATCAACCTGCCAAAACCATACCCCTGTATAATCGCCACAAGCATAATCAAAACATATTTAGGTTCTCCCCAGGCATAAAAGAACAAGCTTGATAAAAGTAGCACCCCATTTTTCATACGCATCGGCACTGCGAAATACAGAATCAATACAATTGGCAAAAAATAATACAAAAAAGAAATACTCGAAAAAAGCATATCATTCTTCTCCTACACGTTGCAGCCAAACGGATCACAATAACGTTTTCACCGCATCTATGTGTTCTTTCTACTGAACTGGTACATCAAACAAAACCTTCGCTGATGGATACACTGTCTGTAATTTGCTCACAAACACATCTACATTTTCATTCAATCCAAACATCGAAACGATATAATCATCTACTGTAATCACAACAACCTTATCGGGACAGCCACACATCCACTGTCTATTTAAAATATTATCTTTCACTGCGGTTACCAACGCATCCAATTCGCCTGCATCTGTTACATGAAATGCCGCACAGGTAAAACTATTTGCATTCATCATGTGTGTCAGAGATGCCGCATCGTCCACCTTTCCAATCTCTGCTGCTGGAAATCCCAAACTGGCATCCACTGCCTCCGCATCCGCAAGACCATACTTTCCTGGTCCTTCCATATTCTGATTTTCTTCCGAAAAATCTCCACCTGCAACTGCAAATTTCTCTGATTCCTCATACGTTGCCCAAACCGATGTCAACAAAGACACCCCATCCGTAATCGATTGTGATATATCTGCACCATCCTGTTCATTTTCTCCGTTATCATTGTTTTCTTCTGTTACAGTATCCTGATTCTGCGTTGTCACCTCCGTAACATCAGATGTTGTTCCCTGCGTTCCACATCCTGACATTGCTACCAACATCAATCCCGTCATCATCCAATATGCAAACTTTCTCATCCTCATACCTCCTTATGCTTTATACGTCCTAACATAATGTATTACTTAACTCTTATTTAACATGTGCCATTTTGCAAAAAGGAATGAATTATTCACGATTCATTCCTTTCTTCTTACATTATCTAGTTTCTACCATCAAAACCTTTTTGATACACTCTCTGGAGGTAAATACTGAAGTAGCATTTCCTCCATCATCTTACCATTCAACGGTTTCTCCAAATAATCCACAAAACCAGCATTTAGATACATCTCTCTTGCACCACTCATACTATTTGCAGTCATCGCAATCACTGGAAGTTCCTGATACGCCTCTCCCATCTTGCGAATCTCATTCAGTGTCTCAACACCATCCATACCCGGCATCAAATAATCCAACAATACAATGTCATAATCCCTATTCTTTAATTGTTGCAAACATTCCTCTCCATTATGTGCCGTATCCGGACATATTCCAGTTCGCTTTAACAACAATTGAATCACCTTATGATTAACAATATTATCATCTACTACCAGTACCTTCGCATCTGGCGCATAGAACATTGCTGTTTCTTCCTCTTCCTGCTCACCCTGCGCTCTGCGCGCTTTTTTGTAATTGCCAACTGGCTCTTTCGAAACAATCTTTTGCTCTACTGTAAATGAAAATGTGGAACCCACTCCATATTCACTTTGTACATCAAGCTTACTATCCATTTGCTCTAACAAACGGAACACAATACTCATTCCAAGTCCAGTTCCCTCAATCTCACGATTACGTCGTTCATCCAATCTTGAAAATGCTTCAAACAACCGAGGAATCTCTTCCTCTTTCATACCAATTCCAGTATCAATTACGGTTACTTTAAATCCTACCGTATCCTCTGTTGGTGAAACTGCTTCTACCAGAAAACGAATACCACCTTCTTCTGTATACTTCACCGCATTGGTCAGGATATTAATAATAACCTGTTTGAGTCGAAGTTCATCACCATACAAACGCTTTGGCATATTCGGATCCACTTTGATACGGAATCCCAAGTTCTTTTCCTGCAAACGAATCTCGATAATATTACAAATATCATCCAGCATAGAAATAACATCATACTCTACTGGTATAATTTCCATTCTTCCAGACTCAATTTTGGAATAATCCAGCACGTCGTTAATGATACTTAACAACATCTTACTGGCACTACGAATATTATAGGCATATTCCTTAATATCCTCTTCCGTTGATTCACGAAGAATGACCTCATCCATACCTAAAATGGCATTAATCGGCGTACGAATCTCATGTGAAATATTCGAGATAAACATCGTCTTCTCACGATTCATATCCATTAATTCCTGGTTCTTCTTCTCAACCGCAGCAATGATATTCTCCTGCTGCAGCAAACGACTCATATCCTCATTGATATCTTCCACACTATATACGAAAACAGGGTTCTCCGTGCTAAAATTCTTTGTTCGACAAAACATAAGCCTTACCCAGATATATTGTCCTGCCATATTCAACATCTGAATCTCAAATTTGAATAAACGTTCCTGCTGCAATCGCTCCATAATATAACTTGGCTCTGACATCTCGAAAAACATTGCCCGATCCTCAGGTAAAAACATCTCCGAAATCATCTTACGCCATTGCGAATAAGTCAACTGTAAATAATCCTGACGTTCCGCACGAATCTCCGCGGTTGCAGAATTGATACAGCTATCTGCTTTCAAATCCACAAGCATAGAGAATAAATAATTATCCCGAATCGCATTCATCTTCTCCTGCTCATTCATCTCTGCTTCATCCTGATTCGGTCTGGGAGACACAATCAAAGCACTCTGCTCCTCTGAAATACGAATAACAAAATAGTTGTACTCTTTTGTCTGACCATCCTTCTCCATTGTAAGACGTCCATTATAATTGGCTCTCTCAAACATATTGCCAATCGCAAATGTATCATACTTATTCGCTGCTCCATCCCGCTCGCCTTCTAAAAATAATGCCTTGTGCAAGGTAATGACATCACCTTGTTCTGGTATCATATCCTCGAACTCGCCACTTGCACCCAGTCTCTCATAGGTCTTTTCTTTGATATCCACCAAAACCAATACCGAAAAGAACTGATACAATACTTGCAATATATTCCATATTTTTTGTTCCTTTGTTTCAAAATCCTTCAATATCCTAATACACCTTTCCCCATATCGTAAAATACCCTCTAGTCAACAAAATCCGACAAAACATTACACTTATAAATATTTTATCATACTCCCTATTTCTGCGCAACAAACAGATATTTTTTCTGCACCATTGTAAAAATAAATCCCAACACAAACGATACCGCCATAGACAATAAAAATGTCACAAATCCAGGACCTACATATGCCACACAGGTTAAATAGCTTGGAAATGCAAAAGAAGTACAATGTGTGCCTGCAGCACCAACCATTGCGCCACCAACAGCACCTGCCAGACATGCTGCAATCATCGGACGCACCATTGGCACATTGACACCAAATAATGCTGGCTCTGTCACACCCAATGCTGCTGTCAATGATGCCTGAAATGCCACCTGACGTTTTTCCTTATTGTGCTTACAAAGAATTCCAACTGCCAAAGCAGCGCCTGCCTGTGCATAAACAGCTCCACCAACCAATGGCATAATGACATCATAACCATAATTTGCCACATTACTGATACTAACTGGTACCACACTCCAATGTGCTCCAACCACAACCATTGGCTGCATGAAGAATCCCATAAATGCACCCGCAACAACAGAATTCCAGTCATAAAGCGCAAAAAATATCTTTGTTAAAATATCCCCAATCCACGTTCCCATTGGTCCAAACAGCAAAAACGTAACTGGCAATACAATCAAGCAACAAATAATTGGTTTCAAAAATCCTCTTACCGCTTCTCCGATATATTTATCACATGGTTTTTCCACAAAATGTAACAGACCAATTGCCATCAACACTGGTATTACACTGGAATGATATACGGTAGAAGGAACTGTCAATCCCAAAAAAGATAATGTTTTTCCATTTTCCAATATTGCTGTAATATCTGGATACAACATCGCCACAGGAATCAGCAGGGATATGTACAAATCCGTATTCCACTGCTTGGACGCTGTAATCGCCAGAAAAAACGGAAGGAAAAAGAAAAAACCATCCGATACCGCATAAAAAATCTGGTATACACCGCTTTGTGTGGAAACCACACCAAAGGTTCCTAACAATACAATCGCACTTTTAATCATACTCGCTGCTGTAATGATATTAATTACAGGAAAAAAGATTCCTGTAATCTGATCCACTACCGTTTGATAGATACCATTTTTCTTCTGTTTCTTTTGCTCCATTTTCTTATTCCTTCCTCTTTATTCTCCAAACTGTGCATACAACGCCTCACTGGATAAATCCACAATATCATCTAGTGGAATTTCCAGCTGGTTCCCCATAACCAGTACACGCTGATAGCGGTCAATCTTTTTGATTTTATCAAATATTTCTATATATGCGCCACCTTTTTTTCTTGTATCTGGCTCAAAATATCGAATCGTTATGATTTCATCATTTGGCATCCGACTTTGTAAAAACTGCACCTTCAAATCCAGCTTTCGTTTTTGTTCCTCATCCAACTCATGTTTTTGCTCTGTCAGTCTTCCAGCTTCTTTTACCACAGCCTCATAACCTGTCAATGCCGCAAATGGTGAAAATTGTGCCGCACGATCCGCAACGGACATCCTGGCATGTTTTTCCGATACCGGATGTTGCATGAACAAAATATCATCATATGCCCCATGTTCCTTCTGATTTGTTATCATGCCTTATGTCCTCCAATTTGTGCATTTCGTGACATCGTCATTGCGCCCTCCTGCAAATTCATACCCTTTAAAATTGCATTTTTACCATATTTTTTCTTGATATCTAACATCGCAAGCTGCATTTTCTTTTCTCGCTCCAAGCTTAATTCTTCCTCTTTTTTGGCTTTTTCCACTGCCTCGTAATCTTCAAACAAACTGAGCTGTTCATAGCTTTCCTGTTCCTGCACGCTATGCTCATCCACAACATGATTTGCAGAAAGATTGATTCTTCGAACAAGCAATTTCGGATCAACAACACGATCATACAATGCAAGTACCGCCTCTGTCATTTTTGTCGAAGCAGAGGTCTGACGGTCCAAATTCGCTGTGCCATGCGCATGCTTTGGAACCTTTCTTCCATATCTGTCAATCGTTACTTCGCCACGATAAGCTTGACCACCCTGCGAACCATTAAGATTTTCTATATCATACCCAATCGTCAAAACAATCTGATCCGTCACAAGTCCCTTTTCTACCAAATCCAGCGCCAGCAAATCTACCATTTCTCTTACAATCAACCGAGCTTTATCGAATGGATACGGACTTTGTAACACCTGCCCGGAACATACACTATTCGTTGATGGTTTATACGCCTTCACATCCGCAATGCAACATGGTTCCCAGCCCCACGCATGGTCAATCAACAGCTCCGCATTGACACCAAACATCTTATATAACAAATCCTCGTTATAATATGCATCCGCCTTTCCAATCGAACATCGCGCAATATCTCCCATGGTATATAGCCCATGTGCTTCTAACTTCTTCGCATACCCTGGTCCCACACGCCAAAAATCTGTCAACGGACGATGCGACCACAGTTGCTTTCGATATTCTAACTCATCAATCTCTGCAATTCGCACACCATCCTGATCCGCCGGCATATGCTTGGCAACAATATCCATCGCAACCTTACACAAATACATATTCGTCCCAATTCCTGCTGTTGCCGTAATTCCTGTCTCATGCAAGACTTCTCGAATGATTTTCATCGCTAGTTCATACGCTGTCAAATGATATGTGTTTAAATACTGCGTCACATCCATAAACACCTCATCTACAGAGTACACATGAATATCCTCTGGCGCAACATAACGCAAATAAATCTGATAAATCCTTCTACTATAATCCATATAAAGCGCCATTCTTGGCGGTGCTGCAATATAAGCAATTGCCTGTTCCGGATGCTTTTCCAACTCCTCAGCTAGATAACTCTCCCCTTCTAAAGTCTGATTCGGAGCTATCCGCTGTCTCTTACCATTTGCCTCATGAACCTTTTGCACGACCTCAAACAATCTCGCTCTTCCTGGTATGCCAAAACGCTTTAATGACGGTGTTACTGCCAAACAAATCGTTTTCTCCGTTCGACTCGCATCCGCCACCACTAAATTCGTTGTGAGAGGATTCAACCCACGTTCCACGCATTCCACAGAAGCATAAAACGATTTTAAGTCAATTGCAATATAAATACGTCCGCTCGTTTTTACAATATGACGACTGCCATCTTCCGACACCTGCCACTGTGTCTGTTCCATTCCTCTCACCTCCTCATTCTTTCTATTCTATAGGTAATGGCGAAACTCTCAATTATATAAATTAAAGTTGTACAATATAAACAACTATCTAAGTTGGGATATTCGCGAATGTCAGTACTTAGTGTATCTTCGATACACGTCACAAGGAATTCTCCCAAAGGGTCCCTCCTTATGACATTGACCGCTACATTCGCAACTAAGTACAAACGACCCAACTTGGATTTGTTTATATTATACAACTTTCAACCATCTATAGTGAGTTTCGTAAATATCCATCTATTTTGCAGAAGGCTTCACCTTAAAATAAATCTGATATGGTTCATAACCAACGGCATTTAACTTTGTAAAGCTGATACCCGGGTCTTGATTTTCTGTTCGATAGAAGGTACGGAAATCACCCCATTGTCTCTCTGTATCTGCACTTAACTCATCCTCTGGCTTCTCACTCTCTAAGAATAAAACACGTTCTTGCTCTGTGATACCCGCTAACACATCTGCACCATAACGGAACGCACCTGTTGTTTCATCATCCGGAAGTGGTACGAAACGCAAACCAATTGGGAATGTAATCTCTACCAAATCTCCCTTTTTCCATGTACGTGCAATATCTACGAACTGATCTGTGTCAGTAGTTGTCACAAATTCTTCTCCATTTACAGTCACCTTACTCGCATTGGTAATCCAGTCAGGTACACGCAAATGCAATGTAAATGTCGTCTCCTGCTCACACTCAACCATAAACATATATCTGCGAAAATCTGGTTTATTTGCATATTCGCTGGCAGTATCATTGACTGTCTGCTTGGCATCATTTACCGAAGATTTTTGCCAGCTTCCATTCATATAATCCTGCTGCTGTATCAACTTCACACAAATGCCATCGATATCTACATTCACCTCAGAATTAATATACATTGTCACATAAAGATCTTTCTCATCCTGATAATATGCATAGCGATTCCATGCTGCATTCGACTGAATCATCGTTCCGTGGCAACAGAAGAAGCTATCCATCTCTCCAGCCCAATCCTTATAGCTTGCAGCCTTCATTGGTAAGAAATAGGTAATCAAACCTGTGCCTGGTTTTCCATGCCAGTTATCTCCTCTCCAATAAGTCTGTGCCAACAAACCATTTTGAATATTATATTCCACATAATGCATATACTTTGGATCCTTCGAATAACGGAATAAAAAGTCTGCCAAACGAATCATATTATATACCGTACAATGCTCCTGATTTTTGTCACCAAGACGCGCCTTTAATTTCTGCTTCGGTGTCCAAACCTCTCCCTGCGTCTGACCGCCTGTCGCAAAATAACCACGTTCTGTTACCGCACAGTTCCAGTATGCTTTTACAATCTCATACCATTTTTCCTCTCCAGTTACCTCGTATGCTCTCGCACATCCCAAAATCTCTGGAATCGTTGTATTCGCATGCATATTGGTTAAAACATCCTTACCCTCTAACAATGGCTCGAACAAACGACCGCGATAATATCTCTCTAATAAAGTACGATACTTCTCATCCTTTGTAATCTCCAAAAGATCAGACCAAACCTCTAGCATACCACCTGTTTCAACATCTAAAATATTATCAAACTCTTCTCTGGAATATGTGCCACTCCACTCATAAAACCAATCCGCCAATTTGTCTGCAACCGTAAGTGCCAACTCAATATCCATGTATTTATACACATCAACAAGACCCATAAACAGCTTGTGCATATTGTACTGTGGAGCCCAGATATTACGTCCCATTCCAATCCAATATAAATATTTCTCTGGAATTGGCGCAACCCACTTGCCACCATTATCATTTTGACAAATTTCTAACTCTTCCACAATCGTGTAAGCTCTTGCCCAAAGCTCTTTGTCACCCACTTCATGATAATGCATGGCAGCCGCAGACAACCAATGGCCTAAAAAATGACCGCGCAACTGACAAGACGGATCCTCCCATCCTCCCATTGCATTTAAATCAATTCCTCTTCCTGATATTCTACCTGCCTCTAACAAATAATTGCGCAACAGATACTGATTTTCCAGCTTCATCATATAAACACGATTATCCTGTTCTCTGCGAAGTAAATCTCCCTCTTTTAATGTCACCTGTTTTCCATCTAGCTGTCTCATCTAAAAACCCCTCCGTAAACATCTCTCTAAGTAAGTCTATCACACACAACCATACTTACCATTTATTCGTAAGCGTATTATAAGATATGTTGATACGTTATTCAATATAAAAATTAAAAATAGACGCACCGAGTAAACTCAGTGCGTCTATCTTTATCTATATCATATATTTCTCTCTTATAAGTATTAAGCCTCTTCAGGTGTATGCCACTCCCAATCACGTACTTCTGGAAGATCCTGACCATACTCAGCGATGTACTGATCATGTGCTACTAATGTATCACGCATCTGCTGAATTAAGTATGAACCACGGTTTCCAAGCTGTGGAAGGTTCTGAAGAACATCCATTACTAAGTGGAAACGGTCGATCTCGTTCTGAACACGCATATCGAATGGAGTAGTAATTGTACCCTCCTCCTGATATCCATGAACATGAAGGTTACGATTGTTACGGTTGTATGTTAACTCGTGAACTAATGTTGGGTAACCATGGAATGCGAAGATGATTGGCTTATCCTTTGTGAATAATGCATCATACTCTACATCTGTTAAACCATGTGGATGCTTGCTATGTGGCTGTAATTTCATCATATCTACAACGTTTACGAAACGAATCTTAATCTCTGGAAGGTTGTCACGTAAAATAGTAACAGCTGCAAGAGCCTCCTTAGTAGGAGTATCACCACAACATGCAAGTACAACATCTGGCTCTTCGCCCTGATCGTTACTTGCCCAATCCCAGATACCGATACCCTGAGTACAGTGCTTAACAGCCTGCTCCATTGTCAACCACTGATGACTTGGATGCTTAGAAGCTACGATAACGTTAACGTAGTTCTTACTCTTGATACAGTGATCGAAACATGAAAGTAAACAGTTAGCATCTGGTGGAAGATACATACGAACAACATCTGCTTTCTTGTTAGAAATGTGATCAAGGAAACCTGGATCCTGATGTGTAAATCCGTTGTGATCCTGCTGCCATACATTTGATGTAAGGATTAAGTTAAGAGAAGCAATCTTCTGTCTCCATGGAAGCTCGCTAGTAACCTTTAACCACTTAGCATGCTGTGCACACATAGAATCTACTACACGGATGAAAGCTTCATATGAAGCGAAGAATCCGTGACGACCTGTTAAGAGGTAACCCTCTAACCAACCTTCACACATATGCTCTGATAAGTAAGCATCCATAATTCTTCCTTCTGGTGCTACATCCTCATCAGCCTCGTGAAGATCTCCATTCCAATCACGCTGCTCAACTTCGAATGCTTTGTAAAGACGGTTAGACATTGTCTCGTCTGGTCCAAAGATACGGAAGTTCTTAGCTTCTTTATTCAATGCAAAGATATCACGAACATATCCACCAAGCTCGATCATATCCTGTTTCTCAACAGCACCTGGCTTAGGTACATCAACAGCATAATCTCTGAAATCTGGAAGACGTAAGTCACGTAATAACTTACCACCATTTGCATGTGGGTTAGCAGAAATTCTCTGATCTCCCTTAGGGCAGATATAACGAAGTCTCTCAATCAACTGACCATCTTCGTCGAATAACTCTTCTGGCTTGTAGCTTAATAACCACTCTTTTAAGAGGTCAAGATGCTCTTCCTTCTCCATAGTGATAGGTACCTGGTGAGCACGGAATGAACCTTCAACACGAAGTCCATCAACGAACTTAGGACCTGTCCATCCCTTAGGGCTACGTAATACGATCATTGGCCAGAAAGGTCTCTTTGTATTGCCGTTCTCTCTAGCATCTTTCTGAATCTCTTTGATCTCTTCAATACACTTATCAACAGCTTCTGCCATTAACTTGTGCATTGTCATTGGGTCATCACCCTCAACGAAGTATGGCTTCCAACCACAACCATGGAAGAAGCTTTCTACTTCATCATGTGAAATATGTGAAAATACAGTTGGGTTGCTGATTTTGTACTCATTCATATGCATGATTGGTAATACAGCACCATCGTTCTTAGCATTTAAGAACTTGTTTGAATGCCAAGCTGTAGCAAGTGGACCAGTCTCAGCCTCACCATCACCAACGATTACAGTAGCAATTAAGTCTGGATTATCAAATACAGCACCAAATGCATGAGCGATTGAATAACCAAGCTCACCACCCTCGTTGATTGAACCAGGTGTTTCTGGTGCAACGTGACTTGAAATACCGCCTGGGAAAGAGAACTGCTTGTTCAATTTCTTAAGACCTTCTAAATCACGGCTAATGTTAGGATATACCTCGCTGTAAGTACCCTCAAGATATGAGTTAGCAACGAAGAAGTTTCCACCATGTCCTGGACCTGAAATTAAGATCATGTTCAAATCATACTTGTTAATAGCACGGTTCATATGTGCATAAACGAAGTTCTGTCCTGGAACTGTTCCCCAGTGACCTACGATTTTCTTCTTAACCATGTCTCTAGTTAATGGCTCTCTTAACATTGGATTGTCCAATAAATACAACTGTGTTGCTGCTAAGTAGTTAGCTGCTCTCCAGTATGCATTTAAATCAGCTAAATACTCGTCTGTCATAAACTTGTCAACTGACATACTATTTTTCCTCCTGTATAAATCATTTTTCTTATTACCGCATAACATTATATAGTAATTAGATACTAAAAAACAATAGAAATAGTTCAACAAAAAAAAGTTTTTTTTGACGATTTTATGTGAATACTCCCCAAAAAATAACAAAAACCACCCGCAATCCGAATACAGTCAACTATGTTGCACGGATTTTAGGGTGGTTTTTAGTAAAAACCGCTAAATGGGTTCCTATCTCTTATTTATTTGATTTTCTTATCATTTTGTCGTATTTATAAATACTTTTTTAATGGATTCCTTACGGTTGTTCCACTGCTTTACGCAAACGGAAACAACAAGCAGTCCCAAACATGCAAATGCAAAACTCAGGGAAACCGTATACACGAAACATTGCCTATAAGGTTGTCCATCACACCATTCCTTAATCAATGCTCTTGCAGGACTCTGACATAAATATACATACAAGCTCATTTTCCCAAGAAAAACGCTCACACGACAATCAAACAATCTTGCAGTTACCGCCTGTTTACTTGCCGTAATACTTACAACAAAAAGCAAAAGGATATTGATGATATATGCTCCCTCTGCTTCACCTGCATACATCAGCATTAAAATAATACCATATCCTACAAGTTCCACTACAGATAACAACACATGAGAAACCCTTGTAAAATTTTGCTTTTTTAAATACTCGGAAAAAGCATGTACCACACATCCAAGACTCAAGCCAATGAACGCCCGCATCACACCATGCGTCATAATAATTTCATATTCCATGATGCCATTATAATGTGTTGTATTTGCAAGATATCCGCTCAAAAACAATACAATCAGTGGAGCAATAACTAACTGAAAGAAATCTTCATATTTGCGTAGCAATGGATATAGCACAAGCATCGCGATAAACATTGCTGATATATACCATGTAATGCGAATAATAATCTTGCCCTCATAACCAGCCATAAAAGTAAGAAGAAAATCAGGCAACATCCAAATCAACGCCTTTACAAAGGACATTACACCTTTTGTCTTTAACAAATCCAAACCTGAATAAGCAAACCATCTAATAAATGCCAACACATATGCAAACAGATATGCAGGAAAAATCTTCATCAATTTGTGCATCACAAAACCAAATGTTTCATGTCCCAAAGACACCTGAGAACGCTTTTTTGCACTCTGTGCGGATACACACATAAAATACCCTGACACAACAAAAAAGAATTCTACAGCATACATGCCCCATCGAAATGGATATTCTCCTTTTCCAAAATACTCACCAACATGATAAATCAGGATCACCATACAAAAGATGAACTTCCAAAAATCAATCGCACCATTATATTTTTCGTTCATACTAATAACCCTTTATAAAATATACTTGTTTTGGTAATCAATCATTTCCTTGTAGATACGTTCACAGTTATTATGGTCATCATAGTAGAAGAAGTCATCTGCTCTTCTTACATACTCATCCTTCATTTTACATCCTGTTGACATATATTCAATCAACATATCAATCAACTCATCATTGTCATGACAAATTTCACCAAACGCCATCGTATCATAGAAGAATGTTCCTTCCTCATAATGCTGTGGAATATCTTTATGATGTAAATACACGAGTGGTTTTCTCATGTAAGCAAAATCAAACTGAATACCAGAGAAGTCCGTTACCATCAAGCTGGATTCACAGAACATCTTCTCATAACTCATGTCACCAACTGCAGGTACAATATCTACGAATTCATTTTTATCAAAATCATCCACCTGAGAACTTACAATCGGATGCAATACATATTTAATCTTATATCCATATTTCTTTGCTGCATCAATCAAACGAGGATCATTAATCAACGAATTGAACACCTTGTAATATGTGCTCTCCTTAAACAATGGATTATAATCTCTTTGCTCTCCCTCGCTTGTTCTTACTGGTGCAGCTGCCTGCATTCTCCAGGTTGGACTAATCATAATCTGCTTCTTGTCATCATTTACCAGGCCATCATATCTTGGCACACCTGTTAACTTCAACGCATCATATCCAACATAATCATAAATTGGACGAGACAAATTCTTAATCTCATATTCAGATGCACAGAAATACAAACGCGTATTATCACGCAAACGGTTCTGCGCTACCGCAATCTTTTGCACTGACATACCATGCTGTACACAACAAACATGGAAATCTACCAAATCTCGAATATAGCTGGAATTCTTCATTCCAAAATTATTAAATGCAAATACTGTCGAGTTGGAAATAATCATCATATCTGATAACAAGAACACCAATCTATGCTTGATGCTACCTCGTACCAATGGTTTATATCCATCCTTCTTCAAACGCTTATAATCTGTCGCCTTTTTATCTACCAAATAGTAATGATTGATATTCTCCTTCTGTGCACTTGCATAACGATACAAATACTCCGAAGAATCTCCTGCCTTATAAATCTTATCGATATACATCCACATTGGCTTGCGTTTCATAAATGGTTTCGCCATAAAATATGCTCTACGAATGGCAATAAATAACCATGCACGCTTCTTCTTGGATTTGAACATTTCCCATTCCAATGTTCTTTCCTGTTTTTTATGTCCCTTCTCATCCGAACGGGCAAAATGCATACCTTCTTCTTCTCTTGTCACCAAATACTGTTTTTCTTTTCCAAAGAACCAGTAGCTATTTTTAAATCGATCACTCATGCGACTAAAGTGCGACTCATACATAAATCGAATACGAATCTGTTCTCCACCAACCTTTGCCACACAAAACATCGTTCCATCCCCTAAGTCATCAATTGGAAGCGATGCATGGAAGGAATGCGCTTTAAAAATACTTGTTCCAAATACTTTCGTATGAGAATAACGCTCATTATATACAATTGGAACCTTCTTTCCATTATAGGTTAAATAGACTTCCTCAGCCAAAGAGAACAACACAGAATTCACACTTCCGTCAATCTCTACCTTGGAATCTCTATACTCCATAAAAAGAATATTGGTTCTTAAGCTAGCTATAGTAGATAATACACTTCTACCCGCAACATAGACCGGTGCACCATCCTGATAATACTTATCAAATCGATAATCTTTTCCATACTTTAAGATTCCATAAATCCATTTAATCGCATTATTGCTATCACACTCTGTAAGTTTCTTTGCATTAAAAATCACATTGTCATCTAATCGCTTCAACAAATTGCTGATATTTTCAAAGCATTCATCCACTTGCTCATCTTCCACAATATGTTTATTACGATTATTTAAATTCGCATTGATTCTGCTTCGAATACTAAACAACGCATGATACTGAATAAACTCTGGCACTTTTCCATATTTCTTCTCTAACTGGTCAAAATATGGCATCCAAAAATCAGTAAACGAACGTGTATAATAATCTAATTCATAGGTTCCCTCATAAAAAGCAATGTCTCCTTCACGTCCTGCGAAACTAAAATAGCTCATTGCCTTGATAAATACTAATTTTTTATGTGCAAGACACAAATCTAAGAAGAATTTACGTTCCACTTCTACCGCAACGTGCATATCAAAAGTATACTTTTTCAAAAACTCTGCCTTAAAAAAGGTTCCGCCCATATAAAACGGATAACATCGATAATTGTTATCTAAATTTTCCTTGATTACGTCTTTGTTCGGGACATCGTTCGCAAATGCTCCCGACTTTTCGTTAGCCATAATCTTATTTAACATAAAGATTGCACTTTGCTTATTCTGTTCCATCGTCTTAAAAACAAAGTTCAAAGCACCCTCAGACCACAAATCGCCTGATTCCATACCAGTCACAAACTCGCCTGTAACCTTTTTTGCAGCATTTTTATAAATAAACTCTTTATCTGCACGGCTCTCAATTTGAATTTTCTCAACTGAAATCAATGATTCATCAATTGTATCTAACGCATCCAAATCCTCTTTTAATCCATACATCAAAAGTTGAATTGGTTGATTTGCTTTGACTACCTCTTGCTTTATACATTGAATGGTCTTTTCGCTTTCATTTTTTTGATTTGACACAATGAAAACAAGTGATAAACTCATATTCTTCTTCCTCCGTTATCTATACTTCCAATCCCTGTGCAATAAAGCTATCCACCAAACGCTTGTACATATCTGGCAAATCATATCTTGGTTCCCAGCCAAGACCCTTTAACTTATCTGCATTTAAGTGCATTGCCACATCTGGTGCATATCCATATGTGAGCTGATCCTCTGGTATATCAAATACTACTTTGACATCGCCATTTCCAATCGTATCAGCTACCATTTTCGCCATATCCTTAATCTGAATCGTTGTATTCGGATTTGCGATTGTATATACCTCTCCGTCATTTCCTTTTAACAATACTGTCAAAATTCCAAGTACTGCATCCGCAGTATAACAATAATTACCTGTTGACTCTCCCTTTGTATGAAGCACAATATCTTTCTTGCCGAGTGCACTCTTTGCGAACTGTGCAAATACACGACCTTCATCCTTTGATACACCCGCACCAAAGGTCTGTGCAAGACGTGCCACCTTAACAGGCACCTCGTACTCATGTTTGTAAGAAGCACAGAGCAATTCACACATACGCTTTCCTTCTGAATAACAGCTTCTGACATTCATGACATCGATATAACCTAAATCATCCTCTTTCACTTCTTTCAAAGCCGGATCTGTAATACCAAATGCCTCCATAGATGAGATATATACCATACTCTCTACGCCACAATCCTTTGCCAAATTCAGCAAGTTTGTTGTTCCGTCGATTGAAGTCTTAATGGTTTCTACTGGCTGTGTCACAAAAATCTTAGAAGTGGTAACACTTGCGCAATGTACAATATAATCCACCTTTTTCTCCAATGAAATTGGTTGCATAATATCTGCCTTTACCAATTCTATATCTTTCCTTGCAAGCAAATCACCAAATACCGTTTTTGCTTTTTCCTCATTTCGAACCATTGGCAAAATAGTCATTCCAAGATTTTTCTTACGATTACAGCATGCCAATGCTTTTACCAACATCGAACCGACAAGACCTGTTGCGCCTGTCACCAAAAATGACTTATTCTCTAATTTTTCAAAAGGAAGATTGCCATTTGCAATCGCCTCTAAATCCTCCTGCAAAATAGTATCCTGTACACTCTCTAACATGTTCTCCATCTCATTCACCTACTCATTCTCGTGTCTGCGTGCATCCATACGATTTGTAAGTCCCAAACCAAATGCCTGCTCATTTTCCTTATACTGAAGTAATGCACGATACATATATACATCCTCCGGTGTTGTAACCTTAATATTACCTCTGTTACCCTCTACCATATGCACTGGAAGTCCCTGACTCTTTAAAATGGTACATGCATCTACCATATTTTCATATCCTTCCGGACGTGCACGAACCACATCATGCGCAGCAATAATGTCCTTTAGCACAAAACTCTGTGGAGCCTGTGCAGCAAATGTATCTTTTCTGTAAGGAACGGAATCTACCTGTTTTCCATCCTTACTTAATAAAATAGTCTCATAACAAGCTGTACAAGTAATCGCATTACCATGTTCTTTTACACTATCAATATTATTTGCAATTACATCATAAGAAACAAATGGACGAACACCATCATGAAGCAATACAACCGAATCATCTGGATTCTCTTCTTCCGCCTTCTTTAACGCATTATAAATACTATCCTGTGCAGTTTCTCCACCTGGAATTACCGATACAACCTTACTCAAATGATAATCCTCTACCAATTCCTTCATATAAGAAACATAATCTTTCAAAATAGATACATAGATTTTATCAATCATCTTATGATACTGAAATAATTGCAATGTATGAATGATAATTGGCTTACCGTTAATCTCCAAAAACTGTTTTGGAACACCTGCTCCCATTCGAACTCCACTTCCTCCAGCAAAAATAATTGCAATATTCATATTATTGTTCCTCCTATATTTGTTCTCTATACTTATACTATTTTATCATCAAAAATCTCAAACACCTGTTGATTCATACACTGATTCGCGTCCGCAATCGCCTGAAGCTCCTCCACTGTTTCTTTTGGTAAATCACCCAAAATCAACCAGTCAATCACGCGGTCACTTGCGTTGGAATCCACATAATCAAAATGATGCTCTACATACTGCTTTACTTTCTCTTCCTCAAAATCTTTATTACGAATCGCATCTAATAATGCATCAAACGTATGACAAATTTTACCTGGTACAGATGCTTTGTAATCTCGATGGAATCCACGAGAAAATGCATACTGTATTTCATCAAATGCAAAAAACAACATCGGTTTTCCCATTAAAGAGTACTCATAAATATTAGACGAATAATCCGATATTAGCAAGTCCGTCATATAAAATAAATCATTAATATCCGGATATTGATTCGCATCTACAAATTTATCCCGATACCCTTCAGGAATTGGTACCTCCTGTGCAACCCATGGATGCATCTTAAATAATACCACATATTCCTCACCACATAATTCATACAAACGCTTAAAATCAATCAATTCATATGGATACATGGCAGTCTTTTTATTGCGACCGCGATAGGTCGGTGCAAACAAAATTACTTTTTTATCCTTACACATCGGATACTGTTCATATAACTCTTTTAATTTTTCTTTTTTATGATTCTGATCTAAAAATGCATCCATACGCGGCATACCTGTCGGCAACACCTGTTCATCCTGAATGCCCCAGACCTCTGAGAAAAATGGTGCAATCTGCTTAGAGCCAGCCACACCAAAATCATATTGACGATGTGCACTATATGGTGCAGGACATCCGTCATGCCCCCATCTGCTATAACCAGATGATTTGAATCCTGCTCCCGCATGCCATAACTGAATTACTTTGGTATTGTCATCTAATGTAAGCCAATCCAAAATCGGAGCATGATCATCTAATACCACAACCGAGCTCTGTGCTAATTTTTTCACAAGTAGCCACCATGATTTCATAGACTGTCGTGTTGCTGCTGCAGATCTAGCAGACTCCAAAATCGTGTAGGTTGACTCCATCTGTCTTTCCTTCATGCGATCTCTGACTGCAACCAGATTACGCCCTAATACATCACTTTGTTCTGACATAAACAAAACTGTATTTTTTTTATTCCGATATTGTTTTGCATAGCACTGATAAATTGACCGTAAAAACGGACGTCTTTTTTCTTTGATTCTTGTCTTGATTGTTTTACGCTTTTTTCCTTTTGTCCCGCCTGGCATTCCTAGTCCAGTCTTTGCTGCCGGAAGAATTCTCATACGAAATGGGAGGGTATCCTCCCCTTCAGAAACATAAAACACAACCGAAAATACATTTTTTTGTCTGTTATATAAAAATCCTCTCGAACAATCCTCCAGCCTGTTAACCAGATTCAAATCCGTTTCACACACAGCTAAATGGCGATTCCCCGCACATACGACAATCCAGTAATTACCACTTACAATGCAATGATTTTCTCCCTGATTTGTAACATTTAATCGAATCTGATAATTTCCATTGTCCTGCCTTTGTTGCCTGAACCTAGCCTTTGCTGCTCCGCTTTCATTTACTGCATAAAAGGTTAAATCTCCTAGCGACTCATCTGTAAGCTGTTCAATCCTAATATCAAATGTTACAAAAATTCTCTCCCATACAATATTTGTAATTGTTGCTTTTACAAGTTGCTGCGTTATAACCTTTTTCATTCTTTCACAACCTCATCCTGCTCATTTGCATTCTGTTGTTCTGTTTCTATATTAGAAGTATTCTGTTCTTCTGCGTCTGCACCTGCCGCTTCCAATCTCTTCTTTTCTTCGCGCTTCTTTAATCTGTCTTCTGCCTTTTTGAGTTTCGCCTTCTTCTTCTGAATTCTTCGAGCTCTTCTCTCCTCGATACTCTCTCCCCAGTGTTCTTCCAAAATCGCCTCATATTTCTTTGCAATATCATCAATATCACCATAATCAACCAATGTTCCGTGATCCAAAATAATGGCTTTATTACACAAACGCTTTACCTGCGCCAAAGAATGAGACACAAAAAGAACGGTTACGCCACGATCAAACATATCCATAACCTTTTTCTCACTCTTTTTTCGGAACTTCGCATCTCCGACCGATAACACTTCATCCAAAATCAAAATATCTGGACAAACGGCTGTACACATTGCAAATCCCAATCGCGAACGCATACCAGACGAAAAATTCTTGATTGGTACATCTAAAAATTCCTCTAACTCTGAAAATTCTACAATTTCATCAAATTTCTCATCAATAAATGCCTTTGTATATCCTAATTCTGCACCATAAAGATAAATATTCTCTCTTGCAGTATACTCTTTTTCAAATCCAGCACCTAGCTCTAACAATGGTGCCAATTTTCCTTTTTTCACAACATTTCCTTCTGTTGGTTTATATACACCTGCGATTACCTTTAATAAGGTACTTTTTCCTGCTCCATTTAAGCCCAGTACACCTACACGGTCTCCCTTGTATATTTCAAAATCCACATCCTTAAGACCCCAGAATACTTCGTATTCCTTGCTTCTTGAGAAAAACTTTACGACATATTCCTTCAAGGTATCTACTCTGTTCTTATTTAAATTAAATCGAATACTTACATTATTCACTTTTACAGCTACTTTTTTCTGTTCTTTCATATCAACCTCTACATGTAAAGAATAAAATCATCTTGTTTCTTCTTAAAGAAAATCAAACCAATCACCAACGAACCAAATGCCCATATTGCTGTATACAAAACAGATTGCATATCAATACTATATCCCAAAAATGCACCTCTGCATAAATTAATGACATGGTAAAGTGGGTTATAATTTAGTATCCACGCATATCCACTTTTTAATAACTTTTCTGGATAATAAAAAATGGCACTCATATACATAATCAAAAGCAAGGCAACATTCCAAAGATACTCAACATCTCTAAAAAATACATTTAATGTTGCCAAAATCATTCCAAATCCTGTCGACATCACAAGCAATAATATTAACGCTGGTATTACCTGTATAATATGCCAAGTCGGCATTACACGACAATAGATTGTTACTGGAAGCAATACAATCATAGATATCAAATAAATGATAAAGTTATATAAAATCGCCGACAACGGATACAAATATTTCGGTACATAAATTTTCTTAATCATGGATGCATTCGCATGAATGGAATTCGATGCAGCCTTTGTAGCACCAGAAAAGAAACTATATGTCAATCGTCCAACAATCAAATACATTGGAAAATCTCTTCCATGATTTCCAAATAATGTTCCAAATACGATTACCCAAACACAGGTTGTCAATAATGGTTCAATCAAAGACCATAAAATACCCAAATATGAACGACGATACTTCAGTCGAATTCCTTTTTTCACCAACTCACTTAACAGGAAACTGTAATTATAAAAACCTTTAATATAATTTTTCAAAACTTCCTCCATTCTACCACCCAGCCAACATTCTGGACCTCACAATTATACACCTATTCATGTCAGAGAAATTATAAGCTAGGCAAGAAAAAAAGTCAAACAATTACTCAATTACTCTATATACCAAAAGAGTACCCAATCGGGTACTCTTTTGCTGCAATTTATAGATGCAATCTATAATATCATATCCAATTAACAGAACTTAAATAATACTGATACAGTATGTTTAAATAATTTGTATAATACGAATGCTGTAGCAACTGCTTCTAAAGCAATCAATGCAATTGCAGCACCAATATTTAATGAACCCTGACTTTCTACAATTCTAAACTGTGATAAGTCATCTGTTGAAACATATAACTTTAATGTATTTCCTAATACATAAGCAGATTCCTTTGCGTAAAGATCTTCAAGATCCTTAGTTAAAATAGTTTCTGTCTCCTGATGATGAATTAACATATCATTCATTAATGCTGTCTGTTTCTTGTTGTCTACAGAATACTCTATTTCAATTGTCTGATACATCAACGCATCGTAAATCTCATTACCATCTTCACCAATATGTGTTGAATATCTTGTTTCGACTGAGCCAGCTGTTGTAATCAATCCGTCTACTTCAATTTCATTTGGCGCCATTTCCGTTTTCTTCTGGATTTGTGATGCTGTTGCGATAATAGCAAATACACCTACCATTAATACTAAAACTGCAAGAATGATTGAACTTTTACTTCTCTTTGTTGTCATTTTCCCGTGCTCCTTTTCCTTTTTATTATAATTTATTATTTGACCATGTCGTGTACTGTTTTATCACTCCGTCTCACGACATTGGCTATTGTATAGAAACATTAGGAAACTGTCAACAGCCTTGATTTTAGGGGTTTTTTGACCGTTTTTAGCACATTGACTATTTTTTATGCAAATTAAACATACCTTTTTAGTGAATATTTATTTCAATCCCCAAACAACCCCTTTTTGATGCATTCTTATTATTTGAAAATGACAAAAATAAATGAAAATTCACTCAAAATCTCTATCTAGTTTTTTTGTTTTATTTTACTTCTTTCTCCCATACCGCTTCCACCACGGCAGAATCCAGGAAGCCCAAAAGCAAATGCGGCACCTGTTCTCCATCCTCAAAGACCTTAATCATAGACTCAAACTCTGGACCATAATCCACACGCATACCAAGTGATCCATCCTCCAAATACCAACACCAGCTTTCGCCAATTCTCACACGCATTTTCCATCCAACAAATTTACCCTTACTACGAACAAACGCATTCTTTTCAAAATGATTCACTTCATTATTACGAAGTACTTTCCCAAAATGATATTCCTGTGTACCAGAAGCATACTTGTTTAATTTGCCAGCATTTACATCATAATTCGCCGACAATTCACCAAACTGCTTCTCTATATCTTTTCCACTATGGTAAAATATTTCATACTCAAAATCTGTATTTACATCTTCCGCTGGATTGTACTGATTCAATGCTTTCATTTTCTCATTCCACTCGGTTTCTGCATATTTACAATTCTCTTTTCGTTCCACCTTTGTAAACGCAGACACATTCCAAACCGCCTCTGCAATCACTACACTTGCACGATTAAACGGAAACTTCGGAATCATATCACCTGGTTTGAAAACCATAACCTGATTCTCCCAGTCTTCCCCTAATTCCTCTTTTGTTGCAAATGTCTTATCCTTTGTATACCAAATCTGTAGTTTACCAATATTGACACAAATTCTCCATCCAGTAAATTCATATTTGCTCACAAAAAATTGATTTTTCAAAAGATAATTATCCTGATAATTCACCAATTTTTGTTTTGGTGTAAAATAGGCTTCATTTTTAGATAATACATTTACCACACCTGCATTCTCTTCCCAATTCCAACTAAGTGTCTCCAATGCATTGCCACTACTATAACGAATTGGATATGTCAATTTTCTATATCCTGTTCCGTTACGCATCATCGTCTTGATCACTTTTTTCGTCCCTGATTTGATTTTATTCTTAATACGCGATTTCTCTGCTTTCTTGATTGCACCTAAAATAAATGCCTTCGATTCCTCTCGTTTCATCTGCAATCTTTCCTTGACCGCTACATAATCAATGGTTTCAGAAATATCCTTGATTGTATGCTCACTTGTCACAACACGATCTGTCAATCCGCATACATCTAATACCTGTCCGACTTTATCCCCTTTTCTTTTTCCTACATAAAATGTTTTCTCAAATATAATAGAAAAACAACACGCATGGAAAGAGTTTGTAAAGATACACTTTGCATTCTTGATATAACCAAGCCACTCATCTGGACCAACAGCATATTTCGGAATATGGCGAATGCCTTCAATCTCCTGATTAAATGGTTTGTCAGAAAGTTCAATAATATCTAAGTTGTGTTCTTTTGCATACTGAATTGCATTGTCAATTGTATCTGTCGATTTTTCCATTACATAATATAACAGGATATAATCTTTTTCTTCTGGTTCAACCGCAACCGTATCCCAAAAATCCTTATCATGCAATAATACAGGATCTACAACTGTTGTTGCCTCAATATCCGAATTCTCATGAATCCAGTCACGAAGCGCATTCTCACGTACCGAAACCTGATCAATCCTTTTCACCATACGAAGAAATGATTTTTTTTCTTGTGGTGTATAGCCCTGAAATACACCTCTGCTTGCAGCATAAGAAATCTTATACTTATCATTCATCGCAGCACAATTTAAGAAAAATCCCATATCAAATCCTGTTGTTTTTTTCAATCCCCAAATGACATCTGTTACACAAATATAGCAATCAAATCCTGGATCTTTATATTCTAATATATTGGCATCATAGGATTCCTCTGTCTTAATATAAGTAGAATCAATGAATTTTTGAAACTTATCAAATCTTTGTTCACGTTCTTCATAAAGCGTCTGATAATCATCTCTCAAATCTCTAATTCTTGTAATCTCCAGAATGGTCTGATCTACTGGAAGATTATGATGCTCTCTGTCCTTCTTTGTTTCAAGCAAGCCTTCGTATGCAAGCTGATACGCATCTGCTGGATGTCTCATATCAAAATTGCCATAGTAGTTTGGTTTATAATCAATCACCGTGCTATCGATTCCATTTTGTTTTAAAAATTGTTGAAACGCAAATGTATGCAGGGGACAAGCAAAATTCAATCCTTTTGCATACATATTGATTGAAATTAATCCTATTTTCATACGCTACCCTCTTCACAACTCTTCTTTCGTCTATATTATTTGCTTTGCTTCTTAAAATATGCTTTCGTTTCCGCTACAATGACACCACTTAATGCCAGCAATGCAACCAAGTTCGGTAACGCCATCATTGCATTGAAGATATCTGCAATCACCCATACCTGCTTCACTGTAAAGTATGGTCCAATAAATACCGCAAATATGTATAACCATCTGAAAACCTTCACAATCGTTTCATTGCGTCCCGTTAAATATTCCAAGCATTTCTCACTATAATAATCCCAGCCCAAAATGGTAGTGAATGCGAAGAAAATCAAACACATCATCAATAAAAACGCAATCACATTGCTTGCAACAGGAATACCTGTCTGGAACGCATCTGTTGTTACTGCAACACCTTCTAATCCCTTATCCCAAGCACCTGTAATTACAATCGAAAGACCTGTCATCGTACAAATCACAATCGTATCAATAAAGGTTCCTGTCATCGTAACCAATCCCTGACGCACAGGCTCTTTTGTCTGCGCTGCTGCAGCAGCAATCGGAGCCGAACCAAGACCTGCCTCATTTGAGAAAATACCTCGTGCAATACCCTTTTGCATAGATACAATAATCGCACCAAACGCACCACCTGCAACCGCTCTTGCACCAAATGCATCTGAAACAATCAATGCAACTGCACCTGGAATTGCTTTATAATTCAATACAAGTAATGTCACACAGAACAATACATAAATAACTGCCATAAACGGAACTACAACCTGTGACACATTTGCAATACGTTTAATTCCACCAATCAATACCAAGGCAACCACTATCGTTAATACAATTCCTGCAATCACAACAGCCACTGGTGTCGGTGTTCCTAATATACGAATCATACGAGCCTGTTCACCACCACAAAAGTTACCAATCGCACTTGTAATACCATTCACCTGTGTAAATGTTCCGATTCCCATCAATCCGACACACACACCAAAAAAGGCAAACAATTTTGCAAGCCATTTCCACTTTTTACCCATACCATTCTCAATATAATAAAATGGTCCACCTAATACATGACCTTCTTCATCTATCGTACGATACTTAACAGCCAAAAGACCTTCTGCATACTTTGTAGCCATACCAAACAACGCAGCAACCTCCATCCAGAACAATGCACCAGGACCACCAGCTACAAGTGCAGTTGCAACACCTACAATATTACCCGTACCAATCGTCGCAGAAAGTGCAGTACAAAGCGCTCCAAAACTGGTAACTTCGCCTTCACCATTTTCCTCATTCTTCACCATATATTTAAGGGCCAATCCCAAATGGCGAATCTGAACAAATCCCAATCGTATCGTCAAGTAAATGCCTGTCATCAAAATTAAGGCAATCAACACAGGACCCCATGCAATCGTATCAATCTTATCAAGCAAAGCATCAAAATTTTCCATAAAATACAAAATCCCCCATTCAAACATAATCACTATCCATGATTACATATTTATGGGGGATTGTCAAACAATAAAAGGGAATCTTCCGAATTTTAATGCTCGATTTTGATTTCAATTTTCGGATCATAAGTTGGAATATGAATCAATTCCAATTTGAACTTGTTTCTCTTGTACATACGATCAATTTTTTCCTTATGCTCTAAGTTCTCGATTACTCCTGTTCTCAAATACACATCAAGCTCTGCATAAGTAAATCCCAGATTATCCTCATCTGTCTTACCACAAAGACCATCTGATGGCGCCTTATCTACCAAATCAATCGGAAGTTCTAAATATTTTCCAATTGCACGAACCTCTGTGACAGTCAACTTTCCAAGTGGTGAAAATGATCCACTATAGTCACCAAACAATGTTGAGTAACCAACATGATCCTCAGACAAATTACAGGTATTGGCAACCATTCCATTTACACTTTGTCCAACCGCATACAAGGTTGTCATACGAATTCTAGGTGCCACATTAATCAATGTCTGCTCAGAACAGGTAATTCCATTCCAATCATCGCTGGTATTGCCAAATACTCCATTTTGGATACCATTTAAGATTCCATCATAAGCATCTGCAATATTCACCTCTACATATTTAATCCCTAAGTGCTCTACAATCTTTCTGGAATCACTGATATCCTTTTGCTCTCCATTTGGCATTAACACACCAACAACGCGCTCCTTGCCTAATGCCTTTGCACAAAGTGCTGCAACTACTGAACTGTCCTTTCCACCAGAAATACCAACTACTGCATTACCAGTCGGATTTACCGCTGCAAACCAATCCTGAATCCATTTCACACACTCAGCTGTCACTCTTTCCACATCAAATCCCATATCTATGTCCTCCTTTAATCCTATACTTCTACATAATTCATCCCATACTCTTTATTATCACTCACTTTTTTACATCTTTTGTTACTAAGCATATTTGCTTGCGAAACATAATGTATGTTTCGAATGGTTGTACATGTCTAACAATATATTTTTTATCACCCTTTGAGACCGTCGGTACTTATATCCCGTACTTTGGGATATTAGTACCGTTACGTTCTCAACGGTGCGAAAGCATGTGATAAAAAGTATTTGTTAGATGTGTATAACCATTCTCCATTACACTTTCGTTTCGCAAGCATCATTATTCCTTATTCATTCTCCAATCGATAGTACGCTGCAAATACTCCACATACGCTGCATTCTTGCACATTCCCTTACCGGCTACATCAGAAATCTTTGCAACATCACTTCCATTACACATTGTTACTTTCATAACAATATTAAGTGCATGCACATTGGTATCATTTGACAAATATGTTCCAATACCAAATGCCACATTTATCTGGTCTTTAAAATGATTGTAAATATCTGTTGCTCGCTGGAAATCAAGTCCATCGCTGAATAATAATGTCTTTCTCTTTGGATCAATTCCTAATTTCTTATAGTGTGCAAGCATTTTCTCACCCCATGCAATTGGATCTCCACTATCATGTCTAACACCATTGAACAGTGTAGCATAGGTCAAACCAAAGTCTCTTAAGAAACAATCGGTTGTAATGGTATCAGTTAATGCAATACCATTTAACACACCATATTCCTTTACCCATGCATCTAACGCATACCAGTTAGAATACGCAGGATTGTGCTTATGATTTCCCTGTCCTGTACACATAATCCACTCATGTGCCATCGTACCAACTGGTGTCAAACCAAACTTCTTTGCCAGGTAAACATTAGATGTACCGATAAACTTTGATTCGTTAATCTTTGCCCCTGCTAAAGCCTTGACAGCCAACTCCTGCGCCTCACTTGACAATCTACGTCTCAGTCCAAACTCAGAAAATGTTCCCAAACGATAATTCTCCGTTTCTAACTTTTGAACCTTATCCTGTAGCTTTTCCTTAAAGCTTGGAAGAAGCTCTTTTTCATAATCATAATGCATACGGAAGTAAACTTCATTTACAATTGCCAACACTGGAATCTCATACATAGATGTATTCAACCAGGTTCCGCGGGTATCAATTGCCAATCCGCATTCTGCATCTGTCGTAATCTCAAAATCCTCATAACGAGGCTGCCACAATCTTAAGAAATCCACATAAGAACCCTTCAACCAGACAATATTGTGAAGATACTCCAATTCTTCTTCCGTAAACCGCAAACCACAATATGCCTTGATCTGCTCTCGGATTTCATTTACCATCTCTTCTGTAAACTGTACATCTGTATTTCTACACTTAAATGTCCAGGTTGTCTTATAATCGCTGAACTGGTGGTAAATCGCCATTCCCATACTAAACTTGTATAAATCAGTCTCTAACAAACTTGTTATAATTGGTTTTAATATCATACTTCCATCTCTCCTTTTTCTATGCCCTTATTATTTAATCATTGTGAAACGCTCAATTATGTAGATTATAGTTTTACAATATCAACAACTATCTAAGTTGGGATATTTCAGTATGTCGGTACTTAGGTCACGTACTTTGTGACCTTATGTACCGCTACATACTGGATTAAGTGCAAACGACCCAACTTAGATTTGTTTATATTGTAAAACTCTCAACAATCTAAAATGAGTTTTACAATGATCAAAAATACGCTCTAAATGATATCGACCTGGAAGGTCTTCATCGCCGCAATTGCTGTATTGTGTGTATCCGGTGTCACGCATGCACAAGCCTTCTCAATCACTCTTACATCCGCCTCTGGACAATTTGCTTTCGCAATAGATACATTATTAATCACACAGATACCTGTACAAACGCCAACAAAATCAACAATCAACTTCTTGTCTTCTTCTATTTGCTTTAAGTATGCTCCTAATTCTACACTTCCAAAGGTTGGTTTATCAAATATTTTAATCTGCTCTGGCTGCATTTTTTCATTCACTGCATCCATAATCTCATCTACAATATTCCATCCATCGCTTCCTTCAATACAGTGTGGCACTGGAAGATATTTCCCCTCTCGTGTATCCATGTAATTCTCCTGGTGTGTATCTCTTGTTAATAAAATTCGATCATACGCACCCTCTTTTACAACTTGCACCACATTTGCAATCGCATCTGCACATTCCTGATTTCCCAACACACCAGTTGTAAAATCCTTCTGCATGTCAATAATAACTAAAATCTTTTCTTCCATCATAGCAAATCCCTCTCTTTCTTATATGCTATCATATGTTATCAATGTGTTTTTCTTTGTAACGGTACAATGTCGCTGGCCTATGTCCAACCGAGACCTGTTTTTCAGGAAGCTCCTCCACAAATCGGTCAATCCATTTGCGGAAATTTTGTTTTACAAGCTTTCTGCCTAATATCACCTCGTAAACCTTTTGAATATCATTCAATGTAAACTTCTCTGGCACAAGATTAAATGCAATCGGAACATATTCTACCTTATTTCGAAGTCTGTCGATTCCCATATTAATAATCTCAATATGATCAAATGCAATCTTGTTGTTTTCCTCCGATGCTATAATACTTGGGGTTGCAACAGATACCACTCCATTTTTCCGAATCGTATTCTCTACCTTATACACATACTTCAAATTAAGTTCTTCATTGGTAAGAATCAACTGTTCTTCCAAATTTGAGTCCTTCCGTTTCTCTACCGTAAACCAAGCAACGTCCTCGGCATCATCTCCAGCAATCGGTTTCACACTATCTGGCGGAATCAACGCCATATGTGCAATCGAAATAACTCGCATTCGTTTGTCTCTACCCACATCACCAAAGGTGTAAAGCTGCTCCATATAAACATTTGTGATGTTGGTCTCTTCTTGTAATTCTCTATATGCCGCCACATCGATATTCTCATCAATATCAACAAATCCACCAGGTAGTGCCCACTTATGAATATCTGGATGATTCCTTCTCTTTATGAGCAAAACCTTCAATTCCTTTTCTTTGTCTTTTCTCACATCATCCATATGCTTATCATCAATTGTAAACAATAACATATCAACTGTATTGGATGGTCTTTCATAATCACCTGGCTGATAAGCCGCCAGAAATTCCGTTTCCGTTAATCCCTGTTCATTTCTCAATTCATTCATACTACTATTCCTATTCTATAATCATTATTTCTACTTCCATCTATAACTTATAATAAAAAGTATCATAAGTCAATACCTAATTTTATTTTTTCCCAAAAAAATTACAAGATGCCATATGATACAAGCATCTTGTAACTTTTTTCACAGTTATAATCAATCAAACTCGCAACTTTTTTGCATAAAATGCTTCACGTTGCACATCCTATTAAAAGAAAGGATGGTATTTCTATGAAAGACAATAAAACAATCGAGGTTCCAAAGGACCAACCAGGTGCCACAAAATTTGCAAACGGAAACATTCCAAAAGACCAGTTACCACAAGGTGTCATTTCAGATGACAGACCTCGCAAAGATGGTCCTGGCGGAGATTCCGGGAAATAATTCCTATCTCCTTTTAATAATCTCTTACTTAGATAATCGTGAAACTCTCAACAACCTAAATTGAGTTTCACAATTACCTAAGTCGTTCTACTTCTTCCTTTGTAATACGCAAAATCGTTCCATGACGTTTCTTTAACTGATCAAAGGAATAATCTTTTTCCGATAACAATTTCCACGAATTCTTCGCATTATCCACATCTTCTAAATCTGTTGTTGTAAGCGGAAGATATCCTGCTCCTATCATATACTGATCCGCCATAATTCCGTATTCTGGCACATTCGGATCAGCCCAATCTCTCTTGTTATACTGGAATAATTCTGGTCCCTCAAGGGAGCTGTTATCTAACACATCAATTTTGACCTCTGATAAGTCCAAGCCCAATTCATCCAAATCAAGAACCTTCTCCCAACTATTAGCATCTAACAGATTCTTTGTTTTCATAATACGAATACCGCCATTTTTCTCTGCGTTATCTCCATCTTTGGATGCACTATAGTATGTATCTCCAACCTTGATCACCGTTGTATCAATAATCTCTCTTTCTTTCCCGTCAACTGCACCATCTGTCTGATTATCGATAAAAATTTTCGTATCCGAAAAATGAACAAAATCTCTTGTTGCCACATAATAAATAGCATTTGGCTTTGCCTTATATTTTGTTTCCGGATTCATAATGCTGGAAGCAAAGAAAATGATATACTCCCCTGTCTCGTCGTTATAAATCATCTCTGGTGCCCATGCCATACCAGCATTTTTAGGTGCCACCTTCAAAAGTCGTGGTTCTCCCCAGTTCACAAGATCAAGCGACTCCCAAAAAACAAGATACTCACTTCCTGTTGTACTTGCATCATAATATCCCTGCTCATTCTGGAACCATCCACCACGATGAAATATGCTAAGATCTGTGGCAATCAAGAAGAAACGGTCACCCTCATGCGAACGATACAGAAACGGATCTCTCACACCTTTTTCTCCAATTGTACTGGTCAATACTGGTTTACAATCGTTTGTATCCTTAAAATGTAGACCATCCTCACTTACAGCAAAATAAATCTGCTCCTGATTTTCATTTTCTTCTCCAATGAAATGTCCAAACAGATATCCCTGATAATCATCTTCTGTAATCGGAGTAGGTGCCTTTACCACGCACACCTCAATTTCTTTCTTTGCAATTTCCTTCTCCAAGGACACTGTAGCTGTAAGCTTAACTGTCACATCTGTTTTCCCACGTGTCACAACACCTGCAGCCTTCCCATCTATCTCCTTATCTGTAATCACATCTGTATTACTACTTTCCCAGATAACATTTACACCATCCACATTGGATAACAATGTAATATTGCCACGAACATCACTCGCATTTGGAATCATAATTTGATCTAATATCTTTTGCATTTCTACTGATTTTATCATCGATTACCACCCTCCATATTTCGAATTCTTTTTTAGAGTATCATATTCTTTTACACATTACAAACTACATTTCATTCATTAGATTACCTTTTTTTCCATCCAAACACAAGAAAGGACAGATGTACATCGCGTATCCATATGTGATACCCAAAACATCTGTCCTATTGCTATATGATATTTATTTTTGCGCAATCAAATTCACTATGCACCCCAAACTTCTTCTGCAATCTCTTTAACAAGTTTAAGTTTCGCCCACTGTTCTTCTTCTGTTAATTTGTTACCAATTTCACAGGATGCAAAACCACACTGTGGACTTAAATATAATCGGTCCAACGGCACATACTGTGCTGCCTCGTGAATTCTTGCAATTACCTTTTCCTTATCTTCAAGTTCAGGCGTCTTTGTTGTAATCAATCCCAAAACAACCTTTTTATCCTCAGACACTTTGGCAAGTGGTGCAAAGCCACCAGAACGCGCATCATCGTACTCTAAAAACAATGCATCTACATTTTCCTTTGCAAATACATAATCTGCAACAGAATCATACGGACCACTTGTAAAGAATGTGGAATGATAATTTCCTCTACAGATGTGAGAAGTAATCACCATATCTGCTGGTCTTCCTTCTAACGCCAAGTTATTTACCGTTAAAAGACGTTCTTTTACAGTCTCAATATCTACTCCAAGGTTCTGATATCTTTGTTTTGCAGCATCTCCCACAATTGCACCCCATGTACAATCATCTAACTGTAAATTTCGACATCCTGCATCATAGAACTGCTGAATCACATTCTGATATGCTACTGCAATATCCTGAATCAATTCTTCATCTGACTCATAATATTTTCTCGTCGTTTTATAATTTTGTGGAACAATCATCTGCTGATAAAACTGAGCTGGTGCTGGAATCGTATACTTTGCAACTGTATTTTCATCCTCAAACTGCTTTAAGAACTTGAAATACTCCACAAATGGATGCGCCTTTGCCTGAATCTTACCCGTAAGATATGTGTCATCTAACACTGCAAGTTCTCCGTTAAATGCTACACCGTTTCCTGTTGCTTTATGATCAACACCTTCAAATCCCCACATGAAATCTAAATGCCAAAATGTTCTTCTAAACTCTCCATCTGTAATCACATGATATCCTGCATCCTTTTGTTTCTTCACAATATCCACGATACAGTCATTGATTACCTGATCTAATTCACTTTCTGAAATCAATCCTTCTTTAAACTTTGCCTTTGCCTCTTTCAATGCTTCCGGTCTTAAAAAACTTCCTACATAATCAAATCGAAATGGTGTCTGAATGCTCATATTATCTTACCTCTCTTTCTTTGCTATGAGGTAATCATATACCATTTAAACTCCATTGAAAAATACATATATCTTTCTCATCTCCATAGTTTTAAACTATGGACGTATATTTTCGAATTGCTTCTACATATGTTTCCCCATAACGGCTTAACACTCTGTTCTTACTTCGAATAATACCAATATGCATCGTTTCATCCACTACAAGTGGTTTTGCGATAATATTCAAACCATTAAACTTCGTATCCAACACACCGGAACTCACCGTATAACCATTTAAACCAATTACAAGATTAAAAAGCGTCGCACGGTCACGCACCTTGATATTTTTCGAGCGATCAAAAGTACTTAATATTTCTTCCGCATAATAAAAAGAATTGTGCTCTCCCTGTTCAAAGGATAGATATGGATATGGCTCCAGTTCCTCCAATGTGACAGACTCATTTTTTGCAAGTGGATGTTTTTTACTAATAAACACATGCGGAGAGGCCACAAATAACTCCTCAAACACCAACTCATGCTTTTTTAACACCTTAGACAACACTTCCTCATTTTTATCCGACAGGTAAATAACGCCAATCTCACTCTTTCCAAGACTGACATCTTCTATAATTTCATATGTCTGCGTTTCTCGCAGTGTAAAGTCATATCGCGCACTTTCATACTTCCTAACAACATCTGCAAAAGCATTTACTGCAAAGGAATAATGCTGACACGACACCGAAAATCTTGGATTTCTCGCATTTTCGCCACAGAACTTTTCCTCCATCAGCTGCGCCTGCTCTAGCACTTGTCTGGCATATGCCAGTACTTCCTCACCCTCTCTTGTCACACAAACGCCCTTATTGGATCTCGCAAACACTGTAACCTGCAGTTCTTTTTCAATCGCATGAATTGCAGCCGTAAGACTGGGTTGCGATATATATAAATGTTCTGCGCTCTCTGTAATATTTCCTATTTCTGCAACTGTAACAAGATATTTTAACTGCTGTAATGTCACATTTATCACCTCTTTATCTACAAATAAAAACAGCCACCATTTCAGTAGCTGTTTTTAAGTTATTTCCTATGACACAATCGTCTTTTCATTTTTCCAATTGTTATTTTTATAAAAACAAACAGACATAATCATAGCAATCGTCCATCCCACTGGCCATGCAAACCAAATGCCAATGACACCGAACCAATTTGAAAATACAATCGCAAGTACCACTCTCAGAATTAAATCTGTAAAGGTTGCAGTCATAAACTGCTTCATCAATCCCGCACCTCTTAATATACCATCCGCAACAAGCTTTACTGAAATAACAAAATAAAATGGTGCCAGAATTCTTAAAAACTGAATTCCGGTTTTCATTGCTATCGCCGTCGGCTGATCAATAAAGATTCGAACCAACGTACCGCTTGCAACCACATACAAGACAACGATCGGAGCCGAAATCATCCATACCATTTTGATGCCTGCCTTAAAGCCCTGACGAATTCGATCAAACTTTGCTGCCCCAATATTTTGCGCAGTATAATTTGATATTCCATTTCCAAGCGTCGTAAACGAAGTAATTACAAGATTATTTAATTTTACAGATGTAGAATAACCAGCAATTACTCCAGCACCATAATCATTAATCGTTCCCTGAATAATAATGTTTCCTATGGAAATAAAACTTTGCTGCAAAATACTTGGAATCGCTATCTTACTAATCATTTTTAATATACTAAAGGAAAACAACGCACTTTTCCCTTCTGCGTGCACATGTTTTAAGCGTTTTAACACAAAAATAACTGCAAGCACACAGCTTATACCCTGACAAAGGAAGGTCGCCCACGCAACGCCTGCAATTCCCATATGAAACGACTTTACAAACCAAATATCTACTAAAATATTCGTCACAGATGAAAATGCCAAAAAGAAAAATGGTGTTTTAGAATCTCCAAGTGCAGAGAATATACCAGTCGCCACATTATAAAACAACAAAAACGGGAACCCTAACATATATATTGTCAAATAGACTTTCGAATCATCAAAAATTTCATGCGGTGTCCGGATCACCGTTAACAGTTCCTGACAACTAATCAATCCTGAAAAAACCAAAATCGCACACAAAATAGCACTTGCAATCCAGGTTGTATAAACAGCAGTTTTCATATCCTCATATTTTTTTGCTCCAAAAAACTGCGATACAATCACGGAACATCCAATATTACATCCAAATGCAAATGCAATAAATATCAATGTAATCTGATATCCATTTCCCACTGCAGCCAGTGCATTTTCTCCTATAAACCGACCTGCTACCAAACTGTCTGCAATATTATATAACTGCTGAAAAACAACACTTCCAAACAGCGGAATACAAAACTTCCATAATACACTTTCCGGTCTTCCTACTGTTAAATCCTGATTCATATTTATCACTCCTAAATCATCTGTTCCTCATTACCAAAAAGGGATTATACTCCTTTTTTTCATAACTGAAAAGGTGTTTTACACCTCTGATTCATTTGCGTATTGATTCAAAATGGAAATATATCGTTCTCCCAACAAACTCAACGGCATTTTCTTTCTTTTAATATAACCAATCGTCATTTTTTCATCGGTATCAAGCGGTATCGCAACAAATCCATCTCCATTTAACTTCTCGCAGATAATGCCAGAACACAATGTAAAACCATCCATTCCAGTCATCAAATTTAACATCGTTGCTCGATCATCCGCCTTAATCACGCGCTTATACTGATGTGTTGAAAACATTTCTTCCGCATAATAAAAAGAATTATTATCCCCCTGTTCAAAGGACAGACATGGGTATTCCAACAAATCATCAAACGCTATTTTTTTCTCATTTGCTAACGGATGTTCCGCACGCATATAAACATACACTTCACATTGAAACAATGGACAAAATTCCAAATCTTTATCCGATAATATTTTTTGAATTGCCTTTTCATTAAATGTGCTCTCATAAATGATACCAAGCTCACTCCGGAATTTCTCAACATTTTCAATCACTTCTGCTGTTTTCGTTTCATGAATCGCCAATTCGTAATCATGCAATTTAAACTCATTTGCCAATGTCATAAACGCTTCTACTGCAAAAGAATAATGTTGCATCGATACACTAAATCGATTCGAGCGGCTATCATCTGATGCATATCGATCCTGAATCATCTGACTCATCTCTACCATCTGTCTTGCATAACTCAAAAAGCTTTCGCCATCCGTTGTCACAATGATACCTCGTTGATTACGGATAAATATCTCTATATGTAATTCTTCTTCCAATTCATGAATCGCACTCGACAATGCCGGTTGTGATATAAATAACGCTGCCGCAGCCTTATTCATAGACTTTGTCTCTGCTATTTTAACTGCATATTTCAATTGTTGTAGTGTCATATCGCACCTCATTTCATACTTATTTACTAGGCATTACAGGTATGATACCACTTCTTTCTTTGAAACACAACTTTATAAGACAATCACCTCTTCAATGTCTCACAAAAATCATTTATTTTATCATTATTTTCCTGCTTCATCTTGATTTTGGGATCCACCAAAACCAACTCTGCTTCTAAGGATGTGACACCAAGATAATCTTTCAACTTTGTAAAAGCCTTATCTGCGCCACCATCTGCGTGTTTCCCGACATCGAATAATATACAATTGCTGTTTTCATCCTTTTCTCCACCCTTCTATTGATTTCTTTGCCCGCTTACACCATTTCAAATAGGATTCATATGTATGAATTCCAAATTGAACTGTCAAATAATAATGTTTGTGTGTATCATCCTCTAAATATAACGACAGACTTTCCGCCATACATTTCAAAACAGCAAGTTCCCCTACACATTTCTCTTCAAAGCAGTCAATATGCTCTAATGTTCCATCCCATCCCAATTCGTTTCCAAAAAACAATTTGAGCAATGTCTCATAACGCAATTCGTCTTTTTCCACTGGTTGTTCCAACCACTGCGCAAGCGATTGTTTCCCTGCTTCTGTAATGGAGTACATTATTTTTTCCCTTCCATTGCTAGCTGCATTTTCTTTTATCACCTTTCCATCGCGTTCTAACTGACCAAGCGTTGGATAAATGCTTCCATAGCTTCCTCCCCAAAAGAAGCGAAGCGAAGTATCCAATCTTTTTTTCATTTCATAACCTGTCATTGGCTCATGACTTAACATTCCCAACAACACATAATCCATTTTCTTTGTATTTGCCATCTATATACCTCTTTTCATTCCAAAACAAAGTGCTTTTTTCGGACAATGATCCACACACGCACCACATTGTATGCATTCTGTGTCTACCTGTTGCCTGTTCTCCACACATGCTACCACATCAATTCCCATCGGACAAACCTGATTGCATTTTTTACAACCAATACAAGATTCTTTTTTTCCTTGCACATGAATTCCTGGCAAATGGAGCTGTTCACGAAGCTTTGTTCCAATCACCATAAATGGTGCCATCCAGCAAAAATAATGACAAAACGCTCTTTTCCCAAAAAGAATCGCTGGAATCAGTACAAGAATCAGCACACCATAATATATAACATAGTTATATATATCTGCGATTGAAATACCATGATCTGTCATATAGAAAAAATCAATTCGTATCGTTTTATTTCGAAATATAAAACAGAGAATAACCATCATAATCCAAATGGACCAGATCATATATTTAATTCGGTTTCGTCCACCTTGCTTAGGCACCTTATCATTAACCGCAAACAAACACTCCTGCAATCCTCCAACCGGGCATAACCATCCACAGAATGATCTTCCGCCAAACACAGACCCCAATAACATTGCTATAAATACCAAAAAGCTTCCCGATGCAATTCCTTCCATCGCCCCTTGAATAATCAAATATGGGGACATATACCATATTGTAATCGGAAATAACAACAATGAAATTATCAACATACATTTTCGAATTCTTTGTCGCATCCTTCCACCTCCACATATATCAGTTTGATACATCATATAATATATCAAACTGATATATCCGTCAAGACAAAAAAATCAGCAGACCTATCTTGATCTGCTGACATACTATTTTTTCTTCACCACAAATCCCGCCACAAGCACGCTGCTTAATGGAATAATGGCAAGACACCCAATTCCACCAATTAGTAAACCTGCAACCTCTTGAAGCAACGATTTCGAATTTATAATACTTGCAATGGTCTCTGCGTTTCTCATAAACAAGATTGCAAGCATAATGCTCTCTCCCAAACCTGCAAAAAACAATGTATTGACGGTTGTTCCCAGAATATCTTTTCCAACATGCAAACCTGACTGCACAAGTTCTGCTTTTGTTAACGACTGGTTATTCACATATACCTCGTTTACCGCTGTGGTAATCGCAACCGCTGTATCCATCACCGCACCCAAAAGACCTAACACAACTGCCGAAATAGAAACCGCAGCCATAGATACACGAATATTTCCAGATAAATACATACTAATTTCTTCGTACTGCTCAATCTCATTATATCCACTAATTCCAGCACGATACAACAATGGCCCTGCACCAAGCATTACAATAATCACAACAATCAGAACTGCAATTGCTGCTGCATGCATCTTTGCATTTACACCATTTTGTGCATATAGCACCGTTGCAACAAAAAAAACACTTACCAATAATGTAACTGGAATTGCCGGCAGTCCCCACGCAATCAAGTATATATTAACAAGCATCGCAACCATAGTTTTTGCAAGCGAAAAAAATGAATCCACACCGCGATTGCCCCCTACTACGACCATAAGGAAAAACAAAATAATCAGAAGCGTCAAAATCATACTTTGTCCTCCCTTCTTCTATGCCAACCATCTTTATGAAGCAATACAACCGAACAAAAACCTGCTACCGGAATCGCAAGCACAATTCCAATTGCCCCCATTAAGAATCGAATCAATTCAAATACCAGCTGAAAATGAATCATATGAAACAATGTATATCCATTTTTGATTTTGATCACTACAATAGGGATTGCACCAGAAATGTATGTAAAAAACAACACGTTGATCATTGTTCCCATAATATCATATCCCATTTCACGGACAGACTGAATCAGTGCCTTTCTTTTGATATCCGGCTTTTTTTCAACAATTTCTGCTACACCAGCTGCAATACTGATACATACATCACATACCGCTCCCAAACTTCCCATTAAAATTCCCGCTAAAAAGATATCCGACAAATCTTTCGGATTCACAATATAATCCATCATTTCATATGGTAATCTCTCATTGGTATGCAACACGATTTCATAAATACCATAACACAAAAGCGTTGTAAGCAGCGTCGAAAGAATCGCCACTAACGTTTTTTTATGCATACCACCGGCAAAAAGTAATGTTAAAATACTAAATGCAATCATTAGAATCATAGATATCCGAATCAATGGTACACCTTTTTCATACTGTAATAACGCAACAATAAATAAAGTAATATTGATCAGCAAGGATACGCAAATCATCACACCATGCACCCCATTGAAATAAAGTAACAGACTCAAAAATATCGCTAGTAAAACAGCTAAATATCCATCTCTCTTTTTTCCTATAATTGTTCCATTAGACGAACCTAACGCAACAAACACATAGTCCCCCTTACGATATCGTTCATCATTTACACCTGATTTTGAAAAAGAATTCGCAAGTGTAATACGCTCTCCCTTTCGTTCGCCATTTTGTACGACTGCTGTTATTTCCTGATTATAATATAATTCTTCTTCTCCATTTGGGCCTTCCTCCGTATTAGAAAGCACATTCGTAACATCCACAATTTTCACAATTGTATCCTGATATAGAAAACTATTTTTTTGCACAAAAAGAAAAACTGCTATTGAAAAAAATAGCAATCCGGCAATCCATATATAATTCCGTTTCTGCAATTTAAACATACAGTTTTCCTTCTCTACATTTATTCTTCACTCTGACTTTGATAAGACAGTAAATCCATTGTCATCTGTCTTGCCTGTTGCAAATCCAACACCCAGGAAATGATATGCACCAAAATGAAAATGACAAACACTGAAAGCCCAAAACTAATAATTAATTTCATATTATCAACTGTGAATCTGTTATATCCAAACCCAAACCCAATCAATAATACCTCCAACAAAATCAGTTGTAGTATTTTTCGAAAAATCACCTGTTTTAACGTTAACTCTTTTTTTGAGTACATAACACAAACCGGAAGAATTCCTAATGCTCCATATATTAATGGTGAAAGAAATGCTTCATAGCCAAACAGTTCCTCTGGTCGATATATAGAACCTAACACATACGTTGACACATTAATCAAAGTGACAATCACAAAATAACTCGATATCATCGATTTCAAAAAATCTTTAAAGCTCATATCACACTTCTCCCTTCAACGTATTTTTCAAATCTGGCACATATTTTCGAGATATAATAACCTCTTCTCCATTCGAAAGCACCGCGCTAAAACGTCCATTTAATGCTGGCTTAATTGACTTTACTTTCATCAAATTCAGCAATGTCGACTTAGAGATTCTCAAGAATCGCTTCTGTTTTAACGTCTCTTCTAACTCATACACTCGCTGCTTCGTCTCATACGACTTCTTCATTGTATAAATAAATGTCCGGTTATCAACCGATTCGACATATAACACATCAGTAATCGGAATTTCATATTGCCGTCCATCCATATTACCCGAAAGCTGCCCTTGTCTCGATTTGACAAAGGCAACAATCTCTCGCACACAATCATTTACTTCATGACAGCGAATCTCAATCTGTTCAGGTTCTTCTGATTTTATTTGCTTTAGTTTAATTTCCATGCTCTGATAATTCATAACACTCCTGTACGGAAAAGTCTCCTTCACCCTTTAAAAACGAATCCAAAAACTGTAGTGTAATCGCATTCATCGTCTCCACACATTCTCTTTCATCTACAGTTCCTGTTCCAAGCATTGCAGCAAGCACTGGTGAAAACATTGGCAAGTCCGTGTAATTCATATGACCTGTATTTGCAATATAGGTGCTATAGCCATTTGTAGCCTGCTCCAATATGACATTATTTACATAGTTCTCTCCCTGTTTTGCAACTTCCAATCTGGAATCATGATGCTCCTGATTATCAAAAGACAACAATGGTACATCGTATGGTGCATCCTTTATGATATCTTTACCATTTTCTACTGCTACAACCTCTCCAAGCATTGTACCATCAAAATCAACGACAGCATCTATATCATCACGCATTCTTCCAATACTAACTGCAGTTGCGCCACCAAGAGAATGACCCATCATAGCAATTTTATCACAATCGATCTGATTTAACACACCTAAAATTACATCTTTATTATCATTTTCCACAAACCAAGCATCATTAAGCGTATGTTGATCGGCTGCATACTCAATACTATCCATTACAAAATTTACATCCTCCAAGCGCAATTCCAACCATTTTGAAGTGCAATCAAAGATTTCTTCTTCCGTAACATTCTCCGAATTCACATACTGTGTCTCCTGCATAAATTGCTGATTTACAATAATTGTCTTTCCGTCTGTATCCTTTGTAAACAATGAATGATATGGGTGTTCTACACTAACTACCACATAACCATGGCTTGCCAATTCCATATAAGTAGATGTATTACTCTGATAATAACCAAACGCTCCATGTGAAAAAACAACAAGTGGATATGTTTCATTTTCTTTTGCATTTTCTGGATAGAAAAAATACACTGGAACCTCTCGCTTTGATCCATCGTTTTCAAATGCTTCCACACGACTTTCATCGGTTAAAATCGCATTTACCGTTGCAACCGCATATTCACCAGTTGTTGGCAACCCATCATATGCGCAAAACACATAAGATGGAATCATGCTTGTCACAACCATCAAAACAGATACCATCACACTAACAAGCATTGTAACGATATGCTTTTTCTTTGCTTCTTTTTTATGATGGATTGCGTAAATGATTGCCGCAAGCACGAATCGGATAACTAACAATACAAACAATCCCTTAAATCGAAAACTCATGTCGATACCAGGCGCTAACAACATAATCAGATAAATGAGAATTTCACCTGCATTTACGACCAAACGACCAAATCGCCACCCATTTCGATCAACCTTTTTTCGTACAGAAACAACAACCAATGCAATTTCAAAAACAACCAATAAAAGCAATAATAACGTATTCATATTCTCTCATCCTTTCTATCAAACCTTCTCTTTTCTTTGAAAAACTCTTGATGAGACGAATATATCAAATATCAAATTTTATTCAAGATTTTGGCATGTCAAATGCATTTTTTCGTTGTGAAATGCAAATCATTACCGCAACAGTAGCAATCGGAATCAGACTCATAATCCATGTGTGACAATTCCAATTAACACCAATATCAGGATATGCGCTGGGTAAAATGCATAACAAACATACTGAAACCATTTTGCATGATATCCCTGTCTACCTCGATATAACCAAATCGGAATCAGTGCAAGCAATGCAAATCCCTGCTGAATCAATTCAAACGCCATTCCAAAAATCTTCACTGGATAGTAATATCCGCCAAGCAATCCAACATTTAACCAATACATGGTTGCAAATTGTCCAACATAACACCACCATTTTCTTCCTCGAAAGAAGTAAAATGCAAATACCATTAGCACACCAACGCCAAAATAGTCCACGAATGTTGCAAATCCTAAAAGTGTACATCCACCGACAACCAGAAAGCAACCACAAATTGTGAACCAAACCTTTCCTTTTTTCTTTACCTGCTCCATTCCACGTATGCCCAACAACGCAATTAAAAATGTCCACATTACATTTTGATGAAATGGATAAACAAGCGTTCCATTACACATATAGTTAAATGGCATCTCAGAAATCAAAGCAAACACCAGCAACCTTAACAAATACTTCTTAAAATTATGCGTATAATAATAGCCTTCTACAATCATAAAGGCAAAAATCGGAAACGCAATTCTCCCGACACAGGTCATCCATTCCTGACTTGGCAACAATGTCGCCCACGTATGATCCAACAACATCAAAAACATCGCAAGCACATGAAGCATCGCTGAATCTGTCTCATACCATTTTCTCTTATCTTCTACTAATTTATCAGAATTCATATAACTGCCTTTCCTTGACACAATTTATTTCTTACTTTTATATTGTACTACATCTGATATTTCTAGGCAAAAAAATAAGCATTATCTTATCGACAATGCCTATTTCTTCAATGAGATAAATTCATGTGTAAAATATAAACAACAATCTAAGTTGGAGCATTCGCGCTTAGTTCTGTTACAGCAAACCCTAGTGCCTCAATGACCTCTGTAATCTTTGTATGATCCACTTCCTGATAAAGCAAAACACGTGCCTGTTTCTTTTCAAGACTCACCTTTGCAACAACGCCGTCTAACGCATTCAGATGATTCTCAATACGATTCTTGCAATTCACACAGTGCATTCCTTCAATTTTCACAATCAATTCAGACTGCTTCTTGCCCTTTATTTTCTTTCTTACAGGCTTTTCCTTCGCTCCACCACAGCAAGCACCCTCACCACGCATATGCTTGATTGTACTTTTTACTGCAGGAATCAACATCACGATTAAAATTAATATTATAACTGCTGACTGTGTATTCATACCTGACCCTAATCCTTCTTTTCTATGCTGCTATTACCACCGCATCCGCCACCACAAGAATTTGCATAAGGGCAGCCAATACACTTTATGCCTTTCTTTTTGTTCTTCCAAATGTAATAACATGCAGAACCAATCAAAATAATGAGAATGACGATAATAATCACATTTGCCATAAAACACCTCTACTCAAATCACTACATAAAACGGAGCTTCACATTCCGCTGATGCAAGCATCCCCCATCCCCCCACCTTCATTTTCACGACTTAGATGTGTAGGAGACTACTTTTATCAATTCAACTGATATTCTGCATCCAGTGCTCTGTTTGCTCTTAAAATCAAGCCAATGATAATTGCTGCAAATACTGCAACTGCAATCAAGCCACCAACAAATCCTGCACCAACAGTTCCTGTTGTTACAAGTGTTCCAACCTGATATACGATAAATCCGACACTAAATCCAGATGCAAGCTGCAAGCAAATCGCACCAAACAACCATTTACCACTTTGTAACTCTGAGTTTAACGCACCAAGCGCTGCAAAGCAAGGTGGAGTATAAAGATTAAACATCAAATATGCTAATGCTGCAACTTTTGTAATTCCCATAACAGCTGCTACAGAATTACCACTACCAATTAATTCCAACTCTTCTGTATCAATAAAGTTTGTAATGGCATATACCGTTGCGATTGTACCAACTACATTTTCCTTCGCAATAAATCCTGTAATTGCTGCTGCTGCCAACTGCCAAGCTGCGACACCAACAATTGGCACCAACAGATATGCAAAAGGAGAAGAAACCATAGCTAAAATAGAAGTATCTTCCATACCCTCTTCTACAACCTGGAAGCTTGTGTCAAAGGACTGCATAATCTGAACCACGGTGTTACATACAAGAATAACTGTACCTGCTTTAATAATATACGCTTTACCACGTTCCAACATAGAACCAATGGCAAACTTCAAACTAGGAACCTTATATTCTGGTAACTCAATAATAAAGAATGACTTTCTATATCGCATACCAGTAATCGCCTTAATTAATAATGCACCCAATAAAATAAGTAAAATACCTACAAAATACATCAGTGGGCTCACCCATTTGGCATCTGAGAAAAAGGCACCTACAAAGAGTGCGATCACTGGTAACTTCGCACCACATGGCATAAATGTTGCCAACATCGCTGAAGTTCTACGTTCTCTCTCATTACGAATGGTACGACATGACATAATCGCTGGGATACCACAACCTGTACCAATAATCATTGGAATGACTGACTTACCTGAAAGACCAACTCTCTTAAAGATTGGATCCAATACGACAGTTGCACGCGACATGTAACCGCAATCTTCCAATAATGCAATTAAGAAATACATAACCATAACAAGTGGAAGGAATCCAACTACGGCACCTACACCACCGATTACACCATCTACAAGCAATGCATATAGCAATGGATTGGCATCAGCCATCTTATCGCCTACCCATTCCTGAAAGCCTTCAATCCAACCAACCAAGATATCAGCAAGCCATGTTCCAACGGTAGACTGTGAAATAAAGAATACCAAGAACATAATTCCAGCAAATATCAATAATCCTAATACTGGATGTGTCAAAATGCTGTCAATCGTATCTCCCACATTCTTATCCTTTGTAAGTACCTTACGTGTTTCTACGTCTTTTACAATCTGATTCACGAATGCAAAACGCTTACGATCCGCTGCTTCTACCGCATTTTTATCATGTAAATCTACCTTTCCCTGTGAATAAGGTGCTTTTTGTGTAGTACCCTCTAACTGTGCAGCAGCCATTACCGCATCTTTAATTCCCTGATCCGAAGTAGAAACTGTTTTCACAACAGGGCAACCTAACTTTTCTGAAAGTTTTTCTACATCAATCTTTGTATCCTTTTTCTCATTTACATCACTTTTATTCAATGCAACTACAACAGGAATCCCCAACTCCAAAAGCTGTGTTGTGAAAAACAAACTTCTGCTTAAATTCGTTGCATCTACAATGTTAATGATTACATCTGGATGCTCATTTTTAACATACGCACTTGTAATGCTTTCTTCCGAAGTAAACGGTGACATAGAATATGCACCCGGAAGATCTACTGCGATTAGCTCTTTCGAACCATCGTAATATGCTTTCTTAATCGTACTCTCCTTCTTGTCAACTGTTACACCAGCCCAGTTTCCAATCTTTTCATTTCGACCTGTTAATGCGTTGTACATAGTGGTCTTACCACTATTTGGATTACCTGTTAACGCAATTCTCATAATTACTCCACCATCCTTTTTATTACTCTGTCTGTGACGAATATACCTTAGTCCTTGATATTCGTTTCTCCTCACCAATAGTTAGCACGCACTAACCGTCAGCGGTAAAAAAATCGCCTATTTCTAGGCAATTTTTTATATTGTAATAGCCTTTGCTAATTCAATATCAATGTTATATCTTGCATCCTTAATAGACAAAACAAGATTCCTTTTTTTGCGTGTTACCACTGTCACTGGCTCACCGCTATAACAGCCAAGTGAAAACAAAAATGAGCGCATATCTTCATCATCTGTTACGATTTCTTTGATGATATATTCTTTTTCTAACTCCGCTTCGTTCAATGTCATACTATCACTCTCCATAAACACAGCTAACGATCCACCAGTTAGCTTTTCCTAACTACATTTCATAATCTAATACATTCAATCAAGTTTGTCAATAACTTTTTTCAAAAAAAGCCCAAGCTAACCATATAGCAAATTTATATAAAATAAAATCTGCCCCATGAACCATTTTGTCCACAGGGCAGATTTTATTTTTATATTCACTTTACCAAATATCTACACTTTGCACCCATTCATCCTCATTATAGGAGATATCATAATAGTCATCTCTGATGCTCATGCTACCATCTAACTTTGTCACATAATCATCCTGCTCCGCATCATCCTCAAAATCAGGTTTTGTATCCAATAAACTTCCAAGTCGTTTCACCGGTGCCCACCAATTTGTTGTTGCGCGCTCTTCCAACGGAACATCCTTACGACGCATCTTGATCAAATTTCCCTTTGCATCCAAATAAGCTGCCATTTTAGCCATATCTTCTTCAAAATGGTCTCCCTTATACTCAAAGGTCATGAAAATCAATTCATTTAATGCAAAATATTGTTGCTTTCTCACACCACACGACCACAGAACCTTTTTCGTTTCTTCATCTAACTCCAACGCCCCACGTAAAAACGCTTCTCTTTCCGACTCCACGACATAAATAATCTCTGCAACTCTTCTCATTTGTACCTCCTCATTTAATATACAACGACATGTGTTTTTCTCCTGCCCTCTTATTCGCTAACCATTTATTTTATCCCAACCTGGATTGCTTCTTCCATCGTCATTCCTGCATATTCCTGTGCACGAATGATTCTTCCAGACTTCTTATCCTCTAAAAATGCCCCCAAAACAACTCCCGGAATCGCACTTTCTGGACTATTTGGTGCCTGATTGCCACCCAAATCCGTTCTACACCATCCAGGATCCACAAGATTAATCATGACATCTGTTCCTTCTACAGTAGACCCTAAATCCATCGTTATCTTATCAAGCGCTGCTTTGCTCGCTGAGTAACCCGCCTGCTGTGGTTCCAGTGCAATACCGCTTGTTGTATTTACAATTCTGCCAAATCCTTTTTCTATCATCTTAGGCATAAAATGATAACAAATCATCATAGGTGCAATTGTATTAATCTTAAAACTTGTATCATAATCTGACGCAGGTGTTTCATAATAATCCGTACGATATGCAACCTGTAATCCTGCATTATTCAATACAATATCCACACACATTCCCATTGCATCGATATCCGCTAACATCTTTTCCACCTGTTCTAAACGTTCCAGCTGCGCCTCTACACAGTAAACTTCCACACCCTGTTCCTTCAGGCGTTCAGCCAATTCTTTCGTATGCTCCAGGCTTCTGCTATGCAAAATCACATTACAACCCGCGTTTGCCATATACTCTGCTGCCAATCGTCCCAATCCACGACTTGCCCCCGTAATCAAAGCCCATTTATTTTTTACATTTACCATATACAAATACCTCCCAATTACTGATAATTATACCACGTTTTCTTTACATTGGGCAAACCACAATCCCCTCGTTTTATAGAAACCATACAGTTTTTCAAAAATAAAATCTAGACAGTTTTCATTACAAACCGTCTGGATTTTAATTTAGCATCACAATGTTTTCTCCATCAAAAGGAATCGTCCTTTTCTCCAATCCGCAAACCCACGCTCTCTATATCCATTGTTTTCATATAATCTTAGTGCATATGGATTTTTCGTATACACATCTAGTCGCACAGACTGATACGAAAGAGCAGCTAGCTGTTCCTCAATATGTAACAAAACTTGTTTTCCAACACCTTTATTTTGAAAATGTGGACTTACACACAATCGATGCAAAATGCATGCAGTATCAGTTGCATTTTCCCATTCACACCCATCATACGCATCATCATATTCCTCACTAATCACATAAATTGCCACGAGTTCCATGTTATCTTCTACCACATAAAGCGTATTTTTTTGAATATCATCTATAAAATCTTCGCGAGTTGGATAAATGGAATCCCACTGGTAAATTCCTTTACTTTCCATTTCTTTTATTGCATCTGCAATCAGCAGGCAAATGTGATCAACATCCGCTAATGTTCCAATTCTATAATTCATTCGTGTTCCCTTTGTATAAAATCATATTATTCAGCCTCTTCAAAATACTCCAAACTGGAATTACCATTGGAGTTACCATTATAACATCCATAATGACGATTTCCTTTTGGAGATAACAAAACGCCAAGCACAACACCACTTAATATTGCTACAACAAAAGATAACGCAAGTTCTAATCCTGTCCAATTTCTGTCTTCCAATTTTTCTAATAAATTCACCATATTTTCTCCTCTTCATACTGCAAAAATGACCTTTATTCTTCTGCTTGTATCGATTCAAACAAATCTCCCGACTGACAATCCCAAACTTTTCCTTAGTTAATCAAGCCCTTTCGGTACGCCTCTAACAATTTTCGCAAATCACAGATTTCATCCTTAAGACGTTGCCCCTTATCTGTATCTCCAATATTCACGCGCCTGCTCATCTTTTTTACAATCTGCACATTTGGCGTATTATCTCCTGACGGATCAAACGGCTTATGCTCCGCTAAACGAAGTGCATGCGAATCATAAATCAAAGTATATCCAGCAATTCCTGTCGCCGACTGATATGCTTTTGAAATACCACCATCAATAATAAATAACTTACCATTTGCTTTGATTGGACTTTCTCCATCCTTGATTTTCACAGGTACATGCCCATTAATAATATGTCCCTTATCCTTATTCATGCCAAACTCATCCATAATCATATCACAGATTTTTTCCTGCTCAAACAACGTGTAGTACGACTTATACTGCTCCTTTTTCAAACTGGCATCCTCTAAGAAATATCCTTCAAACGTTGCCATCTTATTCTTTCCAAACAATGGTGAATTCGGACCGCACCATAAATACCACATGTAATCCTGCGCATCCTTCTTCTCTTTCCAATCACTTGAATAAAATGCCTTTGCCACCTTATCATTGATGCAGTCTAATAATGCTTTTCCAGAATACGACACACCATCAATCTCAATGGATGTAAAGGTTCCATCCTCATTAATCGGCACACAACCATGATACAATAAATTATCATTTACCTTTTTGTACATGGACCCATTTTGATATAAATAATGAATATGCTTTTGTAACATAGATGAATGCTGGAACGAAAGTGCCAACATCTCCATCAGTTCCTCTTCCTGCTCTGATAAAGCCAATGGATTCTCTGGATCTATGGTCGGGAATTGCGTATCCTTTAAAGGATATACCTTACCGTCAATCTCAATTGTCATCTGCTCGTAATCAATCTTCTCCAACATATTACGTGCATCCATTTCATATTCCGGATGTGCCTTAATCATCTGACCTTCTAACTTTAACTGAATCACCGTAATCGCCTTATGCATCTTGGCAACCAAATGCGTATCAATCTTGTCATATACATTATTATCTAATGTATGTGGCATATACGCATCACACATCTCATCTGTATAAACCTTATCCGCGAACTCAAACAATGGTCTTAAGTTGATACCATACCCATCCTCGAGCACATCCAAATTGTTATACGCCATAGAAATTCGAAGTACAATCGCAATTAACGTCTTGTTACCAAGCGCTGCGCCCATCCATGAAATATCATGATTTCCCCACTGAAAATCCACTTCACCAAACTTAATTAATTCATTCATAATAATATCCGCACGTGGTCCACGGTCAAAGATGTCACCAATAATATGTACCTGATCAATAGATGTTCTCTGAATCAACTTTGATAACTCACAAATAAATGCGTCTGCAATATCTGTATCAATAATCGCATTAATAATCTCATTAAAATAAAAATCCTTGTTAATATCATCAGTTACATTCAACAACTCATCTAAAATATATCGATATTCCTCTGGCATACGATTACGCACTCTTGATCTGGTATACTTCGCACTCACTGCCTCCGATACCTGAATCAATTGATAAATAGTAATCCGTCTCCACTCATCATTTAATGTTTTGTCTTTTCTGCGCTTCTCCATCGTCTCTTCTGGATAATAAATCAGATTTGCAAGTTGTGTTCGGATATCACTTGTCAACGCCTTTCCAAAAACCATATCAATCTTTGTCTGAATCATACCTGATGCACTCTTTAGCAAATGCAAGAAAGCCTCGTACTCACCATGCAAATCACTAAAAAAGTATTCCGTTCCCTTTGGCAGACTTCGAATTGCTGACAAATTAATAATTCGATTGGCAACCGCTTCTGGTGTCTTATAATGTTCCGATAATAAGCGTAAATATTTCAACTCATCCATGAGCGTATCTCCTTGTTTCTATATATTTCTATTAGGTAATTGCGAAACTCTCAATTATGTAAATTATAGTTGTACAATATAAACAACTATCTACAACCTAAATTGAGTTTCGCAATTATCTAATATAATCCTACATTCCAATATACATTTATTTGTGAATTGTGTCAATCAACGACAAAAATGAAGGAACATATATGATAACCACATACATGTTCCCCCATTTGTGCAGAAAAAACTAACTTTATATTGTTTTTATGTTGGGCTTAATTAATTCTTCTCGATCAATTTACCTCCACGTTTTGATACTACATCAAAGATTACTGCAAGTAAAAGAACGAGACCCTTTACTACCTTCTGCATGTTCTGATCAACACCCATTAATGACATACCAAGGTTGATAACACCCATTAAGATAGCACCAATAATTACTCCAGGAACAGTACCGATACCACCGTAAGCAGAAGCACCACCGATGAAACATGATGCGATAGCATCCATCTCGTAGCTCTGACCATATGTAGGCTGAGCACTTGTCATACGAGCAATTGTTACCATACCTGCTAATGCAGATAAGAATCCCATATTCAAGTAAGCAAGGAAATATACCTTGTTTGTATTAATACCAGAAAGTTTTGTAGCTTTCTCATTACCACCTACTGCGTAGAAGTAACGACCAACTGTTGTGTTAGATGTGATATAACCATAAATAATTACTACAATCAATACCCAAATCAAAACACTTGGAATACCTTTATGCTGAGCAAGCTTGTAAGCTACCCAAACAATAACACCAGAAACAACAACTAATTTTCCAATCATACCAGCGAAGTTTCCTGTTTCATAACCTTTTTTCTTCTTTGTAAAATAATCCTTTAACTGTAAGATAACAAACACTGCAACAGCTAAAATACCACCAAACAAACAAGTAAGATTCAATGAACCATTACCAAAGAAATCTGGAATATAACAATCAGCACCACCACCGAAGAACTTAACAAATGTCTCCTGATCCTTAATTGAAATTGTCATACCATCAAGTACAACGTTACTTAAACCTCTAAAGATCAACATACCCGCTAAAGTTACGATGAAAGGTGGGATTCTTACAAATGCAATCCAAAATCCCTGCCAAGCACCAATCAAAATACCAACACCAATCATAATTAAGATTGCTACATACATGTTAACGTTCATGTTAACCATAATAACTGCACCGATAGCACCGACAAAACAAACAACGGAACCAACCGAAAGGTCGATGTTACCACCTGTCAAAATACATAATAACATACCAGTTGCTAAAATAAATACATATGCATTCTGTGAAATCAAACTACTGATATTCATTGGAAGAAGAATTGCTCCTCCTGTTTTTACTGCAAAAAACGCAGTAACTAATACCAGCACAATTATCATTGTAAGTTTTTTAGCTACCTCAAAGGCTTTTGCTTTATTCATACCTATTCTCCTTTACTACTAGCTTTTAAAATATGTGACATGATGATTTCCTGAGTTGCATCTTTACCATCCAACTCTCCAACCATTTTTCCTTCGTTCATAACATAAATACGATCACACATACCCAAAATCTCTGGAAGCTCTGAGGAAATCATAATAACCGCTTTTCCTTCAGCAACCAACTGATTAATAATACAATAGATTTCGTATTTTGCTCCTACATCAATACCTCTTGTAGGCTCGTCTAAAATCAAAACATCTGGATTGGTAAACATCCATTTTGCCAACAATACTTTCTGCTGATTACCACCACTTAAGTTACCAACATTTTGCTCTACTGTTGGACATTTTGTACGAAGTTTTTCTTTATAATCGACTGCAACATCGTATTCTTTATCCTTATCGATTACGGAATGATTACTAACTGCATCCAAATTTGCCAATGTTGTATTGATTTTAATTGGATTACTTAAAATCAATCCATTTCCTTTACGGTCCTCTGTTACATAAGCAAGCTTATGTTTAATCGCATCATGAACGGAATTGAAAACAACTTCCTCTCCATTCATTATAATCTGGCCAGTAATATTCTCACCATAGCTCTTACCGAAAAGACTCATAGCAAGCTCTGTACGACCGGCACCCATTAATCCAGAAATACCAAGCACCTCGCCCTTACGAACATTAATGCTTACATTGTCAACAACTACACGCTCTTTGTCTATTGGATGATGTACAGTCCAATTCTTAACCTCCATAAGAATCTCTGCATTTTTCAGTTTTTCCTCTGTATTCTCACGTCTTGGGAAACGATCTGAAAGTTCACGACCAACCATACCCTTAATAATTCTAGCTTCCGAAATATCGTCTTTTTCTTTATCCAAAGTCTCAATGGTTGAACCATCTCGAATAACTGTAATCTTATCTGCTACATAAGATATCTCATTTAACTTATGAGAAATGATAATTGATGTCATTCCCTGTTTTTTAAACTGAAGCATCAACTCCAGCAATGCCTTCGAATCATCTTCATTTAATGAAGCTGTAGGCTCATCTAAAATCAAAAGTTTGGCATGTTTTGCCAATGCTTTTGCAATCTCTACTAACTGCTGCTTTCCTACACCGATATCCTTAATCAGTGTTCGAGGAGATTCATCTAATCCAACCTCTTTTAAATATTCCGCCGCTTTTCCATAGGTGTCTGTCCAATTGATTTTCATCTTTGAGCCCTGCTCATTACCAAGGAACATGTTCTCTCCGATTGTTAAATGAGGAATCAAGGCTAACTCCTGGTGAATAATAACAATTCCCTTTTTTTCACTATCCTTGATTTGATTAAACTGACAAACCTCACCATCATAAATGATATCTCCCTCATATGTTCCATATGGGTAAATACCACTTAATACATTCATCAATGTGGATTTACCGGCACCATTCTCACCTACAAGCGCATGAATTTCACCTTCTTCAACCTTGAGGTTTACATTATCAAGTGCCTTTACACCAGGGAATGTCTTGGTAATACTCTTCATTTCCAACAAAATCTTTGCCATCAGTGTTTTCCTCCCTGTTGCTATGTTTATTCCTTCTTTAAATAACAGGCGGGTAATTTCTTATCCGCCTGTTAAAATCATTTCAGTCTATTATTTCCCCAAATTATTTTAACTGATCCTCTGTATAGTATCCTGAATCTACTAATAACTCTTTGTAGTTTTCCTTATCAGCAAATACTGGCTCGCAAAGGAATGATGGTACTACTAATGAACCATTATCATATGTCTCTGTATCGTTGATTGGAGCCTCGCCGCCCTTCATAACAGCGTCAACCATCTCAACTACCTTAGAAGCTAATGTACGTGTATCCTTGAAGATAGACATTGACTGCTTATCAGCAAGCATGTTCTTAACGTTAGCTACGTCACAGTCCTGACCTGTGATGATTGGCCATGCACCTGTGTAGTTAGCTTCAAGTGAGTTAGTTACACCAAGAGCTGTTGAATCATTTGAGCAAAGAACTGCATCGATTACTGTACCGTCAGCATAGTTAGCAGAAATGATAGCATCCATTCTTGACTGAGCTGTCTCAGTTGCCCAGTTAGCTGTAGCAACTTCTTCAAACTCTTTCTGTCCAGACTTAACAACAAGCTTACCAGACTCAATGTATGGATTTAATACATCCATAGCACCGCCATAGAAGTATCTTGCGTTGTTATCACCAGGATCACCTGTTACGATCTCAATGTTAAATGGTCCCTCTGCATTGTCAAGGTCAAGTTTCTCTTTGATGTACTCGCCCTGCTTTGTACCTACCATATAGTTATCAAACGTTGCATAATATGTAACCGCATCTGAATTCATAATCAAACGGTCATATGCAATAACTGGAATATTCTTTTCTTTAGCCTGAGCTAATACTGTTCCTAATGAATCACCATCGATTGAAGCGATTACTAACATAGAACAATCTGAGTTAATCATGTTCTCAATCTGAGAAACCTGTGTGTTGATATCATTTGAAGCATACTGAAGATCTACTTCATATCCTGCAGCTTCAAGCTCTGATTTCATGTTGGCACCATCCTGGTTCCATCTCTGTAAATCCTTTGTTGGCATTGCTACACCAATCTTACCAGAACCGCCCCCTGTAGTTGTATCAGCACTTGCTTCATCGCTTGCGCTATCGCTACTTTCTACACTATCACTCACATTGCTTTCTGTTGATGTTGTTGTGCTTCCTCCACCACATCCGACTAACATTGACATTGCCATAAATGTTGCAAGGAATGCTCCCATAATTTTTTTCTTCATACCTTCTACCTCCTAAAAAGATATTTTTTATTTGTTTTACAAGAATGATAATAACACATATCAGATAGTAAAAAATTATGAGCGAGTGCAAATTTTTATGATTACAATTTGCTCTCGCCCACTATTTTTTATCATGTATAGTATTATTTTGTGCTGAACTTTTCCTCACCACAATATTTTACTATCGTATGTGATAATATTCCGCATTTACGCTATATATTGTATTTATTTTATAAATTAGTCTGCAACATTTAGATAAACATCTTCCTTCAAATGGAATCCGCCATTAATAATCACCTCATCCATATTCTCCTTGTTCACCATAATCGGGTCAAGTTTTACATAAGGCACCTCATAAATACCATCATGGAAGGTTAACACTTCTGTATTAGGTATGTCCTCTCCTTTCGCCAGCGCAACCGCACATTCCGCCGTCAAATGTGCAAGTCTCTCCACAGGTTTATAAACAGTCATTTCCTGTGTCCCCTCTACGATATGCTGACAAGCCTCCAATTCTGCGTCCTGACCGACCACACAAATATTTCCAGCAAGTCTTCGTTCCGACAAAGCACGAATTACCTGACTTGCAAGACTATCGTTACCACACATAATGGCATCCACCTGTTCGACCTGATCTAAATGATTATAAATATATTCTGCTGCGTCTTCCGCTCTCCAGCCACGTGCATGCATGGAACCTACAATTTCATTACCATGCTGTTCCATTCCACTACTAAATGCATCCTCTACCTGTGGCACATTATAATCAGCACTATCTCCACCAAGCATCAGTACTTTTCCATTCTCAACACCTGCTCCTACCACTGCCTCAGCCATCAATTTTCCAACCATTTCGTTATCAAATGAAATATATAAATCTACATCTGCATTACGAATCAAACGGTCATATGCAATGACCTTAATACCTGCAGCTTTTGCATCCGCTACCGCATCTGCCAATCCATCCGAATCAATACATACAATCACAATCACATCCATTTCACTTTCAATGAAATATTCAATTTGCTTTTTCTGTTCCTCCAAATCTCCATTGGCACTTTGCACATTTACATCAGCCCCTAAGTCTTTTGCTGTCGATACAAAAACATCCCGATCTCTTTGCCAACGTTCAATCACAAATGAATCAAATGTTACCCCTATTCGTATACGATCTGTACTTTCACTTTGCTTAGAAACTGTCTCAACATTCTTCTTCCCACAACCAACACACACAAATCCCAGTACAACAACCAGGGCACAACAAACCCAGCGCTTCCATTTTCTATGACAGTTCACCATTCATTTTTCCCTCCTTATACTCTGTCGGTGTAACACCAACATTCTTCTTAAATGAACGGCTAAAGTAATTCGGTTCTGAATATCCTACCATCACGCAGATTTCTTTCATAGAACATTCTGTATTCAGCAATAACTCTTTTGCCTTTTCAATTCGAATATTCGTCAAATACTCAATAAAATTCCAACCCGTCTCATCTTTAAACACTTTACTGAAATAGTACGGACTGATATTAACCTCTCTCGAAACATCCACCAGAGAAATATCTTTGTTATAATTTTGTCCAATATATTCCTTCGCGCATTCGATAATACTTAACTCTTTTCTAGTCTGATTACCTCTGGCATTTGTACAGCATACGGTAATCTTATCAATAAACCACTTTCGAAGCACTTCATAATCTGTAATCGCAACGACTGTTGATAAATAATCCTGTCTCACATTCAAACGATATGTCATACCACCCTTTTCATACACAATTCGCTCTGCCCATAAGACCATTTCTAACACCTTCAAGCGAACATCATCAATTTGCTGTCCGCCTGCTCCAATCAACCAGTCAAAGAAGCTTTGTGCAGAGGCTACAGCACTATTGGCATCTCCACACTCAACCTTTTCAAATATCTTCTTTTCAAGATCAACGGGATAATCCTCATCATAGCTACAGTGCATTGCCAAATCATCTGCATGTGCTACACTACCTGTAGTTAACACCAATGTCTTTAATGCATCAGCATAAGATTTTGACATATTTTTCATTTCGCCAACCGAACCAATTCCAATTCGAAAGCTTGCGTCCACCTGCTTCTTCAAATAACGAATCAAATTTCTAGCACGATCAATCAGTTCAATTCGATCATTGTAATCCAATGTAGCCTTATCGCACGGAACCAAAACCGCAATTTTATTTGCCATAATAGAACCAATTGCACAATTAAAATATTCTTTAATACAATTTCGAACATCCTGATAATATTTCTGCATTCGAACACTACTACCAACAGCATTGGTCATATGATTTCCGTCCTGATCATCTCCATATACCACTGCCATCATATAATAGTAATTTTCTTCTATTCCTAATAGGTTCTTATAATTATCCGTATCTTCCGTAAAATGATCTTGAAATAATATGTTATATACCAAACCATTTTCGATAATTGGAACAACTGTTTCCAGTTTCTCCATAATCATCAAATCATTGCTTCTACGATTACGTTCTTTATCCACGCGATCCATAGCAATTTTTAATGTCTCCAAAAGTTTATCCTTTTTCATCGGCTTCATAATGTATTCCACAACACCAAGTCGAATCGCCTCTGTCGCATAACCAAATTTGTCATATGCAGACATTACAATAAATAATACATTTTCATTTGACTTACGAATCTCCTTCATTGCCTCAATCCCATTGATTCCAGGCATTTGAATATCCATGATTGCAATATCCGGTCGAAATTTTTCTGCCAACTCAATAACGCTTCTACCTGTCTTGGCATACTCAATAACACAAGTATCACCAAATTCCTTTTCAATAATGTATTTTACAGAATCAATGACGATTCCTTCATCATCTGCAAGCATGATTCTATACATGATTCTCCTCCGTTTCCTTGTCATTTAATAATAAAATGACCTCTGTACCCAGATTTTCTCCATCACTTAATATCTGAATTGATTCCTCATTTTGTGTATATAAATGCATTCTTTCTATTACATTGTCAACTCCTACACCATTGGAATTTCCCTGATGTTCCAGATTCTTCCACTCGCCCTTCATAACCTTTGCGATTGTTTCCTCCGACATTCCTACACCATTATCCTTAATGCTAATGCATATTTTATCCCCTTTTTTATATACCGATAAATGAATCTGTCCGTTCCCTTCCATCTCTCGAATACCGTGATTCACGCAATTTTCTACAATCGGTTGCAAAATCATACTCGGCATTTGAATATTCAGTAAACTCTCATCAACAGATTTATGATAATGAATATCCCCTGCAAATCGCACATTCAATACAAATATATAATGATCCACCAGTTGCAGCTCATCTGCTATTGTAACAATCTCTTCTCCTTTTCGAACCGTATAACGAAAAATCTCAGCTGTATTCTGTATATATTCATAGGTTCGCTCTGCATCCTCCATCATTGCAAGCTGTGCACCTGCATTTAATGTATTAAATAAAAAATGCGGATTAATCTGTGCCTGTAAATATTTCAGCTCAGCTTCCTTCAGATTCGCCTCCATTTTCAGTTCTCGTTCTTTTGACGCCTGTTCACGCTCCATATTCAATCGAATCTGTGTAATATAGTTACGAATACTCAATATCATCGAATTAAAGGCATTGGTAACGGTTTCGATCTCATCTCTCGAATTCACTTCCAACAGTTCAATATCAAAATTACCTTCCGCTACATTATCTGCTAAACCCGCCAATTTTGTCAACGGACGAATCATCGTTCCCAAAAGTTTTAACGTAATCGCAATATTACCAATCATAACAATTACCATAATGCACATACAAATCATCTCAAATACACGAAACTTCTGAGACAAAATAACATAGTTTTCAGAATTGGCTTCCAATTGCTGATTGTTCAAACTGTTAATATAAGTATTGATATATTCATACATCTCTGTCGCATTTTCAAAATGCGCACGATATTTTACAACATTTCGACCTCTCTTCGCCTCAATCGTCTGATTGGTAAGTTCCAAATAATGAGCTGACATATTACGTATACTTTTTTCCATTCGATCATGCGTCGCCCCTGTAATCTGATTACTTAGTGTATCTACCATTTTTTCATAATTTTGAACACTTCGATAATAATTCTCCAACGACTCCGTTGTCTTCATGCTCAAATAAATATTGACACTATCCTGCACCTCTGACAACGCCTCTGACAACACATTTAAATTCACATTTTCAAGATATACCTGCTCAATTTTTCCTGACATTGTATTGATACCAACTAGCAAAACAAGGTCCATTACAAATACCAAAATGTTAACCAGAATACAAACTCCACCGATTTTTCCCGTTAAGGAATGTCTCTTATTATTAATATAGTGACGAATTCTCTTATTCACCCGCATCGTCACCTCCTATATATAAGGATACATTCTCCTTATCAACCAATGTTGTTCCCACAGGAAAATACTGGCTTGTATTACCAAATTTCTCATATTCAACCAACGCATCTACCGAGTATGCACCAATCTGTTTTGTATCTACCTCCATTGTGGCATACACTACACCTCTGTCAATTGCATTTAAAATACTATCCGAAACATAATATCCTAATATATCTACCTGACCTACTTTATTGTAATCAACAACCGTCTGATATGCACACACCGTACTTTGCTCATTTAAGCACACCAACACATCTGGCATATTGGAATCCATAAACAAATCTCGTATCGTTTCCTCTTCAGCAAATTCATTAGAATAGTCAATTGGCGTAAATGTAATATCGATTTCTACATCACTATCCTTTTCCACCGTTTCCTGAATTGTCGAACGTAACAAATTCTGTCCATAATCCGTTGCATCTACCAACACAGTAACCTTCATTTTTCTAGGTCCTGTCACAAAATAACCTGCATCATCATAATATCCCTGATTCTTGTCATCTTTATTCATACTGTGTTTCATACGTTTTCTGGCAATCTCAATGATTTGTCTTCCATACTCAATACCCAGATTATAACTACCCACACTAATATAACTACATCGTTTACTATTGGGATTATCATTTTGTACAGTCACAACCATAATGCCATTTTTAACCGCTTCATTAATCAATTGTGTCATTTCGTCCGTCTCATCAGCAGCAATGATAATACCATCCACATCAGACGCAATTGCAATCTTCATCAGTTCCCCTTTGGAATAATCCTGTAATAATTGATTCCCCATCAAATCCACATACACATTAGACTGCAAGCCACGCTCGTATGCCCCCGCATAAATAGACTGCCAATATTCGGATTGGTTATCATCCGCAATCATCACATAATATTGATCATACAAATCAGAGCTTTCATTTTCAGGAATCGATTTGGCATAATCAAGCAAAAATGAAATTGCAACACCTAACACCAATATAAAAACAACCATGATGCTGAACCAGATCCATTTGTTATCCATTTTCTTCTTCATTGCGTTGCCTCCAAAGTTCCCAACCTATCGTACTGTTTTATCTCATCAAATAAGCTGACGCACATTCCACAACAAGAACGCTGGGAGCATTCTTTATTTTTGATAAAACATAATGATTATATCACATATTATGCTTGCTTGCATTCCACATATTTACATATCTTATAACATTTATCATTTTAAAGGCAATCATAGCCATAATAGTTGACATCATTGCTTTACCATGATAAAGTGACTATAAACCGATGAAGAAGAGTAAGTAGCTTATGGTCTATCTTTCCAGAGAGTTGCAGATGGTGGAATTGCAACAAGACAAGCGTATGCGAATGGACTTCCGAGGGCAAGCCGAACATATTTAAGTAGGTAAGACGGAGAATATACTTCGTTACCAAAGAAAGTGTATAGTTGTACACATGAGTGGGTAGTATGAATACCAAGCCGGGTGGCACCGCAGGAGTGAATAATGATAACTCTTGTCCCTGCAAGAACATTGTATGGGACAGGAGTTTTTTTATTTCTTCCCATAAAAATATAATTTATAATGGAGGATTTCATATGAGCGAAAAAACAATTCCTTACAAAATTTACTTAGAAGAAAACGAGATGCCTACACAATGGTACAATGTGCGAGCAGACATGAAAAACAAACCAGCACCATTGTTAAACCCAGGAACACTTCAGCCAATGACTGCTGAAGAATTGGGTGCTGTATTTTGCGATGAGCTTGTTAAACAGGAATTAGATAATGATACTGCATATATTGATATTCCACAGGAAATTCTTAATTTTTATAAAATGTATCGTCCAGCACCACTTGTTCGCGCCTACTGCTTAGAGAAGAAATTAGACACACCAGCAAAAATCTACTACAAGTTCGAAGGTAACAACACAAGTGGAAGTCACAAATTAAACTCTGCTATTGCACAGGCTTATTACGCAAAGAAGCAAGGATTAAAAGGTGTAACAACAGAAACAGGCGCTGGTCAGTGGGGCACTGCACTTTCTATGGCTTGTTCTTACTTAGACTTAGACTGTAAAGTATATATGGTAAAATGTTCTTATGAACAAAAGCCTTTCCGTCGTGAAGTGATGAGAACCTATGGCGCCAGCGTAACACCATCGCCTTCTATGGACACAGAAGTTGGTAAAAAAATCTTAGCTGAGCACCCTGGCACATCAGGAAGTCTTGGCTGTGCGATCTCTGAAGCAGTAGAAGTAGCAACCACATCGGAGGGTTATCGTTATGTACTTGGAAGTGTATTGAATCAGGTACTTCTCCATCAATCAATCATAGGTATGGAAACCAAAGCGGCCCTTGATAAATATGGTATCACAGCAGACATCATTATCGGATGTGCTGGTGGAGGTTCCAACCTCGGTGGATTGATTTCTCCATTTATGGGTGAAAAACTTCGTGGCGAAAAAGACTATCAGTTTATTGCAGTGGAGCCTGCATCTTGTCCAAGCTTTACGCGTGGTAAATTCGCATATGATTTCTGCGACACAGGTATGGTTTGTCCATTGGCTAAAATGTACACTTTAGGAAGCGGCTTCATTCCTTCTGCAAACCATGCAGGTGGTTTACGTTACCATGGTATGAGTTCCACCCTTTCACAGCTTTATGCGGATGGTCTCATGGAAGCACGTTCCGTAGAACAAACAGCTGTATTTGCTGCAGCTGAGCAGTTTGCAAGAGTCGAAGGTATTCTTCCAGCACCAGAAAGTAGCCACGCAATCAAGGTTGCAATCGATGAGGCATTAAAATGCAAGGAAACAGGTGAAGAAAAGACGATTGTCTTCGGCTTAACTGGAACAGGGTACTTCGATATGTATGCATACGAAGCGTTCCATGATGGCACAATGACTGACTACATCCCAACAGATGCAGATTTACAGCCTGGATTTGATGCCATTCCTAGATTTCCTGGAAACATGATGTAATCAAACAAAAACACATCATTTTTAAAGTGTAAAAGGGTTTCAAGTAGACACTTGAAACCCTTTCTATTTTTTCTATACACTTCTATTTTCCAGTCACTGTCCTTATTTTATTTGTACAACTGTTGGCATCAAATCTTCTCCAATCTGTGCTTTGACATACTCTTTAACTGCTTCCACATCGATTGCATCCGCCTTCACCTGTTTTTTCAATGTCAACTCTGCGGTTAAATAGAATCCATTCTTAGGTCCATATGCCATATAGGCTTCCGCAGCTTTGACCCCTTCATATGTCATCAATGTAGTCTCAAGCAAATTCAAATCTAAGAATTTTCTGCCTCTGATTCCCTCTGACATAATCGTTCTTCCTTCATTATGTAACAAATCAATATCACCATTTGGCAAGATTCTCGCAATCTTTCCCGTACGATACACGCCTTCTTCTGCATACGGATATTGAACCTTTTCCGTATAACCAATGGTAGGATGTCCCACTACATAAAGCTCACCCCAGCCTCCAAATGGTTGTTTGTTCAGCTTATCATCAAAAACATATACTTTGATCTTTGTATTGCCGGGTACGTCAATAATCAAATCTTCTCCAGCTTCAAAATTGATCTTTGCAGCCGTTGTTTCATAATGAAGCGGGAATACTGATGTTGGGAAAGAATCTCTCAGTTTTCTAACGGATGTTTCATCTAACATCGCCTCTAACACACACTCATAGCATTGCAAGAAAATGCTTAACTGCTCTCTGTCAAATCGATTCTGCCAATATCTAAGTAAATATCGATATCCCTTTGCATCCGACATAATCTGTATATGGAATGGCAACGAATCCAAAGTAATCGGTTGTTTTTCAGCTTTTTCGCCACCAATTTCACCCACATTTAAAATGTCACCCTGATACTGGAAGAACATTTCATCTGCATGTAATGTGGAAATGTAAACACGCATCGTATTCATAATCTGATTTGCATTTCTCTTAAGAAGCGCATCTACCTTCTCATGTGCAACCTTTTGATATCGGAATAAATATGTTAAGAATAACGGTCCAATAATTCGATTCCATCTGCTATCCGTTCTTCCACTATGAATCGAGGTCGTAACGGTATCGCTGCAATCCGAAAAAATACTGGTACATACATTAAATGCAGTCAGGAAGTAAACATTTTCTGATATTCCCTTCTTCTTACAGAAATTCAGCACCTTCTTTCTGTTTAGATTTGTAAATCGTTTATTGATATCTGCATTCTGTCCCTTGCCAAGAGAATATGAGAACTTGTTCGTAAAGAGACTTCTTTTAATCTTATATCCATCCATTAACTGTTGGAAGTATTCCTCATTCTTAGTTCTAAGACCTCTTGCATCCTTATCCTTCTCATCAAGAATAAACTCATAAAATGTATAGTCAGATTTTGCAACTTCTTCTCCTGCATATATTTTATTCAAATCCTCGAACAAAATATTCATACTCATACCATCGCCCATAATATGTGCAATATCGAAGAACAAATAATTTGCAGATTTCGTCTTATAAATAGTGATGTGATAAAGTGGTTCTCCCTGACCATACATATAAGGATGTACCAAATTATCCTTGAGTTCCTCCCATTCTTCATCGCTAACCTCTTCGATTGGAATCTCTATCTTTTTATCATCATTTCTATAATTCATGAACATCTGTCCATTGAACTGAATCAGGCCCTTAAGCTCTGGATGTACATCCATCAATTTTTCAACCGAAGATTTTAATCTATTAATATCTACGTTCTTGTTCAAGCGAAATAAAAATGGTAAATTTGCAGTTGTATTTCCACGCATCACATAAGCAAAATATGTCTGTAAATTTGTCAGCGCATACTCCTCTTTCTTTGTATAATCCACTGCATTCTCTTTCGCAACCTGCGCAAAAGCATCCAACTTTTCAACCGTTGCCTGTTCCATCAATTCATCCAATGTGACAACAAGCTGTAATTCATCATACAAATCAGATATCAACATAACGCTTCCAAGAGAATCCAATCCAATATCATAAAATGATTCATCCACACCAAAGTCTTCCGTTCCAATTGCCTTTGCTACCAAATCAAAAATTTTATGCTGCATTTCATTCTCTGGTTTTTTGTATTGCTTATTCTTTTTTTCTTTTTTGCTACTCACAAGACTCTTATCACGAATAATCTTTTTCGAAGATGTCTTTTCAAATGGAACCTTTCTAACATATAAGCGACTAATCTTTTGGTATGTAGAAAGCGATTCATTATGCTTTTTAATAATCTCATTGAGTGCATCCTCAATGTCTGTAATATTAGCAGCATCTGCATACTTAAAATTCGGATAAATTTCAGCCGCTACGACATCATCATCTCCAACGACAATAATCTCCTCCACAAGATTATCATTAATAAACATGTTTTCTATTGGTTCTGGTGCAACATTTTCACCATTGCTTAGAATAATCAAATTCTTCTTACGACCTGTCAGATACAGATATTTTTCATCATCTACATAGCCAAGGTCACCCGTTCTAAGCCATCCATCCTCTGTAATCGCCTCTTTTGTCAGTTCTGGTTCCTGGTAATATCCCATCATCACAGAAGGACTTTTGACCTGGATTTCTCCATCTACAGTTCGAATCTCACAACCTCGTACCACCTTACCAACTGAGGCAACCTTATCCATTCGATTCCAATCTGGTGCTGTGATTTTCGGCGAACATTCAGACATACCATATCCCTGTCGAATCTGAATTCCTAACTCCTCATAATTTTTTGCAAGTTCAGGTGGCAAATATCCACCACCACTTACGATTCTGGTTAAATTTTCACCAAATACTTCTGACTTCACTTTTTCAATGCTACATTTTTTCTGTTTTGCAAGTAACACTGCTCTATTATATAACGTCTTCGCCATCATCGGCACCATTCGAATCGTTGTTGGCTGAAACAATAAAATATGTGATGTCAATTTAGACAATTCCTGATTGATGCAAACCACATCTCCGTAACGCATCGCAATCAGCAAATCTCCATTAATACAAAATACATGATGAATTGGAAGCACATTTAAATACACATCCTCAGAAGTAGTATGTTCCACATCCGAACAAAATATATTATCTACAAGATTACGCTGCGAAAGCATAACACCCTTGCTTTTCCCTGTTGTTCCCGAGGTATACAAAATCATTGCAAGATTTTCCTCTTTTGTGTAATTAATAAAATGCTTCCCTTTATAATCTTTTATAATATTACTTAAATTCTTTTCTCTGGAATTCTTACGGAAAATAAAATAATCACGAACATCTTCACATTGATCCTTCACAAACTGAACATCCGCATCCTGACTATAATCATAGAATAAAACATCGATTTCCGCTCTGTTAACCGCATCTACAAGACTATCTTCATGCATCTGCACATCAAGTGGTACGGCAACTGCTCCCGCTGCCATCGTAGCCATCATTGTCACAAAGTACGGATGGCTATTTTGTCCATACAATCCCACATGCAAAACTCTTCCAAGCTTAACACTGTATTCCTGTATCCAAGAAATAACAGCACGACATTCCTCAACAAACTGACCATATGTGACATCATGCACTTCACCATATACTTCATAACTCAAAAAACGCTTATCTGCATACTCTTTTTCTGCCTGAAACAATAAATCATAAATGGTTTTTGTATTCTTATGCTCCACTCCAGTTACCTCTCCTTCATAATTTATACTATAACCTTTATCGTGTAATCCCTTTCAAACACAATTTCTATTATAAGGCACATTATACATTATAACAATCATATCTCTTTTTTCCAAGAAATACTAAAGTCATCCAACGTTTCCTATTTTATACGAAAAAAAGATTCCAAGCAAACGCTTGAAATCCTTAGCTTTCTAAATAATCCAAAATCAACTGATTCATATTTACGCCTGTGATCTGCTCATCTGGCCAGGAATGCCTGCCATCTGGAATCAACAAATCCCACACCTGTTTCGAAGAATCCGAAGACTCATATTTCGTCAAAACGGATTTCTTCCCCACCGTTTCAGTCTGTGTTAAACTCAAACCATTCTTCTCCACATAATAGGCCATCACATCCTCTATAGCAGGTGCTTTTGCATAGTTTGCACTACCATCGCTGTTCTTTGGAACAACATCATCCTTTTCTCCAGTGACCTGGAAAATACCAACTGAGCAATCCGAAGGTTTTTCCTCCCACACACGTTCCGGCATCATACCTGCAACACTGACAACAGATTTAAAAATATCATCTGCCTCTAAAGCCAACCGATGCGTCATAAAGGCTCCATTGCTAAATCCAACCGCATACACACGAGTTGAATCAAAATCATAGGTCTCACACAAATGATTTACAAGACCACATAAGAATCCCACATCATCATTACCAGATTCCCCCACACCAGAATTCCATCCATTTGCAGATGTTGTATCCTCTGAACTTGGCGCACCTGTTACATATACAACAGCATAACCTAATGCATTTGCATCCTCTTCAAATGCTACCTTCATACGAAATCCTTCCGCACTCTCTCCATAGCCATGCAACATGACTACAAGCGGCGCCTGCTCTGTGGTCTTTGGTAAATCTAACATAAAATCGTGCTTCACACCTTCATACGAACATGTAAACTTCCCATCTCCAATTGCTTCTACGTTATCTACCATGCAATTTCCATGGTTGAACTCCATGGTTTCCTTATTTTCCGTGTTATCCGTGATAGCCACACGTTCTGTTGTGTTTTCTTTTGCGAGTTCAGGTTGTTTGTTCTGCTCATCCTTGCATCCAGTCAAAACCAGCATACTAAAAATAAGCATTATGTACGTCATGTTTTTAAATCTCATTTACTCCTGCCTCTCTTTTATGTTACTTGAACGGTGCTTTTTCAGTTAAAACCAACTCGTCCTCATCTATAACATATTGCTCGTCCCAGTCTTTCCTGCAAGCTACTATCACTCGTAACTTTTTATTACCAGAATCGTAAAACATATCATAGAAGCATATGCGATTATCACCAAAATCTTTAGGCAATAGAATGACCTTTGTATCTCTGCCTGTTTTTACTTCTATTTTGTCCTCAAACATTTCATAAATGTTCGCATTCTTTTTTGATTTTATTATCTTGGATTTCATGTCAATTATCCCTTCACTCTGTACTGATAGGCCAAGTATAAATAATTGCTGCTACTCCACACTCACATGCTTCATCATACACTTCCAATATCTCAATTGAATCAAGATATTTTTCTCTACTCACTTTGGATATTTCCTCGATATTTACTATTTCCCATCCCTGCTCATTAATATATTCCTTTGCAATGTCAATTGCCATATTCTTTGTTTCCGCTTTTGTCCAACAATTGATAAATGCACCACCATATAATTCAGATTCATCATTATTGTTTAAAGCGACTGCTTCTATCATTACGTAATACATATCCATAAATTAATCACAATCCACATATAAAAAGTGTTCTCCACAATGCAAACATTTGAAAAGATAACCCTGCATACTTCCCTGATTATACATGCATTCCTTCACATCCTCTAAATCAAATCCATTCAGTTCCTGATTATAATTCTTTTCAACTTCTTGATCGATACCCATTTCAACCAATTCGTTCCACCCAACATATCCAACAAAGGCACAAAAATCATCACAATGTGCAATCCAGTATTCCTGCTGCCATCCGCAATAACCAGGAGTGCGATGAATCAATTCGTCCAATTTTTCAGAATCTGAAACACTATCTGTACTTGCTGCATCCTGAAATTCACCATCAAATTTTGAAGCAGCCGAACCATCATAAATACACGTAGGACAAATACACTCAATATCATCATACGTAGTATAAAAAGGTACCTCATACCAAATACTTGTATCCTCACTGCAACAATCACATTTTCTTGATTCACCCATTTCAAAAGCACCTGTTCCTATCGGATCAGGATGATATTTAAACTTCGGAATATTCATGTCAACTCTCCTTTCACAAGATACTTCACTGGCACTTCTTTTGTAAGCCAAACACCATTCGCCGATAAATAAAACTGGTATCCATCTTCATACATCTGTTTTGCTTCTACACGATATAACACTGGTTTTCCATGCCTTGTACCAACTTTAACTGCGGTTTCTTCATCCTTTGAAAGATGCACGTACAGTCTGCTCTTGGGAATAAGTCCCTGCTGATCAATTGCTGCAACATACTTTTCGCCAGTCCCATGCCATAAAAATTCTGGCGGCTCTTTTTCTTCTAATTCAACGTCTACCAAAATAGAATGCCCTTGATTTGCTCTAATCAAAGTTCTATCTTCATTAAATGAATATCTTTGTTTTTCGTCTGTTTTCACAATTTCCTCTAGAATAGCCATATTAAACTCATTATCTTTTGCAATTCCAGCAATTAGCTCATCAACATTCGCCCAACCATGTTCATCAAGCGTAATACCAATTGCATCTGGCTTATGCCTGAGAATTAGGCTCATATATTTACTTACATTTTTTAAACTCATTTTATCACCTTCATCTATTCTATTAATTTTTTATCCATTCAACATTAATCTACTCAATAAACACTTTCGATTTAATTACATTCACCCCAAGATAAGATAGAAAATTCACAATCTACATTACAAGAATGAAGAGCCCCAATTGTTTCCTTTCGGAGTTTCCAATATATTTGCGCGTAATCAGACTGAATATATATTCTCATATTGCAAATATACTCTTTATCAACCTCTGTTATTCTCTTTGATACTTTCCTGCAAAATTCATATATAGTTAAATCTACTGTTGCTTCATCGATATTTTCAGTATACTGGACTATATCATGTTCCAAAACATCCATTATTTTACTAGCAGATTCACCTTTTCTTTTATATACAGAATGTGTAATACCAATTAACATATCTAAATTATCAATAGAAATATTATCTCCTTCAACAATCAAGGAAATCTTACCTATAATTTTCCCCATCTTAAATCTCCGCCTTTATCATGAATTGCGATATACAAAATATCATCAATCCCCATACTTTTCCATAAATTCTTTAATAACACTTTTGAATCCTCCATCAACAAAACCAAGACCTCTGCTTAATATTGCTTCTGGAATCTTTTTATAATATGCTTCTGCTATACCTCCTGCAATACAGGCAATTGTATCGCTATCTCCACCAATGGATATTGCTTTTCTGATTGCACTTTCATAGGAATCGGATTCAAAAAATGCTTCTAAAGCCGGTGGAACACTATATGATGTTCTACTATCAAAAACATAATCCTCTCGTATTTCATCCAACGGTTCAAAAACATATTTATATTCTTTCTCAATATATTTCTTTATCGATTCCTTATCTTCCTGTTTTTTCGCTAAAAATACTGCAATCGCAACAGCCTCTGCCCCATTCATTGCTTCTTTATTTTTGTGCGTATAATAACAGCTGTCTTTCACCTCTTTTAGCAATGATTTCAAGTCTTTAAATGCATATCCTATAGCTGTCACTCTCATGCTTGCTCCATTACCATAACTCTTCTGAACATAATAATTATCGCTTTCTGCCCATGACGAAAACATTTGTCCATAACCTGCATTCGAGAATCTCTTGTAGTATTGCTTATACCACATTGCATAATTTTTTCGGTTATTCATTCCCGATGCCGTATGAAGAAGTTTATCCGCAACCGCTATACTCATTACAGAATCATCCGTGAAATGACTTCCTGTTGGAAACAGTTCGAATTCTTCACTTTTTATATTATTCCACTCCCTGGTAGAACCAATAATATCTCCTAGTACAGCACCTAGCATAATTCTCTCCTCTTTTTTGTTTTATTAGATAAGAATCTCCAGATTTTATTTCACGACCTGATTCTTTCCATGCTTCTTACCGAAGTACATCTTCTGATCTGCCATATCAACTAAGGTACGAATCTGAATCCCTGTTTGATACTCAGCTATACCTAAAGTAGCAGTAACAAAAAACTCGGTCTCGTCAACGTGTAATACTTGTTTTTCAATGCCATCACGTATTCGCTCTGCAACAATCGCATAATCTTCTTCGCTTCCATGAATCATAAGTAGAAACTCCTCACCGCCCCAGCGACAGAAATGATCGTTTTCACGTAGGTTTTCTTTCATAACAGAAGCGACTCGAACCAATACCTGATCTCCCACAACATGACCATATGTATCATTTATCTTCTTAAAATCATCAATATCAAGAATGATTAATCCAAATTTCAAATGTTCATCGTTGTCTATTTCCTCATTTATGATATTATATAAGCTTCTACGATTGAACGCCTTTGTGAGCGGGTCCCTGGATGCAATTTCACCCAATCTTGAATTTTCATCATTTAATAATTTCTGAATATATCGAACCTCTAAAGCAAACAAAATCGAAAACGCAAGCAATAAGACAACTGCAATCATAATATTGAAATAATGAAAAATTGGTCGAAGCTTTAATATGGATTCTTCAGCATATACAGGAGAAATCACTGCATTCATAACATCCACCAACACATACATGATGCCTACGATTAATGTTGAAATACTCGGAATCACGCTGATACCATACTTATTTTTGACCTCTGCCGGCCAGGTATGTGCCAAATAAAACGCTCCAGGAATTAAACACAACGTATAAATCATGAATTCATATCCATCTCCAAGCATGATACTGGAAATCGTTGCATTGATTTCCACTTCGATGAATGCCGCAATAAATAGCGATTTGTACTTTTCCTTAGATGATAAAACAAATCCCAAAAGCAGATAGAATAAAGTTGCCAGCACATTCAGTACAAATAAGAAATCGACTTTCCCAATTAGCATCAATACCATAAAAACAAAATGTATTACGCTACATCCCGCACATAAAATCTGATATTTTACGTGGTTCTCAATAACCCTTGTACTCATAAAAATTTGTCGAATTTTATGAATGAGTTCTTTCATGTAACTTCCCCCTTTTTACACGATTAACTTTACTGATGTATATTTTATCACTACGGAATATAAAGTATAAATTCCATTTCACCGCTTTCTTCATATCTTTTAACATAAATATCACCGCCAAGAATCTTTGCAATGCGTCTGCTTTCAAACATACCTATACCACTGCCTTCTACCTGTTCAGCATTTGAGCCACGCCAAAAACTGTTAAAAATAAACGGAATTTCCTTTTCTGGTATAAGCTGTCCTTTATTTTTTACGGAAAAGAAAAATCCTTCTTCCTGCTTTTCAATCGTGATACAGATTCCCTGACCATCACCATATTTTATAGCGTTATCCAGCATCTGAGATAGTATTCTGGTGATTCCGGACTGATCAGTGTCTATTAGCGCCTGTGTCTGGCAGTTTATCTGATATGGAATATGTAGCATCTTAAATCGATTGGAATATTCCTGATTAATGAATGCAACAATCTCCTTAACATAGAATTTTACAGGACAAGCATGAAAATCCACCATACCCGTTGCCGAAGTCTCTATCATCTCTTTTACCAAAACAGTAATATCATCTGCATTTTTATCAATCTTTGCCGCAATAATTGCATCATCCTTGTCAGGTACCCCGTCCTCTTTATAAAGCCCCGTCTCGATTGCAGAGGCATACAGTTTGATGTTGGCAACTGGCGTCTTAATCCCATGTGCAATCGTGGTAAGCAACACCTGACGCTCCTGCATCAGCTTATTGATTCGCTTCTTATCTCCTGATAATTTATCCCCAAGCATATTAATACCCCAGATGAATCTTCCAAAATACTTATTTTTTGATTCCGGCAGTTTTTCCGTAATTTCACCTTTCGATAAAATTTCAGGATATGTTGACATTTTATGAAATGGTCCTAATACATTTAAGTGAATATATAGCATAAATGAAAATAACAGGAACGCACATATCGCCATCCCTATATTTACATATACTATCATATTTTTGTAGGAAGATATATCAAACATAAAGACCAAAAATCCCTCTGTTTCATCGTTACTGTTTTTGATTACAGATATTCTTTTATCACTCGACTCCGCAAGTCTTAAATCCATTTTTTTATCTGATACACTGACAAAACATATATCTTGCGGAATCTCATAATCCTTATATTCATTTCTGTAGTCATCTACTTTATGATAAAACACATCCTCTATATTTTTGTTCATGTCGGATTCATTATAAAATTCCTGTTGCAATGCATCTGACAATCTATTCACAATCACATTTCTGGATTTTTCCGATTTTGACAAATCCTGATTAAGAAAAATATTTACTCCAGTAAATGTTATCGCAAAAAACAGAAACATACTAAGATATACGATTACAAATCGTTTCATTACTCTTTTGTACCTCCGAATTTATATCCTACCTTCCATACTGTCTGAATCAGTTGTGGATTTTTAGGATCCTCCTCCAATTTTTCACGAAGCCATCTTATATATACATTTAGCGTATTCATTTCACTAAAGCAATCATTTCCCCATATTTCATCAAAAAGTTTTTCCTTTCGAATCACGGTTTCTGGATTTTTCATGAAATACTCTAAAATATCAAATTCCTTACCAGTAATATGAAGTGATTCCCCATTCTTTATTACTGTTCTTTCCTGCACATTCATGGAGATATCTTTATACACAAGGATATCCTTTTCCTCTCTCATGTCATAGCTTCTTCTAATTAATGCTTTTATCTTCGACGAGAGAACAGGAAACGAAAATGGCTTCTCGATATAATCATCGGCACCTACATCAAGACCTAATATCTTACTTTGATCATCGGTTTTAGCACTCATCATAAGAACAGGCATATTCTTGGTTTTGCGGATTTCCTGAAGTGCTTCATAGCCATCCATTCCTGGTAGCATAATGTCTAAAAGCAGCACTTTAAAAGAGGTTTCCTTAATCGATTCAAGTCCCTCTTCCGCACTTTCCTTCCATTCCACAGTAAAACCGTCCCTTACCAGAAAGTCCCTAATTAATGCACCCAATTCCTGATTATCCTCAATAATCAATATATCCTTCATATTATCTCCTCCATTAAGATGTTGAAGCTATCCTCCCTCACAGAAATGTCTATATACATCCATACACATTACCACGTTTTCTGAGAGCATTTGCATTTTTTCGTAAAACTCTTAGAATTCGTTCAGAACGGGATGCAAGCTGCAAACAATTGTCTGAACTGGCTCCTATAGAAACTTTGCCCTTATTCCAGGACCGTTTGTACTTAATTGCAATCGTAGCTGTACTAAGGTCCAAACCTGCCAGGTTATATATTTTATTAACTTTCTGTTTGGACCAAAGGACAGACGATTGCAAATGTCCCTTCATAAGGGCAAAAGTTTTCTAAGGGGCCAGTGAGTTTTGTGGAGCAGCTTGCTGATTATCCCGTTCTGATCGAATTTCTGTAGAGTTTAGAAAAAACGCAACCAGCCACAGAAAATGTAGTAACGTGTATGAATGTAATTATGGAAACTGTGTGAGGGAGGATAGCTTCCACGCATTGTCTAATGATAATTGCCTACGTCTATAAAGTCGGGTTTATCCTGAAGTCCGTCCTTTCCTGTAAATGCTACCTGTACATTACCAGTTGCATAATCCACAATGATAAGCTGCGCGCCACCTACTCTGTGAACCGTTGTCACATCATATTGATTCGCAATCTCACTGGTAATCATATCCTTTACATCCTTTACAGAAAACTTATCTTGCTCCTTAACCCACTTATTATATTTTTCAAATCTAACAATATTTCCTTCAGAACCCAGAAAGCTATCCTGATTGCCTTTCGTTGCAAAAGAATTCACTACACAAAGACTGTCCTTGCTATCCCAGGTAAGTCCCTCCATCAAAGGTGTATCGGCATCTCTTAACACGGAAAATCCATCGCCCTTATCTGCTACTTCCTTAACACAATCCTCAGCACAATATGAATGCTTCTCATCCGTAATAATCAGATTGTGACACCATGTATAATCACCACTGTTATCCACCATGTAATTACCTACCTCTGTGGCATTGTCGTAATGTTCCAATGCATATCTTATATCAAAAGTATAACACTTTTTATTTTCGTAAACAAATGGTTCGTTCTTGCTAGATCCCACATCCAATATCGCAACAAATACGCCATCATCATTAACAGCTGAGATAACATCCAGCAGACCAAGAATTCCAAATGTAGTTAAGGATTGCTCTCCTTTTTTCATGTGTGTTACAGCATTTACCATCCCCATCTGGTTGTCACTACCGAGACTCCATTCTAGACTTCTTAATGTAATAGGGGCACCGCTTTTCGTCTTCTCGCCCCAAAGAGAAAGTGCACTGCATGCAGTTGGTCTTAATGCATCTGGAATCATCTGTATGATTACGGCTTCCTCATAACTAATTTTGCCATTTTCAACAAAGCCTTTTTCGCCCTGCGACATCTGTGTTGCAAAACCATTTATCTCTTCCTTATATTCCTCCGGCAATGCTTCATAAAGATGGTACATTCTTGTTTCTACCGCCTCAGGCTTATATCCACTACCGTTAAATGCCATTCGTATATTTTCATAAATGTATGGTTCCATCAATTGTTCAAAATCCGGAAACGCTCTTAATATTGTGTCTGCATAAGCTTTTCCTACCTGTTCTGGCGTAGCATTTTCATAATCAAGTGTCACATCATAATAGTCTGGGTAAGTAATAATTTTGCAAATTCCATCCTCAGATTCAGCACTTCCAAGAGCGTCCTTTCGGATTCCCTCATTTCCATACTCCTTAACTTCCTTTGTATTGTAAGCATCCACTGGAACCAGCGAGCTTGCCTGCTGCGCTGGTGCTTCAAAATCCTGATAGGTCTTGTAATCATTTCCACATCCGCTTAAGAGTACCACTGATGCGAGACTCATGCCAGCTGCAATTCTCTTCATATACAAGGACATTGAATTTTTCATTTTCACTCTATCTTTACTCATTTTTCACTCTCCATATCTGTATATAATCCATTGGCTTAAGCGCTGGAAGGAGCGCCACAGCAACCACGCCTAATACGCTAAATGGTACTACAACAAAATTAGCTACCCATCGCAAAATAATCTTAAACTCAACCACCTGAAGGATACTTCTTGCAAGTTCCTGTATCAACAATCTTCCTACTGTGCCCATTAACAAATGAGCTGCCAATACCGATGCGGCCACAAGAATTACAATTCGAAGGAAATGCCACAGCTTGATTGTAAACCTGCCAAATCCCATACTCTTTAGAAGTGCTACGTCCGCCACCTCTTCCTCAATAAATATGCTCTGATACATAACAGTCAACAGCACAAGTACAATAGCTATCACAACCGACACAATTATTCGCATGAGATTAAACATTTTCACCCAGCTACCCATAAAGTAATCCATCACTCCGTCTTTATGAATGAAACGTATCTCATCATCTGAAAACAGACTGTCCATCTTCTCGAAATACATATCATAATCTTCATCTGCACAATCCATGTTACGACTAAAATACTCTGTTCTATTATACACAGCACCCTCAAACGCACTGCCCATAAATACATTAGGCATATTTACACCAAATCCTTCAAAGAATCCTGTCACTATAAAATCTTCCTTAACCTTATTATAAGATGTGTGATCCTCTGTATATTTGTTATATTCAATGGTCACAATATCACCTATATGAATATTGTCTCTTTTGCCATTAAATGCTGGTATTGCAACTTCATTATAAAGCTCAGGTGCATGCCCCTCTGTGATTACAAGATCCTCTCTATTGAAATCTCCACTGGACATCAGATATAAACAATCCGTTCCATTGAATATTAAGTTAACCTCTGCAATTCCCATGGTTTGACTGGATGCTGGAATACCATTTTCCTTCAGCTCCTCATTAATCAGTTCATATGCCTCTAGTTCTCCACCTGCTTTGTTCATTAACTTCTCCATATACGCCGGCTCTGGAACCATAGCAAAATCCATGTGACCTTTTTGCCAATACTTTTGCATATATTCTACACTACACAAGGTATCACTAACCTGAATGACCAGCAGAATCATGCTAATTCCGCAAATGTATGCAAACATCAGATATATGTATCGTTTCAGACGTTTTAATATATCACTGACCGCAAGGAAAAGTGGTATATTGATGTTCTTCTTTTTATAGAGCATAAGTCCAGGAAGCTTTTTAAAGCGTTCTCCTCTGTTCTCACCGTGGATTGCATCCATAACAGATATTTTATTCATTCGTCTTAGAGATAAAAATGTAAATCCAACAATGAATAAGACACATATCACCACTGCAGCCACAGATAATGCAATCTGCGAAGCTTTAGATGGAAAGATGATGTGATATGCAAATGTATTAATCAATTTTTTACTAAGGATCAATGCCATTGGAAGTCCAATCACTCCGCCCACAATAGCAAACGCAATATATTTTGCCGCAAACAGAGTTCTGTAGGAGAGAGAATATACGCCCATCGCTTTCATCACACCAATCTCTTTTTCTTCTCGCTTAATGGTAGACTTAAGACTAAAATTAATCGTCACAAAAATCATGGCGATTAAAAATACAGCAATAATCTCCATTACAACCGATACCAACATATTGATAATTCCATCATCACAAAGAAAAAGAACCTTTGTTGCATTCGCAAACAATCTGGTATCTTCAAACAATGCAATAATACGAGTACCATAATTTATTACTACGTTTTTATAATCATCCAGTCCTTCTATTAATTTGACCTCATACAAATCATATTTATCTGGACATTCTGAATATAGAAGATCACAATCAGCATCCGATATAATCAGCATATCCAACTGTTCTGAGGATGGATCCTTATAAATGACAGACACCTCAAACTCATATATATTACCAAGCTGCGTTGTAATTCTTACCTTGTCACCAATATCAGCCCCAGTAAGCTTAGCAAGGTGTTGTGCAATCGCAATATGTCCATTTTCCACATAAAACGGTTCATCCTCCATTGTGTATGGCACATTCATCTCATTTGGCATACCGGTTAAAATATACTCCTGCCATTGAAGCTGCATGGAATCCTTATTATCCAATCCTTCGAAATGAACACGATTCGCTGAAAGTCGAACAACCTCTCTTGATATATAATAATCACATTCTTTTATATCATTTAAAATCTCCTCTACCTTTTGTCGATTCTTATCTACAGCATCAACTTCTCTGTCCGCTACCAGGAAAAGGTCACTGGTATTACAAAGCTTGTATGTCAGCTTTGCGCCATACAGATTGGTATATAACATTACAAATCCGATGGACATAAACATAGATGCCATAATCATGAAAAGAAATAAAACGATATTCAGTCCAACTTTATCTTTTAAGTCTTTTTTCAACATTCTAAAATACATACATCTACCATCCCATCTCATCTAACCAATTCTTTAGTTTTCTCTCACGAACAGCAAGCTCCTGCATATCGGTCATTTTTCCCAGTTCAAGCTCGCCCTGAATATTTCCATCCACCAGATAAATGATTCTATCCGATACCGAGGCAACCCTCTCACTGTGCGTAACCATTACTATAGTTGTTCCACTTTGATTTGCAGCTAATAACTCGTTCATAACTTCATAAGAAGCTTTTGAATTCAGCGCACCAGTAGGCTCATCTGCAAACAATATTTTAGGATTATTAATCAGTGCTCGACACAGGCATGCTCTCTGAAGCTGTCCACCCGACACTTCTGTAATCTCTCGATCTGCAATATCGATAATATCAAGTCTTCGCATTAGCCCTTCCGCTCTTTTGTTAATCTCTTGTTTTTTTTCTATTCCAGCCTGATATCCTGGAAGAATGATGTTATCCATAATGCAAAGCTTTTTCATCATATACATTTGCTGAAATATAAATCCCATCTTTAATAATCTTGTTCTTGATAATGCTTTCTCATCTAGTTTCGAAAGATCTTCATGATCAAAAACAACCTGTCCTGATGTGATGGTATCCATTCCACTTACCGTGTATAAAAGTGTAGATTTACCAGATCCACTCGGTCCCATAACAGAGACAAACTGTCCTTCCTCAACGCTAAAATTAACATTTTGCAAAACATTATTACTATATTTGTCCACAATATATGTCTTGCATAAATCTTTTGTTTCTAATACTTTTTCACTCATATTTTTACTCCAATAAAATACAAATTTTCTGTTTACAACCACATGATAGCATTTCAAATCTTAAAAAGTCTTTAAAATTTAATAAACTTTTTTTATGCTTTGTATAAGGTCTTTCCCAGAAAGAAAAAAAGAACGACCACTCTGGTCGCTCTTTTTGTTGACACTACGCAAATTCTTTCGCACATTTCTCTAGTTGCTCTGTAATCAGAAAATCAAACTACCATAAGACGTGAGAAATATCCGTTCTGCTCTATCAATTTATCATAAGTACCAACTGCATCAATCTTTCCTTCATTCATGACAATGATATTATCGTATTTTTTTAGAATCTCCTGATTCAATTTATGCGTAATCAGTATTTTTGTAACATCATTCAGCTCTAAAATCGATGTTTCAACATCATTCGATGTTTCTGTATCTAATGCTGACGTTCCCTCATCCATAATTAAGATATCTGGTTTTCGAATCAAACATCTAGCAATGGATATACGCTGTTTTTCACCACCGGAAAGCATGCATCCATTTTCACCACATTGGTATGCCAAACCTTTTTCCTTTATGAATTCACTTAACCCTGACTTCTCCACTGCCGCACGAATTTCTTCTTCTGTGTAATCACCAAACATTGTAATATTGTCTTTAATCGAGCTATCAAACACATACACATTTTGCCAAACCACCGCCAGCATTTCGTAAAGACTTTCTACATCAACATCCTTTATTTCTTTTCCGTTTACCTGAATGCTTCCATTATACTGTTCATATCCCCCCAATAAAAGATTTACCAATGTTGATTTTCCACTTCCTGACGCACCTACAATTGCATAGCTTTTACCCGCCTGAAACTCCAAATTAATATGTTCAATCACCTGTTCCTTTTCATTATAACCAAAGCTAACATCCTTATAAGCAATTCCACTTCCGCTTCTCTCAAGGGAAATCTTCTCTCCTGTAGATACATTACATGCTGTTGCCTCTTCAATTTTCTTAATTAATCCTAGTGCTGCCTTGCGATTCGCCAATGCTTGCGGAATCTGTTGTATCGGCTGAACAATATAATTCATTAATTGTACAAAGGCAATCAAAACACCTACTGTGATTCTTCCGTTTAATGCAAAATATGCACCTACTAGCATTACCCCCGCCTGAACAACGAATCCCATGGAATTGCCAACTATGTAAATTAATGATTCTGTTTTTCTACGTTTACATTTCTGATTTTCCAGTTCATCATTCGCTTTTGAAAAAAGAGTAACGGCAGCATCCTGTGCGCAAAAACTTTTGATAACAGGAAATCCAGACAACAAATCCTTAATCCGATTGGTAAATTGCTCATTTTGCAAACTAACATTTTTTTCCGCTTTTGCTAATCCTCCTCCAGTAAATGCAGAAGTAACAAATGACAACATCATTAAAAGAATGACACAGATGGTAAGCTTCACATCATAATAGAGCATAAATGATAAAGCTAGCACAAAGTAAAACGCATGTACTACAATGGTAAATGTACTCTGCAAATAATTATTCTCTATCGAATTTACATCATTCGTTAACGCTGACAAATAGTTTGCCGTTGACTCACTATGAAATGTAGATATGCGTTTTTTTGATATTCTCACAAATATTTCTTCTTTGAACTGGCTCAATGCCTTTTCGATAAACTGATTGCGAAAATGTCTTTCCAATAGCATAAACAAATCTAAGATAAGAATATAACCCAAACCTAGGATTGCCATTTTATAAATATCTTTCGTTGTTCCACTCACTGCGATATCCATAACTTTCTGCAAGAACATAGCAACTGCTACAAGCAATACTGCATTCACCAATATTGCAAACATTGCTACTATGTAGTTCAAGTGGTTTTTACGAAACATTTTGTTTTTTAAATCTGACTCCATATATATCCTCCTACTATTATATGTATGGCCCTCTCATACTTCGTATTCGACGGCAAGTCGTCGGAACCATTCCCAAGTATGAACTTCGTTCATACGGGTTCCTTCTCATCATAATAACGACTTCATATCTTGTGACGTGTTCCAAATTCCGATTGGCGATTTATCAATTAAATCCATTGCACTACTTAAGAAGGTGATAATTGGGACATTATTCATGAAGTTATCACAGCATTTATACAGCTGGCACTCACCACCATCTGTCTCCATTTCTATCTTCTCCACCAGATTCACTCCACACAAATCATCAAGGATGTTCTTGGCCTCCTCTGTTTTCATAGAGAGATGCTTTGCAAGTCTTTCATCTGAAAGTGCTAAATTCTTTCTGCTATATAAGAAAAATAATGTTTCAATTCTTCTTTTTTTGCCTAAGATTTTGAAGAACTCTTCATATCTTTCTGCCTCCAAAAGCTTTGACTTAAATCCACCTTCTGGTGTTGGCAGCAAATAAAATTTGTGATTATCTTCATTTAACTGCATAAATGAAATACCTTCCTCTAACAAAAGTGTAGAGGTGAATTTGGTATCGTTTGGCATAACAATCTTTTCCTTCATTGTGTTTAACAACACGTTGGGATCAAGATTATATAAGCCCTGATGAATATACCAGCAGTACTGATATGCTTTTTCAAATCGTTTTTCCTTTTCTGTATGGTATAGTTCCCATAATAGCTCCATTTCCAAATTACCTTTTTCGTCATCTACTTTTCCAAACAAATGATCAATAGATACCCCGAAGTAAGTAGCTATCTTAGGTAACAGTTCAGCATCTGGTGTTCCACCGCATTCCCAGTTGGATACTGCCTGTGCAGTTACGCCAATCTCTCTTCCTAATTCCTCCTGAGTAATTCCTTTGTTCTTTCTCAATGCACAGATCTGTGTTCCTAATATGCTTTTTCCCATAACAACCTCCTATATAAGCGCTTAAAATAATTGTTCCTTTGTGTCAAACAAATCCTTCATCTACATCTTCACTGCTTAGATGTGATGGCTTGTTTGTTTCGATTCAAATCTTGTTTTAATTATATATCAAGCTTTATTTGTATGCACGCAATTATTCCACTATAAATTCAAACAATATTTGTATTGCGACATAATAACCACCGTAATGTGAAAATTTAAATTTCGTAATATGATTGTAAAAAAAGAGTCCAATAAAATTGACATGTGTGTCAACCTTACAGAACTCTTTCATCTTAGTAGTAAATCGGTTATAACTATTGCATTTTGTTCTCGTAATCTTGTAGTTCATGAAAAATGTTGTCTACAATGACCACTTCATCCTCGATTCGATAAAGAATAAAATATCTGTGGCTCAAAAAATTAATTCGTCGATATCCTAATGACGCAAGTCTAGGGTTATCACATAATTTCAAACTTCCAGCGACATGCTTAAGACTTTCTATAGTAGCATCATAATCATTCAATACATTGCTTGCTGCTTGATGACTTTCCTTTTCCACAATGAGGTAACGAATAAAACGATCCAAATCTTCTTCTGCATCTTTTGTCACAAATACCTTATAATCCATATCTATCCCTCATATCACGCGAAACCTCTGACGCTTCTTTTATCATACCCTTCTCTGCGTGCTCACGCGACTTCTCCAATTTGCTCATCATTTCATTCTCTGATAATGCCACATATGGATTAGGATTCACTCTTTTTACTTCAAAAGGGAAACCGTTCACAGCAAGCGCCTGGGTTAAAAACATTCTAATTGCAGTGGTCGTATCTGTTCCTAAAGCATTAAATAGCTCATCTGATTTCTTTTTTAATTCATCATCAACTCTCAATTGAATTGTACTTGCCATTATATTACCTCCATTTCAAAACATTTCTTATCGTCATTATAATGCCAAACAAGTGCTAGGTCAATGCATTTGCATTAACTAAGCAGTCATTCGCAAGAACGTATCATTATTTCACCTTAATGGTTACAACCTTTTTGTTTCTTTCTCTGTTTATTAAGAACATCATTTTTCTTTTTTCATACACTAATACTAACAGACTATAAAAGGATACTGTATGTTTCATAACTCATTTGACCATCCCATGCACTCAAACAATCAAGCTACAACATATGGCTGGAATATTCGTAACCAAAAATACAAAAACTTTACTGATCTTGGTAATTATGTTATAGATTGTGATCGCCACAGATATTTTAATTTTGACAAAGCATTGGAATTCGCAAATCGTCGCTTTGATATTGGAAAAACATTTGGTTGCTCAGCACTTGCAACCCGCACACGAACTGGAGATGTACTAATTGGTCGTAATCTTGACCTAACCGTTTCTCAGTTGCCTTGTTACATTACCCATGTCAAATATGGAAAATATGACACTTTGAATTTCACATACGACCAGTTTTTCCAAAAAGGTTTGACCTATGAAGCGCTTTTACATCATGGCGAAATTGACGCCGAATACTACAATGCACTTCCAATGCTTGCAAGTGACTCAATGAATTCTGAAGGCTTATATATTGAGTACAATATGCGTGATTATGAGAAACAATTTATCTGTATGGGTACTAACCCCTCTGCCTCTATCCGTGCCTGCACGATATCGCTCCCATTTCTTGTCACCTCAAACTGCGCAACGGTGGCGGAAGCGCTCCATTTCATTCGTAACAAACTCAATCTGTACACACTTATAAGCGAAACCATCGCATCTGGCTGGAATCTTTGTTGCATGATAGGAGATGCCACTGGTTCCTATGGACTAATTGAAATAGCAAATGATGAAGTTAAATTCTTACCAGAGCAACACGGGCAAGGAAACTATTACATTTATCCCGAATATAACAGTACTTCCCGAAACCAAAGTGGATACGGCCGACTTCAGTATGGTTTAGAGCGAATCGATACGATTCAAACCCAAAGCCAAATGGCAGATATGATGGAGTCTATTATGTGGAAAAATGAGATTCTACACATTCCATACGCCTATCGAGATTCTCGCGGACATATTCATTTTTGTGGTGATTCCCAACACAAAACAAAGTCACTTGACTGGAGAAGTGACAATGCAAAAATGATTCCGGTTAATAAAAATGGATTGTATGTTGATACAAATGATACTACACAAGAAGCTATGTTTGTTCGTGAATACAAGAAATGCTACGAAAACTATATTGCTGGTATTGATACCAAAAGAAATCTAATTGGATACGAAAAATATCTTGAATATCTCAATCGCTGCGACCTCACATGGGTACAAAACAATGACAACTTTGAAGATTTGCAACGAGGACTAATCAAGCATTACACCGAAAATGGTGCTTTTGAAAAGCTGAAAAAATACTATGCAGGTGACGAAAAACCGCTTCGCGATGACGGAAACATCTTCACCACCGCACTCAGCTTTTCTGTCAATTGTACGAAACGAAATATGCATGTTAAGTTTTGGGAGAATCCACATACCATAATTGATTATCAATGGTAATTCAGCTTGGATTCCCAGGTATACAGTACACTTATATATCCGCTTCTTGCTCACAAACGGCTGTATTTCAGACTGAATGCATAGGGCGACAAACGACATGAGCAAGAATGCGAAGCATCCTGCGAATGTCTTTTGTCGACATTGCGAGTGGTGCAATTAACTTACAATTTAACAGTTATTTCACCATCCTATAATAACCGTTATTAAACCAATTTCGAAAAAACAACCTAAAATGAATAAGCACACTCCCGTTAGACGTATTTGCAAATCCGAAGCATTTTTTATATCTGATCTTAAATCAAAACCAGGATGTTTTCTGCAAAATTCTCTTACCGACTTCGGCATAAAAATATACCAAAAAGATCCAATAATCCCAGCAATGAAAACTATCATTGCTAAAACAATTAATAAGGTTCTCCTATACACAATAAATACACCTCTTCTATAAAATTAAATTTAGTTATTCTACTGTAATTATCAGAATATTCAGCATGTCCACTTCAGATTTGTTTGATTCCGAAATCGGAATTAATCATTATACTTTATACCAAAGTAATCCATATATACCTTGAATCTATCTTGAGCAGCTAGACAGGTATCTATTAAGTACCCATGTTCATTTTTCCACTCTTTTAACCCTCTGTAGTAAAATTCCTTAATATCATCTTCTATAATAAATGGCGTAATTCCATTACGAAGACATTCTTTAAACATAATCAACCTTCCAACACGTCCATTACCGTCCTGAAAAGGATGAATTCTCTCAAACTCATAATGAAATTCTATAATTTCTTCTAATGTTTTCTCTTTTGTCTCATTATATTTTTTTAACAATTGTTTAATTTCTTTGGCAACACTTTCTGGCTTTGTTGTCTCTTTTCCACCAACTTCATTTTCGTAGCGTTTATAATCGCCTACTGTAAACCACGCCTTTCGACTATCTGAAGTACCCATTTTTAAAATAAAATGCAACTGTTTAATAAAAGATTCACTTAACCTGTAATTTGCTAATTCTATAATTTGATCAATGCATTTAAAATGATTTGCCGTTTCTACAATATCATCAACATTTAATACATCATCTTGAATTTCTATGGTATTTGTTTCAAATATATATCTAGTTTGATCATGTGTAAGACGGCTTCCCTCAATATGATTAGAATTATATGTTAATTCAATCTGTACTTTATGGTATATTCCTCCTGTAATACCAGACTCTTTCTCAACTTTCAGCCTCGAAAGGATATCAGAAGGTATTTTTCCTTGTCTTTTTTTTCTTGTAGGTTTAATCGCATCAGAAGGAATTTTCCATGTTTTTCCATCAAGAACTGCTCCAGGAACTTTTCCTGATGAACAATAATTCCGTACACTTCTTTCAGATATTCCCCATTTAGCCGAAATTTCTACTACACTGCTATATTTCATAAACGACCTCCAAACCAATAAAATACCTCTAATATAAAGTTATACTGTACAAGTTCTCGGAACTATTATACTATTATCGGCAAAGTATATCAATAATACATATCTCGAAATCACGATATATTTTGCCGATAATATGTTGTTCTATTGCACATTAAAACCACTAATACTCGTTCATTTTCTTCGAATTCGTTATTACTCATTTTATTAGCAAGATACACTCCTGCTCGCCATGAACATTTTTTTTGCAAATTCAATTGTGTCTGACCATTACGAATGGCCATATTTCATAACTTCAATCTTTATCAATACAATTCTCCTTCATTAAGTATCAGAATTTTACTGCTCAACATCTTTTGTTTTAGCAGTAACGCGTAGCGTTGTAACCAGCGCTACAACAAGTAATATATGTAAAATTGTATGATATGCATCAGGAACATATCTTCCTTGTACACTTACTATTTTAATACAGTCTTTAAAACAATTAATCTTAACATCTACATCACCCATAAATCCGTTTCCAAAAATTGTATACCATTCATGACTTAAAAATTGTACTACTAACCACATAGAAAGCCATATAAGATGAAAATATTTCCCGATTTTTTTAGTAACTACAAATAAAATAAATGTGATAACAGAAATAAGCATAAACAATCCATCATCTTTAAATGCACCTTCAACAAGATACTTTTCTCCAAGCTTTACACCAAACATATCTAAAGAAAACCACAACAACAATAATGAATTCGCTATAATTGCGACTTTTTTTCTCCCCATTTTTTAATCTCCTTTAACTTTGTACATTAGAATTTGATGCCTTGCCATCTTCTCACATTGCTGAGCCAACATAAGCAAAATGTGCAAAACAATATATTCCAAACAACACTAATACTATCAATAATATAATTATTATATTTTTTATACTTGGCTTTTTCATTACGTTTTTCCTCATCTCATGAAATAACAATCTAGCGCTTCATCTCAAAGTTTCAATTTTACAAATTTAACGCATACTGTAGAATTTCAAAATAATCAAACGCCATATCATCTTTTTCGATTGAATCAACATTTGCCCAATTTGCATACAATGCGTCACCATTTGCTCTAGGTTTAATATACTTTTCATCAACTATTACCATATATGCAACGCTTATAATCCATCCACGCGGATCACGACCTTTACCAGAAGTAATCTTCAAAAGGTTGTCCTCTGTAATTTTTATATCTACAGATGTTTCTTCTATCAGTTCCCTTGTTGCTGCTTCTTCAACAGTATCGTCTGTCTGTAAATAAAATCCACATTCAGTCTGCCAAATCCTGCTTTTCTGATATTTTCAACAGCTTTTTCATAAATAGATTTTGATCCTTCACGTCCTAATGACTCTAATAATTTCTCCGATACTGTTTGAAATCCCATAGAAATTCTATTGTAGCCTAAGTCCTTTATTGCTTTGATTTTCTCGAAATCATTTGCTGCAATAACTGGTGTTGTTTCAATACTCAAGTACATTCCTTCTTTAAGATTAAATCTATTATCAATTCATTACTTGAACGGGCTACAATCTTTCAATGTAAAATTCTCTTCATCAATTACATATTTCACATCAAATCCCACTCTGCAAGCAACAATTGCATATAGTTTCTCACCCATATATAAAATGTGATCAAAACATTCATAGTTATCATCATAGGGTAATGGTATTGTCACTTCACCTTTTCCGGTACTAATTACAACTTTGTTCTCATAAAGAGTATAAGCTACTCCGTTCCTCTTTGAATTAAGTGTCGTTCTAACGATCTCGCACATTTTTTCACTTCTCCTCTATTAAAAATCGAAATTTACATAGCCCGTATTCTCAAAATATAATATCGTTCATCATCAAGACTCTTTCCATTGCTTAATCACAATACATTCCTTTGGACCGATTTCAACACTTCCCTTTACCTCTTCACCAGAAAGAAGATTCTCTCCGTCAACCACCTCAAATATAGCGTTCTCATCTGAATTATTCAAATAGAATGTGTACGCAAAATCATCGGTGTATCTTGTATGTTTTTCTATTCCTTTTGCAAGTCTTGTACAGGTAATATCCGTTGAACTTAGAACTACCTCTAACAGGTCAATCAGTGCTTGATCTTCACATCTTGCAGCTTGATAATATGCCTTTCCTTTGCCTGTAGATTTCACCGTAAATGCTGGCTGCTTCGCATAGAAATCATCCGTATAAACACCAAGCACCTCAGCATCATGAACTCGTAATATTTCCGCATATTCCTTTACTGTTAACACTGTATCTTCATTACCCGATACGAATCGAATTCCATTGCGATCACTTGGATAAAGAGTGTCAATCTCTTCACTGATCAAACCAAACAACTCACTTAGTCCCGCTCCTGGGAAACCTCCTTCATAGCACAAACAGTTCTCATTTACATATCCCATAATATAGGTTCCAAGTAATGTACCACCATTTTCTACAAAGCGTTTCATTTTATCAGCAATCGCTTCTGTAACAGAATATAGCATTGGTGCAATCACAACCTTATACTCATTGGATATATCATTTGCAGAAATCACATCCGCATCAACACCTAATGCTGCTAACGCCTTCCAATACTCCATGCAGGTTGTATCATATTTCTTCGTATGCCAGCTAAATCCACCAGCATCTTCAAATGCCCACCAGTTTTCCCATTCAAAAACAATGGCTACTTTATTTTGCGGAATTGATCCTTCCACTTCAGCAATCTTTTTCAATACATTGCCAGTCTCTGCAACCTCTTTAAAAATTCTTGTATCCGTTGTGCCTAAATGATCCATTACAGCTCCATGGTGTTGTTCTGCAGCACCTCTGGATTTTCTCCACTGGAAATACTGCACAGTATCCGAACCACAGGCTATGGTTTGCAATGCAAACTGCTTGTGTACTCCTGGTCGCTTTAGCTTATTATAAGGGCTCCAATTTACCTTGCCTGGCGCACTCTCCATAAGCATAAATGGCTTGTCCTTTTTCAAACCTCTCATCATTGCATGATCAAACCCACTCTCTAGCATTGTATCTGCAAAGCTTTCCTGATCATTATGGAAAAATGGATAACTATCCCAGGAAATCACATCTATCTTCTTGGCAAGCGTTCGATAATCAATATCCCAAAAACGCTTCATAAAATTGGTAGTAATCGGAACCTCTTTCTTGGCATACTTACGAAGCGTATCAATCTCCACAGAAATATAGTCACAATAATTCTGTGTGGTGAATTTCTTCCAATCCAGATTCAATCCCATAATAGCAGTCTGTCCATTCTTAAATGGAGGTTCTATCTCGTCAAAGCTGTTATATCTTGCACTCCAAAATGTTGCCCACCATTCATGGTTCAACTTATTAATATCTCCATCGTAACGCTTTCTAAGATATTGCTGAAAACCACGCTTACAAAGATCACAATAGCACTCACCTCCAAATTCATTGGAAATGTGCCACATGATTAGCCCTGGATGATTCCCAACTTCTTCCACTAATTTCTGATCTAATAAGCTTATCTTTTCACGCATAATCGGAGAGGAAAGACAGTGATTGTGACGTATACCATGTCGGTTTCGATTTCCCATGTTATCAACTCTCATTACCTCTGGATATGTATTATCCAACCAAATTGGTCGTGCTCCTGATGGTGTTGCAAGAATAGTATAGATACCATTTTCATACAGATTATCCATAATCTGTTTAAGCCACTCAAAATGAAATTCACCTTCTCGAGGTTCATACATAGACCACGCAAACACACCAAGTGTTGCCTCGTTAACACCTGCCTCTTTCATATACTCAATATCTTTTGCTAAAATGTCTGGTCTATCTAACCACTGCTCTGGGTTGTAATCTCCACCATGCATAATTGAATTCATTCTTTTCCCAAATATATAGTTCATCCTTTTACCTCCCATTGTAATATATCTCTTAGCCTCACCTGTGGGTCAGACAGGTGAGGATTTTTTATTCATCTTTAAACTTATCTACCGTAAAATCAATCAGCTGACCACATGCTTCTCTTTCGAACGGAAACAGACGATGAAAATACACATAATAAATCAGAAGGGACCAAAATACTTCGTATCCTCCCTTATCATATTCCTCTTCCGTAGCAAAATAGGTAGAACAACCATTGGTATATCCATTGAGATAAAAATAAGGATTATCCAACTTTTGTTCTGCGCGCGTTGCAAACTCGTTCATAATTTCATAAGGGACACCACAAAGACACCATTCGCCAATCTTGAAATACTGAACTTCAACATTTTCACTCTGCTTATCAATGTGATTTTCCTGCAGCTTATGAACCTCAGCTAACCATCCACTACTATCTATTCCACATATCTCCTCTGCATCCTGCGCAATCTTATTAATCTCTTCCGCACTTGGCACAGGAGCTGTTAATACTACTTCTCTGGAATATGCATCAATCTCCTTCAGGTTTGATGTTTTAATCATTTCCATCTTTGGAGCAAGCTCCTTCAATATCACATTGGCCATATCCGCCAATGCGTTCTGCGAACGTGTATATTCTGGTCCTGTGGCATCAATCGGTGTTTCCTCTGAGCAAAAATACTTTGGTGCAACATTTCCAGCAGCGCCCTGAACT
>JAUNJF010000064.1 GCA_030533405.1 Eubacteriales bacterium
CTCCTTTGTCAACTCTTCTGATTTCATGATGAAGGAATGCTTCTCCAACAACCGCAGCATCCAGAAAGGTAAGCGGTCTGGTATCCCGGTTGAATTCCTGCAGAGGACTGATTCCTTCTTTCGGGATCTCAACGCCAAGGCTTAAATAGTATTCCTTTATACCATCATGGGCTTTGTTGTTGTAGTATTGCTCCAAGTAAATTTTCCAGTAGTAGTTGAGTTCTTCCAGGGTTTTCACCTTTTTGGCTTTTATCTCAGCCAGAAAGTCATCTACTACCTGATGAAACTTTTCTATTTTGCCTTTTGACTTCCCACTTCGTATGGGGGCATGGGCAATGCGTATGGATAACCTTGAAAGAGATGTGGTAAGCTGTTTTGCCACATACTGGGAGCCGTTATCGAAGTAGCATTTATCAAAGTGGCCATACTTAAGAATCGCTTTATGCAGGGTATCTGCTACAATGCCTTCTTCCTGGTTGTCGTAAAACTCCGAGGAAAGAATCATTCTGGAATGGTCGTCGATTACGGAAGACAGGTATGTTTTAACCATTTTCCCGTCTTTCCCGATCGGTAGGGCGGGACCATACTTGATATCTGCCTGAACCAGCATCATGCGATGTGGCTTGCAGTAACGTTTGGAAGAACTGCTTCTGGCCTCCTTGTATACTTCCATGTGCTCCGCACCAAAACCAGCCTGGTACATATGCCTCTGCAGAGTAGGACGTTTCAATACGCCGGGTGCCACAAGACCTTCCATTTCAAGAATAAGAATGATCTGTTCCACCGACCTTCTGGGAACTTCTCGCCGCAGTTGGATTGCGGCTGCAAGGATTTCCTCATAATTATCAGGCATGGAATCCTTCCTGTAGCGGACACGTTCAGCAGGTTTTAACCCCTCAAAGCCGGATTCGCGGTAAGCATTTACGTAACGTCTGAGGGTTCTCTCTGAAAGACCATTCTTTTCAGAGATTTCATAACGAAGATCGACCAAAGCAGCTTCATCCAGATCTTCATTTAGCAGTGGTGCTATAAGCATGTATCTGCTTATAGCCTTTTCTTCAGGGGATGATGCCTGATTCATCAGATGTTTGTTCGCATTCATTTTTTGCTTCCTCCTTATGGGTTAAGCATACGAAGCAGAACGCGGACAGTAAAATCAAAGTCGGTAAAACAACTCAATAAAAAAAGAGCAGTGAATTACCGGAATTATACAGAAATCGGATAATGGTTCTAAGCCATCCATCCGGAATGAAACTTTTTATGTAACTGAGTAATGAATCTGAGGATTTCAACAGTTCCTGGGAGAAATCCAGTTCACGGTAGGCTATCGATTTCAGTTGACCATCGATGTTAAGTTTATTTTTCATTAACCAATGATGCCATCTGATCATGGTCTGTTCTGAAGGATAGTCAGCGGAATCTTCGTCTGACGGAAGTACAACGCCGTCAAGAACTCCTGAGATAACTTCTTCGGAGTAATGTTTGAATGGAACCATGAAATCGGCAAGCATGCGGTGGATTTTCTGACACTGCCTGTTGCTGCACTGGTGTCTGGGAATCAGCAGCCATTCGCTATAACCACCTTCATATTTCACGATGCGCTTACAGTAATCTCTGAAGATAAGTGAGCCATTCTTACATGTGGGACAAAGAAATTCATTACTCTCAGGTAAAAATATGTTGTCCAACCCTGTGATAAACTGTTACAATGTACATGGTTTATACCATGTCCCAGAGTAACGGTCCGGCAAAGAAGGTTGCTCTGGGATTCCTTTTTCTTTTTTAAGGACAGTATACAGAGCAATGTTTGGACAAGCAAGAAAATCAGTGGAAGGACATTAAGTTATATCAGAAACAATAATTCTTCGTAATTCCTTTTTAGTCTCAATTTCATTTATCCATCTTTCGTTACACTGGTATTCTTCATCAACTACAGCAACATATGATTCGTTTTCCATTTGCAAAGATAAAATTTCCTGTATCTCAATCACATTTCTGCAAGTATTTCTGTAATCAAGGTACATAATATAAACTGCAAATGAATCAAAAATATTATTCTTTTCTGCTTTATCAGTGCATGGAGCAAAAGTTGTTTCTAATTCTTCTGAATGTTTAACCAATAATTGCATCTTAATTATTTTATCTGCTTTGTTTATAGACGGGTTATCTATCAGTAAATACAGTACTGATTGAAAATATATATCAGCAAATGAATACAGTGCCTTATAAAGAACATATAAATTTTCCAGCAGATTATGAAATCCTAACCGTCTATATTCCACCATGCTACCGATAAAACTATTAAAATAGTTCATATAAGATTTATAACATTTTTCAAATCTGATTTTTGGAAAATCATTGGTATGTCTTATTTCCCATCTATATCCAGAAGACTCTTCTGCCATAATCCTTGTAAGTTCTTCCCTGCTGCATAGATTCAGATTTGGAATGAACGACTTATTACCATAATACTCATAACCAAAACGCATAAAAGCTTTCATTAATGAATCTAATGTGTTATCAACATCCTCTTTTTTTAATGTATAACATATCTTTTTATTGGGAAGTTTTTTTCCTGCTTTTGCTTCCCAAATGTTTTTTATGTAAGGCTTATCGCTTTCCAATATCTCAATAAATTTGTTAATAAATTTTCCCTTCTCATCTACAGTAAATTGATCCAAATCAAAAGGGAAGTCATCTATTTTCATTATTGCATCGCACAATCCCGCCAATCTATGATAGCAATCCTCAACATTTTTATTTTGTTCATATTCTTTTGTAATCAAATATAATCCATCTATATGTCTCGCCATAATTTTGCTCCTTCACTATCGTTATTCCAAATTTTCTAATATGCCTTTCAAGATTCTTAATGCCATATTTTGCTTATCTGTTGGATATTTTTTCAACATTTCCGACATTTGATTATTCAATTCCACCTTTCCACTTATAATAAAATCTATGCTAGTTTCATAATATTCTGCATACAGTTCAGCTATATCAATTGATAATCCTCTAACACCCTGTTCGTTCTTTCTTACTGTATCAACTGATATCTTTAAATCATTTGCCACTTGTTCCTGTGTTACTTTTTTATTCCTTCTTAATTCCTTTAATCTCTTTGCACTTTCTTCAATATTATACATTATGTTTTGTTCCTTTCCTACACCCACTGGAAAGAAACTCAGAAATGTACTCCCACCCTAGTTGCAAAAAAAAACGCAAGAGAAAGTCCAGCTAATAACTGGTTTCTTTCCCCTGCGTCTCTGGTGCTTCCATCTTACGATGTGCCCTTATCAGGTGGGCTCTATTTACTTTTTATTTATAAATTATTCTGTAC
>JAUNJF010000039.1 GCA_030533405.1 Eubacteriales bacterium
TGTTTCCTCTGAGCAAAAATACTTTGGTGCAACATTTCCAGCAGCGCCCTGAACTATCATAACAGGACAGTTAAAATGAGCTCCTACAATTTCTCTTATATCCCCAAAGAAATCCGGCGACACATAATAATTATCTCTCTTGTAGGAATTCGCATGTGCTGTCACACGCAAAATGATAAGTCTTATCTCATCCGTATCTTCCTCACATACCTTCAATATACCAACTCTTTTATCAATCTCTGCACCTTTATTTCTTCGATTAACACCAATGTCTGCTTCCACATTGTCCCATCCAATATCCACTGGACAAAGCTTCGAATTTGCCTCTTCTACCGCAGCTAACACCCTGCCGCATACCAAATCAAAATAGGTAAATCGACTGTCTGTTGGATCTGGTGCGGAATGAGTATGTGAAAAGCAAAACATTACCTGTTCACGCTCTATCCCCAGGCAGTTTCCAACCTTATCTCTTAGTTCATTTGTCAGGTCTGTAGTAAAACCTAAGCTATCTACCGTAATCAAACATTTCTTTGAATTACTATCATCTTCCCATACAGAAACCTGTGCTAGTAGTGGCTTTAAAACTCCTTTGCAGGTTTCTTCTTCTCTATAAAATCCAACCAGTGGCATTGCCTCTTGTGGCGTAATGTCACACTGGGCATATCCAAAATGTATCATATTTCATACCAATCCTTTCAGCTCTAATATTACCATTTTCATTACTATTTGTCATTCTACAAACATACCAAACTCAATAGCCGCCATGCGGTGTATGGTAAAGTGGATGGTTCAGATAATCGCTTGAACCTTTAGCGCTACGGAAATTCCGACAATTTTCCATAAAAAAAAGATTTCCGGAATCATTCCGAAAATCTTTTTCATCTTATTCTTGTCCAAGCAACTTCTTTGCTACTGCCTCCAACGCTCTTCGCTGCTCTACATCATCATAGGATTTATCTCTTGCATCAATATGTCGTTTTGTATCACTATAGAACAAACCATCTCGATTGCAAAAAGCATATATCCTCTTTACTCCAGATATTTTGAATCTTGCCTCAGCTGCACCTTCGGGATATAGTTTTATCATCTGCAATCGATCTGACGAAACCGCTGCAAGAAATGAAATATAATGTTCTTTATTCATATCGTGTTCGACCTGAATAAAATATTCATCCTCAACCTTTTCAATGAATATTTTGTGTTGCTCATCGGAAAGCTCTGCCTGTGTCAGATTGTTTCTCTCCCTTAATTCTTTTATCACTGTCCCAGTAATATACTGATTCAACAAAATCACCTCCTGGAACCATCATATCCTAAATATATTAATACGGGTACCTACGGAATGTAGAGTTCATTTTCCGTCCTTATATTTCTTTCTTCTTAAACACACAGTAAGTCAAGAATAATACTACCACAATGGTTGCTACTGCACTTATAGCACAAATACTTAATCGCTCGTTGGTATTGTCTTTTGCAAAGCACAAACAAGTATATGTATATACTCCTGAACGTAAAAAGTTACGCATAATATTGCAAAAGAAAATTTCAAACACTACAGTACCCGCAGTTGCCGCAAACTGACTGCCCGACACAAAGCTAATAAATGCAAACACACATACCAGCGCTACAATCTGAAGGATTACCGTAAGAACCCATAAAACATCAGCTCCGCTAAAGGAACTGCTGGAAAACCCAACTAAAATTCCCGTCCCAAGTACTTCCGACGACACAGTAATCGCATGCATTACCACAGAAGCAATCGTAATCGGAATCAATCTGGAAATGATGACTGAAAACCGTGAATATCCATTGGCAATCTCATGCTGAAACACCCGATTACTATAATCCTGTCCAATAAACCATGCCACAAGAATTGCGGTCAAAAATACAAAAGATACATCCTGCAAAGCATCCTGAAATGGATAATAAATATCATCCACATCAAACATCTTCACCATCTTAAATGGAACAATAATACCCATAATAAAATACAACGCTCCAATAACATATAACATCACTGAATGCGTTAATTTATAAAATTCTACTTTTAACTGATTTATCATTTTGCGCCTCCTATAACACTCATAAAATATTCTTCCAAAGACTGCTCCTTAAAGGACAATTCCTTTAATACAATTCCATTTTCACTAAACAGCTTTGAAATATTCTCTGCTTCTGAGGAATCCTTGAATACACGAATGGTATCATCCGAAACCACCTTATAGTATTCGCTACTCATTAATTTATCTAAGTGCGTAAGCGCAACCGATACTTGATCCGTTTTAACACATATATATTTTTTACATTTTTCTTCTAACTGTTCATGACTCAGTGTTTCAATAATCCGCCCCTGATGAATCATGATGTAATCCGTAGCCAACAAATACAATTCACTTAAAATGTGGCTGGAAATGAAGATTGTTATCTCCTTTTCCTCACTAAGTTTTTGCAATAATTTTCTCAATGCAATGATATTCTCAGGATCCAAACCATTTACCGGCTCATCCAAAATCAAAAGCTTAGGATTGCCAACAAGTGCCATTGCAATTCCAAGTCTTTGCTTCATACCCATGGATAATTTCTTGGCTTTTTTGTCCGCCACATCCGACAAGCCAACCAATTCAACCATCTGATCGGTCATGCTCTTATCTGGATTGCCACTGAGAATTCTTCGCATCTCTACATTTCTTTTCACTCTATAATTTGGAAAAAGTGCAGGCTGTTCAATCATGACACCTAATTTTTTTCTCGCCTCACTAAGACCTGTTACATCACTTTTTCCAAACAGACTGATTTCTCCCGAACTAGGTACCGTCAAACCTGCGACTGCTTTCATAAATGTACTTTTACCGGCTCCATTTTGTCCCATGAAACCATAAATGTGACCTTTTTTGATTTCCACACTGACGTTATCTAAGGCAACGAATCTGCCATATTTTTTCACCAGTGCATTGGTTTTTAAAACAATTTCTTCCATTCTTTCATTTATATCCTTCCTTTGTTTTGGCTTAAGTATAAATGAACACTTTAAACTTCTTGTTCACGAAAACTAAAGAAAACCTAAAGATTAATTCGCCATGCGATATCCCATGCCATATACCGTTTCTATATAAGCTTCGTCTGTTATCTTTGCTATTTTCTTGCGAAGATTACTCATGTGTACATTCATCGTATTGTCCTCACTCATATAATCTTCTCCTGTAACACTCTCGAAAAGATTTCTTTTCGAAAAGACCTTGTTTGGATTTTGCAACATAATCTCCAATATTGCGTACTCCATAGATGTGCATCGAAGCTCTTCCTCACCAATATATACTCTCTGATCGTCCTGATTTAAAATCATGTCTTTATATTTGAGAGATGCCTGCGCATCCTTTTGAGCGCTGCCAGTTCTTCGAAGTACCGCTTCCATTCGAAGCACCACCTCATCCACATCGAACGGCTTACAAATATAATCATCTGCACCTAATCGAAACAGATCAATTCGATCAGTAACATCACTCTTGGCTGATAAAATAATGACTGGTGTTGTTTTCACCTTTCTTAATGCTCGAAGCACTTCCTCACCACTTTTCAGTGGCAACATCAAATCCATAAGAATCAATTCATAGTCATTTTTCATTGCCAGTTCAAATCCATCATATCCATTTTCAGCATGCTCTACTTCATATCCACTCGTCGTCAAAACCCTGCAAAGAAGGCTATTAATGGAAATATCATCCTCTATTACTAATATCATTTTGTACTCCTATCTACTGTCCTATTTCTGCTGCGCCGGTAAACATATGGTTGTTACCAGTTGCTCCCCACTCATTTCTGCCAAAATGGTTCCCTTCATTGCCTCAACAAAGTTCTTACAGATAAACATTCCAAGTCCCGCTCCTTCGCCGGTTCTTGCCTTATCATCTCTGTAATATCGTTCAAACATCCTGGTTGGATCCACCTCATTTTTCGGATAATTGCAAATGCGAATCTTCACCTTATCGGATGTATCCTCATCAATGTCAATCGTAATCTCGCCAACTCCGTATTTGATACAGTTGGAAAAATAATTCTGAAAAACACGAGTGCACATTTTCTTATCCCCCAGCACCCGAATATCTTTGTCCGACTTTTCAAAAACTGGAAGCATTCCCTTTTTATCAAAGGATGGAGACAGTGCAAATATCTCTTCACAAATCAGTTCACAAATATTAATGCTTTCCAGATTTGGCAAATAGCTTTCGGCATCAATCAAGGAAATCTCAAAGAAATCATTTACCAAATCATTCAGGTATATTGCTCGTTCCAATGCAGTAGCAATATCATTTTGCATTTCCTCTCCCTGACTTTTTTGCGCCATTTGCAGATATCCGATAACCGATGTAAGTGGCGTTTTCATATCATGAGAAATCACCGAGATGGAATTGCGAATCTCTTTCTCCTTACTAACTGCTCGATTTTTGATTTCCAACTGCTTTTCGTATAAATGATTGATACTGACAATCAATTGATTCAAATCTTCATCCACCATTTGAACAGACAAAGATGCATTGTCTTGCATCGTCATTTGATTTGTAATTTTACGTAATTCTTTTTTCATAATGTATAGCTTTGTGGATACTACCAAAAGTAGTATGCATAAAACTATGATAAATATAATATATGTCATATGTTCTATTTTCCCTCTTTTTCGATACGAGCTATTTCTTTTCGAATCTCTTCAAAAGAGACTGTATACTCCCTGGTACCCTCGTCATTCTCAGCCTTTACTACAATTTGATTCTCATCCCACTTTACGAAATACACATCATAGAAATCACACGCTTCTCGCTCCTGCAACATATCTCTAATGCATGCGAGATGCGGATTAAATGCAAGGGGACTCGTCAAGTCACCAACATACAGTTCGTAACAGCCTGCCCAATAACAACCATCATATACGACAAGATTTGTCTCTTTATCATAGTTCACTCCTGTTACAATAAAAGACTCTCCACAAGGTATTTGATACTGAGTTTCATACCCCTCTGGTACATAATGATATACTTCTGCCGTATCTAAGTTCAAATAACTAATCCCATATAAATCTATATGAAACGGATAATATACATGACCATCTTGATGACAAAATGGTGAAAACATATGAAATGTTGAATTCGTCTGTCTGATGTATTCATATATCTTTTCACCATCTTTTTTCAGCACACATTTTGCCTTATCTGCATTCATAACTAACATTCCATTACAATCTTCTCTGTGGTCATGCACGGTAACTTCAACTGTATATCCATCTTCCAAATCTTCTATTTCTGTATCACTCAGATACTTTTCATCCAATACGTAATCTTTCTTTGAACAGAACTTCTCATATTCTGGAGTTCCATAAACATTTTTATATGAAAACTTCATTTATCGTTCCTCTTTTCGCTTTATGTGAGTTACAATCTTTTAACAGCATAAAATCTATGCATTATCTCATACTCTTCATTTATATCCTTATATAGTTTCTTTTCTAATAAAACAAATCCCACTTTCTCTATTGTTTTACAGGATGCTTCGTTTGCATCTCTAATGGGTGCAATCAGTTCATCTTCCTGATAATGCTCAAAAAAATAATCTACATAAGCCTTTGCTGCTTCCGCTGCATATCCACTTCCTCGATACTTCGTTCCAATAAAATATACAATTCCGACTTTGTCCATATCATCATAATAAGTGCAACCAACAGAACCAATCACATTTCCTGATTCTTTAAGTTCAATTGTATATGCAATGGAATCTGCCCTTGGATCATCTTGAATATCCAGCTCTTTGTTTTCCTTAATCCAATTATTCATCCAGGAACCACAATTCTCGTCAAAGCCTATATCTTCTGCTAAGCTTCCATCTGCCGCCATATCAACAAACGCTTTTTCATCTGTCATTTCGACACTTCTAATCACAAGTCTCTCTGTTTCTAATAACATTTTCCACAACCTCTTTTTTGTATCATTATCGTTAATCCATAATATTAATCTAACAGATTTTCACCAGCTTCTTTTGCTCGTTCAAGATACTCCGTAAATGTTTCATCATGATGTTTTTTCTTTGCCTCAGGATCAAACATTGTCCAGTTAAATCTACTATAATCCTTCACCTGCAAGGTATCACCACAAATGAAAATCTCAGTAGGACCCACGAAAGTACTCAATGTATTCTTATAGGAATCTAACATTTTATCATATCCTACAGTAGAATATGCTTCCTCTCCACAATTACTTGTTGTAATCAAAAGAACTGGGATTTTGTGGTCATTACAGCAAGGCTCTTCCTTGTTATAGGTAAGCACCTGAAAAACTAATCTTTCATATAAAGCTCGAAAGCTTGCTGTTAAATCACCCAAGTAATTCGGCGAGCCAATAATAATCCCATCTGCATTTCTTATTTTATCTAGGACCTCACTTAATCCATCCTTACACATACACTTTCCAAAGGTATTCGGTAACTTACACGCAAAGCAGGATATACATCCAGTGTATTTTTCTAATTGAAAAAGAGAGATGTACTCAACCTCTGCACCCTTGCTTTCTGCACCCTTCATCGCTTCTTTAATCAGTAAATCTGTATTATATCCCATTCTCGGACCGGCATTAATTGCGAGTATCTTTTTCATTATGCCTTCTCACTCCTTTCATCTTGTGAGAATAATTATCTCGTCTCCACATTTTTCTCATCTGCGAACTACCAGCTTCGAAATCGGTATTCCAATAAACCTCATAGGGCGTTGCTGGACGTCCGCTGCAATATGGACACTGTTCTTCATCACAAACTTCTTCTAACCACTCATTACAATCAATACATGCCCTTGCATCGTACTGAACAATAAATATCATATTATTTTTCTCGCAAATAGGACAACTCCTTCCTTCATCCAAGAAACCTATCTGCGACCATTTCTTCTTTTGTTCTCTTGCTTTTATTTGTTTTTCTCTTTTTGTCATCTTATCACCACATTAACAACACAACGTATCAATCTTCTCGACCAATAATTATCTTTACTCTTGTTCGGGGAATTTTTCATATAGCGGACTCATAATCGACTCATTTTGTTCATAAATCTCATTATAGTCATATTCCATATATGGCATCCCATTTTCATAGACCTCAATATACTGCCTGTTAAGAACACATAAGTAATACTTATCCCCATCTATATATCTAAGCATATGATTAGCATATGCAAATGGCAAATCATGTATATCACTAATCTCTAATGTCTGACATATATCAGAATACTCAAGTTGCTCACAGGATATTAATTTATCAATAAAAATGTTTCGCATGTAACCTGCTTCTCCACCATCAATTATAGTTACATCTGCCGTAACATAAGCAATTTGTCCATCCTCAAGTTCCGGATACTTAGCATCTCCTTCTATATATACGCATTTACACTCACCAGGAATCTCTAGGTAATCATCCTTAACTCGCATAATATAAAAACTTTTGTTATTCTCTTTTTCTGAAGACATTGCATCCGCAACATACATATCCTCTTCTGTAGTATTATCACTGCCCGTTCCTGTAGTCATATTTTGCGTAATACTATCATTGTTCGTTTCTGTACTCGTATCCATTGATGAACAACCACTTATACACAAACAGCACATACAGAAAACCAATACAACATATATTATTCGCATATAAATATCTCCTTCATAAAGCACCAATGTAATCTCACATATCTGTATGTTACCAAAAAAATAAATGGACGGTCAACGATTAATATAGTTCGTTTCCGCCCATTTATTATAAAATATAATTAATTGCAATATTTATCCCATAATATTGCGTAATAATTCACCAAAGTTATGACCAGCAGTGTACATACCATTAATCATCATTACGATAACCGCGATACTAATGATTGCTCTTAATACTGGATGACAATTCTTCATAAAGTCAGTAATCAGTACATACATCTTTATGAAAAAATCCTTCTCTACACTATTGGTACTGTTACTTACTTCTTTTTCGCGTTCCTTATTCTGAACTACTTCTGCTATCTGACTCATTTTTGAATCCTCCTTCATTTTATGAGTCAACTATATCTCGCATTCAGAAAAAGGACTATAAACTTTGGGTTGCACTTTCAAAAAAATGCAAGTATTTTTCATGTAAACTTATGGTTGCAGCCCCGTAAATAGGGCATTTCTAGCCAACTAGCTTACGAAGCAATTCTCCCAACGCGTGACCAGCTGAATAGAAAAGAGACATACTAATTCCAGTAACAAGAAAGATTAATGCAACGATTAAAATGGTTAAAAGCTGCTTCTGATTACTGCTGAGATTGGATGTAAAATCATTCCACATTCGTAAGAGACTTCTATTTTTGTCCTCTGCTATTTTCTCAGGTTTTACCGATTCTGTATTCTCTTCCCCTCTCATCAGATAATCAAGAGAAACTCCAAAATAATCACTGATAAAAATCAATCTTGTCATCTCAGGATATGCCTTGTCATTCTCCCATTTTGAAATTGACTGTCTGGAAACATCCAAAAGCTCAGCTAATTCCTCTTGGGATATATTGGCTTTCTTTCGTATTTCTATTAATCTTGATCCAAATGTGTCCTCCATATGTTACTTCCTCCTGGTAGCAATCGTCTTATTTTCGACTAACGTCTTTTCAGATTCAGTGGTTTTCTATGAGGTGTTCTGTAATACTTAACCGCTTTTATATCTCTAAGTAAACAAATCTTTCCCATTCCAATTTCCTTTCATCATAAAAACAATGTAATCTCACATACCTGTATGTTACCAAAAAAATAAATGGACGGTCAACAATTATTATAATTCATTTCCGCCCATTCTTTCTCCATAGAATCAGTAATTTTCTTCATTTCCAAAAGGTTACAGTTCGATTATAAATCTTTTTCCCAATATGTCCAATATACCATCGAATCAAATCCTAATTTTTCATAAAACGGATTACTACCACCTGTCATATGTGTAGCTCCTAACGGTTTTAATCTTCGGTAATGCTCAGCAAGTGCAGCTGATGCAAGTCCCATTTTTCTACACTCAGGAACCGTGCACAATGGTTCCATATATGCTAAATGATTATCCGGCGTCCACCACATCCCCGCATAACACACATATTCTCCCGCATCATTTTCGATTACAACCGCATCCTTTATGTTCATGTGTGGTGCCATTAACAAATAATACATTTCTTCTGCATCACCATCCCATGGTCCTTCCTCAGCTTCATGATCAAAACCCTTCCAAACGCACTCATTTATCTTCTCTAAAGAAATGTTTTCAGACTCCACAAAACAAAATCCTTCTGGCAACTCATAATCAAGTGACTTATTAAAATCAAAGACCTTCTCCATTTCCTCATAGACTTGACGATATCCTGCCTTCATAATCGTTTCCTTGATTGCTACTTGACTACCTAAAATGATAAATGTCTGCTTTCCGTCAACACGCGGCATTGAAGTTTCCGCATATGTTACCATTTCTTCAGTCAATTCCTCGTAGCCCGGTCTCAAACTAAAATACACATTCTGTATCGGATATTCATAAAACACAAGTCCAACTATTTTTCCATCATCTTCCCAAAGCTTCCAACGATGAACCATTGACTTATCCATCCAATCACTAGATAGCGCATATTCCAAAAACGGTGCTGGTACACCATTTCGCCAATCCTTTTCATGGATCTCAACCATAAATTGATATATGTCCATAAAATCACATAGTATTCTAAAGTTTCTTGATGTTATATTTTTCATTCTCTTAACTACCTCATACATTTATAACCTGCTCAGATTTCTCCACATATTGTTCCATCCTTTGCACATTTCACCTCATACAAACGAAACATCCTTTTTTGATTGTATAACAGATTCTTTGCCTTCCGTTTTATTTACTTATACAATATACGTCTAATAGAATCAGTGGACAGATTATACTCCTCCGCCAACTCCCTGATAGATCTACCTGCCTCACGCTTCTTACGTATCTCAGCATTTCGTGAAACATAATAGTCTCTTGCTCCTGACTTTGTCCCCCATTCTTTTTTCTGGGTTCGTTCTGGAATATATATTAATTCTCCCGAGGAATACTTTTGTATTTCAGCCAGTAGTTCGTCCGGGAAAACGTCCATTGCATTTCGATATTTCATGGTCACGTCCCTCCTATTCAAAACGGATAAAGCGGATTCTTCACATTCCATTTTAGGTCAACTACTTCCTTACTTTTATGAATTCCTCGATTGACAAATAGCTATTAATTTGTACACCGTGCTGTCCTATTATCTCTTTAATGACTTGTTCATATTCATCTGCCTTAGCCACCAATTTTAATAAATCCTTTGCATCAAAAGCATCCAATAAATTGAATTCTTCAACTTGAAATTCACAAGCTATATACATAAATTCTTCCTGTAAATAACATGCATCGACATATGCTTCCTCCACCATATTATTCTTAGCAAAATAGCGAATTCTCTTCCATGTTAAACTAAGTTCCTGATACCATTCTGCAAGCTCCTCGTAATGAATCTGTACTTCTTTCGATGCTCTATCACATTCCATCGGCTTTCTAGAAAGTATAAATGTTTTCGTATTTTTTAGTAAGTCACCAACCAACTTACAGAGCTGTTCAGATTCCGATATGTATAGAAGTTTTTCAGCCATCTCATAAAATCCTTCTGGTACGAATTGCAGTTCAGGGCAGTGATAAATACGACTTTTTTTATCATCATTTAATGCCTGTTTCTCACTAAAAATCGCATTCTCTGTATATGTATGATTTAAATATGCCACTGCTTTCGAAAGATAAGAATGAATACATACTACTTCTGAACGAACCCGATAGCTCTTTTCTTCAAACAAAAGAGTCCGATAAATCTCAAGAGCCTTGTCCATGCATTCCAATGCCTTCCCATACACAAATCGATCATTATTCAAATTGTCCCTGAGACGTTTTTGCATATCCCTAAACTTATCGGTATCCTCTTTTGATTTGGAATAAAGAATGGTTGCTTCAGCCAATACAATAATCATATCATCAAAACATACAGATTGCTCCAATCTCTCCCAGGATCTTGGATAAAGGTCATGACCAACTCCATCAATAATAAATGTTTCAGAAAGTTCATATCCTTTCTCTGTGGCTGGCACAAAATAGTCAAAGCACTCCCCATGTCCATCCTCATCTGTAGAATGTCCTTGCACACTAATTAGTAATGCGATATCTTCCTTATAATCTTTTTCTATTTTATTTATGACCCAATCCGTTAATGGATGATTATTTTGCATATTTATTCCCTCTTTCTGTTTGTTTTAAGATATCTTATACAACATATACTAGCAAATTCATTTCAATTAAAAAAGGTGCAAAAACTGTTTAAAACAATCTTGCACCTAATCTTCTTATCAAATATACTTTCTCATGTGGATTTCACCTTACTCACACATAGCAGTACGAAGGTACTAAAACCTATCAAAATAATAGCAAACATATACGAAACCGTATGTGGTTGATCTGGTTTTTCCGGATTGATGTACACTGTATAAGTTTCTCCGTCCTTCATGGTAAATCCATTGAATGAGCTCAACCCTTTATCTGTATAATGTACATCATTATAATAATATTCTACATATGCTGTTTTTCTATTTTTACGACCATAATGAATGGTCAGTGTTGAATCAACCTTTTCGTATTGCGTCTGCACATATACACTTCCTACAAGCAAAGCTAATCCAACAAGAATAAACAAACAACCTATTACAATGAATAATTTTTTATTATCATTATTTTTCATTTCTTTTTCTCTTTTCTATATTTTTTTCGAATATACAACACAGTAAGTACAAGTATAATCGGAAATCCGATTCCTGCAAGTACACCCGCTTGCAGATTATCACCTGCAGATTGCGATACATTACCAATAATAGCTGGACCAACTGCTCCTCCCAAATCACCTGCGAGCGCAAGAAGAGCAAACATTGCTGTCCCTCCTGTTGGAAGAATCTGCGATGAAATACTAATAGATCCTGGCCACATAATGCCAACCGAAAATCCACAAGCAGCACAACCAATTAAGCCAAGTATCGGAATGCCCGCCAACCCTGCTAACAGATAACAGACAAGGCACATAATACCAGATGCCATCATGAAAATAGTAAGGTCAACCTTCTCTCCAAATTTGCCATACAGAGAACGACTTATTCCCATACAGATTGCAAAACCGCAAGGTCCTGCCAGGTCTCCAACTGTTTTCGAAACATGTAATGCTGACTCAGCAAACGCTGAAGCCCACTGTGACATTGCTATTTCCGAAGACCCTGCACATACCATCAAAACAATAAAAACCCAGAACGCCTTTGTCTTAAACAACTGACCCATGGTCATACTATTACCATCCTCAACCAATGATTCAATCGGGCATGTAGCAAAATTATAAATGTTATACAGCGGTATAACAGCCCATATAAGAGCAAGAATTTTCCAGTTTTCGATGCCAAAAACAGCAAAGAAAGCTGTCGAACCTAAAATAACTGCAACTGAGCCCCAACAATAGAACGAATGAAGTAAACTCATCATAGCGTCTTTATTTTCAAAAGGACAAGCCTCAATAATTGGACTTACAAGCACTTCCGTCAATCCACTTCCTATGGCATATATCACAACACACACCATAATTCCCGCATATGGTGAAGGAAGCCAATCAGGTAAAAATGCCAATCCCGCAAGACCTAGTCCGGATGTAACTTCCGCAGCAATAACGCAAACTCTATATCCAAGCTTGTCTACGATTCCTACACAAACAAAATCAACCACTAATTGGGTAACGAAAAAACAGGTTGAAATCAATGCAAGCATACTAAATGACACACCATAACTACTATGAAACGTTATAAACAAAAGCGGAACAAAATTAGCACATATTGCCTGTGTCACAAATCCCAAGTAAGATGCCAACTGTGTTTTTTTATAATTTTTCGTAATTTCCATTTCTATCTCCTCTTATTTTCGTTATTACACGCACCAACTCTTTCCAACACGATTATTTTATCAGATAAAACAGATTATTGCACCCCAAAATGCCTATCAGCTACAGCATTTTCATTTACAAAATCAAAATAAGATTTAACATGAAAACACACTATTATTCCAAATACTTGTATGATATAATGAACACGTTGCAATTAATATATAAATTACGGAAAGGAAAGAATTATATGGGAAAAGTTATTGCAAATTTAATGAAACGTTTCGGAAGCCTGTCAATTCTAACATGTCTTGTTGTTGTTTTATGCATGTTGGTCAGTCCTACAACTGCTCGTGCTGCTGAAACATTGCCTCATAGTGAAAATCCAATGGATATTAATCTTGATACTGAATACGTCATAGAAGCAAACAAATTTAGAAGCTATTATTCATTTGAGTTGAAAGAAGCTTCCAGGGTTAATATCACTGCAAGTTCAAGTTCATATTTTTGCTACTATGTTTCAAAGGATTCATCTCCAACTAGCGCAGATATGACAGAGTCTGATGGTGGAGAAGTGAATTCTTCTGTAGTTTTGCCAAAGGGAGAATACTATTTGATTACTTTAAATAGAAATTCATCTCTTAATATTAAACTTACAGCTACTCCATATAAGTGGGGTACTTTGAAACTTAACTCATTTAATAACGGAAAATTTACTGTAACCTATACTCCAAATCCAAATAATGCAGATGATAAAAATACTATTATTTATGCATGGGCAGCTCCTGGTTATGCAGATTTCACAAATGAAAATAGTCAAAAATTTACAGGCTATATGGATAAATCTACAAATGAACCAGGTCATACTAAAATTACAATTACAGTAAGAAATGATAAGCTTGATTTACAGAAAGATTACACTGTTGATGCTATTCAATTACCAAAGGCACCAAAATATTCTGCAAATTGTCTAGAAAATGTTAATACAAATTCAGCAATAATAGGTGGCGCTAATCAATTTAGTGGTCCAATTGATCGAACAAAAAATGGTAATTATTATAAGGTTCAGATTTTAAAAGCAGGAAAATGGACAACATATGGTACATATTCTGCAGGTGAAAAAGCAAAAATAACTAAGCTTAAACCAAATACAGAATACAAGATTCGATTAATCGGTGTATTAAGAACAAAAGGCTATAAAGATATAGAGTCTGCACCATCCAAAGCGGTAAAATTCAGAACTGGATGCAAAGAAAAACCAGCTATCAAATCAATTAAAGTTACTAATGTAAAAGTTAAAAAAATCCCTAAAGTATATCATCCTGGAACATGGGTAGGAACTGTTTGGCGTGACGGATATTACACAGGCGGATATACAGAAACTTCATTTAATGCTACTGTAACTTTAAAAAAGAGAGTAAAAGGTCCTGCAGGTCTCAATATTGATGGAGTCTTCGTAAAAGGTAGTGGAACAACCTTTTCTACTAAGGGTGTAATTAGAGGAAATTATAAAGGTAAAAAATATAATTTCAATATTTCATATGCAAACCATAAATTATATGGTGGATTATCACCAAAGGTAAAAAAAGCCGTTACAATGAAATAATATAAAAACAAACGAAAAGGATTGAGTCTGGTACAATACCAGATTCAATCCTTTTATTCACTAATCCTCAATCTCAATGTGTTCCTTCTCAACCAGTAAATGTTCTCCAACAATTCCTGTTAACATATAATATACTGTACCAATTTTCTTTTCCTTCAAAAACATATTACAGATTGGATACACTCTTTGTACATAATCTTGTTTCTTCTCGTCCCAGACACAAAGCTCAACCGAGCGATTCATCGAAATAACTGAATTTAAATACAGTACCTCTTGTATGTTCTTTACCTTATTCGGAGTAGTGCGCTGGATATTTTCAACTCCACCCTTTCTGGAAACCACCGAAAATACCACTGCAATCAATTCAGCAATTGCAATATACAACACTAACTTGCCCACATCTCTCTCTGAATCTGCCCATACACAAAAAGCCAAAGCTCCAAATGCCAACATATATCCTACACTAGCTTTTATAACAAGATCTAACTGAATTTTCTTTTGATTCTTCAATTCCTTTTCTAGCAAATCATTTGCCTGCTCCTGTGTTGGCACCCACGCTTCTCTTCTCAGCTTCAATGCCATATCATGAGGATATCGGTTTAACGCTTCCCACTTGGCAACATCCTTCACCTCAGTTACATACTTTCTAAGTTCATCATTTACCATCGCAATTCTTGTTACTTCGTTGTGCCTTTTATCCTCACCATGTAAAACTAAAATGGAATCTGCCACCTTGGGTTTCCTCACAAACAAACCCGAAACCTTAACCTGATAATCAATCAGATAAGGCTTACCATCAGCGTCCACACGTCCATTTTCCATGTAAGTAACACATTTATTCTCCACCTTCTTCACAATAGCAGTGTTAATCTCCAGATGCCTTAGAAGCAGAAAATCATACCATGCCTTGCGGTAGTTATACGCACGAAAAATGAAATATAAAGTTCCGCACACAATGCATACGCAGAGTAATACAAAGCTTGTTCCAAAAATATCCGACACAGCTCTCGACTTGATTTTCAGATCCTGCATAATTACTGTTACGATCCACTCTGCCATCCTCACAAATGTGGCTATTCCACAAATCATTATAATCACCCACTGCCACAGGGTAGTTTTCTCCTTCTGCCGAAACGAAGTCTCTAGACACATACGACGATTTTTGAATAATACCGCTCTTTCTTTTACTCCAACTTTTTTCATGATTTTTTCCTTTGATTATCTTCTAACAATAATGATCTATACCAAGCCAAATGTAATTACAAACATAATGACAGGGATTGACCAAGTGTTGGAATCCCATTTCTACTTGATTCATTCATAATTTATTTCATTTCAACAAGTTTTGCGTCTTTGGCATCAAAATAATCATTCATATCACTACTGTATCCAGCCGCTTTCCACGCTTGTTCAAAGGAAATATTTTCCATATTGCTTAAATATACGTATGTACTATCCTTGACTGCCCCACCCATTCTTCCGGAAATTTCTAAACGATATCTATAATTTATATCTTTACATTCCCAAGTGCCGTTACTTAACTCTGAATACTCTACTATAACAACAGATTGATTTTTATCAAAACAATCTTGAATATTTTCTGCATCTGTTGTTTGATAGGTTTTAATGACCTTTACTTTTTCATTCTGAGAACATCCAATAAATGAAAATGACATTATAATTATCAATAATGAAAATAATTTTTTCTTCATTTTAACACCTCAATAGAAATTCATTTTATTTCCCTATAATTTACAAAATTTAACCAATTAAGATATGATAATAATACTATCACATTCGTCTTATTCCAGCAAATTTCTACCATATCAACTTATGCAGAAAAGAGGACATCCGAAGACGCCCTCTTACTAACTCTACTTTATTCTGATTACTGATTATCTGCAGCCTTCTCTGCTTTTTTCTTGTTCTTTGCAATGCCAGCAAATCCAATGGTAATCATTGCAAAGATTGGTGTGAACTGTGCCCATGGAATCATCGCTCCGTTTACAATGAATTCTTTTACATGATACGCAAATACTGTAAGTGTCATTCCTAATAAAAATAATAATACATTTGTTGCTGATTTTGTGTTCTTGTTTGTCTTCATCATATTTGTCCTCTTTTCTTTCTTGTTGGCGATTTGTTTATCGCTCATCTCTTTGTTGAACTTATATTATCATTTACAAACAAGAGTATCCATTTATTAATCTTACACTTTCCTTACAGAGTTGTAAGGTATGAAACGTTCTTCCACTATTATTCTAATCATTATGCTTTTACATCAAAGGTACACTCTTTTTCAATTCCTGTGTCTGCTGCATTTAATCCTTCCATCGGAATTTCTTTTTTTGCATTATTCCATGCATCCGTATATATTTTGCACATGGTCGTTTGTCTTGCAGCTTCTGCTTTTGTCGTAAACATGGTCCAACCCTTTTCACTATAAGTAGCAACCATTTCTCCATTTGAATCATAGAATTCCGTATATCCAATTTCATTACCCAGCTTCTGATAAACTACTTTACCACTTATCAGAGTTGCAACAACATTTAATACTTCCTTTTTTCCTTCTCCCTTTGTAACTGCTGTAAGTCCATCCTTTATAATTCCCTCTCTATCAGGAGATATTTCTGAAGTATATTGTTTCATCAGCTTATTAAAAGCGTCCGATTGATTTTGAAATTTGCCTGCCTTTTGATCTGTATATGCTTGTTCTACTATCTTCTTTCTGTATGCCTCTTCACTGGTTCCTGTTTTCTTCTTTGAGTACACAAAATCATTGCTATAATCTGGAAGATTAACTCCACCAATCTTTTTGGTATTTGTAAATTTGGTTTGTATAACTCCATATGTAACATTTGAAGATACCATAATGCCTCCTACATTTTAATCAAATAAACCTTTTTTAAACAATTCATCCCCAAAATTTTTTGTAACAATCTCCTTTGGTAATTCATCATCCTTATAAGAGAATAATATCTCCTCAACCTTTGCACGTTGTTCCTTTGAATTAAATGGTATTGTCCATTCATAACCAGATTCCTGCCCTGCTTTTCTACAGAACATTCCTTCGTCTGTTGTCCACATGATATGCAACTCTTTATCTCCAGATTCGTTCTCGCATTCCATAGCAACACTTTCCGAAGTTAGCATTTCCATTTTGATTTCTTCTTCAGTCTTACCAATTGTCTCTGTAGCATTTGTAGAATCAGTCACACCCATGTTTTCCTGCATTTTCTTTTCTTCTTGTTCTTTGATATCTTCTTCTACAAGTTCTCTCAACTCTTCTTCTGCCTCATCAAAATGCTCTAGCATTTCATTCCATTCTGTTTGTGTTAGTGCTTGTGATCCAATTTGAATTTTTTCTTCTGTCTCTCCATTTAATATCTTGGCGATCACTTTCTCTTTCCATTCAGCTAATTTTTCATTGAGTTTTTCCTGATCAACATTCTCTGAATTTGTGTTTGAGGATCTTAGAACCTCTTCGAAACTATTATCAACTGTTTTTTGTGACTGATTGCCATATTTTCTATAAT
>JAUNJF010000065.1 GCA_030533405.1 Eubacteriales bacterium
TTCCATGGCTCTATTCCAGGAGATTAGGTGGCTCCGCCACCGCAGAATATTCACCTCTATGATACCGCTGGACGTGACGCTTCCGAAATGATTGAACTACTTTTCTGGCTGGATGAATTTAACCCATCTGCATTGCATCTGTTTCTCCCTCGGAAATTTCCTGGTGAAAAATGCAATGAAGTAGCAGACACTTCCGTTTACTATCATGACAATGACAGCTGGCCAGCTCATGCTCCTGTCTGTATGTGGTTTGACTATGGAGTTCTGAATGATTTTCTGAAAGAATGGGTAGTTCGGATGGATGAACTGAAATCCGGTGAGATTACCAAAGATGAGTACTTTGAATGGAAAATCAACTGGCCACAGACTTGCGACGGTTGTGGAAAATATGAGCCTAAGAAGCAATGGCGCTCTGTAAAATTTGAACTCAGTGAAACTTAGCAAAACTTAAATTCACTGCTTTTTTTCTCTTTAGTAAAAGAAAAAGCACTGTAAAACCAATAATCCAACGGTTTTCAGTGCTTTTTTCATATTTTTTCTATTAAATTTTCCTCAGACACCTATATAAGTGAAACTTAGCGAAACTTAAATTATGCCCAATATGGAATATACTTTTTATACCTTGGCGCCGTATCCGGATCCATTATTTTAATATATCCGCCTTCAACAGCACTGGTAAGAAGCCTCGATGCCTTTGCTTTCTCTTTTTCTCCTAATCCAAATATTTTTCGAATATCTGAATTGGAAATACCTTCAAAATTCACATATGCCAGACAGGCCTGCATATAACAAGTTCGCATCCGATCTTCTTTCGATATTAATTCAAACGGTACTTTGGCAAACAGTATTACTTTTGTAAATTGATTGTTTTGATTTTCAATCCTCGGCGCAAGTAACTCATTTTTACCGGTTGCCTCAATAATCTTGTCATAACCACTGCCTCGTTCTTCACAAATACCACATTTGTGCATAAATCCGGCAATATTTTCATTTCTAGACACCGGCACTGAATCTACGATTCTTTCGATTGCCACCAATGGTGCTCCGGCATTTGAAAACTCAATTCGATTTTTAAAGACTTCCACCATCGGATTTGTTCCCCTTTGCAGCAGATCCTGATGTATCATGGCATTTGCCAACAGCTCACGTACAGCAATTTCCGGAAAACTGACAACTGATTTTCTTGTCGCTTCTACAATAACCTCTTCCTGCGGAATAATCGTCATAATATACTGTACGATTTCCTCATGCGAAAATACATAGCCCGCGCAGAACTCTTTTTCTCTGATGGCATCCAATCTGGAGTTTTCCTTATACCAAATCACTCTGACAGTTCTTCTGTGCAAAGATTCAAATTTCTTCAAATCTTTTGCGATCATCAATGCACCCATATTCGTAATATCCCATGTACCGGCATCGTTTTTCTTAATAAATTTTTCATGTTGCAGGTCTTCTAGTACTTTATCCCGATTTCTCGGAATCGGTATTTCAAGTTTATCATAATATTTAGAATAATCTAACAAAGACACCATCTCATCTTCATCTAAGTTTCCCATTGCAATTCGAAGTTCATATGGTGTAGAATCAAATGTTCTCCATAATTCTCTTTCTTTATCAGGATACTCTTTTAAATTCTTTTTGTTCGTCCCAATTCTTATAAATTCCCCTCCAGCGAACTGTACCGGCTGTTTTTCCGCACAAGGAATCTCCATCAGAACAACCATTCCTTCATCCATCGGAACCTCAAAAAATCGAAAATTAATTCTTGGTGAAAGCATTCTGGAAAGCCATGCCTCCAACTCCTCATTTCCTTTTTTCATTTTACGATACTGAAATTCAGTTCCAACAATTTTATGCGTTGCATCATCTACACCCCAAACCAAATATGCTTTTGGTCGTTCGCACAACGCAGCGGAATTACTGAGAGCAGAAATATACTCGCCAATCATCTGCGGTTGCTTGTTATTACATTTAAATTCTACCCACTCAGTCTCGTCTGGAAGTTTTGCGAGCTCTCGCACAAGACTTTGCAGATATTCTACTGATCTTATTGCCATAAAATCACCCTCTAACTTTGCAATTAACATTATTTTGAAAGGACATCTCGAAAATTAGCATGAACAATCTTAATAATGTCTGGTTCGTTATAATACCGTGCAACTAACTCATATATTTTTATCAAATTATTAAATGTGTACTTTTTCCCATCAATCTTTGTGAACGGTCCATCACTTTCAATCAGTACTCTTGTTTTAGGTATCAAATACAATTTTTCTTTGCTTTTTTCATTTGTTACCATATTGGAATTGAGCGAAAAATAGCAACCTATATCCAGTAATTTTTGCAATTGCTCTCTGTTTCCATTAAACCAATGAATAATACACTTACGAGGACGATACTCTTTTAAAATAGATATTGCTTCTTTTTCCGCTCTTCTAAGATGCACAGACATCAACTTATTCTTTTCTGCACACACTTTTGCAATTTTTTCAAAATACATACATTGTTTATTACGTGAACTATAACTTTGTCTTGAAAAATCAAGTCCAACTTCTCCTACATAATTGGTTTCATTGACCAATTGTGTAAAATTATAAAAATCCGTGTCGCTTAATGATGTTTCCTGTGGATGGAATCCAAGTGCAAATTTCAAATATTTTGTTTCCGGATACATACGCTTACAAGACACATATACTCCAGGTGATTTCGTCATACACAATGTATATTGTTTTCTTTCATTAATTCCGGCATATATTTTCTGATGATCTTTGTAATGATCCAGATGGAAGTGTGTATCAATAAGATGTTGAATCATACCCCAAGATTCTCCTTCATTCTCTGATCACTGGAAAATAATTGTACCAAATCATCTATACTTTTCTTATATAGAACTAAAAATTTCTCAACTTCCTCTTCCGTTAATTCCCCGACACATCTAATATATCTTTTTAATTCCTTATCTGAGGAGTGTTTACAACGATAAATACTTCCAAGCACTGCTCTTAAATCAGCACTTTTTTCACTTTCTTCATATGCCATAAGAAACTCATAAGCTTCTCCTTTATAGGAATATTTTTTTATCTCATCTATATCCAAAAGTGAACTCTTACGAATCAAACAAGGATAACAATATCCACAATTTATAGGATATTCTTTTGAACCATTTTTATTGTACCGCGCTAAACAAGGATGTGAACATGAAATTGTATCTGCATAACAACTTTTAAATGCATTTGTATGTCAGGCGTCGAATTATAGTTCCCACCTACGGCACCTTTACCGCAGAT
>JAUNJF010000066.1 GCA_030533405.1 Eubacteriales bacterium
ATTCTCTTCATAGGAGAAAATTTATGCTCATTCTTTTTTAGAAATTCTAATGCCTGAAGTGGATTATCTTTAACCAATCGAAGCATAGTGTCATAAGCCTCATCTTGAATCGCTTTGCTTTCATAACGTGAAATGGTAGCCTCTCCCCATCCCAAAAGTTTCGCCAAATCTACTTGAGATAATCCGTAACCCTCTCTTATCTCTACAATTTCATAAGACGTAAGCAAACCCTTTTTAATGCGATATGCATTTCTTGCATTTAAGAGATTTTCATTTGTCATTACACCCGTTTCAAATTCATTTTCATCTTCATCAGCGTTTGCACAAAAATAAAACCTCTCTTCGTAGGTTACTTCCTCTCCCTTTAATGTAATGGTTGTGAGCCTCTTTCTCTCTTCAATTTCATGTGTCTTATCACATAATGGACAAAGCGTATGAATTTTTCTAATTAATGTAGTGGCACCCATTGTCTTACCTCCTTTTCGTACTCCATTACTCATAAGGAAACTCCATTTTATCCTTTGCATAATGAAAGGAAACACATACCACTTGTTTCTGCTGATTTCGAATCTTTAACTTTACATAAATCAGTTTTCCGTTTATATCCTTTCCAAACACAAATAATATCGGAGGATTAACATCATCCTTATCGATTTTTGTTTCTGAGTATTCTTCAACTTTCAATTCTTTTAATCGATTAACAATATCTTCTGTATCATAATCAAGATCTAACAGTGTATATGGTGTCGAGAATTCCTGGTCATCACCTTGTTTTTTCTTACGCACAAGTTTCAAATCAGTATCTATATTAAAGCCTTCACTTCCAAGTATTTTATGCAACTCAGCCAAGAAAACGACTATTTCTCTTTTTTTTGATTTATAACTAAGGAATATGTCAATCACCTCCACAATATTACTATCAATTGATAGTATATGCATCAATTGATGATTTGTCAATATCAAAATATTATTAGCTTCCCACATAATGCTCCAGACGGCCCTCAAAGGATACCGCGCAGCAAGCATCAACACATCGAGTCTTGGAAAATCAAAGCCTTCTCAGTGCATCATACAAAAGCCTTGCATGCTCTTTGAATCTGGTCAAAATAACCGGAGTCTGCTTTCCAGCAATACATTTTTCACATTACCGATAATCATATCGTTACGCACTTTACTGGCGCTAATCAGGCTATACGGCTTGTTGATATCTTCTTTGCTTTCAACGGTATCCACGACCCTTGTATATCTGGGAACAAAAAAATGTCCTATTCTGTGCTCTTTCCAATGCTGTAAATCTATGACGGAGCGGGCCTAACAACATATAAATAATCTTATCTAAATTATCTCCCCGTTTTGGAGTGGCAGAAACACCATAAACATATTTTGCATTGATTTTCTGCAGTAATTCCATGGATGTATTGGAGGCCGCATGATGGCATTCATCCATTATTACCATTCCATAAGAATTGATCCGGTCATTAAACTGCCCCTTCCTGTACATGGAACCAACCATAGCAACATCTACAATGCCTGTCAAAGTGTTTTTACTGCTGTGTAAAATACCAATAGCACTGTTTCTTCTCTTTTTCCTGCCTGTTTTAGTTGTATACTCAGGCGGTTCTTCCTTGATATCCAGAAATTTGTTCAGCTCGTCCACCCACTGATTCAGCAAATCCTTGCTTTGTAATAAAATAAGTGTATTTACTTTACGCTCCGCAATCAAATAACTGCACACAACTGTTTTACCAAATGCAGTTGCCGCACTTAATACACCATCAGAATATTTCAACAACTTCTCTGCGGCCAGCTCTTGCTACATCCGCAAATCTCCCTTAAAGGAAACTCTAACCGGATGCCCTTTTTCTTTTTGGTCAGATATATCAACTACAATTCCTGCTTTATTACATTCTTCTATAATTTGTTCTTTCAGCCCTCTTGGTACCCGAATGTACCCATCAACATCTTTACCAAGGTACACCGCACTGAAATTATAATAATTTGAATATCCCAATCTCTTATTTTTATAGAATTCAGGATTATCAAAAGCCGCCAGACTGCGAATCTGATTTTGTATCCTCGGCATGAGATTTAAAGTGTCAATATAAACGCCATTGCTTAGTACCATATGCAGCTTACCAACAAACATCTGCTTTTACAAACTCACATTTCTTTTTCCATGGTTTTGGCCTGGCATTTCTGTTGCTTTCAGCAAATATTCCTCTGCTTTCTGCTAGCTCTGCCTGCCATTTTTTCATATAATTTTCAACATCTTCTATACTTAGTTTTTCTGTTTTACTCAACAAAATATCCCATTGATCGGGATAGGCGTTCCAGTTTGCATCCACAAATGCACTATTTCCATTTTTAAGTGCCTGTCCCTGCAAAGGCAATGCAATTAAATTTCCGATACTGTTTCCCACATCCTGAGAAGGATACATTCTGTCATAATAATGGAATGATTTTAAGTTAATGGAAGCAGAACCTTTGTCCAATAACAAAAATCCAAAATTTCTTGCCACTGAAGCCGGTATTGGTTTCTTAAAAAGAACCAAACATGGGCGCCTTTACCGGAACGGGAACGTTCTACCAATGGCTTGATTCCATTTATTTCACACATTTTCCTAAGCGCATCCACTTCCTTGTGCCACTCATTATCCGTGTTGGCAAAATCTGTTGCCTCCGCTCCCTTTTCATGATTATCAAAATCGAATACAAGAAATCTGCACGTTCCATTTGACAATAACGGATAGATACCTATGACATCCGAACCATCTTCTTTGTATCGCTACTGGTATCCTTGATGCCGTACCATAAACGAGGCACACTGGATCTATACACATATGTTATTTTAGAAAAACTTTTGCTTATAAATAAAGGCTTTCTGTTCAAAAATCCAACAAAATCGGTATAGTTCGTGTTTTAAGAATAACAGAAAATCTTGTAATTGGTGTTAGATAAATGCCAACCTAATTCGTCATAATAGGATTTGAATATGTAATCGGGTTTTGTGCACTCTGATTAAGTTTTAAGCCAGCTATCGATTTATACAGATAGTATCTTTGTGCTTCATCGGGCTCTTCGTCACATTCAAAAGCATTATCTACGAAAAAAATTCTATTCTCTGTTCTTGAGGTAAGTTCTATGTCTTGTCTCGGCAACTTGTCCTTTGCTTCTTTACACACAAACCATTCTGACGGTTTATATACCGCCACAATGTTTTTTGCAAGCACTTTTTGCATAAAGTTGCAAAAAGGTTTTGTAGGTTGT
>JAUNJF010000067.1 GCA_030533405.1 Eubacteriales bacterium
TGGCAATTGATATAAGAGAAGAAATCGCAAATTATTTGCTGAATAACTGCTTCCTGATTGGCAATGCAGGTCCTACAAGGGAGAAGTATTACTACGTTATAAATCATGAAGAAAGCTTTAGACAGATTTTTCAGCCGATCGGTTATACCTTGGTTGTTCATCGCAATTTAAGAGTGGTTCAACTTATCAATAACCATGGTACAGGCAGGCTTGCGTTGAAGAAATATGAGAGCATTATGCTGCTTATTTTTAGACTGATGTATGTGGAGAAAAGAGAGAGTCTTTCTACGAGTGAGGACAAGGTTGTTGTTACGGTTGAAGAAATAAAGAATGAGTTTGAAAAATTAAATCTCCCAAGGAAATTCGATAAGGTATTATTGGAGGATTCGTTAAAGAACATTAAGAGATACAATTTGGTACAACCTTTGGATAAATTGCAGGATATGGATGCAAAGATACAGATATATCCATCGGTTATGTTGGCAATGCCGGATACGACAATTACAAAAGCATATGAGCAGACAAGCAAGCTTTTGGCACAATATGTAAATTCAGAGGAGGATGAGAACGATGATTAGAATGACAAGACTCCATCTGATTAACTGGCACAACTTTCAGGACGATGTAATTGATTTTAAGAATATCACATATCTTCTTGGTGTAAATGCAGTTGGAAAGACCACAATTATGGATGCCATAAGATATTGCCTTACTACGAATAAGGACTTTAATACTGCTGGAAATAAGAAAAGTGGTCGAACTTTGTTAGGGTCCGTTCATCAAAAACAGAGAGCAGAGGATAGTTATCTTCGCCCAGGACATACGGTTTCATATATTGGAATTGAGCTTTTGGATGAAAATATAAATAAGAAATTTGTGATTACAGCGCGTGTGGAATCAGAGACGCCAAAGCAAGACTTGAGGGGAGTTTATCAGGATTGGTATATTACAAAACCTGGTTTTTCACTTGAAGATATTCCGTTTTTTACTAATGTTAAGGACGGAAAAAGACCTACATCAAGAGAGGCATTTAAGCTTGATAATAAGGGGATGGATAGAGCTTCTAATCAAGCGGATGCTCGGAGAAGAATCTGCCGTGTACTGGGGATTGGTGAGGCTGATTCGCCCATTGGAAAGAAGTTCAATGAAGTCTTTCATATGGGGACAAGCCTTGAGGATATAAAGGATATTCGTGAATTTATCTATACATACATTCTGCATGAACCAGAAGTAAATATTGATTTCTTGCAGAAGGATATGAGAGAGTTGGAGCGATTGCAGGAGATTTTGCAGGAGGCTCAGGATAGAGAAATTTTACTTGCCGAGATAAATGAGAAAATTGTAGAGGCAAAGGCTCGTCTTTCAAAAGTTAAGGTAAATGAGATTCTTGTTGAGTACGCAAATTACCAGGGTAATATAGAAGGGCAACAGGAAAAGAGGCGCCTAATAGCGCAGTGGTCAGAGAGTATCAGTGCTCTTGGCGATAAACTTGCTGAATTATCAGAAAAGGAAAAGAAGGCTTCTGATTTGCTGTACGAAGCAAGAAAGGCAGCAGAAAGCAATACTGAGAATAGAGAAATGTTATCTTTAGAGCGGGAGAATAAAGATAATGAAGCAGAGAAAGAAAAATTTGTAAGTGAGGCGGCAGTCTTTAGTGATTTATTATCGAAGTTATTGAATTTGCAAAAGAAACTAAATGATATTGGTTTTATTTGTAATATGAAATTAGACACACTAGGGAAAAATATTGCAGGGGAAGAAAAGGTTTTGGCGTTCCAAAATGCAAATGAAACACTAAATAGATTAGAAGAACTTATTAAGAATCGTGACGCTGAAATTAGAACTGAAAACATAAGGCTTTCAGGCAAAGCAAAGGATTTAGAAAATAAAATAAAAAGCCTGGAGGCTGGTGTTATGTGCTATCCAGATGAGGCTGTCTTTGTTAGAGATAAGATTAATGAGGAGCTGGGACTGCAAAGCAAGAAGGAGGATGCAAAGCTTCTTTGTGAGCTTCTTTATATGACGGATGAAGCTTGGCAGGATGCAGTCGAAAGTTATTTGAATACGCAGAGATTTAATATTATTATTGCTCCTGAGAATTACCTGGCTGCAAAGAAAGTATTTATTTCTTTGGGAGACAAAGTGAAGGGAATCGGTCTTGTTGATACCAGAAAAATTGGGGATATCAATTATGATGGAGGTGGTGAGTCTTTTCTTGGTGATAAGGTTGAATCTGAGAATATATATGCGAAGCGATATGCGAGATTCATAATGCGTGATGTGGTGTGCTGTGACCGTGTGGACACATTGGAGAAGTTTGGCAAAAGTGTTACGAAAGATCGTTTGAGATTTCAGAATTTCTGTTTGCAGAGAATGGGAAAGAAGGAGCATTTTATCGGTGTTGATGCCATTGAAAAGCAACTTAAGACAGCCAAGAGGGAGCTTCTTGCCATGCGGGATTCTTTGGGGAAATTGAATGCCGAAAAGGAAGTGTTTGATGGTGTATACGCAGATTATTTGAAATTTACAGCAGGAAACAATTTTACTTTGCTGGAGAAATACTGTGATTCCGAAAGAAAAGCAAAGGAACTAGGTATTCGAATAGCAGAGATCAAGGAGAGAATTACAGAATTTAAGAGGAATCCGATTTTGCTTGCAGTGTATGACAGGGTTAGTGAGTGCGAGCAAAATGTTAAGCTGATTAGTGATGAGATAACGGATGTAAAGGCGAAGAAACAGAATCTTGAATCAAGTCTAAATATGGCTGAAAAAGAAATATCAGAATTAGAGAATGCTGTAGATTTTCTTAAGTCGGCATATGAGGATATCCTGCGGGAATATCCTGAACATGCAAGTGAAGTAGAGAGAAAATATCAAGAGGAAAGAAAGACTAAGAAGGCATCTGCAATTGCATATCACTTTGGTAATCGTGCTTTGCAGGATAGAAACGCTTTTCATAATTATATGAGTCAGCAGTTGATACCATTGCAACAGAAATATACAGCGACCTATACCTGTGATTATCCAGAAGGTATCGAAGGGGCTACAAGGTATCAGCAGGAATACTTATCTCTTCAGAACATTGAGTTAGAGCGTCATAAGGAAGAATTAGATCGGGCCCAGATTAGATGTAAGGACCGTTTTCGCAAAGAAGTATTGTTTAGAATGAAAGATGATATCCTTCGTGCAAGACAGCAATTTAAGCAGATTAATCGTGTCATGGATGATGATAAAATGTCATACGGTGA
>JAUNJF010000040.1 GCA_030533405.1 Eubacteriales bacterium
ATTGTCAATACTGAGTTTACAGCAAATATGGAAATGTTATTAGATAACATTGAAGAAGGATCGATAGAATGGAAAACGGTAGTGTCAAATTTCTATCCTGATTTAGAAGAGGCTGTTAATGCAGCAAATGAAGAACTGGAAAATGTACAAATTGAAGATGAAGTTACGGAAGAACCATGTGATGTTTGTGGTAGATTTCTTGTAGTGAAATATGGTCCGTATGGCAAGTTTTTAGCGTGTCCAGGTTTTCCAGAATGTCGCTTCACAAAGCCACATTATGAGAAGATTGGAATTGCATGTCCGAAATGTGGTAATGATGTTGTATTAAAGAAAACCAAAAAAGGAAGAAAATATTTTGGGTGTATTACAAATCCAGAGTGTGATTTTATGACATGGCAAAAACCATCTTCTGTAAAATGTGAAAAATGTGGTGATTTTATGTTAGAAAAAGGTAATAAGCTAGTATGTAATAATGTAGAATGTGGTTTTTCGTGTGAAAATAAAAAAGAAAAACAGGAGAAATAGAAATCGATAATTTGTGTAATTGTATGGAATAATTCGGTAGAATAGATAAAAATGTTGTTATTATATACAAATTGTGTTAAAATTGTACTTACGAATGGGGGATGGTTTTATGAGTGTACAGCTATTAGATAAAACAAGAAAAATCAATCAGCTTTTGCATAATAATAATTCCCACAAGGTTGTATTTAACGATATATGCAAGGTGATGAGCGGAATTCTGGAATCGGATATTCTTGTGATTAGTCGAAAAGGGAAAGTATTGGGTATTCAGAATCGTTCAGATATTAGTGAAATTACGCAGATGATTGTGGAGACAGTTGGTGAATATATTGATCCGATGTTGAATGAGCGATTGTTAGGTGTATTATCAACAAAAGAAAATGTGAATCTTGCAACATTAGGATTTGAATTTGATAATTTAGAACAATATCAAGCAATTATTACGCCAATCGATATTGCTGGAGAGCGATTAGGTACGGTTTTTATGTACAAGGAGGATAAGCCGTATACGATTGATGATATTATATTAAGTGAATATGGTACAACCGTGGTTGGACTTGAGATGATGAGAAGTATGAATGAGGAAAACGAAGAAGAGAGTCGTAAGATTGCAATTGTAAAATCTGCAATTAGTACATTATCTAATTCGGAACAAGAAGCTATTGTGCATGTATTTGAAGAATTGTCAGGAATGGAAGGAATTTTGGTTGCTTCTAAGATTGCAGATAGGGTTGGGATTACTCGTTCGGTGATTGTTAATGCACTAAGAAAGTTTGAAAGTGCTGGTGTGATTGAAACGAAGTCTTCAGGAATGAAGGGAACTTATATTAAAGTGTTAAATGATTTGGTTTATGAAGAACTGAAAGAATTACATAAGTGATTATGGATTTAGAATAGCAAAAGGATTTGTGAGTTCTCTCATGAGTCCTTTCTATTGCTTTTTAGGAAAATACTTTGTATATACTTTTTATTCTCGTGATTTTATGATTGAGTGTATGGTTTAGATAAGAAAGGGAGGTTATGAATGATTAATACTAATATTTATAATTATATTAATGTGTTAGATAAAGCAGCAGATGCGGCGAACACAAGGAATGAGATTATTTCTAATAATATTGCAAATGTAGATACGCCTCACTATAAACGAAAGGATGTTTCTTTTCAAAACTATCTTGAACATGCGCTCATTGGAGATGATCCGCTTGATCAGAGAGTGAAGGATATCAACACACATTTGTCTGATTTTGGTGGTATAATTTATACAGATTCGTCTACATTGTCGTATCGATTAGATGGGAATAATGTGGATATTGATACAGAAAATTCTATGTTGGCGCAGAATCAGATACGATATAATGCGCTAATTGAACAGATTAACCAAGAGTTTGCAAGATATAAAACAGTTTTATCATCATGATATTTTGTTTTTGGTAGATAAGATGGAGGTGTTGTTGTATGAGTAGTGGAATATTTAATGCAATGGATGTTGCAGCATCTGGTATGACTGCGCAACGAACAAGAATGGATATTATTTCGCAAAATATTGCGAATGTGAATACAACAAGAGATGAGAATGGTAATGTGTATAAGCGACAAACGGTTGTTTTTCATGAAAATTCCAATATGTCGTTTGATACAATTTTAAGTAATAAATTAGTTCCATATAAGGCAAATGGTGTAAAGATAACAGCAATTGTCGAGGATAATTCAGAAGGAATTATGGCGTATGATCCGATGCATCCTGACGCAGATGAAAATGGATATGTAACTTATCCAAATGTGAACACTGTGACAGAAATGACAAATTTGATTGATGCAAGCCGATCGTATGAAGCAAATGCAACAGCATTCAATGCGGCAAAAGCGATGGCTGCAAAGGGATTAGAATTGTTTGGTTGATATTAGGAGTGTGAAGGATAATGGCGATTTCAGCGATTAATGGAAATAATATTATTCAAGATGCGTTATTAGATACTGTAAATACAGCAAAGGTTGAAAAAGATAATCGAACAGCGTTTGATAGTTTGCTTAGTTCGGCGATTAATATGTATAGAACAGCTGATGATTTGCAAAATGCTGCAGAAGAATCAGAAATTAATTTTTCGCTTGGTTATGCGACAAGTACGCATGATTTGGCGATTGCACAACAAAAGGCGAATATTGCATTGCAATATACAGTTAAGGTGACGAATAAGGCTTTAGAAGCGTATAAAGAACTGATGAATATGCAATTGTAGTTTATGACTACGAAAGAATATATGTGGTTTATTGAGGAGCATTATGTTAGACAGAATTAAAACAATTCAAACAAAAATAGTTGAATTTTGGAATCGATTTACTAGTAAACAAAAAACATTGATTGTTAGTATATCGGCAGCTGTTTTTTTTACATTGGTTGCGTTGGTGTTTATACTTACACGCACGCGTTATGTACCATTGGTTACATTTGATAATACAGCAGACGCATCGGCAGCAAATGAAATTTTAACAGGGGCAGGAGTGAAGTTTCAGGTTTCAGGTGATGGTAAGGTATTTACGGTTGACGAGAAAAATGAATCCGCGGCGCGTCTTGTATTAGGTCAAAATAATATTGCGGCGGATAAAGATGATAGTTACAATGAGGCGTTTAACAATAGTATGTCTACTACGGATGATGAACGCAAGATGAAGCAAAATATCTATAATCAAACACAGATTGCAAAAGATTTACAGAGCATGGAAGGAATAAAACAAGCATCTGTACATATTTCTGAACCGAATGCTTCTAATTCGTTGTTGGCAAATACGAAAGAGGCTTCTGCAAGTGTTATGTTGGTTACGATATCTGATTTAGAAGAAGATCAGGTAGAGGGGATTGCAAATTATGTTGCGACGTCTATTGGTAATTCTAATACAAATAATATTCGAATTGTGGATCAAACCGGAAAATTGTTGTTTGGTGGAGAAGGATTGTCTTCATCAACCGGTAGTTCGGCTGCAATTATGAAAATTAAAGATCAGGTTACAGACAGTTTAGAGGATCAGGTTAGAAGTTTACTTGTGAATGCCGGTGTTTATAATGATGCAGAAGTTGCAGCGAGTTTGGATATTGATTTGGACGAAAAAGAAATTGTGGATGAGCATTATTATACGGATGATGCGGAAGAAGATACAGGTCCGATGAATCGTTATTATTCATACAGTGCAGAGAATGCAGATGGTGTATCTGGTATTCCTGGAACAGATTCGAACGATGGTACTGTCAATGATTATAATATTTTAAATGGAACAACAACAAATAGTAATGCAAATGTTATTCAACAAAATTTCGATACAAGTAAAACAACTACAAGTACGAAAAAGGCAATTGGTACAGTAAATACTGAAAATTCATCAGTGGCAGTTGTGCTTAGTCGATATGTAATTTATGATGAAGCGAAAATGAAAAAAACGGATCAGTTGAAGGGTACTAATTTCGATGCATTTCGACAGGAAAATGATGTTCGAAATCCGATTGATGTGGATGAAGAAACATACGCTTTGGTTGAAAGAGCAACAGGTATTAGTGCACAAAATATTCAGATTCAGGCGTATGAGGTTCCTCTTTTTTATCCACAGGAAACAAGCCCGATTGATACGGCAGCAAATTATTTGCAATTTGTATTGGCTGTTTTGATTGTTGCATTATTGTGCTTTGTGGTATTTAAGGGAATGAAACCGGTTGAGGTTACAGAGCTTGAACCAGAATTATCAGTTGAGGCATTGTTGGCAACTACAAAGGAAAATCAGACATTGGAAGATATTGAATTTAGTGATAAATCAGCAACAAGACAACAAATCGAGAGATTTGTTGATGAAAATCCAGAGGAAGTTGCGTTATTGTTGCGTAACTGGTTAAATGACGATTGGGATTAGGATTTTAATGAATCTTGTGCATGTGAAATATTGGAGGACGTAAAAATGGCAGCTTATGAAGAAGAGATAACGGGAGTTCAAAAGGCAGCAATCTTATTAATTGCATTAGGGCCAGAAAAATCTGCAAATATTTTTAAACATTTAAAGGAAGATGAAATTGAATCTCTTACGTTGGAAATCGCCAATACAAGAAGCGTTCCGCCTGATTTGAAAGAAAAAGTATTGGAAGAATTTTATGAGGTTTGTCTTGCACAGCAGTATATTGCTGAAGGTGGTATTGGTTATGCGAAAGAATTGCTGGATAAAGCGCTTGGTGAAGATAAAGCAAGAGATGTTATTGGAAGACTTACTGCATCATTACAGGTTAGACCATTTGAATTTGTACGAAAAGCAGATCCATCTCAATTGTTGAACTTTATTCAGGATGAACATCCACAGACAATTGCTCTCATTTTGGCGTATTTGCCATCGGGACAGGCTGCTGCGGTTGTGGGTTCTTTGCCACCTGAAAAACAGGCAGATGTTGCAAAGCGTATTGCGTTGATGGATCGTACCAGTCCTGATGTCATAAAAGAGGTGGAGAAAGTGTTAGAGAAGAAGTTGTCATCACTCGTGAACCAGGATTACACTATTGTTGGTGGTGTTGATGCGATTGTATCTATTTTGAACACCGTTGATCGTAGTACTGAAAAACATATCATGGAAACATTAGAAGTTGAAGAACCAGAACTTGCGGATGAGATTAGACGTAAGATGTTTGTGTTCGAGGATATTCTTTCTTTGGACAATCGTGCTATTCAGGCTGTGTTGCGTGAAGTTGATAATAACGAGTTGGCTGTTGCACTTAAAAATGCGAATGAAGATGTTCAAAATTGTATTTTTACAAACTTATCATCTCGTCTTGCAGCGATGATCAAAGAGGATATGGATTACATGGGACCTGTACGTTTGAAAGATGTAGAAGAAGCACAGCAGAAGATTGTAAATATTATTCGAAAACTCGAGGATTCGGGCGAAATTGTTATTTCCCGTGGTGGAGGTGACGAGATTATTGTCTAATTTAATTAAATCTGGGTTTGTTGCGTTTGAAAAAGAAAATGCAGTTGTCATTGATGCAAACAAAAATAAAATTATTGAAGCTGTAGATTCAATGAATATGCAGGATATAAAAAATGAAGAATCTGTTGAAGAAGCGCTGGCTGCTGCATTGATACAGGATGTTGGTCTTTATGAAGATCAGTCTGATGTTTTAACATTTGATTCGAATGTTTTTGGAGATTTGAGTGGTGCATCAGAGGAAGAACGACAGCAGGTGGTAGATGATATCTTGGGAAATGCGCAAAAAGAAGCAGACGAGATTATTGCAAATGCACATGAAGAGGTTGAGCAGATGCGTGCGCAAATGTATGAAGAAATAGAAAACTTGCGAGAACGGTCTGAACGAGAAGGCTTTGAACAGGGGTATGCAGAAGGTTCTGAGAAATCAATGCAGGAAAGTGAAGAATTGAAAAATAATTTGCAACAACAAATTGAAGAAAATGAGCAGCGTTTTATTGAGGATAAAAGAAAATTTTTGCAAGAAACGGAACATAAGATGGTTGATTTGTTGTGTGAGCTGATTCCTAAATTGATTGGTGTATCTATTGCAGATAAATATTCGGTTTTGTTATATATTGTGAATAGTGCGATGCAGAATTTGGAAAATAGCAATCGATATGTGATACGTGTTTCTAGTGAAGATTATGCGTTGATTGCTGAACATAAACAAGATATATATGGTGCGATGAATCCGAATGTTGATATTGAAATATTTGAGGATGCAAAGTTAGAAGCGTTACAGTGTCAAATTGATACGGATCATGGAATTGTTGATGTGAGTCTGGATGTTCAGTTAGAGAGTTTGATTCAGACTTTAAAAATGATGGTATAGAAATAGGTGATAATTTGAATATTGATTTTGAACCATATTTTTCCATAGTTGGTAAATCCTTTGTGAAGGAATTGGGGAGAGTTGTTAAGGTTGTGGGACTTACTGTGGAATCGGTAGGGCCCACTTGTAAATTAAATGATTTGTGTAAAATTACATCGAAGGATGGAAAGCAACAGGTTATGGCGGAAGTCGTTGGCTTTCGAGATAGTCGTGTTTTGTTGATGCCGTTTGAAAGTGTAGAGGGCATTGGATTGGGAGCTGTTGTTGAAAATTCAAAAGAACCTTTGAAGGTGCCTGTTGGACCGGAGTTATTAGGTCGTGCCTTGGATGGCTTGGGAAGACCAATGGATGGAAAAGAATTAAATTTAAATGAATTTTATCCAATTGAGGCTCCGCCTCCTGATGCATTGAAAAGAAAAATGATATCAGAAATTCTACCACTTGGTGTAAAAGCGGTAGATGGAACGATTACGGTTGGAAAGGGACAACGTATTGGTATTTTTGCAGGATCTGGTGTTGGAAAATCTACATTGATGGGAATGTTTGCACGTAATACAAAAGCAGACATTAATGTGATTGCGTTGATTGGTGAGCGAGGAAGAGAAGTAAGAGAATTTATTGAACGTGATTTGGGTGAAGAAGGTATGAAACGCTCTGTTTTAGTGATTGCAACTTCTGATAAGCCGGCATTGATTCGAAATAAGGCAGCAAAAACTGCAACTGCCATTGCAGAATATTTCAGGGATCAGGGTAAGGATGTCTTGCTGATGATGGATAATATGACACGTTTTTGTATGGCGCAAAGAGAGATTGGATTGGCATCGGGGGAACCTCCTGTTACAAGAGGATATCCGCCTTCTGTATATGCAGAGTTGCCAAAGGTATTGGAAAGAGCGGGTAATTCGGAACATGGTTCTATTACGGGATTGTATGCTGTTTTGGTAGATGGAGATGATTTTAATGAACCGATATCAGATACGGCGCGAGGCATTTTGGATGGACATATTGTTTTATCTAGAAAATTGGGTCACAAGAATCATTATCCAGCAATAGATGTGTTGCAGAGTATTTCAAGATGTATGAGTGGTATTGCGTCAAAAGAACATAAGGGAATTGCTGGAAAGTTGCGGAATGTGTTGGCAACATACAACGAAGCGGAGGATTTGATTAATATAGGTGCATACAAGCGGGGATCTAACGCGGAAATTGATTATGCGATTTCAAAAATACAACAGGTGAATGATTATCTAACACAGGATGTAGATACAAAGTATACCTTAGATGAAGAATTAACGCAGTTGTATGGAATATTTGAGTAATATGTGAGTGATGTTGCATAGAGGAAAGGTGTTATGGCAAAATTCATATATCGAATGCAAAGCATTCTTGATATAAAGTATAAGTTGGAAGAACAGGCGAAACAACAATATATGGCAGCGCAAGGTCGGGTAAGAGAAGCGGAACATGAGTTGGATCTTTTACAACACAGAAAAGAAGATTATATCGAGATGTATCGTGTGTTATTGATGGAACGATTGGATGTTTTAGAAATTGAGAATTGTAAGAATGCCATTTATATTATTGATGAGTATGTTGTAAATCAACAAAAGGTTGTAAAAAGATTAGAATCAGAATTAGAAAATGCTGCAATTGCTATGAATGAAGCAATGAAGGAACGAAAGATTTATGAAAAGTTGAAGGAAAATCAATTTGAAGAGTTTCTAAAAGAATTAAACGAAGAAGAAATGAAAGAAATAGATCAGTTGATTAGTTATCAATACAATGATGTTGAAAAGGAAAGGGAAGAGTAAATATGGCCAAAAAGAACAAAAACAAAGGTGAGAAAAATGAAGATGGAATTATGAGCAAAATTGTTTCGGGCTTTTTTGTCATTTTGATTATTGCTGTTTGGCTTGTTATTTTGGGAGCCCTTGTGCGTTTCGATATAGGTGGATTTGGAAGTTCGGTATTGCGTCCGATATTAAAAGATGTTCCGGTAGTAAATAAGATTTTACCAGATCCAACGGATGAAGAGTTAGCTGCAGAAGCGGAAGTATCAGGAGAGGAAAATCCAGTTGCTACATTAGCGCAGGCGAAAGAGATGATTGCAAAACTTCAGGAAGAAAATGAAAAATTAACTGCAAAGAATAAATCGTTAAAGGTTGATAAGGCTGATTTAACAAAAGAAGTGGAACGATTAAAAGTGTTTGAGGACAACCAAAATGAATTTCAGGCACAAAAAGAAGAATTTTATCGCGAAATAGTCTATGGAGAAAATGCTCCAGATGCCGATACATATAGTAAGTGGTATGAGAGCATAGATGCAGCACATGCTGAAGCGATATATCGACAGGTTGTTGCAGATCAAGCAGTTGATGATGAGGTGAAAAAGGTTGCTAAAACATATGAAAATATGAAACCGTCAGAAGCCGCAGCTGTTTTGGAAAAGGTAGGTAACCTGGATGTTGTAGCTGAAGTGTTGAGTGCAATGAAGGCGGATGCACGCGCTAAAGTTATGGATCAAATGGATAAAAATCTTGCAGCAAGTGTGACAAAAAAGCTTATGCCATAACCACTTAACGATTGAAAGGAGGTATGGTATGGTTGTAAATGAAAAAATGAATGCAAACAATTTGATGTCGTTGGGTAATGCTGTTTCGAAGAAGCAAGATATGCTTAGTGACACTGGAGTGAAGCAGAATAGTTTTGCAAGTTATTTAAAACCTGCAGGAGAAACTGGTACGGTATCTGCTGATACACGCGTTCAGAAAAAGGATAACCTGGAGAAAACATTAGAAAAAAATCAATCTGAACTAGACAGAAAAACAAAGGATGATGTGACTCCTGCTAGTGAGAAATATGCAACGAATTATGATTCATCCCAAAAGCCAGAGAAAATTACAACTACAAATTCAAGTGATAATGTGGAAAATGAAGAGGGTTTAGAACTTGATAACGATATTGTGATGGAATCATATGGTGATTTGGATTCACCTAATGATGAGATGGATGTTGTATTGGATATTGTAAGTTGCGCGGTTCAACAGTTGTGTGAACAGTTGCAAATTGCACCAGATGATTTGAAAGAATCGATGGATGAGTTGTCGCTTGGATTGTCAGATGTTTTGTCTGAAGAGGGGCTGAAGACGGTATTTTTGGATGTGAAAGATGCTGAAATATCAGATTTACTTGTGGATGAAACATTGAACACAGAGTGGACAGCGTTGACAGAGGTGTTAAGTGACACGTTGGCAGATACTTTTGAAATGAATGAAGAACAGATGAAAATGATTGATACGATGGATGTTCAACAAGTTGTAGATTATTTGTCTGATGATAATGAACCGATTGTGATAAGTGATGTAGCTGATAACGAAGAAAATAATAACGCGTTGTATAATCAAGAAATTGTTATAGACACACAAACGCAGAGTGTTGCAAATGGAACGGATGCATCAAGTATGGATTTGGATGATGATAATCAAAGTCAAGGTAAAGAACAGCAGACACAGGCAGGGATTGCTAATCAAAAAGAAACAAAACATACTTACACAAAGAAAACGGAATATCAGGATAATAGTGTATTAGAATCATTACAACATGCGTTGGATCAAACGCAAGATATTCAAAACTTGCAAGAAGCGATTGATGTTCCTGTATCAGGAAAAGAGATTGTTTCGCAAATTGTTGAACAAATCACAGTTCGTATGAATCAGGATCACACGGCGATGGAGATGCAACTCTATCCTGAACATTTAGGGAAAATTCAAATTAATGTTGTATCAAAAGATGGTGTAATGACTGCTCGAATTGTTGCTGAAACAGAGGCGGCAAAACAAGCAATAGAGAGTGGATTAACAAATCTCAAAGAATCTATGGAACAACAAAATTTGAAAGTTGATGCAATTGAAGTTATGGTCTCGACAACTGGTTTTGAGCAGGGAACAGATGAGCAGGGTTCGTATGAACAGCAACGAGGTTCGCAATCAGGAAGAAAGTTAGATTTGTCGGAACTTGATGAAATGGATGAAGCTAGTGAAACAGCTGAGTCTGTTAAAATGGAATATAGTGGAAGTAGTGTAAGTTATATGGCTTAAGTTTTTGAAAGATAGTACCGATATACAATACATAGGAGGTGGGAAGAATGGCAACATCAGGAGTTGGAATGACAGATAATACAATGTCATCGAATAAAAATGTTATTGACACTTCGAAAGCTGCGAGTGCAACAAGCGCAAATGCAAAGAAAGCAAATGACGCCTTAGATAAGGATGCATTTTTACAGCTTTTGGTTGCACAGATGCAATATCAAGATCCTCTTGAACCGACAGATAATACAGAATACATGTCACAGTTGGCGCAATTTTCAAGTGTAGAGGAATTGCAAAATATTAATCAGACTTTTTCTGGAAATCGTGCATTGAGTTTAGCTGGCCAATATGTTATTTTGAATGTGCCTGATTCGGCAGGGAATATTAATCAAATAAGTGGATTGGTTGATTATGTTACCATTAATAATGGAAAAACTTTTTTCTCGATTAATGATACATATTATGATTCGGAGTATTTAGATTCCGTTGTTAGCTTGGATTATTTGCAGTATATGGCGAAAAATCAAGAAGCAGAGGCTACAAATCCAGAAACAAAACCTGCGGATGCTGAACAGAATAATGATCAATCTGAAAAGGTGTAAGGAATAGAAGGGGAGATTGATATGAATCGATTACAAAGTTCGTATTTATCAATTGAACAGATAACAGATTCCTATTTACGTAATGGTAAGAGTGTACAAAACGTAAATTACGTGAATGAGAATACTTCGTTTGCTCAAGCACTAGAACGTGCAAGTGAACAAAGTACAGGGATGAGTGGTGTTATGTTTTCAAAACACGCATCTGAAAGATTGAATAGCCGCAACATAAACTTAAATGAAGCACAGATTGAACGTCTGAATAAGGGCGTAACACAGGCAAAGGAAAAAAGTATTCAAGAATCGTTAGTTATGATGGATAATTTAGCGTTTATAGTAAATGTAAAAAATAATATGGTAATTACAGCTATGGATCAGAATTCAAATGACAATAATGTATTTACCAATATTGATGGAGCAGTAATTGTATAGCCGGACCTTAGGGAGGCTTCGTATTCCTGACTGACAGAAGGAATATACATTTGTACGAGGAGGTCGTTAATTATGATGAGATCACTTTATTCTGGTGTTGCAGGTTTGAAGACACACCAGACAAAAATGGACGTTATTGGTAACAATATCGCAAATGTTAACACAGTAGGATTTAAAGCAAGTTCTGTTGTGTTTAAAGATGTATTGTATCAAACAACAGAGGCAGCCACTGCTTCTTCAGATACAAGTGGAGGAACAAAAGCAAAACAGATTGGTTTGGGTACTGGTGTGGCAACAGTAAGTGTTTCACAGACATCAGGTTCTGCACAATCAACGAATAATCCATATGATTTAATGATTAATGGTAGTTCGTTTTTTGTTGTGAGTAGAGGAGGCGTGAACTACTTTACAAAAGTTGGTGCGTTTAATACAGATGATGCGGGTAATTTGGTAACTGGTTCTGGTGATTTTGTAATGGGTTGGCAGGTGGATCCTGACGATCCGACACAGATTAAAAGAGATACTGTTTCGAAATTAAGACCAGAAGCAGTTGAAAATCAGTCGGCGTCTCCGGAAATGACATCGAAAACGTATATGAGTGGAAATATAGTACAGACGGATGCCAGATTAGCGGAGGGTGTACCTACAACGGTATCGATTTATGATAACTTAGGATACAGTTATACGGTTAAGTTTAACATTACCCAATCAACAACGGATCCAAGTGCATATGAATTATCCGTAGAGTCTATAAAAGATGAGAATAATGTTGATATTATTCATGATTCTGCAGATGGAAAAACTAAGGCGTTGTATGAATGTTCTTTGTCGGCTAAAACTATTAAATTTGATAAGGACTCTGGTGCGTTTGTTGGTATGGATGGACAAGATGGTGTTCTTTCAACAGCGTTAAAAATTACACCAAAAGATGGTTCAAAAACTGGTAATGTGTTCCAGGATTCAACACAGGATCCGCCGGTTGAAAGTATTGAGGTGGATTGTTCGTCTCTTCATATGTATGCATCTAAAGGTGGCGAGTGTAATGTTGAAACACATAGAGGTAGTACACAAAGTGCTGCGCTTGGTGCGGGTCGTAAGGTTGGTAAGTTAACAGACGTTAGTATTGATACACAGGGTAAAATATATGGTGTATATGATAATGGTGTGAATAAATTACTTGGTCAGATTGCTGTTGCAAACTTTGTAAATCCGGCAGGATTAGAAGCTGTTGGCGGAAATTTATATAAAGAAACAAAGGCGTCGGGCGAATTTGATGGAATCGGTATGACGATTGGCGCTGCGGGTGAAACAATGACACAGGGCGTATTGGAAATGTCAAATGTAGATCTTTCGCAAGAGTTTACGGAAATGATTGTAACACAAAGAGGTTTCCAGGCAAATTCTCGTATTATTACAGTATCTGATACATTAATTGAAGAGTTGGTTAACTTGAAACGATAAAATTTTTAGGAGGACATGCAAATTGGAAGTGAATTCTGATTGTACATTGTCCTCCTTTTTTGCTATAATGTATATAGAGGTGAAATATATGTAGTGAAAGTAACTGATATTATGTTGAGAAGGAACAGATTAGTATGATTGAATTGACAAAATTAAATGATATAAAATTTACTGTGAATGCAGAAGTGATTGAATTTGTGGAAGAAACCCCGGATACAGTGGTTTCCTTGACAACAGGAAAAAAGATAATTGTAAAAGAAAGTAGACAAGAGGTTACAAATTTAGTAATATCCTATAAAAAGACAATATATTCGAATATATTGTAATTTTTTTGTGGAAAATTACAAGTATTTGTGGTATAATCAGATATATATGTGGACTGTGGCGAATTTCAACGAAAGAACAGTAAACCACGATGGAGTGGAGAGGTGAAAGTACTATGGATTTAGCATCGATAATTGGATTGGTTTTATCATTTGCTTTGATGATATACGGAATGTGTAATAGTGAATTTGGTGCTTCGGCATTGCCATGGTTTGTCGATATGGCATCTGTATTTATCACATTTGGTGGTACGTTAGGAGCTGTTTTGGCTAGTAACACAATGCAAGGATTTATTGGAGGTTTGAAGTCAATTCTTTTGGTTTTGAAAACTCCTAATTTAGATACTATTGGTACAATTAAGCAGATTATAGATTTATCTAATATTGCAAGAAAAGAAGGATTATTAGCATTAGAGGAATCAGCGAATACATTAGAAGAACCTTTTATGAAAAAAGGAATTATGTTGATCGTGGATGGAACAGATCCAGAGTTGGTTCGTGGTATCTTAGAGGCAGAACTTGTGAATACGGATGCAAGACATCAGCAAATGATTGGATTTTGGAAACAGGTTGGTTCCATGGGACCTGCGTGGGGTATGATTGGTACCCTGATTGGTCTTGTTTTGATGCTTAAGAATTTGTCAGATCCAGATACAATCGGTCCGAATATGGCAACTGCGTTGATTACTACCTTTTATGGTTCGGTGTTGGCAAACTGGATTAGTGCGCCAGTTTCATCTAAATTAAGTGTATTTAATGATGCAGAGATTCAGTTAAAAGAGATTATGATAGAAGGATTGCTCTCTATTCAGGCAGGAGAGAATCCTAGAGTAATTGAAGAAAAATTGAAATCATTCTTAGCTCCAAGTGCTAGAGAAGGATTAGTAGAGGGTGGTGAGTAGGATGGCAAAACGAAAGGAACAGCCAGCAGAGGAAGGCTCACCAGCGTGGATGGCCACGTTTAGTGATTTGATGAACCTGTTGATGTGCTTCTTTGTATTATTGTTTGCGAGTTCTACGATGGATGAAGGAAAGATTCAACAGATTGCGGCCTCTTTTAATAATATGAGTTTTAGTATTTTGGAGGCTGGAGCGATTTCGTTAGATCAGGGCCCTCTTGTTTCAGGAGGTGTGACACAACTTCCTGGTATCGATTCTTTTTTGGAAAATATAGGTGTTTCTGTTGAGGTGAAAGGCAATAATCAGGATACATCTGCAACTGGTTCGGATGAGGGAAGAGAAGATGGAACAAGTCAAATAGACCCAACAGAGGAAAATACAGAAGAAGTGGTTATTGAAAATAGTTCTGAAATGCAGGAAAGTGAAGCAAATCAAACAGAAGAGTTATCACAAAAAGAGTTGAAAGAACAAATGGAAGAACAGGGCTTGGAACAGTCTGAAGAGATGTACGATGAGATTTCTCAAATTGCGGAATCTTATAGTATAGATGATCGTATTGTAATAGATTTTAATTCCCAGTATGTATCTTTGGATTTGAATGGAGCAATTTTGTTTGATGCAGGTCAAGCTGATATTCGTAATGACGCATTGATTTTTATGCGTAAAATTGCGGTTATTCTTAGCCGATACAAAGATTGTGTTATAGAAATTGAAGGTCACACAGATAATGTTCCGATTCATAATTCTATATATGAAAGCAATCGTTATTTGTCTACTGCGAGAGCAACGAAGGTATATGAGTATGTTATGGAGCAGGCAAATTTAACAGATGAGAATATTAAAATTGCAGGATATGGAGAGAGTCGACCAGTGGCATCGAATAGCACGGAAGAAGGACGTGCGAAGAATCGAAGAGTGTCAATCAAAATATATAATCAATTGAACTCTAATAATGATAGTGTTCAAGAATAGGAGATTGTTATGAAAAAGAATTTAATGTCCGTAATTATATTTGCGATATGTGTTGTTAATTTAATATTGAATATTATCATTGTGTTTGTTTGTATGCCTTCCGCAAAGAAAACAAATAATTTGATAACGAACATTGCAAGTGTGTTAGAATTAGAATTGGAAGGTAAATTTGAGAAACCAACTGTGGCACTTGAAAATATGGCAGTGATTAATATTGATGCTCAGGTTGTGAATTTGTCTGATGATGGAAGTGGAGATAAGCATTATGTGCAGATGGGACTGACGTTAGGTTTGGATAGTTCAGCGGAAGAATATGCTAGTCTTTCAACTGTCTTGACAGATGGTTCTGGTGCGGTGTTTGACGAGGCAAGAAATGTTGTACAGCGTTATACATATGCTGAGGTAACGAATCAGGCGACACAGGAAAAAATCAAAGATGAAATTTTACAAAATTTACAAAAAAGATATGGCACAACCTGTATATACAGTGTTTCGTTTAGTAAATTTACAACCCAATAGTTTTATTACATAAAATATGATATACTATTGGAGGTGAGGAAATGGCAGATGTATTATCTCAAAATGAGATAGACGCTTTGCTGAAACAGTTAAGTTCTGGCGAATTAGATGTCGATGACATGAACGAAAGCCAGTCTGTTAAAATTAAAGATTATGACTTTGCAAGACCTGCCAAGTTCTCAAAAGAGCATTTAAGGACGTTGGAAATTATTTTTGAACATTTTGGACGATTGCTTTCGAGTAATTTACCTGCATATTTGAGAAAAAATGTACAGGTTGATGTTATGAATTCTGAGGCAGTAACGTATTCGGAATTTTCGAATGCGCTGTCAAATCCGGTTTTGCTTGGTATTGTTAATTTTGCTCCGTTGCAGGGAAACATAATTGTTGAGTTGGCGTCAAACTTGGGTTTTACCATTATTGATCGAATGCTTGGAGGAGTTGGAGAACCTCTAGAAAGAGCAAGAGATTATTCAGAAATTGAATTAAGTGTGTTAGAAAGAATATTTGCCATATTTGTTGATTTGTTAAGAGAACCGTGGCAAAATGTTGTGGAGATTCATCCTAGACTGGAGAGAATAGAGACGAATTCGCAATTTGCGCAGATTATATCGCCGAGTGAAATGATTGCGATTGTTACAATCAATGTTGCGATTGGAAATGTCGAAGGATTGATGAATATTTGTTTACCGTTCATTACACTAGAAAGTGTTATGGATAAATTGAATACGAAGTATTGGTTTTCTACTATGCAATCGAAGAATGAGGAAAATTATGATGAGGTCATAGAGACAATGATTAATAAAGCGCTCATTCCGATAAAAATATTGTTAGGAAAAAGTGATATTTCGGTTATGGATTTTATTAATTTACAGGTTGGAGATATTATTCGATTAAATTCACATGTAGAAGATGAACTTGATGTGTATGTGGGTAATATTGTGAAGTTTAAAGCGTTACCTGGTTCTAGTGAATCAAATTATGCAGTGAAGGTGACAGAAATTATTAGAGAGGAGTAAGACATGGATGGAATGTTATCACAGGAAGAAATAAATGCATTGCTGGGTAATATGAGTGGTGATGTGGCTGATAGTCCACAGGCTTCGACCGACGATGTTAATTTATCTCCTGATGAATGTGATGTTATTGGTGAAATATCTAATATTTGCATGGGTACTGCAGCAACAACTTTATATTCGCTAGTGAATCAGAAAGTAACAATTACAACGCCTACGGTTTCGGTTTGCTCATGGGATGATATTGTGAATGAATATCGTAAACCAAGTGTTTTTATTAACATATCGTATAAAGCAGGAATTGAGGGTAATAATGTCTTGATTCTTTGCGAAGAAGATGTTAAAGTTATAACAGATTTAATGATGGGTGGAGATGGAACAAATTTAGTTGATGAACTATCTGAGTTGCATATGAGTGCTATATGCGAGGCGATGAATCAGATGATGGGTTCCTCTGCGACTTCGTTATCATCTATGATAAACCGAATGGTGGATATTTCACCTCCTTCTGCTGAATTGGTTGATTTTTCTAATGAAGCTGATCAAAACAAGTTAGATATACAGAAGGATACAAAATTTGCAAGAGTATTTTTTAAGATGGAAATAGGAGAATTGGTTGATAGTTCAATTATGCAACTATATCCGATTGAACTAGCCAAGGATTTGTGTACTGTTTTTTCATCGAATCAGGAGGAGGAACCGAAAGCAAAATTAGAGGAAAAAACGATGGAGGATATTCCGTTGCCACCTACGCAGGATGCACAAGCACCGCAAATGGGGCAAATGGGACAGATGCCGCAAATGGGACAGAT